>DIYF01000090.1:7209-51103 GCA_002427745.1 Roseivirga sp. UBA6061 | reverse complement strand
CCCCAGGTTATGCTGGACTTTTTCAATACCAGTACCGATAAACAAATGCTCTACCTGAGCTCTCCTGAGGTTGGCAGATCGGCCGTACAGCGCCACAGCAACCTGGGCTCTACAGGCATCAAAGTATGGGGCATCGTTTTGACTGACTCCACCTTTATGGAAAGTGTCAGAGCCCTGGCAGATGAAGTAAAAAAACAGGGCAACCAGCTCATTGTGCATTCCACCAGCCTGGCAGAGGCTAAGGAAGCCCTGCGACTGGGTGCCAAAGTGCTGGTTCACAGTGTGGATGATCGGGAAATTGATGATGAGTTTATTCAATTGGCCAAAACCAACGATGTGATCTACCTGCCTACTCTCACGGTAATCAGAGGATATTATGAGTCATATAAATCCCTCAGAGAGCTGCGCCAGGTACAAGACCCGAATCAGGTGCTCGATGACCGTATGAGTGCTTTCCTGCAGTCAAGTACCGCCTTTAAAGGGTTTATGCCTGCTGGCGTTGACCTCGATGCCCAGATCAGTGCTTTTGAAGGCTTTCTGGGTGGACATGAAGCCAGGATGGCCGCAAACCTGAAGAAAGTTCATGAAGCCGGAATCACAATTGCCGTGGCTACCGATGCGGGCAACCCCGGTACTTTTCATGGCCTTTCTATCTATGATGAGATGATTGCCATGCAGGAAGCAGGCATACCTGCCAAAGACATTATTACCATGGCTACCCGCAATGGTGCCATGGCCATGAAGCGGTCTGACGACTTCGGCACACTGATCCGGGGAAAAATGGCAGATCTGATCGTATTGGAAAAAGACCCTTCAAAAGACATAGCCAACATGAGATCTATTACCCATGTGATGCGTGGCGGAATGCTGCGCCCGGTAAATCAGACCTTTTGATAAATCCTATCCGCTCAGACACAAAGTATGTAGGTTCACTCAGGGTTTGGGTTGGTTAACCGCAAACCGGTTTTTCTGTTAAAAGATCAATGCGTTATTATTGATCCATGGTGCAGTCTGAGACCTTTGTAACGCAACGGCCTGAAAGTCCCCTTTTGCGGGAGTATATCGCCTATTACTATTTTCACGAGTGTACCGATAGTACGGTTAAAAAGCAGTTCATTTACTACCCCGGCTACAAAAATGCCTTGACGATTTATAAAAATGCGCAAGTTGAATTCGGGGAAAACTATTCCTCTGTTTCCCCTGACCAGAATTCCGATTTTATTTTCATTTACTCGGGCGTACAAAAACATCTGAGAAGGGCCTATATAACCGCACCCTTCCAAAAAATCGGTGTTGTTTTTAAAGAACTCGGTATCAATCACTTTGTAAGTTGTCCCCTCTCTCTTGCCTCTCCTGATCCCATCGATAAATCCTTTGATTACTTTGGTGAGGAGCTGAAAAATCACTGCCGCCAGATTTATTCCCTGACATCCCGGGATGAAAAAGTCAAATTACTGGACCACTTCTTCCAATCCAGATTTCAGGACCTTGCTGAACCGGTTTTGAAAAGCTGTGTAAAGCTCATCATGGCTGCGGATCAGAAGCTGAGTATTACCTGCCTGTCAGATCAGCTCAGCATCAATCGAAAAACACTGCTCAGACTTTTTAACAAGCACCTGGGCTGCTCTGCCAAGGACTATGTTGATATCGTTCAATTCAGAAAGTCACTCAATGCCTATTTGTTGGAACAGAAGCAGGACTCTCTGACCGGAATCGCCCTGGAAAATGACTACTACGACCAGTCACAGTTTATCAATCATTTTAAGAAACTGACCGGCACTAACCCAAAAGCTTTTTTCAAAGACATCCGGCATATCGGCAGAGAAGATACCTTCTGGACCTTCCAATAAAAATGGGGATGAATTCATCTCAAATGATAACTTGCCGGATATGGGTAAGCCTGTCAAAAGATTTGTAGCAAAAGGAGTTCCGGGTGGTTGGCGCATCTGGAACAAACTCGCTCAAAGATGGTGGGGAGAATTCTATGAGAAGCAACCTGATGAGTTGCTCGAAGAGCTGAATGGTCTGAGGCGGCCTGACGTACTTGCCGAACTGCATCGCAGGTTAAAAAAAGACAAAAGATAAGGCAGATGATGGACGCCCGGACGATTGAACGTATGACAAGAAGGAAAAGGGTTAAGCTTAGCCCCGCTTCCAGGTTCATACATTATCTGCCGGTATTGCCTTTTATATGGGCCTCCCTGGTATTGATTGCCATCATGAGTCAATTTGACAAATCGGGCAGTTATGGCAGTTTCCAATACACAGAAGGCATGATGCCCTTTGCCCCTCCCTTTATCATTATCTCCTTTTTACTCTACAGATATCAACGAGCTAAGCTTGCCATGACTGAGATTCGGATCAAGCTGGAGAAAGGAGAGTTTACTGCTGTGCTTGACTACATGAAAAAACACTATAGATGGGATATTGATTCTCAGTCAGAAGGACTGATCAGGGCTCGTAAATACGGACCGAAAACACTGGGTTTTGAAGAAATTATCACGCTAATCAGGTCGTCTGACACCATGCTTATCAACAGCCGTAGCAACACGGCAAAACGGGCCAGTCTTACATCTCTCGGTCGTAACATGCGAAACATAGCACACTTTCTCAGAGCCCTGGATAAGTGTTGTCAGCAAAGCCCTAAAATCAGTCAGTCTGGATGGGATGATGGCACCTCCCCGCTCACGGCCATCACGCTCAGAATCGGGGCTGGTATTATATGTCTAGGCTCGACCGGGCTTGCTATCTGGCTTATAGCCGTTGATACTGAATGGATTAGCTGGCTGGTCGGCTGGGGAATTATCAGTTTCGTAGTCTTCGTAATTGATACAGATGCTGGTGAAGCCCTGAAGCGCAAGAGAGCCTGTAAGCATTATGGAAAGAAGCGCTTTGAAGAATGACTCAGCCTGAAGCTGTCATATAGTATCAGATTCAGACACAATACTTGTAGCAAATCCCCACCTTAACAAGCATCCCGGGAGTAGGGCAAAATGATCGCAATTGTATTCAAAGGGGAAGATCAATAAGCCACTTCAATATGAATCAGATTTTTCGACTGTCTTTCATGAGATACCTGCTAACTTCGCTCCTACCTGTGAAGCAAAACAAAGCCCCACTTACTGAAGGTAATATTCTCAAGACGCTGATTATGCTTGCCTTCCCCATTATCGGTGCTAATCTGTTGCAAACAGGCTATCAGCTGATAGACGCTTTTTGGGTGGGCCGGCTTGGAGCCAATGCTGTGGCCGCGGTTTCCATCAGCTACCCCGTCAATTTCCTGATGATCTCACTCTGTTCAGGTTTTGGTTTTGCCGGGGCCATTCTGGTGGCACAATATGCAGGGGCCAAAAACCTGAAAATGGTAAACCACGTGGCCATCCAGACCCTGGTAATGGTGGTATTGATGTCCATTATCATGACGGTCATCGCCTGGCAGCTCTCCCCTAATATCCTGCACTGGTTGGGAGTCGAGCAGAAGATTTTTGCGGATGCCAATTTCTTTCAGCGTATCATTTTTCTGGGGCTCGTTTTCAATTTCACCTTTATCCTCTTCCAGTCGCTGTTGCGGGGTATCGGAGAGGTAAGAATCCCCCTCTATATCAATGCCCTCAGTCTGGGACTCAACTTTATTCTCGATCCGCTCTTTATCTATGGCTGGGGGCCTGTTCCAGCCTATGGAGTTGCCGGGGCCGCGTTCTCAACACTGGCTACCTTGTCCTTATCTGCTTTTATCGGCATTTACATTCTTTTCAAGGGAAAAACGGACTTTCAACTTACACTCAAGGCTTTTCAATTTGATGCTCCCTTGCTGAAAAGTGCTTTTAAGCTGGGTATGCCCTCCTCCATGGAGATTTCAGCCAGAGCTCTGGGGCTGACTCTGATGACGGGAATAGCCGCCAAATTCGGCACTGATGTACTGGCCGCCTATGGGGTTGGTGCCAGACTGATCAGCTTTGTGGTCATCATCGCCCTGGGCCTGATGAAAGCTACTGCCACCCTGGTAGGTCAAAACATCGGGGCCAATCGCATTGACCGGGCAGAAAAGACCTCTAATTATGCAGCAACCATTGCTTTTGCTACCATGACCTTTATCGGGCTGTGCTTCTTCATCTTTGCTGAACCACTCGTCAGGGCCTTTCTGGATGCCGAGGAGTCTGTAGTGGCCATGGCGGTATCTTTTATGCGCATTACCGGTCCGGCTTTTGGCTTTATGGGCGCACAGCTCGCCATGGTCGGGACCATGAGGGGCTCCGGAAATACAGTGGAGTCTATGACCTTTACCATCATTGGCGTTTGGGTGATTCAGTTTCCCTTTGCCTGGATTGCCACAGGCTATGAGCACTTTGCAGAACTGGGCGTCTGGTGGTCCTTCCCTGCCTCTTATGTTCTTCCCGCCATAATTACTTTTATCTGGCTCAAAAAGGGCACCTGGAAAGAGAAGAAGGTTATCTGAGCTATCTGTATTTAACACGTGGAGAAGTCATTTCGGATCATCCCGCTTCTTATCTAAACAAAACAGGTTAAAAGGCCTATAAATTTCACTTTACGATTATTTATCTTTACTTAAGAGGTAATATTTTTTAATCAAACCAACCTTAACACTGAAATTATGTCTGAAGAACCCCGAAAAGAGGTGCCACAGGAAACTGATGCCTCGAAAAAAACACGCGATAGCCGGAGAGATTTTTTTAAGAAAAGTATGCTGGGTGCCGGTGGACTTGCCTTTGTATCCTCCGGTTCGCTCACAAGCTGCAATCCAACACAGGGCTCAACGGCTTCACTTGGTGTAGACCAACTCTCTGATGTACGCAAGACACTCCTGGGCACACAAAACCAGGAATGGCATTCCCCTCCGGAAATTAATCTGGTAGACGACCTGGAGCCCTTTCAATTCACTTCAGATAACAAAGCTGTGGCTACTGCTGACCTGGAGAGCAGAAAAGACAAAATCAATCGGGAAATCAACAAGCTGCCCTATCTCAAGGCCCTGAGGCTCGATCCGAACGTGGAGTTCAGCGGTTTCCCGCACTTTCTGACTGTAGACGATAATGGCGGTAATACTACGCCCGGCAACACCAATCCGCTTTTTGCCTATAATGGTGTGGTACCCGGTCCTACTTTCCGGTTGCGGGGAGATCAGGACCTGGAAGTTTTTCTGATCAACAACCTCAGTGGTAATGATGGTTACTGGGCTGCCAAGCAGGATGCCAGAAAGGTTAAAGGCGATGAGCGTATTTCTCCCGACACCCTGGACTATGAAATTGACAGCCATCTCTACGGCCCGCATCAACAACACGTTACCAACCTGCATACCCATGGCCTGCACGTTTCTCCAGGGCTGTTTAAAAACAGTCAGGAAGAGACGAGCAAAGAGGTGCACTCCGACAATGTCCTGCTCAGAGTCATCCCGGTAGAAGATTTTATTTACCGCGTAGTGGATGGTAATGGTCCTGCACTGATGGACAATGAAGTTGTCGGTATGGCTCGCTATAAGTTCAAACTAAAGCAGCCGGACGGTAGCCCTCATTATCCCGGCACTCACTGGTATCACCCCCATCCTCACGGAGCTACTTTTGATCAGGTAGCCGGTGGTATGGCCGGCTTTCTGATAGTGGAAGGTAAGATTGATGACGAGATTCTGGCTAAGTTCAAGGATCAGAGCTACACAGAACTGCCTCTGATGTTCCAAAGGGTGCTGGCACCTGCTCCGGTAGAAGGAGAAGCTCCGGCTCCCCAGGCTAAGGGCAATGAAAAGAAAAACAAGACCATTGTAGCCAAGGTAAACGGTCAGTTGCTTTCGGCCGGTATCCCAACCACCAACGTGAGCAAAAACCAGGTAATCCGCCTCAGGCTGCTCAATGGCAGTGTGGATGGCAAGGGCTATGTCAGGGTATTTATACAAAAGTCAAAAGACGGGGCAAATGCCTCAGAGAAGGCTCAGCCCGGTTTGATCGACCCCAACCAGCCCATGTACAAAACGGGGCGATGCGGAGACCCTAAAAATGCCAGCGCCATGGCCAAACGATGGTTCACCGATGAAGCAGCCGGCAGTGACAGACTCTGCCTGAATAATATTGCTTATGACGGTATTAACCTGATAGATAAAGACGGCTACTATACCGACATGGCCTGCGAGTGGCTCACAGTGGGGGTGGCCAACCGGGCAGATATCCTGGTGCATATTCCAGGAGACGCTGTTACCGGGGCAGAATATACCATATGGGCACAGGAAATGAATGAGGCGGTCGATGTGGACGGATCTAACACAGGAGCGGATAACCTGGCCCTGGCCAAATTCATCATCGGTTCCGGGTCGGTTAAAGGTCCATCCCTTAATAATGATGGTTCGCTGAATGTTGACTGGAAGTCTTATGGTAAAATCGAAGGCCTGCTCCGGCCCATTGGAGTCGATGAGATTACTATCAAGGATGACCGGGAAGAAACCAATGCTTATATACCGGACTCCCCCACTAACCTGGCTGGTGACCCTATCAGAATGAAGGCAAGCGGCAATGCAGGCAAGGCCATCAGAGCACGCAGAATCGTTTACTCCGGTTTCGGGCATGCAGCCGTTAATGCAGTTGCCTATGATCCGGATGTTAAAATCACTTTCGGTGATGGTTCCACCAAAAAGTTTCTGCATACCATGTACAATGCCATGCTGATAGACGGCAAAAAGTACGGAGCAGATTCTAAACACGGGCATGGCTGGGATACGGCTCAACACAAAATGAAGGTAAATACCGCAGAGGAATGGTCTGTGTATAACTACTCTATGACTTCGTATATCAGCAATTTTGAAAACCCCAATACCGATCCGGATAACTACATCTCAGGGATACCTGCCTATAAAATCAATGATCCGGAGAGCCCCTTGCATGCCCTGAAGAAAACGGTAAAGCAAAACTCTGCTGACGATAAGTATACCTCCAAGCTACTGGCCAAAGCCGTGCATCACCCTTTCCATATTCACCAGAATGCCTTCTATGTGCGCAGTCTGCAGGACTATGAAGGGAATGAACTGCTGCCCCTTGATGATGAAGGAAATCCGATACCAAGATGGCAGGATACCATCTACATTCCTCATAACGGAGGCCGGGCGATATTCAGAAGTCGCTTCAATGATTACACCGGTAAGTACGTAAATCACTGTCACCTGCTACAGCATGAAGACTGGGGCATGATGCAGGCCATTGAGGTGGTAGACCCTAAAGACTGGAGGCCCGGAAAAAAGAAGGAAGACTTTACGCCTAATTATCTTCCCCTACCCCTGGATGCTACGGAAAAGAACAATGTCTTTCCGGCACTGAGCCTTGAGCAGATCTTTAAGCTGGACATCGGTAAGGTGAAAGAAACATTTTCTGACCCGGCATTGAAAATGTTGTGCTACTCTCCTAAAACCACCTCTTTCTTCGATCAGACGCCCATTACGAACCTGACAGCGAAACAGGTGGATGATCCGAACTATTTCAGGCTTTCCAGTTTTGCCGACAAAAATCCTCAGAATAAAAAGGGAGTCGGATACCTGATTCAGCCGGTACCTACCGACAAGGATGCCTGGCCTAAGTGGAAGAATGACTTCGACAGCAGTACGCAGATAATCTGATTCTCCTCATATAAGCGTACAGTAAAAAGTCCGGTGGAATCTGTCAACAGGCAGAATCTGCCGGACTTTTGGCTTTTTCAAACAGCTCCTAATCACCGTTCAGCGATAAAATCTGACCAAACAGGTTTAATAAAAGAGCATTAGAAAGGATTTAATTATCTTGGCTCAAATCTCAATTTTTAACTTATGAACTACCTCAAATCATCTCTTTTTCTTCTGAGCGCAGCCGTACTTTTCTCTTGTTCTGGCGAAAAGAAGGTTGAAGAAAAAGAAAAGGATCAGGCAGCCCCTGAAAGCGAATGGATCAGCCTTTTTGATGGCGAAAGCTTTGAAGGCTGGGAAATGTACGGCCCTGAGCCCTTCACAGAACACTGGGAGATTCACGATGGTGCCATAGCCTGTAACAAAGATGCCGGTGAGTCTAATGTGGGCTTCTTCAGATCCATCATGACTACCCGTGACTTTGGCAACTTCGAGCTGGAGCTGGAATATCGCATAGCCAAAGGAGGCAACAGCGGTATCTTCTACCATGTAGTGGAAAAAGAAGAGTTTGGCCACGACTACATGACCGGTCCTGAATATCAGGTGCTGGATGATGAATTTTCAAGATCAGAAACCGAGCCCTATAAAATGGTGGCCAGCAACTATGCGGTGTATCCTGCAGCCGCCACGAAAAAGCCCAACCCCTTTATGCAATGGAATAAGGTTAAGCTGGTCTATAACAACGGACATGTGGAGCACTGGCTTAATGGCGAAAAGGTATTGGAATTTGAGGAAGGCAGTGAAGACTGGCTGGCTAAAAAAGCTGAAAGCAAGTGGGCCAATGTACCCAGCTATGCAGCCTCTAAAACCGGACGCATCAGCCTGCAAAACCATGGCGATGCAGTGTGGTACAGAAATATCAGAATCAAAGAGCTTTAAAAAGAGCTACCCTTCTATCATAGCAAAAATCAGTGCTGAAAGATCATCGGCACTGATTTTTGTTTTCTATTGATCAGACTACGCTTCTGTCCTTCTCAATCCATCTGATCACAACGTCACAGCTCATTAAAATTTTTTATCAGTCTGCACGCTCACCTTTTCTATTCAGGAGCAACTAACACACAAAGTGTGTTATGTAGTGTCGGGAAGCTACTTCC
Organism: Roseivirga sp. UBA6061; assembly: GCA_002427745.1. Classification (GTDB taxonomy): domain Bacteria; phylum Bacteroidota; class Bacteroidia; order Cytophagales; family Cyclobacteriaceae; genus Roseivirga. The sequence goes on along the minus strand of DIYF01000090.1, from coordinate 42,355 downwards.
TGCCACCTCTTTTATTCAGTAAAACCAACCAATACCTTGAGAGTATCCTCATTAAAACCTGTCCCTCCTCTACTTTTGTTCGTCATATTTCTTTGTAATGTATCTCAACTGAACGCTCAGAAGAAAGGCTTTATCATTAACAAAGATGGCACTCGTGAAAATGTTGCTATCGTGTATGATAAGGCCGAACCAGGCTCCGTCCAGGTAGAAATCAGTAAAAACAGTAAATCCACCTACCTGCCATCAGACCTGCGGAGTTTTGGATTTGCCGGTACACTGGGAGGAAGCATCACCTATGTCAGTGTCGCTAGCGATGGTGGTGATACACCGGATGTTTTCATGCGGCAGCTGGTACCCGGAGCTCATTCACTCTTAGAGCTACATGGAAGCCCCTCAAGGTTTTTCTATCAGACGCCAGAGGGTGTAAGAGAAATTCTGGAAAAAGACCTGAGCAAAACACTTGAAAGCCTGGCTGATAACAAGGCTTTACGGAACCTTCAGCCCAACCGGATTCGCTATAACCGCGCAAGCCTGATTTCATTTTTTAAGGCGCTCAACCAAGGTGGTGGTGCTTCACCCAATCTGGGTAACAAAGGCCTCGTGTTCTCCGGCCTTTCGGGAGACGTTACTCTGGCAAGTGTTGACAATGGAAACTTCAGTAGCAGCTCTGCCGAAGTCAATTTCAACACATATAGCTTTGGCTTATCGGCCTATCTTCCTGTAAAGACAACCCTGCGTTTTGGCTTGAATGCCAAAGTATCTCTGGAGCAATTTTCCTTTTATCAGAATACCCGTACGGCTCAATCTGATCAGGACGCCACGGTAACCTTTGACCGGGCCTTGCTTGAGCTCACCCCTACCTACAAGTTATCACTCGGGCGCCTCTCTTCTTATGTTTTCGCGGGTATGGCTTTGGGCTATGTATTAGAAGATCAAAGTGAGTTCTTTATTGCCGACTTCAACAACAATGAAATTCAGTTCAGTTCTTTTGAACGCACATATGAAAAAGGCAACCAGCATACAGGTATCACCGGTGGTTTGGGTATCAGTTTCCAGCTAACACCAGTCATTATCAGCGGGCTGGAATTGAGCTGGCACAGTGCCTCTCTCACAGAAAGTTCTCTGGAAAAGATCAACACTTATAAACTTTCACTAAACCTGGGCTTCTGATGATAAGAATAAAAAACACATTCCTGACAGCGCTGCTTATTCTGCTTTGTTTTGCCTGTGAAGAGGAACAGCAGTTGCCAATACTAAACAAAGATTACCCGGTGCTGATTACAAATGAAGCCAGCGACATTGATGAGTCCGGGGTTACGCTATCGGCCCGGATTACGGTGCCTGAGGGTGAGACGATCAGCTCATTTGGTTTCGAAATTCTGCTCGGTCCGGAGCTTAGCAGAATTGATATCAGTGGATGGAAAGAGATCAGCGACTTTAGCTATCGTCTTGCCAGTAATATGGTAGCAGGCCAGGAATATGAATTCAAGCCCTTTGCCATATCAGCAAATCGCACCGTTTATGGTGAACCCATGACCTTTACATCCCAGGGACAACTCGGGCCTGAGATCATCGACTTTTACCCGAAACAGGCTACGGTATTTGACGAGATTACCGTCATAGGCCGTCACTTCAATCTCAACAGGGTAATTCTGCGCCTGGGCGATGACCCCAGGTCAGCCACCAGCAATGGCAGGTCTGCTTCGCTCATTACCGGTGAGACAGATACCGTTCGTTTTGTTCCGGGTACCCTGGCATTGGGGTACGACAACCTGAGTATTTCGATAACCAGTGATCATATCACAGCGACAGCCGACCAGCCGCTGGAACTGATCCCCCCACAGGTAACCGCCATCAATGCGAGAAAAGGCTTCGCAGCGGAAAGTGAATTCAGCGTTTCCCTGAATAACCTGTCGCTGGAAGAAACTCCGGACCTGCAAATCGGTTTCAGAGAGGCTAACAACCCTGCAAGTGACTTCGAACCGGCAAAAATCCTCAGCATAGCAGACAATACGATTACATTTAAATCGCAGGCCAAAACAGGTATCGGAACCAAAGACCTGTTTATCTACCCGCTGGAAAACCTGGAGATAGCAGCCGGTTCTATCGAGCTGGCTTCCCGGTGGGAAAAGATATCCGACCTTCCGAGTAATACCGAGCAGGACCTGGTAACAGTAATTGATGAAAAGGCCTATATACTGTCACGCAATGAGTTTTGGCGGTATGACCCTACATCCAATACCTGGGAGGGGCTGAACACCTACCCGGGGAACAATATCTTTGGTGCCCAGGTGTACTTTGCTATAGATAACTATGTCTATTATGGCTTAGGCTTTTACAACGATTTCTTCAGGTATAACACCTCCTCAGGTAGCTGGCAAAGACTGAATGACACGCGTATTCTTAACAGTGTCAACAGGCTGGGAGCCGTGGTGTCAGGAAAGTATTATGAAATTGGTAATGAGTTCGGAAACCGGGTGAGATATGCGTATGACCCGGCCACCGACACCTGGTCAAGAGAGGGTTTTTCTTACCCGACAGATTTCAGGTATCTGGACCTGGGTGCCCCGCGTTTCGTATATAACAATCGTTTTTACTTTGTCAACGGACCTAATTCTGCAAAAACCGGTGGAGTCAACGTCTATCACGTTGATTTTTCCAATGATGAAGTACGCTTCAATCTGGAGAATAAGTTTTCATCAGCTCCATTTGAAATCGATGGGGTTACCTCCAATGATGTTGGTGCCATTATAGGCGATCAGGCCATTATATTGATAGGTCTGGGTACATCAACCCCAAGAGGGGTCAGCATACGCTATGACCTGACTACGGAAGAGGTTCTCCCGCTGAGTCCTGTCATCACTACGGAGCTTTACCATACTTTTGAGATAAATGGCGAACTTTATGGTCTGCGTTACTACCCTGGTGGTGAGCAGATGAATGAATTGTACAAGTTCAAAAAAGAGCTTGATTAGCCATTAAAAATCGCGTTGAATAAACTACTGAATCACTACTACCTTATTCACATCCAATACCTGGGCTTTCGCTTTCATGGCTGGGCCAAGCAGCCAGAAGTGAAAACGGTCCATCATATGATAGATCGTACGCTGACCTATGTATTCGGAGAGAAACGGTTCAAGACACTGGGCGGTAGCCGTACGGATGCCATGGTTTCTGCCAGTCATTTTGCTTTTGAACTCTTTACCGAAGAGGCACTGGATGAGGAAGCTTTTCTCAGGGATTTCAATTTCAATCTGCCGGCCGATATCAGGGCTATGGAGCTTGAACCGGTAGACGAAAATTTCAATATCATTCAGAACCCCAGGACCAAAGAGTATGTATATCTCTTTGCCTTTAGCGAAAAAGCCCACCCCTTCAGCGCTCCCTTTGTCTGTACGCTCCCCGATCCACTGGACATCCCCTTAATGCAGCAAGGTGCGCGGCTCTTTGAAGGAGAACACTATTTCGGAGCCTATTGTAAAAAGCCCAATGAACGCACCCGGGTGAACCGATCTGTAGATCTGAGTGAGATCAGGGTCAACGACCTGCTCACAGCCAGCTTCTTTCCTGCAGAAACCTATGCCTATCATATCAGGGCCAAAGGCTTTCTGCGCAACCAGATCAGAATTATGGTCGGGCAGCTTTTCAGGCTGGGCCGCGGAGAGATCAACCTGGAGGATTTAGAACGCTCTCTGAAGCCTGATTTCACAGAGCACCTTTCATACATTGCCCCTGCTTCCGGGCTTATGTTGCACAAAATTCAGTTCGATCTCTGACTTTTTTTCTGTCCTGCTGTAATGAATTGGGTCAGACTGAGTATTACTCCAAACCAATCAACAAAACCAATTGAATAATCACGCTTAATGGATCAGCATCAATTTTGGCTTATGATAGGTCCATTGAATACCAGCCTGTTTGGTTTTGCGATGAGAATGCTGAATGACCGGGCACTGGCTGAGGATGCATTGCAGGATGTGCTGGAAAAGCTCTGGAAGCTGCGCAAACGACTTGACAGCAACAATAACATCAAGTCTTTTGCCATGACAGTGATGAAAAACAAATGCATTGACCTGATCAGGAAAGAAGGACGGTATATAGAAGCACCTGAGGAATATGAAAGTCAAATGACGGTACAATCGAATTACGAACAGGTAGACATGCTGGAACAGCTTAAGAAGCGCATGAACCTTTTGCCAACACAACAAAAGCTGATTGTGGAGCTCAAGGATTTTCAGGGATTCAGCTATGAAGAGATTGAGGAAATTACTCAGATGAGTGTGAATACCCTGAGAGTGAATCTTTCCAGGGCCAGAAAAAAACTAACAGAACCATTAAGAGATGAGTGGAGATAGATTAAAAGACCTGGAGGAAGGCTTTCTCGAAGGAACACTGACGCATGAGGAAGAAACGGAGCTGAAGCAACTGGTTGCTGAGCACAAAGATCATCACCTGAGTCTTTACTTTCGCTGGACTGATGAAACAGAGGGGCTGGATGTTCCTGATATGCGACAAAGGCTGGTTCTGGAGGATAAACCCGGGGCTTTTTGGAAACACAAGCTTTTTAAAATAGCGGCAAGCTTCCTCCTCATCCCGGTAGCGGCTTTCATTTTCAGGGCCCAGATTTTCGCACCTCAGTACTCCGGCAATTATTCCCAGGCAGAGATTGATGAGTCTTATGAGGCCACTATGAAAACCTTAATGGCCATGGGTACTTTTCTGAATGAAAGTCTTCCCAAAGCCGAAGAGGGAATGAACCTGTCTGCTCCTTTTAAAGAACTTAACACACTGGAAAACACAGAAACTCAAGAACAATGAAAAAAGTACAAAGCTATCTTATCGCCAGCCTGCTGCTGCTAACACTCAACTACCAGCTATCGGCACAGTCACCTGCTCCCGAAAACGATATAGTAAAACTCATCAGGGATATGAAAGACGATAAATGTTCTTTCCTGGAGGTGAGTCAGGAGATGTTTGAGTTGCTTGCTTCAGATGAAAGGGCTCAGGATCGTATCAAGGAGTATTTCAGTAAAATGCGACACCTGCTCTACCTCCAGTGTTACGCATCCAGAGATAAAAACACACAACCAGATCTTGCCAAAGACTTTGAGCGCATGGCCACTGACAACCATTTTAAGCTTTTGATGAGGTCGGAATCAGGGCCACATAAAAGTCTCTTCTATAAAAGAAAGAACGGAGATCTGAACGAATATCTGCTGGCTACAAAAACCAGGATTCAATATATCTCAACCTCTATGGATATCAAGTCTATTCAGGAAATGACGCAGATCATTGAGGTAACCGGAGAGGCCGGAGGTTTGTAAGCCTAAATCAAATTATCCAATACCAGAATGGCCATTCCGATCACTGCGAGAATGGCCATTAAAGGCCAGATAAATTTGAGCCAGGCGTTATACGGCACATTGGTCATACTCAGTGAGGGTAAGATGATGCCTGCCGGTGTCACAAACATCATCAGGCCAAAACCAAACAGGTAGGCATTCACAATTTCTTCAGCCGGTACGCCCAGTACATTCCCCAATGCGCCCATGATCGGCATACTTACCAGGGCCAGTCCTGAGGAAGATGAAATAAAGAAGGCGAGCACAAAAAAGACGATCATGAGAACAGGTAGGAAAAGAGTACCTGAAATGCCACCCACCATAGAAGACGCTCCTTCCAGAACAGTACCTGAAATCTGACCATCATTCATGACAATGGTAATCCCCCGCGCAACTCCAATAATCAGAGCCACACCCAGCAGGTCTTTTGCTCCTCCGATAAAGGCCTGAATAAAAGCACTCTCTCCCGAGCGTTGGATCAGCCCCAGAATAACAGCTCCCACCAGGAAAAGAGCAGTCATTTCTTCAAACCACCAGCCGAGAGCTGAAACTCCGTAGATCATGACGACAAAAGTCAGCGCAAAGAGGATCAGCAGCAGACGCGTGCTCCAGGAGAGCTTTTCGGAGCTTACCACCACTTGCTTTGCAGCAAAAGGATTCTTGATGTCCTTACCATACAATACAGACTTTGTCGGGTCTTTCTTCACCTTTTCTGCATAGCGCACCACAAACCAGATAATGACCACCAGCCCCACCAGGAGCATGATGATACGCGGTATCATACCTTCTGTCCAGCTGACCCCGGCCGCATCTGAAGCAATGATCGTACTGAAGGGATTGATAAGGGCTCCCATCAGGCCCACACAGGAGCCACCGTAAACCGCAGCCACAGGTACCATCATATCATAGCCTGCTGCCATAAAAATGGGAACCAGAATGGGGTAAAAAGCGATGGTTTCTTCCTGCATACCAAAAGTGGTTCCGCCAATGGCAATCAATGTGGTCACTGCCACTATCAGCCATTTTTCTCTTCCCTTCAGCTTGTTGGAAAGGGCATTTACTCCCTTGTCCATTGCACCGGAATGTGCAAAAACGCCAATAAAGCCTCCGATGATCAGCACGAACAAAATGATGTCGATAGAATCATAAATACCCTTGATGGGGGCATTCACAATGGCCCATATACCCTGTGGAGAAGATTCTACCTCCTGATAAGTGCCCGGCACAGACACCGGTCGTTTGAGTTTGCCTTCCTGAAATTTCTCCAGGCCAATCTGTAACTGTAGCTCGTCCAGGGTAGCCTGTGTTCCCGGCAGGTTTTTGCTACCGGAAATGCCCTGAACTATAAAACCGGAAGAGCCTTCATCATAAGTGAGCGTATCATAGGCTCCGGCAGGCATCAGCCAGGTAGCCAAAGCACTCAGAATGATAATGATATACAGTACAGTAAAGGGGCTCGGAAATTTGAAGGACTTCATAGAAAAAAATAAAGCTCAATTTAGACAATTGTTTATAAAGCTTCATGCTTCCTCTTGTCCTGCCGGGGAGGGCACACATTTCTTTTTCGAATCTAAAAAATCACGTTTCCGACCCTGCAGAGGTACAAATACCGTATACACACCTCTCTCCTGTTCATTTTTTTCACTTTGACTGTTGTCCCTCCTAGGTTTGGCAGAAACAAAAATTCACTGATAGAAACAAAAACAATATGAGAGCATTGAACATGGCATTTTTTATTCTGCTTACTGGTCTGATCTGTACGGGGCTACAGGCTCAATCCGAAAAAAAATCCTACGAGCTAAAAAAGGGACAGGTATTTGACATCATATTTTTGACGAATAAACCTGAGGTTGAAGACAAACTTCAGGATTACTTCAAACGTGCCTTTCCGCTGGCCAATGCGGATGGCTATCATGGCCTTGGAGGCTTCGGCATCAAGGAGAATCGTCAGGGCAACTATCATCCCAAAACCATGGTTTTCGGCTATTGGAATGACCTTGAAGGAAGAGAACGATTTCTCAATACGGTAAAGACCAATATGCCTGACTTTCACGAAATGCGCAGACAGATCTGGTCTACCTTTGCCCTCACGTACTGGGAAATGCAGGAAGACCTTAGTTTCGAAGTAGACCCCTCCCGCTATAATGTAGTCACGGCTTACTGGAAAAAGGACGGACAGTCTTTAGCGAGCTTTCAGAAGGAGTGGCAGACCAAAGCAAAAAAAGCCGGGGGCAAAACTATTGTGACTTTCACAGAAGGCACCTCCCCTTTTGGTTATCACTATGCCCCTGATTATCTGATCATGACCTCATGGACCAGTCAGGAGGCCTTTGAGGCTTTCTATAATGAAAACCTCAAGATGGATCATTCCGCTGTCAGCCATGTGAACCAACTGACATTCTAATAAACATAGCGCTAAAGGAACTGCCTTGAATCAGTGGTTAAAGCCATCATAGTCTAACCCTCTTAAGCTTTAGTCGTTAGTGTCTGGTTTAAGGTGGTCCTTTTTCCAATCCCCCTATGCAGAACTTTTTGAATCAACTGGTGTACTTCGGCTTTCTGCAAAGCCTCTTTTTATTGATCAGTTTTCTGCTCTCAGCCAGGGTGAGAAAGCGGATCAACGGATACATTGCTTTTCTGATTTTTGTACTCCTGATCGGACTGTCAGGCAGAGTTCTCTACCTCTCCGATATTTTCGGGAAGGATTTTCGACTCATCGCCTTCTCTGAATTTGCCACCCTGCTGTTCGGCTCTACAGTTTACCTCTTTACCCGATCATCTCTGCTGAATAAGAAATTCACTTATTCAGAGCTAAGGCACTATATTCCGGCCCTGATCTATAGTCTCTCGGTGGTTTTCTACTTTATGGTGCCAGACGATGCCGTGATAGGCACCCGGGTGCAAAGCGGGGAACTTCGCAGAGCCATTGTTCTGTTCATGGGCGTTGCCTTAAGTTTCAACATCACCTATTGGGCCCTCAGCTGTCATGCGTTCCTGAAGTTCAAAAAGGAACTGAACCAGGAATTGAGTTATGTGGTAAAAACACAGTTCTTTCAGAATTTCCTGATTGCTATTGGGATATGTCTGCTGTGTTGGGTGACCGTCTGGCTGATCAGCATTTTCGGTAATCCTATGATTGAAAGGTCATCCAGGGAGGCAATATGGCTGAGTATTGCCTTTATCATACTTTTTATTGCCTACTATGGCATCAGGTCTCCCGAACTGTTCAGGCTTGCTCCCATGGTAGAAAGCAGAAAATACACCCAGTCGAAATTATCTCATAAGGAACTGGAAGGACTCAAGACAAAGCTGGAAACCCTTATGCTGGAAAAAAAGCCTTATCTCAACAGGAAGCTCCTCAAGGCCGACCTTGCTGAGATGCTGGGGGTCAGCAACCCTGAGATTGCGCGCCTGCTCAACGAAAATATCGGCATGAACTTCTTTGAGTTTGTGAATTACTACCGGATCAGAGAGTTTGTCGAACTGGCTAAGTCAGACAAGGCCAAAACACTCACTTTCTTCGGGCTGGCCCAGGAGGCCGGGTTCAACTCCAAATCCACTTTCAACAAGTCGTTCAAAAAGCTGATGGGAAGCACCCCTAAGGAGTATTTCGCTAACGGAGCCACAGGAAATTCTTAGCCGCTCCTGCTCCGATACTAAAAAAGGCCTAATTTTATCCTGTCAATAACCTTAGTCTGTCTTTTGCATTCAACCCGGTTCCCCATGAGAGCTTTTTCTACCCCGCTTCGCAATCTTTTTCTGGCTTCGATACTTCTGTTCTGCAGCTGTCAGAGTGAGCCTGAACAGTCTATTACTATTGAATTATTCGGGAGCCTGTTAATGAATGAGGCGGTAGATGAAGTGATCGTAGTTACTGATAAAAGTAAGATTGAGGTATATCTTGATGAGGAAAAAGCAAAGGGACTTGATGACAGTTTTGGGCTGGAAGAAGGAAAGCTGCTCGTCATAGAGTCCATAGATAAGGAACAATTCTTAAAGAAATTCGATGAGCTCGTACGCCTGGCCAACCTCTCTATTCCCCCCGATGTTGTTTTTGATGAATAATCAGGAACCTCTGGTTTAACACCTGACATCTGATCTTTCGATAGAAAATGGCGACAGCTCAACTCAGGCTCTTTTTGCTTCAACGGTTCCCTCACAAGTTTTACTTTTGCCCTGATGGCCGGGAACACTGAAATAAAACAATGCAGCATTGAGGACTTGCAATCTTTGACTGATCTCGGTCGTAAGACTTTCTCAGACACTTTTGCTCACCTCAACGACCCGAAACACTTTGATCCCTACCTGGCCAAAGCCTTTTCCACCGGGCAAATCAGATCAGAGCTTGAAAACCCCGACACAGAATTTTACCAGATATTCTATAGCCAAAAGCTGGCCGGTTATCTCAAGCTCAACTCAGCTCCGGCACAATCTGACATCAGGGACCCCGAAAGTCTGGAAATAGAGCGTATCTACATATTGGATACTTTCCAGGGACTTGGGCTTGGCAAGGCGCTTTTTAATCAGGCACTTCAGAGGGCCAGGGAGCAGTCGTTCAGGTATCTCTGGCTGGGTGTCTGGGAGCAAAATACCAAAGCCATATCTTTCTACGAATCACAGGGCTTTTACAAATTCGCCAATCACCCTTTTAAACTGGGGGATGATTTGCAAACTGATTATTTGATGAGATTAGACCTCTGAGTCTTCTTTCATTTTTATAAGTGCTCAGAATCAATAACTTAGTAAGAACTAATTTTTTGATTCGACCTTATGACCCTAGGCCTTCTCAAAGAGCCGGATGGTGAAAACCGTGTAGCTCTTCTCCCGGAAAGCGTAAAAGCCCTGATTGCGCTCAAAGTTCAAGTCCAAGTAGAAACCCAGGCCGGAAACAATGCCTTTGCCTCAGATGCTGATTATGAAGCCATCGGTGCTGACATAGCTGACCGAAGTAAAATACTGAGTGCAGATGTAGTGGTAGGCATCAATCCGCCAGCCGATGCCGAGCTGGAAGCCATGAAAGCTGAACAGGTGCTTATTGCCGTTTTTCAGCCGCTTTCAAACAAAGCTATGGTAGAAAAGCTGATGTCGCTCAACATCACCTCATTCAGTCTGGATAACATTCCCAGAACCACCCGAGCTCAGGCCATGGATGTACTGTCCTCAATGGCCACAGCTGCCGGCTATAAAGCTGTGCTGCTGGCAGCCGGCAATGCTCCGCGTTTCTTCCCTATGTTCATGACCGCGGCCGGTAGCATTGTTCCTTCCAAGGCCTTGGTGCTGGGAGCCGGAGTTGCCGGGCTACAGGCGATCGCCACAGCCCGAAGACTGGGAGCTGTGGTGGAAGCTTTTGACGTAAGAGCTGCAGCCGAAGAAGAAGTAAAAAGTCTTGGTGCCAAATTCATTAAAGTGGAGGGTGCCAAAGATGAGGCTACTGCCGGAGGTTATGCCGTAGAACAGTCGGAAGAGTATAAGGCCAGACAAAGAGCCCTGGTGCAGGAACATGCCAGCCGGGCCAATATCATCATCACCACTGCTCAGATTCCGGGCAGAAAGGCTCCGATCCTCATTACTGATGAGACCATTCAAAAAATGCAGCCCGGGTCGGTCATTGTAGACCTGGCGGCTTCTACCGGAGGTAACTGCGAGGGTACGGAAGACAACAAAACCGTACAAAAACATGGAGTGACAATCATCGGCAACTCCAACCTGGCCTCCACCCTGCCTATGGATGCCAGTAAAATGTTCGGCAAAAATGTGGTCAACTTCACCAGGCTGATTATCGGTGATGAAGGCGCACTTCATCTGAACTTTGAAGACGACATTGTTGCCAACACCTGCGTTACCCATGCCAAAGAAGTAATGAGCGAACGCGTCAAAAACATCCTCTTTCCAACTGAAACCGCTTAATCCATGGATAGTGTCTTAACCCTTTTTTATGAAAACAGGGAGTTTATCTTCCTGATCATCGTCTCTATTTTTTTAGGAATTGAGGTGATTTCCAATGTCCCGGCTGTGCTACACACCCCCTTGATGTCAGGAGCCAATGCCATCCATGGCGTAGTCATTATCGGTTCCATCATCATCATGCTGGAAGCCGAGCCTGACAATTATTTCGCGCTGATACTCGGTTTCCTGGCAGTGGTATTGGGCACCCTCAATGTGGTCGGTGGTTTTGTGGTCACCAATCGTATGCTCGAAATGTTTAAGAAAAAGGATAAGAAGTAAGCGGCCATGACAGAACTATTACAAAACAGTATTCTTGAGATTTGTTACCTCATTGCTTCGGTTACCTTCATCCTGGGACTGAAAATGCTCAGTAGCCCTGACAAAGCCAGAAAAGGGAACCTTATGGCAGCCTATGGCATGGGACTCGCCATTCTCGCTACCATACTCTTCAAAGAAGAACTCTCTTCAGATAAGATGCTGAACTATGGACTGATCCTGGGAGGCCTTGTAGTGGGAACGGTGATCGGTATGCGCATGGCCCTTAAGGTAAAGATGACGGCTATGCCTCAGATGGTTTCTTTCTTCAATGGTATGGGAGGTGCCTGTGCCGCTGTGATCTCTATTGTCGAATTTGATCATATCAGCCATACCGGTTCTTTTGAGATGGGAATGCTCATCGTGATTATTCTGGGCCTGATTATCGGAGCAGTCTCTTTTGCAGGCAGTATCATAGCTTATGGCAAGCTGGAGGGTAAAATCGGTGACAGGGCCTTTCCCGGAGGACAGATCATTAACATAGCCCTGCTGATTGCTATTCTCGGTCTGGGTGTTTACATGGCCATGATGGACGCTCCTACCCCCATGTATCTCTATATCGTACTGGGACTGTCACTGCTTTATGGTATCCTGTTCGTGATGCCTATTGGCGGTGCAGATATGCCCGTGGTGATTTCCCTGCTCAATAGTTTTACGGGAGTGGCAGCCGCCTTTGGAGGCTTTCTCTACGGCAACCAGGCCATGCTCACCGGAGGTATTCTGGTAGGCTCTGCCGGTACCATACTTACCGTACTGATGTGTACCGCTATGAACCGCTCTCTGACCAATGTGATCATTGGTTCATTTGGTGGTAGTGCCGCTGGCGGAAAGGATGGCGAGCAGGGCACCATCAAAGAGATTACCGCTACAGATGCAGCCATCTTGCTGGCCTATGCCAACAAAGTGTCCGTTGTACCCGGTTATGGTCTGGCGGTAGCACAGGCCCAGCATACCGTGCATAACCTGGAGAAGCTCCTGGAAGATAAGGGTGTTGACTTCAACTATGCCGTCCATCCTGTGGCAGGCCGTATGCCCGGCCATATGAATGTACTGCTGGCCGAAGCCGATGTGCCCTACCCCAAGCTCCAGGAAATGGAAGATGCCAATGGCGATATGGCCAGTACCGATGTGGTTTTGGTGATTGGTGCCAATGATGTGGTAAATCCGGCTGCTGAGAATGACCCTTCCAGCCCCATCTATGGTATGCCCATTATCAAAGCGCTCGATGCCAAAAACGTAATTGTGATGAAGCGCAGCATGGGTAAAGGTTATGCCGGTATTGAAAATGAACTCTTCTTCCACGATAAAAACCGCATGCTCTTCGGGGATGCCAAGGATTCGCTGGAGAAGTTGATTGCCGAGGTAAAGAACCTGTAAGGAGCCTGTGTGAAAACCCACAAACTGTTAAAACTCGTTGCCATCGGAGTCCTGGGGTATTTGGTCTTTATTGCCTTTATGGTCTCCCAGCCGGATATTGACAACTACTTCAGCAGAACTCAGTTTGATTCGGAAAAATGGAAAAACTGGGAAGAGACAGAATTCTCAATGCAGCTCAGATGGCATATGACCCATGATCTTGTCAGCAACCATGACTTAGTAGGAAAAAGTGTCAGTGAAATTCTCGACTTATTGGGAGAACCTGAGGGTAAAAGTAAGAGTGAATTCCGCTACTTCCTCGGACACTCAGGCCATGGCATAGATACCGGAACCTTGTTTCTTAAGATTGAAAATAATAAGGTCGTTTCTTATCAGGTCTGGCATGGATAAAGTAAAACCAGCCCCTTTTACCCATAGGGCTACTGAAGCCTGCGGTTGTTATACTATAGATGAAGAAAACCTTAAGACTCACTTTAGTCATAACGCTTGTCACCTATAGTGGATTAAGCATTGAATTAAGAGGACAGAAGCTTACAGAGGATTTTATCAAAGCCTGGGTACTACATCTGGATTCTGCCAGTATCGATCTGATTGACAATGCAATTTATATCATAGATGGCATACCCGTCAGATTAGATAATGGGCTTTATGAGCTGTCAGACCATGATTTTGACAAAGAGAGAATTGAACTGAGCTATATAAGCCCTGAGAAATCAAGCATTATCCACCATGGCAACGGACCTGCAATCGTCTTAGTCACCAATATTCGAAAGCAAAAAAGAAAAGAGTTGAAAAAGAGACTGACCGAAGCCCGGGAGCTCTACGCAGACCCGGTGGTAAAGACATCACATGGCATTATTTATAAAAAAGAACCGGTTGTCGTCCTGAATGGAAAGATTCTGGATTCGCCCACTTCCAAAGCCATGCTCAGTGATACCTACCTGAGAAGTTTCGAGACAATCCTTGTATCTTATACAGCTCCTCCTGCGCTTTACGGTGAAAACGCCAAAAATGGTCTGGTAAGAATCTGGTCAAAGAAATAATTATGGTTTCCCTCATCGGTCCTTTACCTTCGCACTATGAATGGCACCCGAAGAGAAGATATTGAACCCGGTAGCGAAGTAAATATCGTGTTGAAAAAGGACCAGCGATCTGGTAGACTGACCCATGGCTTTGTTAAAGATATTCTCACCAGCGCTCCGAAACATACACATGGTATCAAGGTGAGGCTTACAAGCGGAGAAGTAGGTCGGGTCAAGGAGATCATCAGTTTCAGTCCGTTTTCCTGAGTTTATTCAGACAAGGTAGCAGGATTTGCTCTTGTCTCTTTCTCTTCCCTAACCCTGTCTGACCTTCGCACTCCAGCTATGTTAGAAATCATTTACCAGGACGATTCACTCGTGGCCATCAATAAGCCTCACGGTTTACTGGTCCACCGGTCTCCTATTGCTACGAATGCCGATACCTTTGCCGTACAGGAACTTCGCAATCAGCTAGACCAACATGTGTATCCTGTTCACAGACTGGACCGAAAAACCTCAGGTGTACTCCTCTTTGCGCTCAACCCCGATATCCACAGGGCCATGCAGCAAAGCTTTGCAGACAGAAAAGTGGAAAAAGAATACCTGGCGATCGTTCGTGGCTATACGGAAGATCGGGGAACTATTGATTATGCCCTGACCAACGATAAAGGGAAAGAGCAGGAGGCGGTAACCCATTACCAGACCCTGGAAAGAACTGAGATTCCGGTACCCTTTGGAAAACACGCCACCTCCCGCTATTCACTGGTGGCCGTTCAGCCCGAAACGGGCCGCATGCATCAGATCAGAAAGCACTTTGCGCATATTCTGCACCCCATTATCGGAGACCGGCCTCACGGTTGCAACAAACAGAACCGCCTTTTCAAAGAAAAGTGGGAGATGACCACCATGCTGTTACATGCTCAGAAGCTAAGCTTTGAGCACCCTGCAGATAAACAGTCTGTAGAACTTGAGGCACAAACTCAATCAGAGTTTAACAGAAGTCTTCAGTTCCTTGATTTTAAGGCTGCTCTATGAACGGGCAAGTATGGCCACAAAGGCAATCAGGTTATTCATCATATGCATGACAATACCCGGTGCCAGACTCCCTGAATTCTTACGTAAATAGCCTCCCGCCATACCAAAGGCCAGGTAAAAGATAAACAGCTCCAGGTTATCATGAATCAGAGCAAACATGGTAGCCTGTAATACGTTGGCCCAGAAAAACCCGATGTGCCGCTGCATGGCACTCAGGAAAATGCCCCTGAAAATAAATTCCTCGTAAAACGGAACCAGCACCACAACAAAAAGCAGCCCCAGAAAGGGATGATACTCTGAATTAATGGACTGAATAGTTTCTATAATCGATAGAAAAACATCCTGAAAAGTACCTCCTTCAAATAGATCCAGCTGTGAATAGTCAGGAGGTATCAATAATCGTTTGATACCCGAAATAATTCCCCATGAAAATCTGAGCACAAAACTGATACCTATCCCTACACCTATGGCCCTGCCCGGAGACCACTTTTCGCCCCAGAAGTTTCTGATATCATCACGCCTGATAAAAAAGAGTGTTGCGATCAGCAAGCTCATGAAGAAGAACAGACCCGAATTCGCCATGTCCAGAGTGGATTCTGTCAGGTCTACGGACCAGCCCTCGCTGTTATACTCCAATACCCAGTTGCGATAACCAAAGAGCCATAAAGTGAGTATTTCTGCTGCTAATATGAGGCCTGAAAGAATCCAGAACTGCTTAAGTCGCCATCGCTCATGGCTGGGTTCGTATATACGTCCCTTAGACTTAAGAGCACCCCCAGGCTGAACACTGGCAACACCCACACATAGGGAATGAGCATACATAGCGCCAGTATTATCCAAAGCAAAAGTACCCGAAGCAAATCATCGAATGACCAAGCGAGACCCGGTGCCTTGAGAAACATCTGAAGCCTGTATTTCCCCAGTGGATCATGCCAAAAGTCTTCTGCCACCATTTGATCATAGCTGGCCTTCAAAGAATCTGCCCGCCCGTATTTAAGGTCAAACATAAAAAGATCAATCTTTGCTCCTAAGGAAGCATACTCTCCTTCAGCCTCTGTTTTGTACAAAGGCCGGGCTTCTTCTGCCCTGCCATTCTCTACAAATGCTTTCGCAATAGATGATTTATCGAACCATGTATAACTTGTGTCTTGCTGAGCCCGCAGATAAATATCCAAAGCATGAGTCGGTTCATTCAGTTTGAGAAACAAGTCTCCCTTTTGGCTCAGTTCCCAACCTGTACCCTCTCTGTCTTTAAACTCCAACAGTACCTCCAGTGCTTTCTCAGGCATACCCCGGTTGGCATAAGCATCCGCTAATACTTTTGATATATCAAGGGTATCATTCAGGCTCATAGCCTCTCTTGCATCAGTAATTACTCTGGAATACATGTCTTCATAGCTGTAATGAAGCGACCTCTCCCGGTACAGTTTCCAGCGAAGATCCTCTTTGTACCTCAGACCATCCACCTTGGCCAAATCAATTGCCTCATCCAGGGTTTTCAGCTTTGATTCACCCCACTCTTGATTGGCCTTGTAGAGCAAAACTTCGAGTTGAAAGGGGAACTTCTCACTGAGCTCTGCCAGACAACCCTCAAACTGTTCATAGTTCGGATTATACTCTTCGTAGGAATCGTAAAAGGCCTTGTTAATCACCTCACAACGGTTGATCATGACATCAAAATCATCAGGCGATTTTGCGAGGTAGGCATCAAATGTGCCAAGTATCTGCTGATAGATAGAATCTTTGGAGGACTCTAACAGCTTGAGGTAATATTCGGCAGAGGCTGGCTTTTCCGGTATTCTTTGAGAGAAGGCGGTCAGCGCAGAGCATACCAGCACCACCGTTATTATCAGTTTTTTAATCAAGGGACGACACTTATATCAATAAGATAACTGATAGCAGAGGGAATACAAAAAATGGTTGCTCTTAATCAGGGCCCTGTTACCCCCTCTTGATAAGGCACGGTTTCCAATACATGCTCTATGGCCTTAATTCTGGCGACTGTTTTGCGGTCGGCTTCCAGGACAGTCCAGGGAATAGCTTCTGAATGGGTATGATCAAACATGCGTTGTTTATACTCTGTATACACATCCCATAATTCCTGTGCTTTTTCATCTACTGGTGACATCTTCCATCGCTTGAGCGGATTTCGCTTGATCTCATCAAAACGCCTTTGCTGCTCCTTCTTGCTAATTGAAAAATAGAGTTTGATCAGCATCACACCATCATTGGTAATCATAGACTCGAAGTGATTGACTTCATTCATGAAGCGCTCGTACTCCTCTGATGTACAAAAGTCGTTTACAGGTTCTACCACGGCCCGGTTATACCAGCTTCGGTCAAAAAGGACTATTTCACCCGGGTTGGGCAACTTGTTGATATAGCGTTGAAAATACCACTGTCCCCGCTCCTGCTCTGTGGGCTTGGGCAGTGCCACAACTTTATAGAAGCGTGGATTAAGATGATGAGTAAGCCTTCTGATGGCACCACCTTTCCCCGCAGCATCGCGGCCTTCAAAAATGATACAGACTCTTTTCTGGTTGTTAATAACCCAGTGCTGCAGCTTAATCAGCTCTACCTGAAGCTCTTCCAGCTTTCTCTCATACTCCACATAGCGAAGCACCTTGGCAGGGTTTACTTCTTTCTGCTGAAGCATCAGTTTAATGGCCTTATTGGAGTTGAGCAGTTTCAGCTCGTCTTCTGAAAAATTGGGGGCAGATACATTCATGGGCTTCAATGGTAGATTGATCGGTGAAATCTCATAATAACATTGGGGTCTGGCAGCACGCGGGTCTTCGCTTCGTCCTTGCCATCATACTCAAACCTGGAAAGTACATGCCTGATGGTTTCAAGCCTGGCCTCTTTCTTGGTATTGGTTTTTACAATTACCCAGGGACTGAAAGTAGTGTGGGTCTGAGCAAACATCTGTTCTTTGTAATAGGTGTATTTGTCCCAAAGCTCCTGTCCTTTCTCATCCACAGGACTCAGTTTCCATTGCTTTAATGGATTTTTCCTGCGTTCGTTGAATCGTCTGGACTGCTCATCCTTATCGATAGAAAACCAGAATTTGATCAGGTGAACTCCATCCTCAAACAGCATATGCTCAAACTCCGGCACCTGCCTCATAAACTGGCTGTACTGTGCGTCATCACAGAAGCCCATAACAGGCTCCACCACGGCACGGTTGTACCAGCTGCGATCGAAAAACACGATTTCTCCGGCATTGGGCAGTTCTTTGATATACCTCCGGAAATACCACTGTTTCATTTCCAGATCGGTGGGTTTGTTCAAAGCCACAATACGCATCGACCGGGGATTCAGATGCTCGGTAAAACGCTTGATGGCACCACCCTTACCGGCAGCATCACGGCCCTCAAAGATGACGGCCACCCTCATCTGCTTCTTCGCAATCCAGTGTTGCAGTTTCACGAGTTCTACCTGAAGCTGCTCCAGCTGTTTTTCGTACTCGATATTATAAAGAGCTTTGCTATAGTTTCTTTCACGCTCTTCAAGCGCTGCCTTCAGTTGCTGTCTGGTCTTGATCTGCGCAAAATCCTCATTGCTCAGCAGACCGGAAACCGCCATCTGATTCTGGACCGCATCATCTGTTACTAAAAATTCACTCATTCATCACTGTTTTTTCAAAAATAACCTGCTCAGGGATAGGAAAGCATGATCTGTATCAGGCTTCTTACCGGAATATATCAGGTCTTAGACCAATTCACCAACAATTCCTTTTATACTAATTTGACTTCAATACTAAATTAGACATACTTTCGTCTTTACATAAATCTCCATTATGAGGAAACTATATTTCACACTCTGCGCACTAATTCTGATTTCAGGTCTCACCTTGGCCCAGGACACCCTGGTCAAAACAAATGGTGAAAGCCTTGAAGGAAAGGTCACGATTGCGGTCAACAGCATGGATCGGGAATATGCCATTGTTAAAGTAGGACGCAAAAGAAAGAAACTGAGCTTGCTTGAAGTAAGGGAGATCAGAAAGGCCAATGGAGATTTAATCAAGCCGGTGACCTATGACGGCAAGTACAAGTTTGCCAAACAGCTGATATCCGGCTACCTCACTTATTACAAAGTGACCCGCGATAACAGTCCTGAGAAATTCAATCAGGATCTTTTGATCAAGATGGACGGCTCTTATATCACCCTTGCCGGTAAAATCGGTTTCAGATCGCAGGCCAGAGATTTTCTGGGCGACTGTGTGGTTTTGGCGGATGACATCAAGAATAAAAAGTACGCCCGTACTGATGTAGATAAACTTGTGGCTGACTATAATACCTGTGTGGCTGAATCAGGCCTGATGAGCCGGGATGCCATAGAAGAGAAAGCCAAACAGGATGTAAAAGCTGAAAAAGAAAGAAAGGAACTCGAACTCCCGAAAAGTCTTGAGCAAAAGCTCTCTGACTTTGCCACCCTGTTGGAATACTCTGACAAAATCTCAAACAAGCCCGATGTAACGGCCATGTTCAATGATGTTTCAGGAAAGCTCAGAAGAAAAGAAGGCGTACCCAACTACCTCAAGCTTGCCTTGCAAGAGGCCCTGAAGACTGATCCTCAGCTGCTCAGGTTGATGAACGAAATTCTGGATAAACAATAAGCCAAAGCACCTTACTTTACATGTGCCTTAAAGGTCAACACTTTTGTTGGCTGTGTCGGGTCGTTGGTAAATAGTGCAAGTGTTTTGCGTTCATACCCCTGTCGATTCTTAGCATTAAAACTCACTTTCAGACTGGCCGATGTGCCCTGAGCCAGCTCCATATTGCCAAGCTCATATTCCAGGCAATCGCAATTGGCCTCCAGCCCCTCAATCTTCAGAGGACCACTGCCGGTATTGGAAATGGTGATATTCACTGATTCATAATCTCCCTCTTTCATCACCCTGAAGTCATGCGTAAGCTTACTCACAGCCAGGTGAGGTGCCTGGGAATGCTGACCATAAGCAGGTGTCGGCTCCAGTGTAAACTGAACAGGTAGTATGGCAATAACACTGCTGTCTGCCCCCAGAAGCTTGAGTCTGTCACGTGTAAAACCCAGTGCGTGAGACTCATCACTTTTCAGTGAGATAGTAACCCTTGAGAATGAATTGTGAGGTACTTCTTCAGGCTCAAAAGACACAGTCAGCCCGGGCATGGAGGTACGCACATCTTGCATATCCAGCTTTTTCCCGCCAAAATTGTAAAGACTGAATTTAGCGGTCAGTTCCTGCCCTCTGAATCCACTTTTCAGGTTAAAAACCTGACTTGTACTTCTGAATGGAAAGAAATCATTCCGGTAGGCCCTGAACACATCTTCTTCTGCCTCAAACACACGGGTTTTCAATAAAAAACCATGCAAGACCACTTCTTCTTCCCCGACCAGTCGTATTTCATAAACCTCTTCTCCTTCCGTGTCGGTAAGATCTATCTTATAGGCCAGGTGTAACTCCTCTTCAGGTGATACCTGATAGCTCTTTCTTTCAAAGGTTAGTTCTTTCCTGCCAGACCACAGACTGATGCGCAGTGTATCCCGGCTGGTGTTCTTCCAGGTGAGTGTGCTCTGAAAGCTTCCCATCTCCCCCATAATACTCCCCAGCTCTACCACATTCAGTTCTTGCGCCTGACCATTCAAAGCCATGCTTATGATACCCGTTAATAACCAAAACACTCTTCTCATACACGCTGCTCTTTAAGCTTCTCAAATTTATAGGATCGATTACGCATCCCTGAAATTTAACGCACTTATTCTTGAATTGGCCTATGATTAATTACTTAATTTGCCACAAATCAAAAAGTACCCATGGCACGCATACTGACAGGCATTCAAAGCTCTGGAAAACCACATCTGGGCAATTTGCTCGGAGCAATTATTCCCGCGATTGAACTCTCGAAAAATCCGGAAAACGACTCTTTTTTCTTCATTGCTGACCTGCACTCGCTCACGCAGATCAAAGATCCGCAACTGAGAACGGAGAATACAAATGCGGTAGCCGCTGCCTGGATGGCTTTTGGTTTTGATACTGAGCAAAACACTTTCTACCGTCAGTCGAAAATTCCTGAGGTATGTGAGCTTACCTGGTATATGAACTGCTTTACGCCCTTCCCCATGCTGGCCAATGCCCACTCCTTTAAGGACAAGGCAGACAGGTTATCGGATGTAAACGCGGGGCTCTTTATTTACCCGGTATTGATGGCATGTGACATTCTGATGTACGATGCCAATATAGTACCTGTAGGAAAAGACCAGCGACAGCACCTCGAAATCACACGGGATATCGCCAGTACCGTGAACCATCGTTACGGGGAGATCTTTGTGATGCCTGAAGCACAAATCAGCGAACAGGTGATGACGGTTCCGGGAACGGATGGTCAGAAGATGAGCAAGTCATATGGCAATATCATCGATATTTTTCAGCCGGATAAAAAGCTGAGAAAGAACATCATGCAGATTGTGACGGATAGTAAGGGCTTGGAAGAGCCTAAAGATCCGGATAGCGACAACGTATTTGCCTTGTATTCTCTGCTGGCTTCTGAGGATCAGATAGCGGAAATGAGAGAGAACTATACCGGAGGTAATTACGGCTATGGTCATGCCAAGCAGGCACTTTATGAACTCATCATTGAAAAGTATGCCAAAGAGCGCGACACCTATAACTACTACATGGAAAACCTGGATGAGCTGAATGCCAAACTGGAGGCAGGAGAAGCCAAAGCCAGAAAGGTAGCCATGGGAGTGCTGGACCGCGTAAAGTCAGCTGTAGGCTTCTGACTCTCATCTCCATTTCTGTTTCAGTCTTCTATAAAAGCAGACAGTTCAACGAAAAATCGGAATCATAACAGGACTCTGATGCTACTTCGGGTAGTTAAAGCGCACTGTTATGAAAGATTTTAAAGTTGTTATACTTCTTTTCGCCTTGCTGGCTACCGGTTGTATTGAAAAACCTGAGCTGGACCCGCTTGAGGAAGATATTATAGAGGGAGACCTGGTTTTTGCGAATGAATTTAATTTCAAGACCTCGCAGGAGATTCAGGTAAATGTTTCTGACTTCGGTTCAAATACGCAGGTCAAATACAGCATCAGCTACACTTTCCAGAATCAGCTACACAAAGTGCTGTCATTTGGAAAGACTTCTTCAGAAATCAGGCATTCGCTGGTAGTACCTACTGCAGTTTCTGAACTATCCATAGAAAAGCATACAGCTGATGGCATAGAACTCAAAACAGTACCTGTTCAGGCAGGCTATGCCAGTGTACAGTTTGAAGAAAGCTTTAGTGGAAGAGCCTCTGGAAATAACCTGACCTCTTCAGAAAATGAAACCTGCCAGGACCGACTCTATGCCGTGAATGGCCAAAGAGGCTTTTATAGCATTGATCTTACAGCAGGAGAGTATACTCCCACTGCCCTGCCCGATCTGGAAGGGGGCGGATCAATAGCCAATGCCCTGGACCAGGACAACGGCCTGGTATATTACAATGTAGGCACCAACCTCTATCAGTTTGATGTTTATACGAATACTTTCAGCATAGCCCATACAGGCAATCCCTTCAATGGCAATTATCCCAGACTTACCTACAAAGACGGTTACTTCTGGATGAGCAACAACAACAAACTGTATAAGGTAGATGCTGCTACAAATGAGGTGGTTAACAGCTATACAATCAACGGATTTGTAAATAACTCAAGTGGTGGTGACCTGGCTTTCGATTCGTTGGGAGATTTATACCTCGCCTGTTTCTCCGGACTTTATAAGTTCACAGGATTCGAAGAGAGCACGGCAACCATTATCAGGATCAGTGCTGAAAACTTCCCCTTTCAGCTTACCTCCATGGCCATAGACCGGCAGGACCGCATTTTTGTGGGTACCAATGATGCCAACTCCAACCTGATACAAATCAGCAAGGAAGACGGGTCTTACCAGATTGTGAGGACTTACGACTTCAAAATCAACGACCTTACCGCCTGGAGATGTGATGTAGCTGACCTGGAACAGCAAGATTCAGACAATGATGGTGTGATAGATGAGCTGGACGATTACCCCAATGATGCTGATGCCGCCTATGATGTCTATACGCCTTCTGAAATTGGTATGGGCTCCCTGGCTTTTGAAGACCTCTGGCCTGTAAAGGGAGATTATGACTTCAACGATCTGGTTATAGGATACCGGTTTGTCAATGTGCTGAACAGTAACAACCTGGCGGTCAGGACTGAAATAGACCTTACCATCCGTGCGATGGGTGCCGGCAACCACAATGGCTTTGGTATTCAAATACCCATTGACGAATCACTGATCAGTCAGGTAAGCGGATACGAAGTGTTTGGTGAAGCTGTCAGCCTCAAAAGCAATGGGCTGGAAGAAGGTCAAAGTGTGCCAACCATCATCGTGTTTAACGATGCTTATGACCATATGAGGCCCACGTCAGGTGGTTTTGCCAATACCGTGGTGGGACAGCCCCTTGTAGAAGAAAAGACATTCAGAATTGTTATAAATTTCACTGGTCCCACCGATCCGGCACCTCTGGTGAACCCTCCCTACAACCCGTTTATTTTCAACAGCATGGACAGAGGACGCGAAGTACATCTTTCAGGCCATCAACCCACTGACCTGGCAGACACTAATCTGTTTGGAACCGAAGATGATAATACGCTGCCGGGCCTGGACCGATACTATCAGTCCGTTGATAATACGCCCTGGGCCATCAACATTATTCACACCTTTCGCTATCCCACGGAAAAATCAAGAATTGACAAGGCATATAATTACTTTAAGCACTGGGGTGAAAGCAATGGTTTGAGCTATACAGACTGGTACGGAGATGCCAATGGTTACCGCAATCTCTCAAAGATTTACCAGGGCAACTAGTCTTTATCTGAATCCATTATGACCGGGAAATTACAGTCAGTTGCTGTTTTTTCCCGGCTTATTTTAAAAGGAATGTGACTTTTTTGTCATACACTCGTTAGATGACATAACAGGGGCGGGATTTTGATGTAACTGTACTAAACAAATTCGCCTGTTCAGGAGTCAATTAACTGTCAGCCATTATGCCGGAATATCTATATTCCGGGGCAATAAGGATGTCTCTTAGCTGTTTTAATTATAAATTGTGTCAGCAATGAAAAATAACGGGATGAAACGAATCAGCACCTACTTAGCCACCTTAGCTTTGGTATTGTTATTTGGCGCCTGTAGCGAAGGCAACGGAGGAGACTCTGAGTTTACAGGAAATGAGGTAAGGCTGGAATTGATCCCCGGTACTGTTTCCGGTAATACCACCTCGGGTACTTTGCTGATAAGAGAGCGTAACAATGGCGATGTACAGCTGGACATTACGCTCAATAATGTGCTTTCAGGTGCGGAACATCCTGTACACCTTCACTTTGGCAGTTTAGCAGATGACGGAGATGTAGCTACCCTTCTTTCTACTGTGAGAGAAGAAGATGGCGTAGGCGTCAGCAGTACTGTTCTTAACAGCCTGGATGACGATACACCTGTTACTTTCATCAGCATGCTGACCTTCAATGGCAGTATCAAAATTCACTTCGAAGCTTCTGGTCCGCTGGAAGATGCCATTCTCGGCTCTACAAACATAGGCCTGAATACAGGGGCCAATGAGGCCTACCTGAACGGCAGCAAGAGCATTACCACCTGTAACTCAAATTTCTGATCTTCTACCCGGATTAAAAGAGGTGTTGCCTAGAGCACAATAAGCCTTTTTGATACTCTCTGACCTCCCTGATGCAATACTACCAGATAGGTACCAGGGTCTATATTAAGAGGTAACCTGAGTTCAAGCTCTTCTGAATCGGTTGCTTCAATCTGATAATCCTGCAGCTTCTCAGCATCCATTCCCAGGATCATGAGCTGGCCTTCTCCCCTGAGATTTCGGTTGATAATGAGTCGCTCTCCCCTCGTCAGTGGATTGCCCTGAATGACAAAGTCAGGTTGAATATTGGATAGAGCATTAAACACAGAAACCAGCTCAGAGTAAGAGAAAGTACCATTAAAATCTGTCTGCTTCAGTCGGTAGTACATTAATCCCTTCTCAGGGTTCATATCTGTGGCTGTATACTTGATAAACGTTTTGCTGTCTCCGGCTCCGTTTACAAATAAAACAGGTTCAAAATCGCGGCCATTGGGAGATCTCTCAATTGTAAAAAAGGCATTGCTTTCCTCGCTGCCGGTAGTCCATTTTAACTCTACTCTGCCATATAAGGCCTCAGCCTCAAAAGAAATAAGCACAATGGGCAGCCGTTCCATGGTATCGTCCATCGCGTAGAGATCGCCAAAGTTATCCCCGCCTGTTAAACTCACAGTATTAGCACCTGCGGTGACCATTCCTGCTGAGAGCCAGTCATCAATCGCAGGTGAAGTCAGTCCCCGGTACAAAGCTGCCACCATATTTGCTTCCGTTCCTGTAATGTCATCATCGATGTACTGATAGGTAGCATCAAATTTTTCGTTTGTAATGGCATTCCCGGTCAACGTCCAGTAACGGCTGATAAAGGCTGTTGCCGCAGTACCATCATCATCTCCTCCTGACCCGGTGTTATCGGTGTCTTTGTTGGGGTGATCGGCATCGGTAATATCAAATTCGACATAGGCACCAGCTCCGAAAGTACCATCAGTCAGGGTAAAAGCAGTTATGGGAGAGAAATTGGTCCCGTCTCCGATAGGAAAAGCCAGAGTAGCTCCGGAAGCAGAATAGTTTTGCCTTACCACTCCCGTGCTGTTGATACGGATAAAGCTATTACTAGTCCCCCCTGAAATAGTAGCTCCGTCAGCCATAGTAAGTCGATTGGTCGATAATACGAGGTCTCCTAATGTCAGTGTCAGCTGATTGTTTATGGTGATATCTGCGGCCAAAGTGACATCATTGGTAGCGGCAGACATATTGATCACCACATTGTAATAGTCGTTATCGCTGCTGGTAGTGGCTCGGATCTGCTGATTTCCGTTGCGACTGTAAGTAACCGTGTTGTTAGTAGCAGAAGCGGTGAAATTGGTAATTGTAAAATTCCCCCCACTGCTATTGTCGCCCTCATAGGTCAAAGCACCTCCGTTACCATTCACCAAAGTGCCTGTGCCGGTAATCGTGTTGGCTACAGTAAGACTGGTGGTGTTCGTATAAGTATTGGGGCTATTGATGATAATATCCCGCATGGCCACAGTACCGGAACCTGAGATGGAACCACTGGCCTTGGATAGAGTATAGTTACAGTTGCCATAGGCCGGGCATCCAGTAAAAGTACCGTCACTGGTTACATCTCCGCTAATGGCAAAGTCTTCATTTTGTGTCACCGTCCAGGAGCCTCCCGAGTTCACCACCACATCGGCCAGCGACTTAGTGCCACCCGTACCATTAAAGGTAAGGGTACCATTGACGTTTGTGCTTCCGGTATTGGTCAGGGAAGCATTGGTGATCGTGAGCTCTTTGGAAGCCGCAATCGTAAGGCCATCAGCGCTGAGACTCCCGGCAGCAAAGGCAGCTGTTCCGTCATTCAGTGTAAAGGCACCTCCGGCTGTAATATCCGTACCGGGATTAGAAAATGTTGTCCCTGAGTTTATCGTGAAAGCACCCGTCAGCGTCAGGCTGCCATCATTCAGGGTCAAAGCCGCATTAGTTGCGGTGAGACCGGCCGAGTCAACTGTTGAGGAGGCTCCATCCATATTGAGGGTCCCTCCCGTCAGGTCAATACTTCCGGTGATATTGACATCTCCATTGTTATGATCGTACTCACCATCTGACATGCTCAGGCCTCCGCTTATATTCACTACGGCAGAAGCATTATCTGGTGTAAATTCCCCTCCTGAGATACTCAGATCATTGCCGACATTCAGTGTGACAGCTCCTACCTGAACAATTCCCGCCTGAATCGTCAGATCATTCGAAACCGTAAGGCTGCTGCCAAAACTCAGGCTACCGCTCGACTTGTTCAGAACAAGGTTGTAGTAGTTTCCTGAAAAAGCCGTAGGATCGCCATAACCGGTATAAGTAATCGTGTTACCTGTGGCTGAGGCATTAAAAGTCGAGACACTGAAAGGTCCTCCATTTTGAAGTTCCAGCTGACCGCCATTTCCGTTGGTAAAACTGCCGGTACCCGACAAGGAGGAACGTATCTGCATATTGCCGGTATTGGTATATGAAGCCGGTGAATCGAAAGTAGCATCAAAAAAGCTCAGCTGACCCGAACCCGATATGGTATTGGAGCTGCCGGTAAAGGTGAAGGTTGTACCAAAAGAGGTAGCTGTAAAAGTGCCATTATTGGCTAAGTCACCGGTGAACGAATAGGCATCTGCCCCACTGCAGGTCATAGAACCTCCCGAGTTGATCGTCAGGTCACCGAAACTCCGGCTCTGACCGAAACCCGAAACGTTCAGGGCCCCGTTCACGGTGGTAGCCCCTGAAACCTCGAAGCGAATCGACCCTACAGAAAACGTAATGCCACTGCTGACACTTAGCCCGCCTGAAACCTGAAGTATGTGACCATTAGAATAGCCCGAGATGCCAGAAGAAACGGACACACTCATATCTCCTCCCACACTCAGGGTCTGATCACTGTTAAAACTCAGATTCCCACCTGTAAAGCTCAGGTCGCTACAGGCTGCTGCCGCCAATATGTTAATGGTATGACCACTTGCAATAGTCACATCATCATCACTATCAGGAATACCGTCTGCATCTGAGCCACTTTGCAGACTCCAGCTTCCTGACGTGTTCCAATTTCCATTTGATGTATTGCTCTGAAAGACCGCCTGTCCCTGAGAAACAAATTGTACACACATCAAAAGAATAAAGCACAAAATGTACCTCATCTTTCTGCCACTAAGTTTAGGTTACTCAAAAGAGGAAGTGAGCCTGCTTATTTCTTTTGTGATATAAAAATCCGCCTTTTACACACATTTTTAACGAATACGACACACCTCAAAAAACGCTGCAAATGTAACATCTTCAACAAAAAAAATGTCATATATACGTTTAAATAACATAAAGTTAACACCGGAGAAATTTCAAGGCAGATTTGAGAGGGCTTAGCAGGGAAAACGGAGCCTACCTTATGATCAGTTTTCTGGTAGATATCATGCCCTCCTGAATCAGGGAGACCAGATAAACTCCGGCATTAAATTTCTGATCGATTTCCAGAGGTACCTTGAGCTCATCTGTAGCCTTTAACTCCAGGTTGAATACAACCTGTCCGCTAATATTCCTGATTATAAGGGATTGCCTGATACGATTCTGCCTGATAATACTAACGGTTTCTCCCCGCTGAGCAGGGTTATTGT
The DNA here is from genome assembly GCA_002427745.1 of Roseivirga sp. UBA6061. Taxonomy (GTDB): domain Bacteria; phylum Bacteroidota; class Bacteroidia; order Cytophagales; family Cyclobacteriaceae; genus Roseivirga. Next base: position 14,042 of record DIYF01000090.1, on the reverse strand, counting down.
GTAAGCTCAAATGAGGTGCGTTGAACTCTTTTTCCACTTCAACTGAAATGACCTCCGAATAGCTGAAGAGTCCGTTGAAATCTGTTTGTTTGAGGCGATAATAGAATCTGCCGTTCAAAGGAGCATCATCCGTAATTGAATATCTGTTGATTTTATTACTATCACCGGCACCGTCTAAAAACAAGATGGGATCAAACTCCACCCCATCGGCAGATCTTTCGATGGTAAAAAAGGCGTTATTCTCTTCTGTGAGAGTTACCCAATGCAGCTCCACCTTGTCTTCTGTCACTTCTGCCTCGAAAGAAAGCAGCACGATAGGCAACCGGTCAAGCGTGTCGTCCATGGCGTAAAGATCCCCGAAGTTATCTCCACCTGTCAGGGTGACTGTATTGGTACCGGCAGTGACCATACCGGCTACCAGCCAGTCATCGATAGCAGGTGAAGTCAGTCCTCTGTAAAGTGTTGCGACCATATTAGCCTCTGTTCCCGTTATGTCTGCATCCACATACTGATAGGTGGCATTGAACCTTTCATTGGTGATCGCATTCCCCGTTAACGTCCAGTAACGACTGATAAAGGCCGTTGCAGCCGTACCATCATCATCTCCCCCGGCACCTGTATTGTCAGTATCTCTGTTGGGGTGATCAGCATCGGTGATATCAAACTCCACAAAAGCACCGGCTCCAAAAGTGCCCTGGGTAAGGGTAAAAGCAGTTATGGGAGAAAAGTCTCCGTTATCTCCTATAGGGAAAGACAACGTAGCCCCTGAGGAGGAGTAATTTTGCCTGACAACTCCAGTGCTGTTGATACGGATAAAGCTATCGGCATCTCCGCCAGAAATTGTAGCTCCGTCTTCCAGGGTCAGGCGATTCGTATCCAGGATAATATCCCCCACAGTCAGTGTCAGCTGATTATCCACAGTGATATTACCAGCCAGCGTCACATCATTTCCGACAGCCCCGGTGCTGATGACAAGATTGTGGTAATTGTTGTCAGTATCAGTCGTAGTGCGTAGCTGCATATCACCAGTACGACTATAGGTAACCGTATTACCCGTAGCAGAGGCGGTAAAGCTGGTAATGTCAAAATTAGTCCCGCTTGAATTGTTACCTGAGTAAGAAAGGGAAGCATCCATACCATTGATAAATGCCCCTGTACCTGTTATCCTGTCGGTAACGGTCAAAGAGGCACTATTGGTATAGCTGGCAGACCCATTGATGATTAAGTCCGAAACGCTGATTGCCCCACTGCCACTTATGGTGCCTGTGGTACTGGTGAGCGTATAATCACAACCATTCGAACTGCAGCCGGTCCAGCTGGTTCCGTTGTGCGTGATATTACCGTTTATCGTAAAGTCTGTACCAGCCGTAACATTCCAGACCCCGCCTGATGCCACAACAATATCATTCAGGGTGTTGACTGTAGAACCATTATCGAAATTGAGTGTTCCATTGACGGTGGTTGTGCCGGAAACTGTCAGCGTAATGCTACTGACCGTAGCGGCATTTCCGCTCTCGATATCCAGGGTAGTCACCACCAGACTCCCTCCGTCCAGATCATTAGTCCCTCCGTTGACATCATACACGTCCGCGGTCACATTGGCTCCGTTTATTCTGAAAGAGCCACTGCTTACCACCAGTCCATTGGCATTCCCTACTGTAACCGTACCTTCTGACAGAGTCACTGAACCTGTTGCCACCGTGAAATCATCCATATCCAGTGTACTGGTCAGAGTACTTTCATTCATGGTCAGGGTGCCCCCGGTCACAGTCAAATCTCCTGTAATGTTCACATCGCCATCATTGTGGTCATAAATACCTGTACCTGATAAAAGGAAGTCTCTGGTTACATTGATCACCGAACTGGTATTGGTCGGGGTAATTTCACCTGCGGAAACGGCAATGTCTCTGGAAACTGTCAGGGTAGCTGCATTTACGTCCATCCGGCCACCTGTTACAGTCAGGTCGTTGCTCACATTGATGGCAGCGTCTACATCGAGGGTTCCTCCACTCATGGTCATATCATTGTTCGCAGTCACCGTTCCGGAATTGGATGCGGTACCTCCGCTTTTGTTGATCACCAGATCATGATAGGTAGTAGCCACTATGGTAGGGTTGCTTCCGCCTGCATAGGTCACCGTATTGGTATTGGTGGACACAGTAAACGTAGACGTACCGAAGGGACCTGCTCCCTGAAGCTCCAGTGAGGATCCGTTGCCGTTGATATAGGTTCCGGTTCCTCTGATTTCGTCTGATACGGCCAGCGTACCTGTATTGGTATAACTGGCAGAGCCATTGATTACAATATCAGTGAAAGTGCTTGACGCACTACCGCTGAAAGTGCCTGAGGTACTGGTGAATTCATAGTCGCAATTTTGATTAGAGCATGCTGTAAAACTACCATTGTTGGTCCAGTTGCCGGAAATGGTAAAACTCTCCCGAACGGTATTATTCCAGTTTCCGGTGGAAGAGATGGTAATATTACTGAAGGACTTATTTCCTCTGTTGTTTCCAAAAGTCAGCGTTCCGTCAATGGTGGTATCTCCGGTAACATCGAAGGTCTGACCATTGACAGTAGCAGATGCGCCCGTGCTTACATCAAATGTACCGGTAACATTGACTGTTCGGGAATCATTGTTTCCTGTAATGGCACTGGTACCCGACATCACCAGGTTTCCTCCTACATTAATAGTTCTGTTATTTCCGGCAATATCCAGGGTACCGGCTATGGTAAGATCATCCACATTAGTAGTGGCGGTTGCCAGATCAATTTCGTCACCGGCCAGGATGGTTACATCATCATCGGCATCAGGAATATCATCTCCATCTGTCCCACTGATTCTTGTCCAGCTTCCGGCATCATCCCAGTCACCGGCTCCTCCACTTACATTGCTTTCAAATACAGCCTGGGCATTTACCACACAAGAGAAGGCTACAGTCAACTGTAGTACTAATCCAATCTTTCGTATCAACTTACCCTGTGTATTCACAACAACTGTGTATTTGGCGAAACCCGAGGGTAAATCACTTTTCCCCTCACTATACCACACTATACACAGGGCAAACAAATGGCTGTCTTAGTGTACTGTTTTTTGCACTTCAGAAGCACCTGGCACAGTTTTTTACCAGTCACTTGTGGCGTAGTGTATTTCGTGGCGTATGCTATATCTACTCCCTCACCAGGTGCTTACCCCACCATTGCATGTAGAAACATTTATTTTTTCAACACAATACTTCTGTCCGATAGTGGAAAATTTATAATGATAACTACCCATACCTCTTGGTTCGTTCATTCTGGCAGTGTGGGAATTTAAATCGCCTCATACAGGATATCATTCTGAAAATCGATAAAGAGATGGATGAATTTCAAAACATAAGTACCTATAATTGCGTCCCTTATTTGAACTAAAAGCGAATATGAATCCATTACTTTCCATACCTGATACTCCATTTCAGACACCACCATTCAGCCAGATAAAAAACGAACACTTTCTTCCTGCCATAAAGGAGCTGATTACTTCGGCAAAAGCTGAAATCGCTGTGATTACTGAGCAAAAAGAACCGGCCAGCTTTGCCAATACCATAGAGGCGCTGGAGCGCAGTGGTCAACTGCTTGATCGTGCCTCCTCTGTTTTTTTCAACCTCAATTCAGCAGAAACAAGTGACGAGCTTCAGGCCATTGCAAGGGATGTTTCTCCTCTTCTGAGTGAGTTCTCCAATGATATCTTATTGAATGAGCAGTTGTTTGAGAGAGTTAAAGCTGCTTTTGATACAACGGATCAGGAAACGTTGAGCGCTGAGCAGCAAATGCTGCTTAATAAAAGCTATAAAGGCTTTGTAAGAAACGGAGCTCTGTTAAACGATGACCAGAAAGCACAACTCAGAGAAATTGACATCAGGCTTTCCAAACTCTCGCTTGAGTTCGGTGAGCATGTGCTTGCCGAGACCAACCGATATGCCATGGTGCTGGAAAATGAAAGCGATCTGGCGGGACTTCCGGCACATGCCAAGGAAATGGCAGCCCAGACGGCCAAAGAAAAGGGACATGAAGGTAAATGGGTGATCACCCTGGATTATCCCAGTTATGTACCCTTTATGACCTATGCTGACAATCGGGAGCTCCGCAAAGAGCTGAGCCTGGCTTTTTCGTCTAAGGGGTTCAAAGGAGACGAACTGGATAACCAGGAGATTGTAAAGCAGATAGTAAGGCTGAGAAATGAAAGAGCCCGTTTGCTGGGCTATGAAACGCATGCACACTTTGTATTAGAAGAGCGCATGGCAGAATCACCGGAAAAAGTAATGAACTTCCTGGATGAGATTCAGAAATACGGCAAGCCCGGGGCTGAAAGAGATGTTCAGGAAGTGGCAGCTTATGCCAAAAAGATTGATGGACTGACCGACCTGCAGCGTTGGGATTTCGGTTATTACTCCGAGAAGCTGAAGAAGGAAAAGTATACCATTGACGATGAGTTGCTCAAGCCATATTTTAAGCTTGAGAATGTGGTGGACGGTGTTTTTAAAACGGCCAATAAACTCTTCGGGCTGAATTTTAAGGAGAACACAGAGATAGATACCTACCACCCTGATGTGACCGTCTATGAGGTAACTGATGCAGATGGCAAAGAGGTGGCAATTTTCTATGCCGACTTCTTTCCTCGTGCCGGAAAAAGAGCCGGTGCCTGGATGACCTCTTTTGCCGGACAGTACAAGGATGAAAACGGAGATCACCGCCCCCTGATTTCCAATGTATGCAACTTTACCAAGTCCACGGCTACCACGCCTTCCCTGCTTACCTTCAATGAGGTAACCACACTTTTTCATGAGTTCGGGCATGGCTTGCACGGAATGCTGGCCAACGGCACCTATGAAAGCCTCAGTGGTACCAGCGTTTACTGGGACTTTGTTGAACTGCCTTCTCAGATACTGGAAAACTGGTGCTATGAAAAAGAGTGTCTGGACCTGTTTGCCAGGCACTATGAAACCGGAGAGGCCATACCGGAAGAGTTGATTCAGAAGATCAAAGACAGTGCGAATTTTATGGAGGGCTATCAGACCATGAGACAGCTTGGTTTTGGTAAACTGGATATGGCCTGGCATGGTCAGGACAATAGTGAAGTAGAAGATGTGGCTGCCTTTGAAAAGGCCATACTGGAAGAAAACAGCGTCTTGCCATCAGTAGACGGCACCAATATGAGCTGCTCCTTTTCCCATATCTTCCAGGGCGGTTATTCTGCGGGATACTACAGCTACAAATGGGCCGAGGTGCTGGATGCCGATGCCTTTGCTTATTTTCAGGAAGCGGGGATTTTCAACAAGGAGATTGCGGATAAGTTTAAGGAAAACGTACTCTCAGCCGGAGGATCGGAACACCCTATGACCCTCTACAAACGATTCAGAGGTCAGGAACCGGATGTGAAAGCCCTGCTGAAAAGAGCCGGCCTGCTAGAAGCATAAACGAAGCTTACTCCATACAAAAAGCAGTACTCTCACCGGATACTGCTTTTTGCGTTTTTTGGAGTCTTAAAGCCTTTACTTCCTTACCATCACCTTCTTTCTGATGACTTGCTGACCATCGTATATCTGAACGATATACATTCCACTCAGATAGTTGGAAACATCGAGTTTCAGGGTCCGTGCCTTATAGGCCTCTGTTGAAAAAACAGGCTTACCAGAAGCATTATACAGGAATACATCTACCTCCCCAGCACTTAGCGCTGACAGGTCTATCGTCAACACAGTGCTGGCAGGATTGGGATATAGCTTTATCTGTTCTGATTTCGATAGGTTGGACAAACTGTTGAATCCTTCTCTGGCTCCGCTATTGGGAGTTCCTAAACTCAACGAATTGGAAGCAGTATTATCATTGCCCGCTATGTCCTGAGCAGCCCCCGCTCCGATACTAACATCGGCAGTACTTCCTGAGAGGCTTACCACAAAGGAATAACTCATCGGATCATTCTGAACCAAATTAGCGGCACTGCCTCCTGTAACTGATATCTCATCCAAAGTCAAACCACTGACTGCTTCATCAAACAGCGCTGTGATGGTATAACCCGCAGCCGAAACATTGGCAATATCAATAGTCACTCCCGGTGCTGTAAAATCGGGTGCCAGCACAAATACATCACTCTTTACACTGCGGTTCCCGGCTAAATCAACCGCTTCTGCCGTCAGCTTCACTTTGATCTCTAACAGATTGATGTCGGTAATGTCAAGCAACCAGTCTCCATTCGCATCAGCCCGGGTACTCCTCAGCGGACCATATTGAGAGGACACCTCTACACTGGAGTTCGCCTCTGCCGTACCACTGATGATGATATTCTTATCGCTTGTCACTCCATCGCTGTTACTCGCTCCGGTATCATCACTGATGCCGGTAATCACAGGTTTCGCAGGGGCAGTAAAATCAGGGGTCAATACAAACACATCACTTTTGGTACTGCGGTTTCCAGCCAGGTCAACAGCCTCGGCCGTCAGGTTCACTTTGATCTCAAACAAGTTGATATCCGTGATGTCAAGCAGCCAGTTTCCACCGGCATCAGTCTGTGTACTTCTGAGAGGACCGAACTGTGAAGATACTTCTACGGAAGAGTTCGGTTCGGCTGTTCCACTGATGGTGATATTCCTGTCACTGGTAACACCATCACTATTACTCGCTCCGGTATCATCGCTGATGCCGGTAATCACAGGCTTCGCAGGGGCGGTGAAATCGGGCTTCAATACAAAGACATCACTTTTGGCACTGCGGTTTCCGGCCAGGTCCACAGCCTCGGCCGTCAGGTTCACTTTGATCTCAAACAAATTGATATCCGTGATGTCAAGCAGCCAGTTTCC
>DIYF01000090.1:6823-7116 GCA_002427745.1 Roseivirga sp. UBA6061 | reverse complement strand
GTTTGTGTACTTCTGAGAGAGCCGAACTGCGAAGATACTTCTATGGTGGAGTTTGGCTCGGCTGTTCCACTGATGGTGATATTCCTGTCGCTGGTAACGCCATCACTGTTACTCGCTCCGGTGTCATCGCTGATTCCTGTTATCACAGGCTTCGCAGGGGCGGTGAAATCAGGGGTCAACACAAACACATCGCTTTTAGCACTGCGGTTCCCGGCCAGGTCAACAGCCTCGGCCGTCAGGTTCACTTTGATCTCAAACAAGTTGATGTCTGTGATGTCAAGCAGCCAGTTTCC
>DIYF01000090.1:0-6720 GCA_002427745.1 Roseivirga sp. UBA6061 | reverse complement strand
GTTTGTGTACTTCTGAGAGAGCCAAACTGCGAAGATACTTCTATGGTGGAATTTGGTTCGGCTGTTCCACTGATGGTGATATTCCTGTCACTGGTAACACCATCCGTGTTACTTACTCCGGTATCATCGCTGATTCCTGTTATGACAGGCTTCACAGGAGCTGTAAAATCAGGGGTCAACACAAACACATCGCTTTTGGTACTGCGGTTTCCCGCTAGGTCAACAGCTTCGGCCGTCAGGTTCACTTTGATCTCAAACAAGTTGATATCCGTGATATCAAGCAGCCAGTTTCCACCGGCATCGGTTTGAGTACTTCTGAGAGAACCGAACTGTGAAGATACTTCTACGGAAGAGTTCGGTTCGGCTGTTCCACTGATCGAGATATTCCTGTCGTTAGTGACACCATCCGTGTTACTTACTCCGGTATCTTCACTGATTCCCGTTATGACTGGTTTTGCCGGGGCCGTGAAATCAGGTGTTAATACAAACACATCACTTTTGACACTACGGTTTCCTGAAGCATCAACGGCTTCTGCTGTCAGGCTTACCTGAACCTCAAACAGATTGATGTCAGTAATATCCAGCAGCCAGTCTCCATTGGCATCAGCCTGTGTGCTTCTGAGCGGGCCGAATTGCGAAGACACCTCCACCCGTACATCAGGATCGGCCGTACCGCTGATCGTGATATTCTTATCACTGGTAATACCGTCACGATCACTCACGCCAGTATCATCACTGATTCCGGTAATTACCGGTTTACCGAGCATTACCGGTAAAATATTGAGATCAGCACTTATATAACTCAACAAATAGTTGTCTCCTGCTGTAAGCGTTCCTCTGGTAATGGCGTAGGTGCCCGCAGTCTCTCCTGCTACTCTGCTTAATTCGCCAGTCAGCATATCGCCCGTTACAAGACTGCCCTGCGTTATCTGATAAGTAAATAAAGGGTCTGCCTCACCGGTATTTTTAACCTTTGCATCCGCTGTAACTTCCAGCGTGTTCTGGTCAATGGTGAAATTGGCTGATGTATACTCAATGAGATAATTCACTCCCGCATCCAGCGTATTCTTCAGAATGGCATACTCTCCCACATTCTCTCCCGGGTCACGGCTTAGCCCTCCTGTCAGGAGGTCTCCGTTGACCAAAGAGCCATTTACTACCTGGTAGGTCAGAGCCGGGTCTGACTGCCCATAAATCTTGTTCGCTGTATTTGCAGAGATTTCCAGTACTCTTTTGTAAATAGAGAAAACGGTTGAAGTATACTCAATGAGATAGTTACTTCCGGCATCCAGGGTGCCCTGCAGAACCGCATATTCTCCCACACTTTCCCCCGGGTCACGACTTAACTCCCCGGTGAGCACATCTCCGTTAACCAGTGAACCGTTTACTACCTGATAGGTCAGGGGCGGGTCAACATCCCCGTACGTCCTTGAGGCTGCATCAGCACTTACCTCAAGTACTCTCTTCTCAATTGTGAGTAAACCCGGAATGAGGTTTATCTGATAGCCACTACCTGCAGATAAGGTGCCTCGGGTGAGAGGATAAAATCCAATATTCTCCCCGTCAACACGTGCCAGAGTTCCTGAAAATGCATCTCCTGCCAGCAACGATCCGCTGGTAACCTGATAAGTAAAGAGGGGGTCTTCATCACCATATGCCTTATTCGCGGCATTGGCTGTTACCTCAAGTACTCTTGGACTTACATCCAGTTCCCTGCTTACTTCAGGGGCCGCTTCAAACTCTGAAGAGCCTTCCTGCATGGCTGTGATCGTAGTTTTACCGGCTCCTACTATCGTCACGGCATTGCCGGAAATGGTAGCGACCCCCGGGTCTGAACTTGTAAAGGTCACCGGTAAGCCCGAAGTAGCTGTTGCGCTAAGGTTGAATGTACCATCACCGTAGTTTTTAGCTTCAAGCAGATCGAATGTAATGGTCTGAGGGGTAGCGGGCAGCACACCATTACCGGAGGCATCTACATAGTTACCCACCATACCGGTAAGCACGAGCCCGTTCAGACTTCCGTTATTGTTGGCCTGGCTATGATCGGGCACAGTAGTAATGCCGGTATTATCTCCGTTAACAGTTCCCTCATTGAAATTGTAGTAAAGCACCAGGCCCGACTCATTGCCGGTTAGCTGGCTGCGCATCTTATCACTGATCTGAGTGGCCGACCGTGCCTTGTTCCAAACCCTTACTTCATCCAAAGCCCCCTGCAATGGATAGGGGTCCCGTACATTGTTGGCAGGTCCGCCTGCCCCGAGTCTGAAAGGGTTATTGTTTGGCACCAGGCTACCTGAACCCGTTTGAGAAGCTACCTCTGCCCCATTGATAAGGATGGCAGACTTGCTCCCGTTCAGGGTAACAGCTACGTGATGCCAGGTGTCTATGGTCACACTGTTCCAGATATAATCCGTGAATCCCGTTCCAAAACCAGCGTGGTAAAAACGCAGTATTTTTCTGGGCCCATCGGTCAGCAACATCAATCCATAAGACTCATTATACCTTGATTTGGCAAAAATGAACTGCCAGTCATAGCCATCATTCACTCTGTTTACCTGATCGAATGTAACCCAGGTTTCGAAGGTGAACTCAGTAGTAAAGTCGAGACTGCCATTATCAGCTACCTCTACATAGTCATAGTCTGATCCCAGCAGGCCATTGAAATGTAAGGCCGGCACAGGATCGATCGTAAGATCAGCGGGGTTATAGGTCAGATCGTAATTCATCCCGGCCGACAGCGTACCCTGGTTAATAGGATAAGTACCTGCTGTTTCGCCAGAAACCCTTTCCTGCTTTCCACTCACCTGATCTCCGTTAACAAGAGAGCCCGCAGTTACCTGATAAGTGAATTCCGGATCATCGGCACCGAATGCCTTACTCTTCGCATCAGCCGTTAAAGCAATACTGCGCTGACCAATGTTAAAGTCACTGCCTACATAGCTAAGGTTGTAGTTGAGACCGGCCGTAAGGGTGTTGCGTATGATGGCATAGGAACCAACATTCTCTCCTGCTTCCCGTGATAAGGCACCGGTAAAGGCATCAGCAAACTGCAATGCCCCGGAAGTTACACTGAAAGTAAGCGCAGGTTCCGCGTCACCATAGGTCTTACTCTGTCCGGCATCTGCCGTAATGGTAATCTCTCTCTGACTAATGGTCAGATCATCTGATACAAAGCTCAGGTTATAATTTGCCCCGGCTGTTATGCTGCCTTGTTCAATAGCATACTTACCAACGCTTTCCCCACCTGTTCTGGACAGATCTCCCGATATCAGGTCTGAAAACACCAGATTTCCCTGCGTCACCTGATAGGTCAAAGAAGGATCTCCCTCTCCGTAAACTTTCGTCTGAGGGTCAGCAGTCAGTTCAATGGCCTTTGTGTTAATTGTAAGATCAGAACCTGAGAACACCAGACTGTAGTTGGCTCCTCCAGTCAGTGTTCCCTGCTCAATGGCATAGGTTCCGACACTTTCACCATTAACTCTACTTAATGACCCGGTGAAATTCTCTCCGTTGATAAATGAACCGGAAGTAACCTGATAGGTCAGTCCGGGATCACTGTCACCGTATGTCTTAGATTGTGGATCTGCTGCCACCTCAATCGTGCGTGGCTGAACCACAAGAGGTTGTATTTGGTTTTCGGCTGCCTCCGTCACGGCATCTCCGGCCTGTGAAGCGATGATATTCGTGGTTCCTGCTGCCAATATGGTCACTCTGTTGCCTGATATGGTTGCCACAGCAGGGTCAGAGCTTGAGTAAGTCAGAGCCAGACCTGAGGAGGCACTGCCTGTCAGATCGAAACTACCATCACCATAAGTAACGTCCGCCAGGGCATCAAACTGAATCACCTGAAGCATTTTGGGAGTAACTTCAAAATTACCCTGTACAAAATTGAGATTATAGTTGTTCCCCGCTGTCAGGGTTCCCTGATTGATGGCATAAAAGCCAATCTCCTCACCCGTCTCTCTGGCAAGTGTACCGGTTAACACATCGGAAAAGGCCAGGGAGCCTGAGGTGAGCGTATAAGTAAGAGCGGGCTCTGAAGTGCCGACTATTTTAAATTTGTTATCGGCAGTTACCTCTATATTGCGTTTCGTGATGCTGAGGTCACTGGACTGGTAACTGAGGACATAATTCCCCCCTGCTGACAGTGTACCCTGATTGATGATATAATTACCTACTGCTTCTCCGCTTAGCCTCTCAAGTGTACCGCTGAACTGGTCACCACCAACCAGACTGCCCTGAGTTATCTGAAAGGTAAAGGCAGGGTCTGCATCACCATAGGTTTTGGTACCGGCATCGGCAGTCACCTCTATGGCCAGCTGATTGATGGTGAGGTCGGCCGGGATGTAGCTGATCGTGTAATTCGCATTGGTCAATCCGGAAGGAACAATCCCCCCTGTATGGGTACCGGCATTGGTTTGAGAGATATTAGAAAAACCGAGGCTACCGCTAAAATCACTGATGGTTTCGCTGGGTGCCAGCCCCTTGTGGTTGACCTGATCGGTCTCCTCCAATACTGCTGTATTACCGGTGTTCGCATCTTCACCGTATATAATGGTTCTGCTGTCTGCCGTAATGGCAATCGGCCTTGGGGTGACTGTCAGGTCTGCCGTTTCAAAGATCAGGTTGTAGTTGGCGGCACTCACCTGTGTTTCGGGCGAAAGAATAGAAACACCTCCGGTATGAGCAGTGGGGCTTACCGGATAAAAACTGTTAGTACCTATCAGCAACACCTGGAGCAGTCCCGGATTGTTGCCGGATAATACAGATTCATCTTCGCCATTGACGAAACCTGAATAAGTAACGGGATGATCATCTCTGCCTACCTCTCCGTAAACGGCTGTTGTCGCCATGGGAGTTACCGTCAGATCTTTTTTGTCAATGGTGAGTGCTGCTGAAACAAACCCCAGGCTATAGTTCCCCCCTGCGGTAACTGTGCCCTGGCTGATGGCGTAGCTTCCAACCGTTTCGCCAACATCCCGGGTCAATACTCCCGTGATCAGATCGCCTGATAACAGACTACCGGAAGTAAGCTGAAAGGTAAACGCAGGATCGGCATCGCCATACACTTTGCTCGCAGCATCGGCCGTGATCGTAAGTGGCACCGGAGTAATTGTGAAATCCAAGGTGACGCTGCCCGTATAGCTGGCGTTTCCGGCTTTGACGGTGGCGGTCACAGTATAGTCACCTGCGGCTGTGGGTGCAGTGCTGTTGCTGGCATAACTGGTCGTATTTCTACCAACATAAGTTACCTCCAGGTCGCTTACCATCAATGCCGGATCAAGTCCCCCAGTCACAGCAGGCATATATGTTTTAGGGGTGGCATCATATACCAGGCTGGCTGGAGCGGTGAAATCTACCTCTGCCTGAGTAATCGTCAGTTTATCCCGAATAATCAAGGTACCGGAGGCCTGTGTCTCCCGATAGTTCATATTATACTGGTCAAATGCATCATCATAAAATGCCCTTACCTGGTATGTGCCGATCGCTGTTGGTGGAGTTGTTTGAAAGCTGCTGGTACCTGTTGGAGCATACTCGACATTTAGCCCCAGATCTTCTCCCAGAACACCGGTATTTGAAGCACTTGATACTTTTGGAATTCCATCAAAGATAAATACCTCTTCAGCGGGCACGACAAGATTCGATAGCGCCTGATTGACTTCGATCTCATCATTGACACTTCCTGAATAATTCGGGTCTGCAGGGTCAACAGTTACTTCCACATAAATCGGTCCTGATTCAAAAGTGGCATCGACAGGACCTGTGGCATTACCATCATAGGTAACGTTTATTACCGGCCAGTTGGCCTGATCCAATGGGTTACCCGAAATCAGCTCGGTGATGGATGATATCGTTATCGTTTTGGGCGTACCATCATAAGTGGACGTGAGCGATGCCGGATCAAGTACAATGGTCAAAGGTGATTTCTCATAAATCACCATGGTCCAGAAAGCATCAGATCCGGTGTAGCTGTAATTGGGATCCGTTAATTCTGCCGCACCAACTCTGACGAAATATTGTCCCGGAGCAGAGGGAGCGGTTTGGGACTGAGGGTAGACAGTACCACCAGAGCCAAAATAGGTAGGCTTTACCGAGGCTCCTTCGGGAGTTGAAGTAACTGTAACAGACCTGGGACTACCATCCGCCACATGATTAAGGTTCACTGCATTAAAGCTGGTGATCGGTGCCGGGTTAATCGTGAAGGCGGTCTGGGTAAAACCAACATAAGCAGGATCAGCTCCGTCAATTGAAGCAGTCACCGTATAATTTCCCGCATTGACAGGTGGTGTAGCACTCGGGCCATAAGAGGCTCCGCTTCTGTCTGCTCCTTTATAGCTGAAATTGACGGCCGGGGTCGGGGCTACCGGGTTACCGGAACCCGTTTCTGTAACACCTGAGACTGTGACTGCTTTGGGGGTTCCGTCATATGTTTGTGTCAGATCAGCTGCTGTCAGGTTCACATTGGCCAGTGTTTTATTGACAATAGTAAAGGTACCCTGCAGGAAAGTGATGTTATAATTCGCATTACGGTTAGCGGCTATCAGAAAACTCTCTTCTTCTTCATCCAGGTAAGGCGTATCTGTAATACATATACCTCCTGTACAACTCAGGCCTCCAAAAAAACCATTATACAGAGGCGGGTTGGGTACAGCCGTATTATCAATAATGATGTCATAGTCTCCCGGAGTTGTACCGGCAGCCCGCGTCAGGGGTAAGAAC
>DIYF01000076.1 GCA_002427745.1 Roseivirga sp. UBA6061 | reverse complement strand
CTTTTGCAGAGCTCTGCCTAGCCACTCGGCCACAACGCCTTTTTTCAAGGTTGGCAAATTTATCAATTATGCCTGATGCTACAAACCGATTGAGATAATAATCGCATAAAAAAGTAACAGACATTCGTGTTTTATATCTCACGCATCAGGTCAAAAAAAAGCGCCTCATAAATGAGGCGCTTTCTGACTTATAATTTGATGAGCGATTAGGCTTCAGCTTCTTCTTCTGAAGTACCTTCCGCCTCAGCCTCAGGGGCTGCAGGAGCTTCTTCTGCCTTCTTGGCAGCAGCTCTCTTCTCGTTAGCTTTCTTGGTATTGTCTTCCATCTGAGACTTCAGTGCAGACAGAGCATCCAAATCACCCAAAGTAGAAACTTCAGACTCCTTGTTCAGCTTGTTAACAGCACTCTTAGATCCACCAGAAGATTTCTTCTTAGGAGCAGCAGGTCTATCAGCTGGCTTGGTGTGTGTATTCGTGTGTGACAATACAATTCTCTTATCATCTTTAGAGAATTCAATCACTACGAAATCAAGGTTCTCACCTACACCTACCATAGAACCGTCCTCTTTCTTCAAATGTCTGTTGGTAGTTACACCTTCAAGACCGTAAGGCAATTCGAGTGTAGCACCTTTATCATTTTTAGAAATCACAGAGCATTTGTGCATAGAACCTACGCTGAATACTGATTCGAAAGTATCCCATGGATTCTCTTCCAGTTGCTTGTGTCCGAGAGCAAGTCTTCTGTTATCGATATCGAGCTCGAGCACTTGTACTTCCAGCTCTTCTCCTACTTTCACAAACTCAGAAGGATGCTTGATCTTCTTAGTCCATGACAGATCTGAAACATGAACCAGACCATCGATACCTTCTTCAAGCTCGATGAACAGACCGAAGTTAGTCAGGTTTCTTACGATACCACTGTGGTTAGTACCCACACCGTACTTGGTAAGTACATCCTGCTTCGTCCATGGATCTTCAGTCAGTTGCTTGATACCGAGAGACATTTTTCTTTCCTCTCTGTCGAGGGTAAGCACAACAGCTTCCAGTGAATCTCCCACGCTGATGAAATCCTGTGGGTTTCTCAGGTGCTGAGACCATGACATTTCAGATACGTGAATCAGACCTTCAACGCCAGGCAGTAATTCGAGGAATGCACCGTAATCGGCCACATTTACGATATTACCTTTCACTTTAGATCCTACCTCAATAGCAGCATCCAGTTGATCCCAGGGATGCTCAGTCAGCTGCTTCATACCCAATGAGATACGTTTCTTATCGTCATCGAAATCGAGTACTACCACATTCACCTTCTCATCCAGGTTGAGCACCTCAGCAGGATCGTTGATACGACCCCAGGAGATATCAGTAATGTGCAGCAGACCGTCAACACCACCCAGATCGATGAATACACCGAAGTTGGTCATGTTCTTGATCACACCTTCCAGTACCTGACCTTTCTCAAGGTTCTCAAGGATTTGTGCTTTTTGTTTCTCAAGATCTTTCTCGATGAGGACTTTGTGAGAAACAACAACGTTATCGTTAGAGTAGTTGATCTTAACTACTTTCACTTCCATTTTCTTACCTACAAAAACATCAAAGTCTCTGATAGGCTTTACATCGATCTGAGAACCTGGCAGGAAGGACTCAATACCGTAAACATCTACGATCAGACCACCTTTGGTTCTTCTTTTTACCATACCCTCGATCACGTTGTCGTCATCAAGCGCACTTTGAATAAGCTCCCAGGCTCTTACGATCTTGGCCTTTCTTCTTGAAAGCACCAATTGACCCTGGCTGTTTTCCTGCTCTTCAATGTAAACTTCCACCTGATCACCTACTTTGAGGTCAGGTGTGTCACGGAATTCAGAGGCACTTACCAAACCATCAGATTTAAAACCGATGTTCAGTACCACATCACGGTCGCTCATAGAAACGACAGTACCGTGCACTACTTTCTTTTCTTCTACAGTGGTAAGGGTTTCTTCGTAGATCTTAGCCAGGTCTTCTTTTTCCTTAGCTGAGTAGCCTTCTCCGAATCCTTTTTTGTCAAATGCATCCCAATCAAAATCATCGTTGGGAGCTGAAGCAGCCTTAGGTGCTTCTTCTGCGGGTGTCTCAGGGGCAGCAGTTGCTTCTACTGTCTCCTCCACTTCAACAGCAGCTTCTGCTTTCACTTCTTCTGCTGCCTCGTTGGCTTTAGTTTCTTCAGACATAATTAATTAAAGCTCTGAAAAGATACTCCTACCAGTAACCAGAGCATTTACTGATGGATTTTTTTCGAAAAATCCTGCAAAACAGGACCGCCTCTTTTGAAACGGACTGCAAAGGTAAGAAAAGTATTCGAAAAATAAGGCAGTCAGAAAGAAACCAAATCAGCTTTATCTGGCGTCAAACCAGATTTCTTCGCCTACGATTTGTTCCACCTGAGCATTGGGGCTGGCCTTGAAATCAACAAAAGCACAGAAACCGATCTGCTCGCCCGAGGGAAAATCGTCCTTAATAATCTTATAAGTACCACTGTAGAAACCTCTCCCAGTCACCATTTTCTGGATATCTCTTTCTGCAGTACCATTGTCAACAAACCACATAAAGCCCCAGACAAGCTGTTGATCCAGCTTATCAACGTCTACCACAATGCCTGCATTGAGTGTAACTTCTTTGTCGTTTATCTGAGGCTGATAGGTAGTCACCGATACATCGGCACTGGTAAGGCCGGGCTCTAACTCACGCTCGCTGGTCAGGCCTCCGCAGGCACTCAGCGAAAAGAAAGCCCCTGCTGTCAGCAGGAGCATTATGTTCTTCAGCTTCTTCATCAGTCGTAAATAAAGTCTATTTCTTCACCGATAGCATTTACTATAAGCAGTGTAGTGTCTCTGTAATCAACGAAAGCACAAACAATGAGTTCTACTCCTTTGGGTAAGTCATTCATCACCCTGGTAAACTCTCCATCGATATCACCACTCCCCACTTCTACACGATGCACCTCAGGCTCTTCAGACCCTGAAGGTTTGATATACCACATAAATCCGTAGGCGATAGTGGCCTCGGCATTTCTGAGACTGCCATTAAACGTAACGGTACTGTTGTCAATTGTGGGATTATACGTATTTACGACATATAAGTCGTTTACCGTTAACGGGTCAAACGGTTCCTGAATTTCAGGTTCTTCCAGTCCTTCACAAGCACTAAACGAGATAATCGCTCCTGCCAAAAGCAGATAGAGGTAATTCTTAACAGTTTTCATCTTTGCGTTGGTTTAATTGTGAGCCCAGCTTGAAGAGATAACGCCACTTTATATAAAAGTAACGAAATTTTACTATCCAATCCAGGCATCTTATCAATCAAAAACCAGGCCGGAAAAGCGACAGATGCTTTGAAATACCACTGAAGATCAAACAGTTATAAAAGCAACTCGCAACAAGCTGTTCTCAGGGTCAGTTAGTTCCCAGATATCTCAGCCATTCTTCTGAGGTGAACCCAGAGAAGTTTCTTACAAACATAACATAGGAAGGCTTGAAGGGCTTATTTATCAAGGTCATCTCAGCCTCTTCGGGAGTGCGGTCGCCTTTAAACGAATTACACTTTTTACAGGCGGTGGTGAGGTTAGTCCAGGAAGACTTACCTCCTCTTGACCGGGGCAAAACATGATCGAGCGTAAGGTCTTTCTGACTCTCGCAGTATTGACATCGGTGACGGTCACGTTTAAAAATATTCTGGCGTGACAACAGTACACTCTTGTAGGGTACGTAGATATAATCCTGCAATCGGATAACGGAAGGCATCGGGTACTCGGTAGAAACCGTTCTTAGCTTCAGTTCAGGATCATCGTGAACCCTTTCGGCTTTTTCAGCATAAATCAAAAGAAAGGCACGTTCTGCCGAGCATACGGTTAATGGGCTATAGTCTTGATTGAGCACGAGCACTCTTCTCATGACTTCTCCCGGAATATCCGCCTGAGCTTAAACAGCTGGTGGGTGTAAGCATTAATTTCGCGATTAAAAATCCCCTGACTATCCAGTTGGTCAATACGCACCTTCCCGGAAGCATGAATAATCTCCCCGTCCTTTACAATCAATCCGACATGATTCATTTTGCCGGCCTTATTGGTAAAAAAGGCAAGGTCACCGGGCTGGGCATCTTCCAGTGAAATCTCTTTGCCCTGCAGAATCTGATCTTTGGAATCTCTTGCCAGCTTGTAACCGGCCACTCTGAAAACCACCTGTGTAAAGCCGGAACAGTCAATACCAAACGGGCTTCTTCCACCCCAGAGATAAGGAGCATTCATATACTTCTTTGCCAGACTGATCATCAGATCAGCACTCCATTTCTGGTGAAGGCTTTTGGCCTCCCCGTTGAAGGCCAGCTGCTCTTCGTATTGAAAGAGGGGGTTATTCAGTATGGGCAATACGGAGCCCAAAACCACATGAATCACCTGCTTGTTATAAAGCATTCTGGCAAAAAGGTCAGTAGATATCTTGTATTCGGAGTCGTTGATCTGGGTGAAATAGGCTTCAGAGATTTCGTTGTGCTGCTTGGCATCAATCCAGCCCTCATAACCATCGAAAGCATTCTGAATTCTGTACCAGGTAAAACCGTCTGATTTTTCCAGCACCCTGTAGTGTTCACCAAAAAGTAGTTGAGAGATCATCTCCGAACTGTCTGCCGCATCTCTGCGAACTGGCACCACACTTAGGCGGCAAATACCGTATTCTGGCTGGTCCATCAAACTCTCATTCTGTCGAGCTCCCGCTGGGTATCCCGATCTTTAATCGAATCTCTTTTGTCGTGTAATTTCTTTCCTTTGGCCAGGGCAATATCCAGTTTGGCAAATCCCCGGTCGTTGATAAAAAGTCGGGTCGGTATAATGGCCAGGCCCTTCTCTTTACTTTTGGCACTAAGTTTCTCCAGTTCCTTCTTGTTAAGCAGCAGCTTACGCTCCCGATCGCTCACGTGATTGTAATGCGTGCCCTGCGCGTAGGGTGAAATATGCATCTGTTTCACAAAAAGCTCGTCCTTCACAAAATAACAGAAGGCATCCTGCATATTCACTTTCCCCTCACGAATGGACTTGATTTCGGTACCCTGCAACTGCATACCGGCCGTGTACTTATCAATGAATGCAAACTCGTAGCTTGCCTTCCTGTTATTGATATTTATACTCGATGAAAAACGTTCCTTTTTCCTGGCCATCTATCTGCCTAATCTAGTGAAAATTTGATTGATCTTTTCCTTCTTTAGTATTTTCTGTCCGGTCCTTCCGACTGCAATTTGCCTTTCTCCCACATTCACCTCCACACTGCAGATAAGTTCATGGCTCCGGAGGCTTTCCACAGTTGCTTTAATCACCAGCTCTTCTCCTTCAAAAGCCGGCCCCAAGTGGGTAATTTCAAGCATGGTACCGACTCCCTCCTCATCAGCCTCGGTCATCTCCAGCACAAACAGCCGTGAAGACCATTCCATTTCCCGGCCTAAAGCAAAGGTACTGCACACCTCATGCACTGTACCCGCTTCAAAGCGGGCAAAATCTGCCCTGGCTACCTTATAGGTATGCAGCTTACTATCTCCGGGACTGAATGGTGTTTTCAAAACGAACAGTAGGTTTAACTAGGGCTTCTCGCCCGATTTAAGACGAATCGCCTGCTCTACAAGCCTTTTATTCTCTTCTGTGGCGCTTTTGAGCTTTACCTTAAGGTTATTGATGGTATCGCGCATCTGCTGCACATACAGACCTGACTTTATTTCCAGCTTCTCTGCAGCAGTCATTTTCTCTTTGCGCTCCTGCTCATTTTTAAGCGCCTGCCTCGCTTCCAGCACCAGCTTATGCTCAGATTCGACCTCTTTTTTTAAAAGCTCGTTCTCTTTCTGCAGCATCTCAATGTACCTGCGTGCTATTACCAGTTTCTCAAAGTCTGATTTCACCTGATTAGAATTTCATCCTGGGCAGGGCGCTCACCTTCTGATCCACAAACTCTCCGGCCAGATACTTATAGTGGCCGGCTATACCAATCATCCCTGCATTATCAGTGCAATACTGAAAATCCGGCACATAGGTTGTCCATCCCTCCGATTTCGCCATTTCCGCCAGTGTTTTTCTCAGCCCGCTGTTGGCAGAAACGCCACCGGCAATGGCAATCTGTTTGATATTGTGTTTTCGGGCAGCCTTCCTGAGTTTTTGTAACAGCATGCCCACGAGGGTTTGCTGAATACTCGCGCAGATATCATTCAGGTTCTCATTGATAAACTGGTCATTCTTCTTCAGCTCATCTCTGAGAAAATACAAAATGCCCGTCTTTATGCCGCTGAAAGAATAACTAAGGCCCGGCATTGAAGTCTCGGGAAAGCTGAATCTGTCAGGATTCCCCTGCTGTGCATATTTATCGATCAGCGGACCACCGGGATAGGGTAAGCCCAACAGCTTGGCCGACTTGTCAAAAGCCTCACCCACCGCATCATCTTTTGTTTCACCAATTACCTTCATTTTCAGATGGCTTTCTACCAAAACAATCTGTGTATGGCCACCACTGACGGTGAGGCACAGAAAAGGAAATTCAGGCTGGGGGTCTTCAATAAAATGGGCCAGAATATGGGCCTGCATATGGTTCACTTCAATGAGCGGTATATCCAGTGCCAGTGCCATAGACTTGGCAAATGAAGTACCCACCAAAAGTGCTCCTAAAAGTCCCGGGCCTCGTGTAAACGAAATAGCAGATAGTTCGTTCTTATCTATGGCAGCATTTTTGAGTGCCTGATCAACAACAGGAACTATATTCTGCTGATGAGCGCGGGAAGCCAGTTCAGGCACCACGCCTCCATAATTTTCATGCACCGATTGCGTTGCGATGATATTATTGAGTACTTTGCCGTTGACCACTACAGCGGCCGAAGTTTCATCACAGGATGATTCTATAGCCAGTATTTTGATTTCGGAGGTGGGCATTGAGTGAGAATAATAACAGATCGCAAGTTATCAAAAAACGTATTGTTAAATCAATACTCTGGATAATACTCACTCCTTTACTTCTGCTTGGACTGGTCATCGGCCTCATCCATCTCCCCCCCGTTCAGAATTACATTGTTGATGAAGTCACTACCTACCTGACAGAAGGTACCGGCTACCGATCTGAGATAGATTACACCAACATCCGCTGGTTCAATTCCGTGGTGGTGGAAGGCACGCGCATCTACGATCATGCCGACAGGAAAATGATTGAAATTGACGAACTCGTCCTCACCTTCGATCTCCCTTCTCTTATAGGCAAAAAAGACATTCAGCTAAACGAGGCCTGGGTAGATGGCGCCTCGGTAAATCTGCGGGACGAGGGAGAGGTAGCCCTCAACATCGATTACTGGGTAATAGCGCTGGACGATTTCCTGGCACCGGAACCTTCAGTACCCCCCAAACCCTTCGAGCCCGGTATTTTCGGAATCGACAAGATTACCATGATCAATTCTGAGTTCAGCCTCTCAGATGCCAGAATGGACTCTCTTTCTACCGGCTTTGACTACAATCACTTCAGACTCACTTCGCTGAACGCTGATCTGCTCAACCTGAAATCAGTGAGAGACACCTTCCAGATTGATGTCAAGTTTCTCACAGCAGAAGATACCATATCCGGACTTAAGATTGACGAGCTCCATACTTTCTTCAGAACTTCTCAGAAGGGTATGGCCTTCTATGATCTCGACCTGAAACTGGGACAAAGCCACATCAAAGACTCGGTGGTTTTCAGGCATGAAAAGGCCTCTGATATGGGCGACTTTGTGAATAAGATCGACATCAGTGCCAATTTCAACGAGTCGGTAATCCACACCAGGGACCTCGCTCTTTTTGCCCCCGAGCTGAGCCCCTATGATGAACGCATAGAACTATCCGGCTATTTCACGGGTACGGTGAGAGGCTTCTATTCAGAAAATTTCTCCATAGGCCTGACCGATAACACCCGGCTTCAGGGCAGTATGGATATAGAAGGATTACCACTGATTGATGAAACCTTTTTTGATATCACCCTGGTAGATTCACGCCTGAAGTCAACGGACATAAAAACCTACATCAACCCTCAGACCTTCAGTATTACCAACAAACTGGGCCAGGTAAGGCTTGACGGAGATTTTGAAGGAGCTATCAACGATTTTGTGGCCGATGGTAACTTCAAAACCGACATTGGCGACTTCGACTCTAATACGCAGATTAAAATTACCGAAGGGCAGAGCGCCCGGTACAGCGGAGGGCTTACCATGAAAGAGTTCGACCTGGGTTTGTTTACCGAAGACAGTATTTTTCAAAAAGTAAACCTTACCGGAACCATCCAGGGGTCAGGCTTCAAACTGGAAGATGCCGATTTTGATCTGGATGCCACCATCTTCAAAGTGGGCATCAATGGTTACGATTATCAGGATATTCAGACTGACGGACATTTTGCACAGTCATTCTTTAAAGGAGATATCACGGTACAAGACCCCAACTTTACCATGCAGGCCAGCGGTTCAGTAGACCTGCGTGATCGCAAGAATCTGTTCCAGATCAACGGTACCCTCACCGATGCCGACCTGGACGAAATCAATGTCACTACCAAACAGGTAAACCTGTCTACCGATTTTGATGTGGATATACAGGGGCTCAAACTGGACAGTATTCTTGGTGACCTGACACTGCAACAGACTTACCTGAGCTACGAAACCCAGGACATCACGATCGATTCACTGTTCTTCTCTTCTGAACGTACTGCCTCAGAAAGAGCTGTTGAATTCTCTTCCGAGTATTTCAAAATGAATATGGACGGAAATTTTGAATTCACTACCCTCCTTGATGAGCTGAGCCATATCAATGAGCAATACCGCCTCATGTTCTCCAGCAACATGAAAGGGCTGGACTCCTTTCTGCAAAGGAATGCCCCCACCGACTCTCCTTTTGATATCAAGTACAAGGTTGAGCTTAAGGACATCAGCCCGATCATCAACCTCTTTGATACAGCCGTCTATGTTGCCAGAGACGGTTTGATCGAGGGTACCTTTACCAATAACGGACAACAGGACCTGATGCTGAATACTAAAGTTGATACCGTTACCTATGCCAATATCAACTTTCTCAATAATGAGTTTGACATTAATGCCAATAACCTACGTGATACCTCCAATGTATTGACCATCGGATATTTTTACTCCGAAAAACAGGTTTATGCCAACACCTCTGAAACCGACAACCTTACCCTGGAAGCTGTATGGGATGGCAAACATATTGACCTGAGACAAAACCTGGGACAGGAAAGCAGCGGCAACTATGCTGAGATAGGTGCCGACCTCGACTTTTACCCTGATCGTACAGAAATGCGCTTCGATGCCTCAGATATCCTGGCACTGAATGAAACCTGGCAAATAGCAGAGGACAACATCGTTATTTTCGGTGAGGAGAAAATCACTATTAAAAACCTGGACATCTATAATAAAGATCAGTCGATCAACTTTGATGGTGAAATCTCAGTACTCAAAGACACGGCAAAAACACTACAGGTAAAATTCAAAGAGGTAGAGGTAGAAAACTTCAACCCTATCACACTGAAAGAATACACAGGAAAAATCAACGGCACCCTCAATGCCCAGAATATCTATTACAACCCCTTGTTTTTCGGAGATCTGAAAATTGAGGATTTCCGGATCAATAATTTCCTGGTAGGCGATATCAACGGAGAGCTGGCCTGGAAAGATCAAAGCCGGAAGTTCGACCTGGACTTTAACGTAAACAGGCTGGGCAAAGAGATTATTAAACTGGACGGGGATTTCTTCCCCTCAAAAAACAGAAATCAGCTTGATCTGGACCTCAGATTTAACGATGCCAATCTGAACATTGCCGAACCTTATATTGAAGACTACTTTACTGAAGTAGACGGAACCCTGGATGGTCGCCTTAAGGTAACTGGCAAGCTGAGCTCCCCGGTGCTGCAAGGCAGAGGGCTTATTAATGAGGGAGGCATCAAGATCAACTACCTCAACACCAAGTACTTTTTTAACGGAGGTTTTGAGTTTGAAGAGAACAATATCAAGCTTAATAACCTGCTCTT
Organism: Roseivirga sp. UBA6061; assembly: GCA_002427745.1. Classification (GTDB taxonomy): domain Bacteria; phylum Bacteroidota; class Bacteroidia; order Cytophagales; family Cyclobacteriaceae; genus Roseivirga. The sequence goes on along the minus strand of DIYF01000076.1, from coordinate 7,018 downwards.
TGCAGACACCAAGGCACATAATGCCGACTTCAACGGCACTATCAGACATGATTACTTCAGAAACTTTGTGCTGGACCTGAATGGAGACCTGAACCAGTTTCAGGTGCTTAATATCCCCTACTCTGAAGAGGTACTGTATTATGGTGAAGCCTATGCCTCAGGCACAGTAGGTATCACAGGAGCAGCCAGTAACCTCAGCATTTCCGCCAAAGCCTCCACACAACCCAACACCAAGGTCTACATCCCCATTAGCAAAGGAGCTGAAACGAGCAATAACAGCTTTATCAAATTCATTGACAGGACTGATACCAGCACCGTACAGGCCGCAGTAGAAGATGAAGTGGACAAGATCAAGATCGAAGGGCTTAACCTGGACCTGGACATTGAAGTTACCCCCGATGCCTATACCGAGATTATCATAGATGCCAAAACCGGTGACATCATTCGCGGTCGTGGCAACGGTCAGCTCAGGCTTCAGATTGACTCACAGGGAGAGTTTAACATGGCCGGAGCACTCGACATTGTGCAGGGTTCTTACAATTTCTCACTCTACAACATCATTACCAAAGAGTTTGATATTGAGCAGCCCAGCCGGATTACCTGGTATGGTGATCCCTATGAGGGCGTAATGGACATTAATGCTTCCAAGCGTCAAATCACCTCCCTTGATCCCATTCTTACCACAGCTGGTCTGATAGACAATAGCTCAGGAGGTGTAAGCAGACGTTACCCCACCAAAGTACAGTTGAACCTGCAGGGGGCCCTTCTTTCTCCGAAGATTGCCTTCGATATAGATTTCAGTGAAATCAATACCCAGGATTTTCAGCTACAAACCGCCCTCAGCGCCTTCAAAAATAAGATCCAGAGTGACGAACAGGAACTCAACCGACAGGTGCTGAGCCTGATTGTCTTCAACCGGTTCAGCGAAGAGGGCATTGTAAACATTGGAGGAAGAACAGCCTCACAAAATGTAAGTCAGCTACTCTCAAACCAGTTCAGTCAACTGGCCGCACAGCTGGATGAAAACCTGGAAATAGATCTGGATCTGGCCGATCTGACGGAAGAAGCCTTCAATACTTTTCAGTTGAGGCTATCCTATACCTTCCTGGGCGGCAGGCTCCGGGTTACCAGAGAAGGTGGTGTCACCAACCTGGTAGATGTCAATAGCATTGCCGGTGACTGGACAGCGGAGTATTTACTCACTCCTGACGGCCGGTATAAGGTGAAGGTATATTCCAGGAACAACTATGATTTTACCCAATCACTGATTTCTCAGGGTTCCACGAGTACCACTACCGGGGCCAGTGTCACACAAACCACGAGTTTCAACAGCCTGAAGGAGTTCTTTGGCGGTGTCAATAAAAACCGCAAAAAAAGGAAAAAACAAAAAGCTCCTGAAACTACTGACCCCTCAGGTTCAAACTAATTCCTCTACTTTGAGTTATGCTTTTTGACTAACAAAGAAGCATGACTAAGATTTCGATTTTTTGGTTCAGAAGAGACCTGCGCCTGACGGACAACACAGCCCTGTACTATGCCCTCAAGGAAGGCTTACCCGTTCTGCCCATTTTCATTTTTGACAAAAACATCCTGGATAAGCTGGAAGATAAAAGAGATGCCCGGGTACAATTTATTCAGGAAAGCCTGGCATCCATCCATAAAAAGCTCGGAGCAAAAGGCTCAGGATTAAAAACCTTCTACAGCACTCCGACAGAGGCCTACGAGTCACTTTGTGATGAATACGAAATTGCTTCAGTTTTCACCAACAGAGATTATGAACCCTATGCCCTGGAAAGAGACCAGCAAATAGAGTCCTTTCTGTCCGAAAAGGGAATTGGCTTCTATACCTTCAAGGATCATGTGATTTTCGAAAAGGAAGAAATTGTATCAGGCTCAGGAAGCTTTTACAAGGTCTTCACTCCTTACAGCAAGGCCTGGCGGGTTAAGTATGCTGAACACAGGCCACAGACACTGCCCGATATAAGCTCATCAGACCAATGGCTGCCATGGGATGCCAGCCCCATTCACTCTTTGGCGGAAATGGGCTTTGAATCATCCACTATTATCATTCCCCCGTTGGATATCGATCAGGAGCTTATCCGTAAATATGACAAGCAAAGAAATTTTCCGGCTCTGGATGCCACTTCCAAACTGGGCATTCACCTCCGGTTCGGAACCATCAGCATTCGCCAACTGGCAGAAAAAACAGAAAAGCTTAACTGGACCTATCTGAACGAGCTGATCTGGCGGGACTTCTACGCCATGATTCTGGCCAACAACCCGCATGTAGCCACAAAGGCCTTCAAGCCTCAGTACGATTACATTCCCTGGAGACAAGATGAAGAAGGTTTTGAAAAATGGTGTCAGGGTATGACAGGCTATCCCATTGTAGACGCAGGCATGCGCCAGCTCAACCAAACGGGCTATATGCACAACCGGGTAAGGATGATTGTTGCCAGCTTTCTTACCAAACACCTGCTGATAGACTGGCGCTGGGGTGAGGCTTATTTTGCCGCCAAACTTCTGGACTTTGACCTGGCCTCTAACAACGGTGGCTGGCAATGGGCTGCCGGAACAGGTACGGATGCACAACCCTATTTCCGGGTTTTCAATCCGCAATCTCAAACCGAGAAATTCGATCCACAGCTGGCCTATATTAAAAAGTGGATTCCGGAATATGGTACAGACCGCTACCCCGCCCCTATGGTGGATCACAAATCAGCAAGGGTGAGGGCTATTGAAACCTACAAGGAAGCACTCAATCCAGCCTGACTGAAAATCATCCGGTAAAAACACCGGCTCAGCGACCCTTCCTTCGCCTACAAATTCCTTTCTTTGGAACTGTATGCGAAAACTGCTGGTACTGGTTCTGATTTTCTCTCTTGGACTCACTCAGGTACAGGGACAAACCGACTCTCTCACCAGAAAGCGACTCAACAAAATGCTCGTGTATGGCAGCGTGGGGTATGGAGTAACGCTATTCGCATTGAGCCAGGCCTGGTATGCAGAACAAGGCCTCAGCCATTTCCGCTTCTTCAATGACAATCCTCAATGGAAGCAGGTAGACAAAATCGGCCATTTCTACTCTACCTACCAGTTTTCGCGCATCACTCATGAATTGCTTAATAAAACCGGACTCGAAGACCGTAAATCAGCTTTCTGGAGCAGCGCCCTGGGAGCCGGCCTGCTGCTGCCCGTTGAAATACTGGATGGGTTCTCTCCGGAGTTTGGTTTTTCCTATGGAGATGTGATTGCCAATACACTGGGGTCAGGTTTCTATCTCGGACAGCACCTGCTATGGCAGGAACAGCGAATCAAATCAAAGTTTTCTTTCCACCAAACCTCCCTGGCGGGTATCCGGCCTGCGGTATTGGGTGACGGGCTTGCAGAGGAAATACTCAAGGATTACAATGGCCAGAGCTACTGGTTTTCTTTTGATATTCATGCCTTCGCCAAAACATCCGGTTTTCCTAAATGGCTCAATCTGGGGCTGGGTTACGGAGCCCAGAACATGATCTTTGCCCGTGACGGAGAGAATGAACTGGCAGGTTTTCAGAACTATCGCCAATACTACCTGGGGCTCGATTTTGACCTTTCTTACATCAAAACTGACAAGCAATGGCTCAGGACAATTCTGTTCCTTCTGGATGGTATCAGGCTTCCCGCACCCGCTTTCGAAATCAATAAAAACGGGAGTAAATTCCATTTATTGTACTACTGATTTTTTATTTCAGCCACTTAAACCCTCCCACAACCTCCTCATCTAAGCTTAAAACTGGCTTGCACGACAGGAAGACTATTGTGCAACCCAGTTAAATATCAATTTAAAATTTGACTTATGTTGAGGAGAGAAAAAAAGACAATCTGCACGCTGTTGGTGTCAGCTATGCTGGTACTGAGTGCTTGTAGTGAAGATGGAGATACTACGGCTGAAGCCCTGGTATTAGACGAAGCGACAACGGCCGCTGTGGTTGATTTTACAAATGATGACATTGACAACATAGTACTCAATAACCTCGATGCACTGAACATCAGAGTGGGAGCCGGAGAGGCCAACAATGGCCGGGGTTTTAACCCCTATGGAGGGAGAGATTCCTGTGCAGAGATAACGCATGATGAAACCAACCAGACGATTACGGTAGATTTTGGGGAAGGCTGCACCAGCGGGGATGAGCTGGAAAGGAGCGGACAGATTCTTATCAGTTACACCGATCGAAGAAATGTAGCCGGAGCGGTGATCACCACCACATTCAATGACTTCCGGGTCAATGGCAACCTGATTGAAGGAACCCGTACGCTGACCAATATCAGTGACGGCACACTTAACCAACGTGCTTTCCGCGTAACGGTGGAAAATGGCAAAATCACCTTTGAAGACGGAACCACCCGAACTTTCCAGGGTACGCGTACCAGAACCCATACACTGGAAGAAAGCAGCCAGGAATTGACGATCACAGTCGAAGGGTCTCGTTCCGGTACAAACCGCGCAGGTGTAGCCTTCAGCATGGAAATCACCACTCCTTTGACATTTACCTATTCCTGCCGTCAGGTGGGCGTAAGAGTAGCCGTATCTGGCGTGCGTGAGCTCACCCGTGATGGAGAGACTACCACCATTGACTACGGCAATGGCACTTGCGATAATGAGGTAACCATCACCCGACCTGATGGCAGCACCGAAATCATAGAAGTAAGAAACAGAAGACGCAGGGGATAACATCTCTGTAGGCCCGGTTGACAGACAGAAAGTCTATAGCTTTTTCCGGGTTTTAATTTGGTTGGATAAAGCCCTCAGCAAACGGTTGAGGGCTCTTTTATATCAACTTAAACCGCGCCATCAGCTCTTTTTTATAGATAGGGCTAAGACTGACGGTCTCATCGGTATCCTTCAGAATCAGGGTCTTTTTTGCCGAGAGGTTTCTGAAATCATCTTTGATCTCCATGATCTTGCGGATGTTCACCGCATTCGAACGGCTGACCCGCAGCATGTCTTTTGACATTGCCGAAAGTTTCTCCAGAAAGTCTTTTAAGTGGGTACTCACCACAATCGGGTGCACCTGGGTAGACGCAAATACCTTCGTGGTATCACCATCTGCTTCCAGGAAAACCAGATCCTGGATATCGACTGACTGTACACCTGTATTACTGCGCAGTAAGACCCGGTCGCTCAAAACATCCACAGGAGCATCAGGCTCTTCCTCTGCTTCGGCACTGCCCTCGTTAGACAAAGCCTTAAAGGCATTACTCAGGTTGATCTTTAATTCTGTATTGGAAACCGGCTTGGAAACGAAAAACACGGGGAATTCCGCAGAAGAAATACGCTCAAAAATGCGCTGATCATCCTGTACCTTGGTCAGGTATATGATGGGGATAACTTTGGTTTTATTGATTCTTTCAGCGACATCAATGCCATTGAGTTCACCTTTTAGCTCAATATCAAAAACACCTATAGTAGGCAGTTCATCTTCAGCCGCTTCGAGTGCTTCTTCACCGCTGGCAAAAGGCCCCATTAGTTCATAGTCTGATAAACGATCGACCAGATCTTCGGCCAGAAAGCGTTTATCTTCCAGAATCATCAGTTTAGCAGCTTCGGTCATAGGTAAAAGGTAAGTGCCCCGGAGAGTCTTGTAGTCTGTTATTGCAAAATAATGAATTCAGGTATTAACCTGCTAACCAGTCATCAAACTAAGCCTTCAAAGGAATTTCAACCTCGATCAGTGTCAGGTCATCCTCGCGCTTAATCCGGATCTCACCGTCCATATCTTCTACCAGGTTGGCCATCATTTGCATACCAAAGCCGGTGCTGCTGGAAAAATCAAAGCCTTCAGGAAAACCGGGGCCATTGTCAGTGAAGTGGAGGTGTAGGGTTCCCTCCTCCTTCGTTACGCGTATCAGCAGCGTATCAGCACCTGCAGACTCTGCGTATTTAGAGAAGTTGGTCACCGCTTCATTGGTAATCAGACCTATGTTCAGTGCCTCGGTTGAGGTAGTCTCAATATCCTCTACAGAGAGGTCCAGCTCTGCCTGGCTCGCCACAGAAGAGAAAGTATCATCTACCAGCTCTTCCAGGTAACTCCTGAGTTGTATTCTGGCGGCTACAGCAGTATTATCTTCTATTCTTCGCTGGAACAGTGATTTGGCCACTCCTCCCAGTGCCTCGATCTTTCCTTCCACATCTTTTAACACTTCCAGCTCTTTCTCATGGTCGGTTTGTCGTGCCTTGGAGCGCAAAAGGGCTGAAATCAAACCCAGAGCATTTTTCTGGCTATGGAATGCGTTGTCTGTAATCAGTTTGATTCTTGAGTTCAGCGTAATCAGGGCCACATTTTGTTTTCTGATCTGCAGCAACTGCCAGGCAATGATTACAATGCCGAGCATGGCCACTATTCCTAAAATAAGCCAGAATTGAGATTTCTGAGTCTCAGTCTGAAGTTCAAGATTGGCCAGCCTTACATTTTGCTCAGCCAGTATAGTCTTTTGCTGCTCCCGCTGCAGGCTGGCTGTAGATTGCGCCTCTTGTACTCTTAGCTTTTCTTGCCTGTACAGGCTATCCGTTAAAAAGTCATAGAATTCATCTACAATAGCAAGTTTTCGTAGCTTATCCCAGACCTTGTACAGAGCACGCTGATCCTCAAAAGCATCTCTTAACAAGTCTGCCTTATTGTACTCCACAGCAATTCGTTCTACCTCTTTCAGTTGAGCCTCTGCTTTACGGTATTGTCTTCTTGTCACTGAGACTCTGGCAAGAATCAACAGTGATTCGGCATAGCTTGCTTTATTCTTTGACTTCCCTCTTATTTCTAAGGCCTCCTCTAGAACCTCATTTGCTTTATCAATACTGTCAAGTAACAAGTAGGTCCTACCTAAACCGTTAAGTGAAAAAGAAGACGAGCTAATACGGTTGAGTTCTCGTTTTAATCTTAAGGCATCTTTATATCTCGATAGAGCCTCCTCCAAGCGACCCAATCCCCTCAGGGCGTCACCCAAGTTATGTATTGCGATCGAATAACTAACTTGATTA
>DIYF01000025.1:988-21844 GCA_002427745.1 Roseivirga sp. UBA6061 | reverse complement strand
GAAAAAGAGGATGAAAAGAAGCCCGAGCCCGGCAAATGCACTGTAAAGCAGACGATAGGTTTGTGCAGACAGCGGCACTCTCGCTTTTACATGGTTCAGGGCCAGGTAACTGTGCAGGGCATAGTAAATCACCCACATACCAAAAAACATCAAATGCGTGGTAAGCATGGGCAATGATAGCAATAATTCTTTAGCTTAGGCAGCACAAAATATCCTCTTTTCCATGAACCGTATTGATCGTCTGACAGCCATACTTGTGCAACTTCAAAGTAAGAAGGTGGTAAAGGCACAGGAGATAGCTGACCGTTTCGATATCAGCCTCAGAACGGTGTATCGTGATGTTCGGGCCCTGGAAGAGGGAGGTGTACCGATTGGTGCTGAAGCAGGAACAGGGTATTTCCTGCTGGATGGCTATCATCTGCCTCCGGTAATGTTTACCCAGGAGGAGGCCAATGCGCTGGTGCTGGGAGCCAAGCTTATAGAAGGGCAGTCTGATCATTCCATTGAAAAGAATTTCAGCGAGGCGATGCTCAAGATTAAATCGGTACTCAAGTCGCAGGAGAAAGACGAACTGGAAAAACTGGAATCTCAGATCATGGTAAGACACATCCCGAAAGTAGAAAGCGAAGATTTTCCCAATAATTTTCTGTCCACCATTCAGCAGGGACTCATCGATCACTCCGTGTTGGGGTTCCGATACTATGCCAATCATTCCGGGAGTTTTTCCAGTCGGGAAGTGGAGCCGCTGGGGCTTATCTTCTACGGAAACCACTGGCATCTGCTGGCTTACTGTAGGTTGCGTAAGGCCCCCCGTGATTTCAGGGTAGACCGGATTGTCAAACTGGAGAAGCTCGATAAGTCCTTTGATCCTGATGCCAGAAAGCCTTTCGTTGAGTTTATGGAAGATTTGGTTCGCGGAACCGATCTTGAGGAGGTCGAAATCTCTGTAGACAGCCAGATAGCCCGCTTTATGGGGGAGCAGAAGTATTACCAGGGCTTTGTGAGTGAAGAGTTGAAAGGAGGCCGGATGCATATGAAATTCCTGACTCCCACGCTCGACTATTTTTCCAGATGGCTTCTGTCTTATGGTAATGCCCTTGAGATTGTGTCTCCGGCCTCTCTGAAAGATATCATGCTGGAGCGCATTGCCGAACTGAGAGACCACTACGAGGACTGATTCAGTCTGTCTTTTCAAATTTCTTTTCAGAAAATTAAGCTCAGCAAATTCCTACTGACATAGGGTTGTCACTTCCTGCCTTTTACTTCGCTTCATCATCAATAACCAATCAAAGTAATGAGCGAAAACAAACCATCAATAACCGAACTGGTGGTATATCATATAAAGCCGGAAGTGGAAGAGCGCTATGGTTTCTTGCTGGAAATGGCTCGCAGAGAGATAAGAAACTTCCCCGGGCTTATGGGCTATGACACTTTCCGTTCGGTCAAAAACTCAAACACCTTCGTGGATATCGTCTATTGGAACAGCCTGAAAGAAGCGCAGGCCGCTGCTGCTGCCATTGTACAAAAAATGGAGTTAAAGCCCTGGGTGGAGGCTTTTGAGAAAATAGAATTCATGGACCACTTCACATTTTTTAAATAAAAACCTTTAAACCCAAAATATCATGATTATGTCAAAACTGGATATGACCAAGGCTTACCCTGAGTACTACAAGGCCAAAATGATTCCGCAGATTGTAGATCTGGAGCCCTACTATTACCTGACGGTAGAAGGAGTTTCTGCTCCTGAAGATCCTTTGTTCCACTCAGCTATAGAGCAGTGCTATGCCGTGGCTTATGGCATCAAGTTTATCTGCAAGGCCCAGGATATGGACTTTACCGTACCCAAAATGGAAGCCTTTTGGTGGGTGACCGGAGACCTGCCCTATGACGAAACACCGAGAAACGAGTGGCACTGGAAAATCATGTTTCGCATGCCGGACTTTGTAGGAGATACAGAGTTTAAGCAGGCAGTAACCGCTGCTCTCAACAAAGGAAAACTATCGGCTAATCATCAGCTCAGGTTTGAGCAGATCCATGAAGGACGGTCCGTACAGATCATGCATATCGGGTCTTATGATCAGGAAAAAGAGTCGCTTGATAAGCTATATGCCTTTATGAATGAGTACGGCCTGGAGATGAATGGCTATCATCACGAGATCTATATTTCTGATCCCAGGAAAGTCGCAGAAGACAAATTGAAAACCATACTGCGCTACGCTGTCAAATGAGAAAGCTGATACTGTATATCGCCATGAGTCTGGATGGAAAGATTGCCGGACCTGATGACGATGTTAAATGGCTGGAAGAAGTTCCCAATCCCGATAAGTCGGATTACGGTTACTATCACTTCTATGCAGGTGTGGACACTACCATTATGGGTAATACCACTTATCGCTGGATCAAGCGGCAGGACATGCCCTTTCCTTATGCAGATAAACGAAACTTTGTTGTCACCAGGAATAGTGCGCTTGAGGACAATGAAGAAGTAACCTTTCTGAGTGAGAGAATTGTTGAACGCATTCAGGAGCTCAAAAAGGAAGAAGGTAAGGACATCTGGCTGGTAGGTGGTGCCGGTGTGAATCAGCTTTGCCTTGATGCCGGCCTGATAGATGAAATACGACTTTTTGTTATGCCTGTTATACTGGGTGAAGGTGTGCCGCTCTTTACGGAGGGCTATGACCGAAAGCTATTACGCCTTACCTCGTGCACCACTTATAGTTCAGGTGTTTCTGAGCTGGTTTACAGCCTTGAAGCAAACTAATCAAGAACACATTTTTTATCACTTCATTTCAAAGCCAGGGCATACGGTCCTGGTTTTTTGTTTTTTGGATAATGATGGAATCAGTTGACTACTCCACTGAAGATCAGCCAGCCATCCGGCTTAATTTGTGACCCTCTGAGAAATCCCTTTTGCAAACTCACCTTTTACAGAAACCCTAATTTTTTATCTTTGCTATCAGGAGACCGGTTCATGGACAACCGGTCTCCTTTTATTTATAATAAGATAAGATGATTACGGAATCTATAGCGCGCATAGATGCCGAACGGTTGTGCCGGGAGGCAAAAGGAATACTGGCTGGTAATGTTTTAACCGGTGGGTATACCGTCCCCAGTAAGAAGCTTTACCCCTATCAGTGGAACTGGGATTCAGGTTTTGTGGCCATGGGCTTTGCCCATTTTGATGTAGATCAGGCCATTTCTGAGCTGGAAAACCTGTTTTTAGGTCAGTGGGATAATGGCATGCTGCCACATATTGTCTTCCACAGCAAGAAGCGGGAGGGCTATTTCCCCGGGCCGGACTATTGGCAATCCAGCAAATTTGACCACTCTTCCAAACATGTGGAGACCTCAGGAATAACACAGCCCGCAGTGCACGGTTTTATCCTGGAGCGTATGCTCACCATGGCTCCGGATCATGATAAGCTTATTGCTTTTGTCAAGCGCATCTTTCCTAAAATTGTCAAGCTCCATCGTTACTACTACGACCATCGCGATCCCAATAAAGAAGGGCTGGCCTATATTTATCACCCCTGGGCTTCGGGCAGAGATAACTCACCGCTATGGGATGATATTCTTAAGAGTATGAAGATCATGCCCGGGGATCTGCCGCCCTATGAGCGTTTTGATAATAAAATTGCTGACCCTTCCGAGCGTCCGTCACAGTCAGATTATGACTGTTATGTCTACCTCATGGAGCTGGGTAAGAGGCATGCCTATATGGGCACAGGTATTTCTGATGAGTCTCCCTTTCTGGTACAGGATACTCTTTTTAACGCAGTGCTCATCAAGTCAAACGAAAGCCTCATCCGACTGGGGCAGCGCTTCGGCTTTGATGTGGAGGAGATCAGGGACTGGAACAAGCAAAGTATTAGGGCTTTTGATCAAAAGCTCTGGGTAGAAGATATGGAAACTTATGCCCCGTTTGATATGCGCAATCACCGCCATATCAGACTCAAAGAGATCGGGGCTTATGTATCATTATTTGCGGGTATACCCGATGAGAAAAGGGCGCGTAAGCTTCGGAATAATCTGTATGATGTGGCCGACAGACCTGAAGGTTTCAGAGTGGTACCGAGTTTTGATATCGATCACTGGATTTTTGATCCGAAGAAATACTGGAAGGGCCCCATCTGGCCACAAATGAACTGGCTGATTTACCATGGCTTACGCGATTATGGTTTTATGGGAACCGCCAAAAGGGTCAAATGGGATTTTCTCGATTTAGTTGATAAATTAGGCTTTCACGAATATTTCGATCCGCGGACATCCGTGGCCGATCAGCTGGAACATGGTTATGGAGGAGACCATTTTTCCTGGACTGCTGCGGTCGTGCTTGACCTAATTGCTGACTAATGAACTTCTTAGATTACGCCATTATCTTCCTCTATATCGGTGGCTTTCTGTGCCTCGGTTTTATTTTCAAAAATCAAGCAGATAAAAACGACTACTACCTCGGGGGCAGGAGCTTTGGCTGGTTTCCGCTGGCTATGAGTACCGCTGCTACCCAGCTTTCTGCCGTGAGTTTTATTTCTGCTCCTGCCTTTGTAGGCCTCAAGCAGGGAGGAGGTATGGTATGGCTTACCTATGAGTTTGCCGTGCCACTGGCTATGATCTTTCTGATGGTGGTATTGGTGCCTACTTTCTACAAGTCCGGTATCGTAAGCGTCTATGAATTTCTTGAAAGAAGGTTTGACGCCAGCACCAGGGTCTTGCTGAGCATTGTGTTTCAGATCAGCCGGGCCTTTGGTACCGGAGTGATGATCTATACCGTTGCCATTATCCTGGAAAGTGTCATGGAGATTCCCATGTGGCAGAGCATCGTCATTATTGGCATTGTCACCATGATCTACTCTCTTTTCGGTGGAATGAAGGCTGTGGTTTACGGAGATATGATCCAGATGATTATTCTCTTTGTGGGTATCATCATCTGCTTTGGTTTCGGGCTCCACTACCTGGGTGGCTGGGGCAACTTTGTAGATAAGGTAGACCCGGCCAGACTCACAGCGGTAGACTTCTCTTCATTAGGGGTTAATGGAGATGGCTTTGGCTTCTGGCCTATGCTGGTGGGAGGTTTCTTTCTTTATGTGTCTTATTATGGCACAGACCAGAGCCAGGTGCAGCGTCTGCTGTCTGCCAGTAGTGTCAAGACCATGCGTCAGACGCTGGTAGCGAATGGATTGCTGCGTTTTCCGGTTACCCTGGCCTACTGTGTCATGGGGCTGGTGGTAGGCACCTTTGCTATGAATGAGGGAGGCTTCTTTTCTCAGATTCCTGAAGGTCAGCCGGATAAAATGATCCCGGTATTCATTAAAGACTATCTCCCGAATGGAGTGATTGGCCTCCTGATCGTGGCTATTTTCTCTGCGGCCATGTCTTCTCTTAGTTCGGCTGTCAATTCACTGAGTGCTGCTTCTGTGGAAGACCTGTTTGCCAGGGGTAAAAACCTGCCTGAAAAGAAATATATGGGACTCTCCAGGCTGACAGCTCTTTTCTGGGGTGTGGTTTGCGTGGTGATAGCCTTTTTTGTAGGAGATATTGCTGATACAGTAATCGAAGCTATCAATAAGGTCGGGTCTGTTTCATTCGGCCCTATATTGGCTATTTTCATTGCCGCGATGTTGGTGAAAAAAGTAAATGGTCTGGGTGCCAATGTTGGTTTACTGGCAGGCGTAGGGCTTAACATCTATCTGTGGCTGGCTGTGCCTGAGATTTTCTGGTTTTGGTGGAATGCCATTGGAGCTGTAGTGGCTTTTGTGGTGGCTTATCTGGTGAGTACTATGGCTCCGAAAGCCATGGCCTCTGACGAAAGTATCGAGGTAGAGCCTATCAACTTCAATCAGCGAAGTGTTTACATTTTGCTGGCTTTCTTTGTCATCATTGTCTGGATTTCGGTCAGCCTGCCTAACTGGTTCTAGCCCATGCGAGTACTGATTGCTCCCGATAAATTTAAGGGTACGCTTACTGCCAGTGAGGTCTGTGTGGCCATTACCGAAGGCTTACACGATTTTGATGCATCCATAGAGGTTGTGAGTCATCCCCTGGCTGATGGTGGTGAGGGCACGCTGGACCTTTTGGAGGAAATACTGTCCCTAAGCAAAGTTGAACTGGAGGTGCATGATCCGCTCTACCGGTCAATACCTTCCTACTATTTAAAATCAGACAATACTGCTTTTATTGAAATGGCCCTGGCTTCCGGGTTGCCGTTGCTTACTCCTGAAGAGAGAAACCCTCTCCGGGCTTCTTCCCATGGTACGGGCGAGCTGATTAAGCATGCTCTTGAGCAAGGGCTTACGAGGGTCTACCTGATGATAGGGGGCAGTGCCACCAATGACGGAGGAACGGGCATGGCAGAGGCATTGGGCTACTCCTTTAACGGGCAGTTCGGAAGTATCTCGGGAATCAATGGTAATACCATGGGTACCGTTTATGGCTGCAGTAATAATACAGGTGATTTGCTCGACAATGTTTCTGTGACCGTGCTTACGGATGTTCAGAATAAGCTACTGGGGCCGAACGGGGCAACCCATGTCTATGGAAGGCAAAAGGGGGCAGACGATGAAATGATTATCAGGCTTGAGCAAAACATGCAGGTACTGGCCGGCATGCTGGACAACGGCTTTGAAGATGTGCCCGGTGCAGGTGCTGCGGGTGGCCTGGGCTATGGTGCTATGAGCTTTCTGAAGGCTGAGCTGAAATCAGGTATTGAGACCGTAATGGAGATAACCGGTTTTGACAGGAAACTCAATGGGGTAGATCTTATCATTTCCGGTGAGGGTAAAATGGACCTGCAAACGGTGGAAGGAAAAGTTATTGCTGGTGTTGCTGCTAAGGCCGAAAAAGCAGGAATTCCTTTTTCTGTGATCTGCGGAGTGGCAGATGATCTCGAACAAGTTCAGGAGAATATCAAAGCTCTCAGTATTCATCCTTTGGTCAATGAAGAAACCACTTCTGAAGAAGCCATTTCGCAGTCTTTTCAATTGGTAAGGCAAAGAGCTTATCATCTGATCAGGCAGTTTACAGAAGGCCATAAGAACCTGTGATCTCTTTAAACAGTATATTAGGGTATGGCTAAAAGTCTGGAGCTTAAAACCACGGGGCTCTCTCTTTCCCGGGAGCTGCGTATCACATCACTGGCCGGTCTGGTCACTACTCTTATAGCGCTGATTGTATTGGCTCAGAACTATTATAAGTACGCGGCAGTTGTGGAGGGTTATTCAGTGGGGCTCAGCCTCGCCTATAACCTGATAGTCTATAGCACTTATGCCCTGGCCACTCCGCTGATTTTAAAGCTTACGGACAAAATCAGGCTTAGGGAGGGGAAATGGTACTGGCGCTTCTCTGCCCACCTTGGTATCAGCATTGCCCTGGCGCTTATACATATGCTGTTCTGTAATCTGTTTTTGTTTGCAGTAGATCTTTCAAGTACTCCGGTGTTTCCCAGGTTCATCGCCAAGTACCTTACTAATGTCATTCATATTCACCTTATGATCTATTGGGCCATTGTCCTGCTGGTGAGTTTCTACAGAGATTTGTATCCGGCTGTGAAACAGACCGAAACGGCTGCACCTAAAATGCTGGAACGCTTCACGGTTAAAGAGAATGGAAGGGTCTTCTATCTGGACTTCGATCAGGTTTACTGGATAGAGGCACAGGACCATTATCAAAAATTACACACTGTTTCCGGTAGTCATCTCATCAAAGACTCCATGAAAAACCTGGAGGCGGTATTGCCATCCGATACCTTTCGGAGAGCCCATCGATCCTACTTTATCAATTCACAGCATGTTGCGGCACTGGTAAAGAAATCCGGTGAGCAGAAAGGTGAGTTTTTGGAGCTCTCGGATGGTACCAGGCTCAGACTTAGCAAAGCCTATCGCAGCAACTTTCACGAATAAGTGAGTCGTTCGCGAATATTTCAGCGCATTTAACGAATAATCTCTTTGTCTGCGTGAGGCCTGTTTCCTAATTGAAGGAAACGATAATCCATGTCTTTAAGATTTTTTTCTCTGCTGATACTCGTCTTCCATGTTGGGTGTCAGTCTCCGGGGTTTGACCAGATTACTTTTGCCAGTGCTGACGGACTTGAAGTAACCGCTGACCTGTATGGCACCGGGGACAAATCCAATCCGGTGATTCTTATGTTCCATCAGTCGGCTTCAAGTCGGGGTGAGTACCGCCAGATTGCCCCTGTTTTGCAAAACCTGGGCTTTAATTGTCTGGCAGTGGATTTGAGATGGGGTAAGCAGGATTTTTGGGATAAAATACCCAATGAGACTGCCGCCCGCTTTGGCACTGATAAGGTAATTGATGGCTATCAGGACACTGATGAATTCAGAAGAAACGTGGTATGGCCGGGAATGCTGTCTTCTACAATGGATATGGAAGCCGCGCTGGATTGGATAAAAGAAGCAGGCTATACAGGTAAGACCCTCCTGTGGGGTTCAAGCTTCTCTGCCATGCTGCAGTTTAAGCTGGCCGCTGAGCGTTCGCAAGGGATTGATGGATTGATAAGCTTTTCACCCGGAGAGTATAATGAGGCCGATACCACTATGCTTAAAGACTGGGTCGGCAAAGTCAGCGTACCTGCTCTGATTATAGCGGGTAGCGATACCAGCGAGTATATCATGACAACACAGGTGGCAGATGACATCAAAAACGAGGGCAGTCGGCATCATTGGGTGAAGCAGGGCAGGCATGGGAGCAGTATGCTGCTGGCATCTGAAGAGAACTGGATACCTGTCAGACAATTCCTTCATCAGTTCAGAGATTATGAGGCTGAAGACTACCTTGATTTTGCCAGAAGTACAGAGGTTTGGCTGGACAGCAATGCCATAAGAAAGGCTAATACACTCAGCTGGCCGGATGCACTGGATGAGCCTGATAAGGTTTCGGTCTCATATTCAGATGGTGTGGCCGGGCAGGTCACCTGGTACCTGGATTTATTCAAATCAACCAACCGGCAAATCTATCTGGACAGAGCTATTCAGGCCGGGGAGTATCTCCTGGAAAATCTTCCTCAGAAAACCGATTCGCTTAAAGGTAAGTTTTGGGCCTTCAGTCCCTATGGTAGCGTGTGTGGGCCGGGTTTTGCGTTGCTGGAGTTGTACAGGCAAACGCATCAGACAAGGTACAGGGAGGCCGCTTTAAGCGTGGTTGATGTATTGGGGCATTTTGCGGATAACAAAGGCGATACGATTTCCTGGGATCTGGGTAATGACGTATTGGGAGGCCTGGCGGGTACGGGGCTTTTTCTGCTCTATATGTCAGAGCAGTCGGGTAGTGAGGAAGCCAGATCAATGGTAGTTCAGGCAGGAAGAACGCTCATATCCAGGCCTATCAAAGAAGGGGATAAATGGAGCTGGAAACGCGGGCAGAACAGTAAGTACATTCTCCCCAACTTTTCTCATGGCCCGGCCGGAATAGGTTACTTCATGGCCTGCTTATACGAGGTTACTTCAGAGCAGATGTTTTTGGAGGCAGCGCTCAAAGCCGTTAATTACCTGGACTCAATCGCCAGTCAGGAAAATGGGGTGTATCTGGTGCCCTATGGTTTTCCTGACCCTGGCTGGAGACGGTCCTATGACATTGGCTGGGCACATGGCTCGGCAGGAGTGGCCCCCCTGTTTATCAAGCTACATCAAATTACCGGTAAAGCTCAATGGTTGAAAAAGGCAGAGGCCTGCTACCGGGGTATTATTGTAAGTAATCCATTGGGGCAACCGACTGATGGCTTTGGATCAGAGCTATTTACGCTGGATCAGCGCTTTGGCCTGGCTGGAGTGGCGGCTTTTTATCAGGAGATGTACCGGTATACCGGGGGACAGGAGTATTTTGACAGTGCGGTTGAAACGATCGATTATTTACTGTCTCATTCAGTAGATAATGAAGGGCTCTCCTGGCCGACAGAACGATTTAGCTTTATGGCCAATGCAGGAGAAGTCACGACTTTCAGCGGCTTTTTCTATGGCACTTCGGGTTTTGGTTCAGTCTTGCTAAATCAGTACAATTTGATGAAAGGTAAGCCCTTGGGAAGCCGTTTTGTAGACAACCCTTTCTGAGAGCTCCTTGTCAGCGCTTCCTTTTATAGATTCCTAAGAAGGTCACCCGCCATGTCTTGCCGCCATCGTTAGAGATTTCTATGGTCTGCTTTATCTTGTCGTCAGACAGCTTTAAGAGTGTTGTTCTGTCCAGTACCTGCTTACTTTTTCTGGGGTAGCTTCCCTGAAAACTTATGGACTTACCCGGCTCCACTTCTACCATATCTTTCTCTTTGGTGCCGCCCGGGTAATGAGCGTATTCAGTAATCCATAACTGCTTAAGCTTACCTGTATTGGGGTTTTTAAAGAAGAGACTAATGCCTTCAGCTCCCTGGCTGTCTTTCCATTCTTCTTGTATGGCACAAGACTTCAGTACACGCGATATTTTGTTCGTGCCTACCTTGATATTCCGATTGTTATATACATTCCATTCGCCAATCCAGAAGTCGAGCTGAGCCAGCACTTCATCGTCAGGGCAGGAGGGACGCTTCTGGGCAAAAGTAGCAGAAGCGATACAGGAGAGTATCAGGCATATATAAAGAGACCTGGTCATAGTTTTTTGATGAACGATTCGCCTGTCCTGTGGCTGCTGATTTTCTATCAGTGGTCAATGAATGAACAATGACCGAATTCATTATTTTTACCGAATAGAATATGAATATGGAGTCAGTTAAAATCGGAATCATCAAAGAAGGCAAAGTGCCTATCGACCGAAGGGTACCTCTTACACCCTCACAGTGTGCAGAAATTCTTACCACTTATGATAACGTCAGTATCAAATGCCAGCGAAGTGAGATCAGGTGTTTTCCTGATGAGGAATATGTCAAAGCCGGAGTTGAGCTGGTAGACGATGTTTCCGATTGCGCCATTATTCTGGGAGTGAAAGAGGTGCCGATTGACATGTTGATCGCAGGAAAAACTCATTTCTTTTTCTCACATACTATCAAAGAACAGGATTACAACCGTGGCTTGCTCAGGTCAATTCTTGAGAAGCAGATTCGGCTGATTGACTGGGAATGTCTTACCAACAAAGAAGGGCAGCGACTGATTGCTTTTGGACGTTATGCCGGTATTGTAGGGGCCTATAATGGCATCCTCACTTTTGGTAAGCGGTACAATCTTTTTCATTTACGCCCCGCTCACCAGTGTTTTGATATGGCCGATATGCAAAGTGAGTATGCCAAAGTAAAGTTGCCGGCCATTAAGATCGCCCTTACCGGTGGAGGTCGTGTTTCCAAGGGTTCCATGGAGGTGCTGAATGGCATGGGGATTCGCAAGGTGAGTCCTGCTGAGTTTGTATCAGAGTATTTTGATGGTCCCGTTTACACACAGCTGAATACGCGTGATTACAACAAACCTTCTGATGGCAGTGAGTTTGACAGAGAGAGCTTTTATGGAGACCCTGAGGGCTATGAATCAGACTTCCATCAATATGCAGCCAAGGCAGACCTGTTGATTGCCGGAGCTTTCTGGGACCCTAAAGCGCCCGTGCTTTTTACCCGCCATGAGATTATGGAGAGTGATTTTAAAATCAGGGTGATTGCCGACATTACCTGCGACATAGAGGGTTCTATTCCCTCTACCAAGCAGCCCAGTACCATAGATGACCCCATCTACGATTACAATCCCAGCAATGACAAAGTAGAAGCTTCATTCTCCGATGAAGGCAATATCACCGTAATGGCGGTAGATAACCTGCCGTGTGAGCTTCCCCGAAATGCCTCTGAAGATTTCGGTAAGGAGTTTTTGAAGCATATTCTACCTAATCTGGTGGGAGAAGATACAGACCAGATCATTGAGCGTGCCACCATTACCAATGCAGGAGGGCTTATGCCCAGATATGAATATCTGCAAGACTACGTAGATGGACATTAATCGATACATAGAGCACACCAACCTGAAGCCTACGCTGACTGATAAAGATATTGATCAGCTTGTGGCTGAAGCAAAAGAGTATGGCTTTGTCGGGGTTTGTGTGCCCCCTTTCTGGGTGAAAAAGGCCGCCAGGGAGATAGGTGATGCTGATATTCAGCTGGTTACGGTTATAGGTTTCCCCCTGGGTTATCAGATGACTGAGGCCAAACTCCTGGAGATTGATAAAGCCATTGAAAACGGAGCCAACGAGCTGGATATCGTTATGAATATCTCTTCTTTTAAAACCGGACTTCCCTGGACCAAGATAGAGCTTGCTAAATGTGCTGCCCGGATTCATGAAGCCGGTTGTATGATGAAGGTGATCCTGGAGACATCCTACCTTTCCGATGAAGAAATTGTCTTTGCCACAAAGCTCTGTGCTGATGCCGGCACGGACTTCGTAAAGACATCTACTGGCTTTTCAGCAGAGGGAGCCAAAACAGAACATATACGGCTGATGAGAGAAAGCGCTCCTTCCAATGTGGGAGTGAAGGCATCAGGAGGAATCCGAACCCTGGCAGATGCTCAGGCGATGATTGCAGCCGGAGCCGACAGGCTCGGAGCCTCAGCAGGAGTTGCTATTATGAAGGCCTTTCATGAAAGCCATTGAGATCACAGTTCGGGGACGTGTGCAGGGAGTGTTCTTTCGGGCTTCTACCCGTGATAAGGCCCTGGCAGCTGGTGTCAGCGGCTGGTGTAAGAATCAGTCAGATAGCTCTGTTTTTATTCATGCCGAAGGAAGTGAACAGGCGCTGGATAACTTCATGGCCTGGTGCCACAAAGGTCCTATGATGGCTATAGTAACAGAATTGACGAGCAAAGCAGTGGAGGCAGAGGGCTTTTCCTCCTTTGAAATCAGGCGCTAGGCCATTTTGGCATCATACTTCTGTATACCCTTGTATTTGTAGAGCTTCAGACCGAAGTGGCTGTAAATACAAAGCTTCATTCTGTTCTGTGCCAGTTCCGATCTCTTTTCAGGATCGTAATAAACGGAAAGCTCAAGACCGGCTATGATAAAATTCTGCCTGGTGCAGAGCTGATCTACATAGGTCACAAAATTCTCTTTCCAGTCTACGATGTACTTTTCGTAGTGGCTCCTGCCATCAAAGAGAAACTCCAGCTGATTGTCTCCTATCTGAAAACGGTAGATACCACAGAGTATATCATAGAGTTCATCAAACAGGCTGAAGTGAATCGGGCGAAAACTCTCGATCAGTTCGCTGGTTTCGTCCTGGAGTCTTAAGGGGTTATACAGGGCAAAATATCCTTCCTTGATCTTGTCGACCAACAAAGCCTGCAACTCAAGCCGCAAATCACTTTGCGCCTGCTTGAGGATGTAGTTTTTGTCAAGAAGAAAAAGCCTGTCGCCCATTTAAGAAAAACTGTTTTTCAAAATTACGATTTTTTAAAGAATAGGATATAAAAATAGGGGCTTTTGCCCCTATTAGTTTTCCACATTTTTGGTTGCCTAGCGCGCGGCTGAAGAATTGACTATTCTTCCAAAGAAGATGGCATTCATCATGAGTTTGTTAGTGCCATACCAGAAAGCCCTGAAGTTGGGGTTGTCTACCAGTGATACCACCTTGCCTCGTCCCAGGGCACTTACGCGTACGGTAGAGGTACCTTTGAGGGCTTCCAGATTAGATTCCGTGATGTAGCCGCTGAGCAAGGGTTCTTCTGTGTAGCGGGCAGGGTTGCTGTACAGGTTGTCTGATGCTTCGATAAAGGTATTGCCCCTTCTGAAGGTGGGCAGCTCCTTTTTATAATAGCCATAGGCCATAGGGTGGGTCAGGTCCAGCTCACTCATAAATACACCACCCGGTATGTACTGTGCTCTTCTGAAGTTGGTTAGCTGATCATAAGGTATTTTTTCTCCGCTGGGGCGTTCTCCCGAAGCAAACTTCAGGGTTGTGAATTTGTTATTGGCCAGCCAGTTCACTGCACTGGTGGTTCCGATCAGCGTACCTCCGTTACCTACCCATCGTTTCAGGTTATTGATGCCGGCTTCGCTCAGGTTTGCCCCCCCTGTCATGATGATGGTATTGTACCGTTCAATGGCTGATGTGCTGAGGCGGCCCACGGGGAGCTTCGTTATGTACATATCCATACGCGTATCCAGTAAGTGCCATATCTCACCCGCATCGGCACTGCTTCCTGATTCTACCACCACGGCTACTTTGGGTGCAGTGAGTGTTGTGAATGTATTACTACCCAGTGAAACGCCTTCGGTAAGACCGGTATTGAGAGAGTAGACGTTGATGCCATCTTCAAGGGCTATCTTCTGCACCTCCAAAAAGAGTTCATATTCTGAAAGCGACTGATTGGCCACAGGTACGAGAATAGTGCCATAGTCAAATTCTTCCTCACGAGCCTTCGGAGCCGTGAATTTGGAATTGGCCACTTTGAGCCTTATGCCTTTGCTCAGTAGTCGGTTGGCAGCCCTGGGAGCGTAATATCCGTGCCATTCAAAAGCGTAGGCATAGGCGCTTTGACCACCAATCACCGCTCCCACAGGAAACTCAGGTTCGGTAACCTTTTCTCCCAGCTGATTGCGTCCGTATTCACGGCTACCGAGTTCACTGTACTCCATGTTAAAAGCCAGGGGGTAGGTCCAACCAGAGATATCGTAAAAGAGACTGTCTTCAAACTCCGTACGCTTTTCAAACATAGCTTTTACAATCTTGTAGTTTCTCTGCTTTAGCGGGATGATGTAGCTGTTTTCAGGCAGGTACTCATCTCCGTCTGCTTTTACCCTTCGGGAAGGACGGTAAAAATCGATTTCCTGCTTTTGAAGGATATCGGCCAGGTGGTAAGAGCGAGCCGGGTCTTTTTCTGCTTTGAAGATGTAGGCTTTCACATCATCGTTGTCTGCTTCTTTCAGCACCTTCTTGTAGAAGTCTCGCTGGTAGTTCAGCAGTTCTTCCCGCATCTCCAGGGTTGCCTGCCAGCTCGAAAGGGCTGCAGTAAACTGGTTGCGGATGGTAAAGGGAAACCTGAGTACCCCATTGGTGCTCTCCTGAGCGTGCCCTCGCGAGCTGGCCTGCTCAAAGAGGATTCCTACAGCACCATTGATATCCGGAAAAGTAGACCCCTTGCCATAATAGAAGTCGTCATACCCCTCTTTGGTGTAATACAGAGAGCCCAGTCTGTCAAGCGCCTTGGCGTGGTAGGTCCCGATCTTTTCTGTGAGCTCCTGATTCAGTTCCGGTGTCAGGGGGTGTGTTCTTGATGGCACCCCGGGTTGAAAGAAAAAGGTAGAGTTGGTTCCCATCTCATGATGATCCGTGAGAATGTTGGGCTTCCACATATGAAACTTGGCAATTCTGTTTCTCGACTCGGGTTGCTGTACGGGTAGCCAGTCCCGGTTCAGATCAAACCAGTAATGGTTCGTCCGGCCTCTGGGCCATACTTCGCTGTATTCCCTGTCGTTGGGGTCGGGGTTTACCTTCTTGCTCTTGTGCATATTGGTCCAGCTACTGAAGCGCGTGAGGCCATCAGGGTTCAATGAGGGGTCGAGCAGCACTACCGTATTCCTGAGCGCTGTTTCAATTTCAGGCCCCTGGGCAGCGGCCAGGTAGTAAGCCGTAAGCATGGAGGCGTTTGAGCCGCTTGATTCGTTACCGTGAATGCTAAAGCCCATGTAGATCACCGATGGCATTTTCTCAACATTGAACTTATCCGATTCATTGGGGTAGGTGAGCCAGACGTGATCGGTGCGAATTTTATCAATGCCTGCCTGATTGGTCGGATGGGTGATCGTTAGCAGTACCTGTGGACGATCTTCATGACTTACACCAATATCTTCTATGGTAATACGGTCAGAAGCTGCGGCCAGGGTGCGCATATAGAGCACCAGCTTATCGTGAGTAATATGCCATTCGCCTACCTCATGGCCAATAACAGATTTTGGCGTGGGTATAGCGGGGTCGTAGCTGACGTTATCCGGCAGGTAGTAGGCTAAATCAACTTGTGAAAAAGTAGTGAACGCGGGCAGCGTAAGCAGCAGCAAGAATGCTACGCTTCTGAGTCTGTTCATCATGAAGAGTCGATGGTTTGCTAGATGGTGAATATAATGAGAACGATTGCGTAAAAAAAATGGAAAAAAGATCAGTGGGAATCGATGAGTGACAAGCATTTTTGCCAATATTTTACTTATTTAACATGACAAATAAACTTGTCAACCCTTCACCTACAACCAAACTGAAATAAGCAAATACGCACTGCATTAGTCCGCCAAATTATGTTTAAGTATTGTGCTTGTTGATGAAATAATCAATGGTTTTGGTTTCTTTTTTAATCGTAAAGTTAGCTTTTGTGCTGTTTGGCTGGAATCTTATGCCGTATGTTAAGAATAAGTTAAACTAGAAATCTATTGATAGCGAAATGTTAACGTTTGTCAAAAAATCATGACCTCACAAACTCTTAGTTTTGCTGTCGAAAAAGTGTGCATGCACACATTCAAATCTGAATTGAAATAACTAAATCTAATCTACTATTAAATTTTCGTCTATGAAAAAAGTGTTACTACAGGTGCTTATGGCGGTAATGACGGTTGCATTCAGTGCAACTGCTTATGGTCAGAGTTCCGGTACCCTCAAAGGTAGGGTTGTTGATTCCGAATCCGGAGAGAATGTCTTCGGTGCAACTGTTATAGTTGTGGGCGCACAAAACAAAGGTGCTGTTACTGAGCAGGATGGTACTTTCAGAATTCCTGGTCTTTCCGGTGAAGTTACGCTGAGAATTACTTCTATCGGTTATACTGCTAAAGAAGTGAAAGCAACTGTAAATGGAGATACTGATCTGGGTAGTATCCAGTTCTTCCCATCTACTGATTTCTTAGGTGAAATTGTTGTGACTTCAAGCGTGATTGATATTGCTAAGCAAAGAGAAACACCTATTGCGGTTTCTACGATTTCTCCTGCTGAGATCTCATTGAAGATCGGTAACCAGGAATTCCCTGAAATCATGAACAAAACTCCTGGTGTTTACGCTACTAAAAACGGTGGTGGTTACGGTGACTCAAGACTTTCACTGAGAGGTTTTGATCAAAGAAACACTTCATTCCTTATCAACGGTCAGCCTGTAAACGACATGGAGAATGGCTGGGTATACTGGTCAAACTGGCAGGGTCTGACTGACGTTGCTTCTGGTATTCAGATTCAAAGAGGTTTAGGTGCTTCAAGACTGGCTGTACCTTCTGTGGGTGGTACGGTTTCTATCTTTACTAAAGCTGCTGAAAGAGAAAAAGGCGGAACTGTTTCTTTAGGTGTTGGTAACGATGGTTATGTAAAAACTACAGGTGCAGTAAGCACTGGTTTGAACAAAAATGGCTGGGCTGCTTCTTTCTTGTTGAGCAGATGGTCTGGTAACGGGTATGTAGATAACACAAGCGGTGAAGGCTGGACTTACTTTGCAGCTGTAGGTTACGCTCCTGAAGGCTCTAAGCATAGCTTCAACCTTTCTATGCTGGGTGCTGGTCAGTGGCACCACCAAAGAAGTGTTTGGGTTTCTATCAGAGATTACCAAAACTTCGGTGATGAAGGTATCGATCCAAGATGGAATACAAACGGTGGTACTTTGAACGGTGAAGAGTACAATATCAGAAGAAACTTCTACAACAAGCCATTGGCTACTTTCAACTGGGATTGGGAGATCAATGACAACGTAAAACTGGCTACTTCTCTGTACGGTTCTGCCGGTAGAGGTGGAGGAACCGGTCCAAGAGGTAACAACTTCCGTAACAACGACATCAACGTATACCCATTCAGAACTGACCTGACTGATCACTTACTGGAGGATGGAAGAGGCGCTGCTTCAAGACACCCTGATGGTACTATCAACTTCGATAACATCGTAGCTGTAAACAGAGCTTCTACTAATCCTTACAATGGTGATATCTCAGGATACACCGGAAGACTGATTGGTTCTAACGGATTCAGAGATGGTGAAGTAAACAGAGCAACCCTGATCAGAAGAGCATCTATGAACTCTCACAACTGGGTAGGTGCTATTTCTTCTCTTGACATCACAAAAGATAAGTGGAGATACTCTATCGGTATCGATTTGAGAAGCTACAAAGGTTACCACTATCGTGCAGTAAATGATCTTTTGGGTCTTGATGGCTACTACTCTACAGGCGACAGAAACTCTCCTGGAAAAATTGTAGAAACTACTATTGCTGCGTCTCCTTTCAGAAATACTGGTCTGAATGGTCCTAAAATCAACTACTACAACATTGGTAATGTAGGATGGCAAGGTCTGAATGGTTTGGTTGAGTATAACAACGAGACTTCTTTCACAGCTGTACTGCAGGCAGGTTTCTCTAACCAGTCTTTCCAGAGAGAGGATTTCTTCGCTCAGGTATCTTTCCCAGTGTCTGAAAAAGTAGATATCGTTGGTGGATACATAAAAGGTGGTGCTAACTACAACCTGAACGCTGCTTCTAACGTGTTCTTCAATGCTGGCTTCATTTCAAGACAGCCATTGTTCGATGCGGTTTTCCCTAACTTCCAGAACTCTAAAAACCTGAACCTGCAGAATGAGATCATTACTTCATTCGAATTGGGTTACGGATACACTTCTACAGATTTCGATCTGAATGTGAATGCTTACACCACTACCTGGGGTAACAGATTCCTGGAAAGAACGCTTCAGAATCAATTAGGTGATGAAGGTACTGCTCAGATTCAGGATATTGATTCTCGTCACATGGGTCTGGAACTGGAAGCTACTTACAGAGCTACAAGCGATCTGAAATTCAGAGGTATGATTTCTGCAGGTGACTGGAGATACACTAAGAACTTCGATGCTGAGCTGTTTGATGCTAACAGAAACCCAATTGGTACTGGTACACTGTATACTGAAGATGTAAAAGTAGGTGATGCTGCTCAGTTCACTTCTTACATTGAGGCTGACTACAGAGTAGGTAACTTCAACTTCGACCTGAGCTACAGATTTGTAGATGGTCTTTACGCTGATTACTCTATTGAGGATGATAGCTTTGCTGAGCCTGATAATGACGGTGCACTGAAGTTACCTTCTTACGGTTTGGTTGACCTGGGTGCTACCTGGAGATTCGATGTATTGAACAAAGGAGCCTCTTTCAGAATCAACGTGAACAACCTGTTTAACACAATCTACATTGCTGAGTCTAACACTAACATTCACGCTACTGACGGTTCTGTTACCTGGGAAGGTGTTGATGTACTGAATCAGGTGTGGTTCGGCTTCGGTACTACCTGGAACGCTACTTTCAGATGGAACTTCTAAGATTCTAAAAGGGAGTTACCCTCAGGGGTAAAAACCTCAGAGAATAAATATTCAGAGCAGGGAAAGGATTCTATTCTTTCCCTGCTTTTGTTTTATAACCTGTATATCATAGAAAGTTTTTAGCTTCGGGGCTTCTGTTATGGCAACAATGAATCGAGGGTCGCTTTTGTTTTTGGTCAGTGTGGGCATTCAGCTTTTGGCGCTGATTTCTCTGGCTACAGCATCGCCACTGCTTTTAAGAGAGGTGGTTTCCGGTACAGGTCTGCCATGGGGCAACCTGCTTACCTGGCTGCTGTTTACGCTTTTCCCTGTAAACTTTCTGGTAATCAGGCGTCAGTCACCTGTTCATCCTTTTCCCCGACTTGTATATCGCTTTTGCGTGTATGCTGCAATAATCCTGGGCTTTCTGTGGCTCTTTGTGTCTTACTTTCTTTCTGGTAACTGGTCTGCTACTTTTCATGGAGAAGATACTTCCTCTGCCATCTGGAAGTACTATACCTACACTACTCCGCTGTTGCCCTTTATCGGTTACTTCCTGATGCGGGTGCTGATGATCTTTTTCAGAAAAGCTCAGTGACTTGATTTTTTTCTATGGGGGTTCCAACCAATTTTTGCTACCGGATGTCAAAGCATATAGAACCTCAAAGAATCTGAATTTATGCAAAGATTAAGCACCGTATTTTTCGCTTTATTGATTGTTGTTTTTAGTGCATGCGAAAGCGATGATGTGACGCCACAGGATTGTATTGAAGTGAAGGTCGTGGAGGCCTATTGTACAGGCGATGCCGTGCTGCAGATCATTACTCCCTCAGCTCAGTCTTTTGGTGAAACCTGGACCAGCAACAGGGGTACTACTTACGAAAACGTATTCAGCACCTCGCTGACCTGCCATTTTGATTATGATGCATATGGTGACGGGCAGGTGTTTTCCATCAAACTAAGCAACAGTCCGCAGAATGGTGATAACTGCTTCTACTGCGCCATGTTAGTAACGGGTTTGCCTGAGACATTTAGCCATATCGAAGTGACTGATGCCTGCGGCCGAATAGCCGATTAAGAAGATTCCCCAGGATCAGTATACTACTCAGTCGAATTGAGTTTCTGAAGTGGCTATTGCCATAACTCATCATACTGTTGTTCAAATAAGAAAGACTCAAAGAACCCATACTCATGAAAAGATGGAGCGCCTTATACCTTGGTTTGTTGGTTTTTGCCTTTAGTGCCTGCGAGGCCGATGATGTAACCCCGGCTGATTGCTTTGAAGTAAAGGTAATCAGTAGCTACTGCACGGGGGACGCGGTATTGCAAATCATTACCCCCTCAGCGCAGCCCTTCGGTGAAACCTGGACAAGCACGGATGGTACTACCTATGAGCATGTTTTCCGTACCAGGTTCCATTGTAGTTTTCAGTCCGTGAGGCTCGCCCAGACTTTTTCTGTAAGACTTATTGATGATGTGGATGAGCCTGAAGATTGTGCCCGGTGCCTGATGCTTGTGTCGGGATTACCGGATAAGTTCAGTCATATTTCACTCACCAGCGATTGTAGCGAGGCACAGAACTAATCTTCAATGAAAGCGGCCAAAGTCTGAGTTATTAGCCGCCATAAAAGTCGGCAGCCTTCTGGTTCAGTTCCAC
>DIYF01000025.1:0-920 GCA_002427745.1 Roseivirga sp. UBA6061 | reverse complement strand
GCCTTCTGGTTCAGTTCCACTTCGGTAAGGTCTTCTACATGCGTGGCAATCCACCAGTAGTGCCCAAAGCTGTCACGTACACCCGCATTGATATCTCCGTAAAACTGCTTGTCCGGGGGCATTACAGAAGTAGCACCGGCTGCCAGGGCTTTTTCATAAGCCACCGTGGTATCTTCTACATAGATGTACGTCATGCTGTTCATTTCTCCCATATGTCCTGAGTCTTCTCCGAGCATAATTACAGAGTCGCCTATGCGCAGTTCTACATGTTTTACCGTACCATCGGGGAGTTGTATGCGCTCTGATTCTACCGCGTCAAATACGGTGGTGAGAAACTCGGCTTCCTTATTGATATCTGGTACCATTAGGAAAGGACTCGCTCTGGGATAGTCTTTGGGGATTGGGTTAACGGGCATGACAGCAAAGTTTGGTCAGTAAATATATTGCCCTTTAAAAATAAGAGTTCTCTGTTTTACCTGATCTCTTTAGGTGTTAAGATTTGGGCTGATTCAATAACTCGGTTTCCCGGTGGATTATGTTGAACACACTGTTGATGCCGGTCAGTACTTCATCGTCTGTGAATCTCAGTACTTTAAAACCCAGAGACTCCAGTCTTTTCTGCCGGATTTTATCATTTTCTATTACTTCAGGGTAGGTATGGGTAATGCCATCTACTTCTATGACGAGCTTCAGGGGTAAACAAACGAAATCTACGATGTACTGATCGATAGGTCTCTGTCTTCTGAAGGGATGACCGGCCATTTGCTTTTTACTCAATGCGTACTTCCATAAACAGGCTTCGGCCTTCGTCATATTCTTGCGAAGCTTGTTGGCATATGTGCGGAGGTGTTTGTTATAATGATTGTTAGAGTGCAATGATTAATTAATATAGTCATTTATGGCTCTTGTTCCACCCCCTT
>DIYF01000005.1 GCA_002427745.1 Roseivirga sp. UBA6061 | reverse complement strand
GCACCTACTGTTACCTCTCCGTCAGAGGCTTGCGGACAAATGGGCTCGTTAATAAGCTGCGAAAGGTCTGGTTCCAGCAAAGGTGGTTCGGTAAGTATAAAGCTGTCATTTTTTGTACAGCCATTGGCATCTGTTACCACCAGACCATAGCTACCGGCCGGTTGATTACTGATGCTGGAAGTAGTTTGGGCTAATGGGTTGCCATTTCTGGTCCATTGATAAGTATAAGGTATGGTACCTCCTGTGAGTATGGCTTCAGCAAAGCCGGTATTATTCTCAAAGCAAGTGAGGTTATCTGCGTTCAGTTCAGAGATTATGAGCTCATCCGGTTGACTGACTGTGAGTGTATTGCTGATGGTACATAGGTTGTCATCAGTTACGGTATAGGTATAGTCACCAATGGGCAGGTTGTCGCGACTGGCTCCGGTAGCCCCGTCATCCCAGGTTACTACCAGGGTACCGGTACCTCCTGTGGGGTTGATGGCTATGGCTCCGGTGGATTCTCCGAAACAGCCTACATCGGTAATAACCGGTGCTGCGAAAAGCTCCGGAAAGAAGGTGACATCAAGCACGGGAGAAAAGCCTTCACAATCTGTGATCAGAGGGTTAGATTCCTTAAAACTGAGCTGTCCCGGAGCATCTCCATCCCATCTCACCGTTACCTCATTCAATCCATTGGCCGTGATAAGCGTACCGTTTACCACAGTCCAGTCATACACAGAACCCGTGGAAAAGGGAACGGAATAGGTGGCTTCTACTACGGGCGCCAGACAAAGTTGTGCCGGCCCTGTCGGTAAGAGGGGTTCCAGTCTTTTGTTGATTATGACATCATATTGGATGGTATCTCCCACACAACCTGCAGCGGTTGTAGGCAGCACCTTGAGAAAGGCATCAGGGTTGGTGCTGAGCCAGTCTACTGTGATCTTATCTGTGTCTGCTCCGCTGGTGATATTGCCACCTTCGATAAACCACTTGTAGGTATAGCCGGGACCTCCCGTGACGGTATAGAGAATATCACTGACATCAGGACAAACTGATGGCGGACCGGTTACCTGCACATTTTCAGGTACGGGAATCAGCTCAAAGGTAAAATCAGTTACCGAGGCACAGCCATTGTCTGTAAAAGTACCCCGTACATAGACCTTGTCTCCATTGGAGGCATCGTAGTCTTTGGCGAGCGCATTGTTACCTAAGATGGCATCATCCTCCGTATCATGGTAAGTAACAACAATCAGTGGGTTGCTTCCCGACACAAAATCGTTGAGTGTATTCAGGTCGAATAGCTCAGAGTCATTGTTTCCCAGATCACAGATAGGGGCCACCACCGGGGTATTGATGTCTGGTTCTCCGGCTATGTCTGCTCCTCCTGTCCAGTCGATGGCAAAGCCCTGGTTGTTATTGGAAAAGTTATCGATCAGCAGCACGTAAGTCTCTCCTGCCAGCACATTGAGTTCACTGACAAAGCCATCACCGGTAGCATCTTCTGAAGGGTCAGTAGAGCTGGCCCGAAGCCCCGTAAGCCCGGAAGCACTCGGGGAGGCATAGCTGCAGCGTATGGCATCTCCCAGGGCACCGCAATCTACATTGGGTCCGAAAACGGCAAAATCATAATCATCTCCGGCATTGTTGGGGGTAATGGTAAAGCTAAAGGTGCCGTCAGCCTCGATAGGAATGGTTAGCCACAGGCTTTGATTCTCTTCCACACCACAGGCAGGTTGTGGGTTGCCCGGGGTGCCAAAGTCGTCAGCACCACTACCTGAAGAGTTGAAGCTCAGGTTGGTATTGCCGCAAACGACCAGCCTCTCGCTACAGTCTACGGGGTTTTGTGCTTTACAGAGGCCTGAAGTGGCCAGTGCAAGCAAAATCAAGACAGATAATCTCTTCAAAGTTGTATTCATGTGGATTCTCGCGAATCGCTATTTAAACGCCAAAATTGCTAAAAAATGATAAGGTTGACAGGGAGTTGTTGTAGACAAGACCAAAATCCGTGCCCCGGGTACTTTCAGTATGATAATTCGGCATCTTTCTCTAAAATAATTTGAGATTTCAGAAAATGTAACGGGCTGGTGTGGTTTTGATACATAAATTTGATGCTATGACAACAAAAAGGAATTCATTTCCGGTTGTCATCAAATGACAACAGGTAACAAGAGGCTTTGAGCTTTGTTTTATTAGCTAAAGATCCCTTATGCTAAACGCTTAGATCAGGATACCCTACTGCTAAATGTGACAGTCTATGAAAATTGACCCTAAAGAGATATCGACTCCGAAATTACATGGCCTGATGCTGGGCACTATTGGTCCCCGACCTATTGCTTTTGCCAGTACTATAGATAAGGAAGGTCATGTAAACCTGAGCCCATTCAGTTTTTTCAATGTTTTCAGTGCCAATCCACCAATGCTGATTTTCTCGCCAGCCAGAAGGGTAAGGGATAATACGCAGAAGCATACACTGGAAAATGCCATGGAGACCCGGGAGGTAGTGATCAGTGTGGTCACTCATGATATTGTGGAACAAATGTCTCTTTCCAGTACCGAGTATGGAAAAGGGGTTAACGAGTTTGTGAAATCAGGATTGACGGAGGTGCCTTCTGAGAGAGTCAAACCTCCGAGAGTCGGGGAGTCTCCGGCTTCATATGAATGTATTGTCAGAGACATTATCCACCTGGGTGAAGAGGGAGGAGCGGGCAACCTGATTTTATGCGAAGTGGTACTGGCCCATATTGATGATGCTATTCTGGATGCTCATGGCAAACCTGATCCCTTTCAACTGGACCTTGTGGGACGCATGGGGGGAGACTGGTATACCCGGGCTAATGGCGAAGCTCTGTTTACCTTACCTAAACCCATCCGTGAAAAGGGAATAGGTGTGGATGAAATTCCTAAAAGAATTAGGGAAAGTGTGGTGCTTACGGGTAATAATCTTGGAAGACTGGGGAATATTGCCACACTCCCGACTCCTGAAGCAGTAGAAGAATTTGCCAAAACGCCTGAAATAGAAGAATTACTACTGCGTTTTAGAAATGATTTTGAATCTTTGGAATACCATTTGCACCAAAAGGCGCAGGAGTTTTTAAACGAAAACCAATTATACCAGGCCTGGCTTACTTTGCTACAGGCCCATTAATACAATACCTAAATCACTTAATCGAAGAAAATGAAAAAACTAATCTTAACATTTGCATTGGTCCTTATCGGTTTTAGCGCCTCTGCACAGTTTACGCTCGGCCCGAGGGTTACGCTTA
This sequence comes from Roseivirga sp. UBA6061, assembly GCA_002427745.1. Classification (GTDB taxonomy): domain Bacteria; phylum Bacteroidota; class Bacteroidia; order Cytophagales; family Cyclobacteriaceae; genus Roseivirga. The sequence continues at coordinate 44,927 of DIYF01000005.1, read as the reverse complement.
TTTCATCTAACCTCAATCTGAGAGAAGAAATAGCTAACGTTCAGGAAGGCGATGCTGAATTCGGTTTTCAGTATGGTCTGTTCGCCAGATTTAAAGTGCCGGTAATAGGCTTGTATGTTCAGCCAGAATTGCTTTTCAGCAGCACGGAATCCACTATTACTTCGAGTGCACAGAACGTTGATCTCAGCTTTAACAGAGTAGACGTGCCGATTATGATCGGTGGAAAAGTAGGGCCTCTGAGAATTAATGCAGGACCTTCACTGAGCTTCCTTACCAGCGCAGAAAGTGATGTTTCCGGTACGGTAACAGATATCAAAGATAACTACAGCAGCACTACGGTTGGCTTTCAGGCCGGTATTGGAATCGACCTGCTCAAGTTCGTAATTGACCTGAAGTATGAGGGCTCTCTCGGTGAGAAATTCGGAGATGCTATTACCGTAGGAGGCAACAGCTTTGCTACTGATGAGAGACCCAGCCAGATCGTACTGGGAATCGGTTTTAAATTGTTCTAAGGAGCTAAGGCTCATCTTATAAAAAGGCCTTCTCAGATCAATCTGAGAAGGCCTTTTTTTGCTTTTAGTTTCGAGAGTCAGGACAGCCTCAACAGACTCCGGCCGAAAAGCTTCCTTCGGCTTTAAGTGAAAATGACAAAAGAACCGCATTGGAAACAGGTCTGATCTGTGGTGCTTACCTGGACTTGCGTAGTGCAGTCCTGATAACCATTGGCTAATGGCTAATCAACCAATAACTACTCCACCAGCTTAGATTCTTTTCTCTTCTTGTTGGCCTTTTTCGTGGCTTCCACATTCTTTTCTATGCGGTGACCAGGACGAGACCAGCGGGTTTTTTCTCCTTCTGCGGGTGTCATTTCTTCTGGCGCAACAGGCGTAGGCTGGGCACCTTTTGCATAAGGCTTCATGGGGATGAGTCCAAGTGTATTGAAGAGCTCCATATCTTCGTTCACATCCGGATTAGGCGTGGTGAGCAGCTTATCTCCGGCAAAGATAGAGCCCGCACCTGCCAGAAAGCAGAAGGCCTGACCTTCCTTGCTCATTTCAGTTCGGCCTGCACTCAGTCTTACTGTGGTGTTGGGCAGTACAATGCGGGTAGTGGCTACCATGCGGATCATATCCCAGATAGGTGTGGTTTCCTGTTCTTCCAGCGGAGTACCTTCTACGGCCACCAGGGCATTGATGGGCACAGATTCCGGCTGAGGGCTGAGGCTGGCCAGTGCCAGCAGCATGCCTGCTCTGTCTTCTATGGATTCGCCCATACCGATGATACCTCCACTGCAGACCGTTACATTGGTCTTTCTTACATTTTCGAGCGTCCTGAGACGGTCTCCATAACCACGTGAGGAAATAATCTCTCCGTAATATTCTTCTGACGAATCCAGGTTGTGGTTATAGGCATAGAGTCCTGCTTCTGCCAGACGCTGTGCCTGGTTTTCATTGAGCATGCCGAGGGTACAGCATACTTCCATATCCAGTTTGTTGATGGTACGTACCATATCGAGTACCTGCTCAAATTCGGGGCCGTCTTCCACATTTCTCCAGGCAGCTCCCATACATACTCTGGATGAACCGGATGACCTGGCACGGAGTGCCTGCGCCTTTACCTGATCTACCGTCATCAGATCGTTTGTTTCTATATCTGTATGGTAGCGTGCGGCTTGCGGGCAGTAGGCACAATCCTCAGGGCAGCCTCCTGTTTTAATGCTCAGCAGCGTGCTGATTTGTACCTCTCTGGGGTTATGAAATTGCCTGTGTACTGAGGCGGCTTCGTATACCAGCTCCAGTAAGGGCTTATTGTAAATATCAATGATTTCTTCCTTCGTCCAATCGTGCCTGATCTCGCTCATATGTCTTATCTGATATGAGCGGCAAAATAGGGAGGACGGGTATGACATCCAATGGAAAAGGTAGAAATACTACCTTTGCGTCCAATGAAGGGTATCTACTTACTGCTGGGAACAAACTTAGGTGATCGTGTGAAAAATCTCGCGGATGCGAGAAATCTCGTAATGGAGCAGGGCATTGAAATCAAAGCCATGTCATCTGTTTACGAAACTGCCGCCTGGGGTATAGAAGATCAGCCCGGTTTTCTCAATCAGGTGTTGGAAGTGACCACGAGCCTGGCCCCGGAGGTGCTACTCAAAACTATACTGGCAACAGAGCTGGAGATGGGGCGCATACGAATTCAGAAGTGGGGTGAACGCCTGATAGATATCGATATACTGTACTACAGGAATGAGGTGTTGAATACGCCTGATTTAAAGGTGCCGCATCCGGAGATACCCAACCGCAGGTTTACCCTGGTGCCGCTGGTAGAACTGGCGGCCGAGGAGACTGATCCGGTATCAGGTAAAACACAGCGGGAGCTATTAGCGGTTTGCCCTGATAAGTTGGAGGTAAGAATGGTTTGAAGGTCATAACCTTCTGATAAGCTCCAGCCCATTTTGAGATATGTAGGCTCCATTGAGGCGTGGTTTTTTTGGTTGATAAATAATGAAACAGGAGTCTGTGGTTTGACTTACTTTTCTTTTGTGTCTCCAAAAGAAAAGTAACAAAAGAAAAAGAGACCAACCTGCCTTTGCCAAAGCGGCTACGCGCAGGCAGGCATCAAAACCATCGGGTTAGCAGGTTGCTTCAAACGTTTATCATCAGCCGATGGTCACGCTGATGTTGGATCCCAGCCGCACGATGTGCCGATACTTCATCGTCCTTAACGAATCTCTCGCATTATCAACTTGTATGGCTGGAGGTATAAGGTGTCACCCTTTTAAGAGATGATACCTTATACCATAGTTCTAACTACTCATACCGGATACTTTCAGTGGGGTTAGACACAGCGGCCCGGTAGGTTTTAAAGCCGATGGTAATGAATGCTACCAGACCTACGGCCAGCCCGCTGACCAAAAAGAGAGGCCAGTTACTCAGCATGTCAATTTTATAGACAAAGTCAGTAAGCCACTGGTTCATAAAATACCAGGTGACAGGAATGGCGAGTATACTGGCAATGATGATCAACAGGATGAACTCTTTGGACAGCAAACCGATGATCTGCTGTGCGCTGGCGCCCAGTACTTTTCGAATACCCAGCTCCTTTTGTCGCTGGCGGGCGGTATAAGTGGCCAGCCCGAATACTCCCATACAGGCCAGGAAAATGGAGATGGCTGTAAAGGCTGAAAATACCCGGCCTTGCTTGACTTCATTTTCATATAGTTGCTCAATAGAGGTATCGAGAAACTCATACTGCATAGGATAAGCCGGAGAAAAGCGATCCCATTTTTCCTGTACGCTGGCCATGGCGGATACCAGGTTTTGGGCATTGAGCTTAATGGCCACCCTGCGATGTCTGAGTCCGTTGACGAAGATCAGCGGTTCCATCTGCTCTTTCAGAGAAGTGAAATTGTAGTTTTTGCTGACTCCGATGATGCGTAAGTTGAGATTCCAGGAGGGGATCTCCACACGTTGGCCTAAGATGTTCTCGGGGCTCAGGCCCATATTTTTCATGGCCATTTCATTGACCACGGCTGTTTGGCCACGATCAGATTCAAGTGCCTGGGCAAAAGATCTTCCGTGAATAATGTCAATCCCAAAGGTTTCGAAATAGTCTTCGTCTCCCCAGCCTATGCGCACCTGGTGATTATCAGACTCTCCCGGCAATTCCAGGGTGGTCGCATCGTGGAAGCCTCCGGGCTCCCCACCTGTGGCGGTTACTGAAATCATGTCAGGATCGTCTTCAAAGGAGTTTTTAAAGGCTTCCAGATTATCCCGTATCTCATTGTTGTTGATGTCCAGCATCACAATGGCGTCTTTGTCAAAACCCAGGTCTTTGTCTTGTACAAAACTCATTTGTCGGGAGATCAGCAGTGTGGCTGCAATCATGAAAATGGAGATGAAAAACTGGGCAATAACCAGCGACTTTCTCACCAGCACATTTTTACCCGAGCTGAATTTGGCACCTTTCAGCACCTTCAAGGGGTGGAAAGAAGAAAGTAAAAGTGCCGGATAAAGGCCTGCAATTAAGAGGGTAGCCACAAAGAGTAGTCCTCCGAAAAGTAAAAGATTGGGGTCGCTCCAGTTGATGGTAATATCCAGACCAAAGAAGCTGTTGAAAAGGGGTAATAAGACCAGCGACAGTACAAAAGCAAGCAGGGTAGCAAATAGCAGAATGGTGATGGATTCACCCAGGAACTGTAGAATTAACCTGGCACGATGACCACCCAGTACCTTTCTGACAGCGATTTCTTTGGCTCGTTTGAAGGACTGTGCAATGGAGAGGTTGACATAGTTGAAGCAGGCGATCAATAGAATGGCCAGACCCACCGCTCCCAGGATGTAGATGGTGTTCAGGTCGCCATGCTGTACAAAGTCAAAGGTGGTTTTATTGTTGAAATAAAGGTCCTTTAATGGTTCGAGCACCAGGGTAAGGCTGACGCCAAAGGCAGCAAAATCTTCCCCGAAATATTTCTGCATAAAGTCATCCAGTTGCCCCTCTACATAAGCAGCCTCCTGTGGTGTTGGAATCTTGACATAGGTAAAGAGTCCGTTGTTCCACCAGCGGTCGAGGTTCATCAGGTTGATGTTGAGCACCATGCTAAACTCCAGGTGAGTCTTGGCTGGCAGGTCGTCCATAATGCCAGTGACGATAAAATCTGCTGAGTTATCTACATTGATGATTTTGCCAATGGGCTCTTCATTGCCAAAGTACTTGCGTGCAGTTTCTTTAGTAAGTACCACCTTATTAGTACCATCCAGTACCTGATCCGGGGTGCCGGTTAGCAACGGATAGGAGAAGAAGCTGAAAAAGTTACTGTCGGCCAGAATGATGTGGTCTTCAATGAATTTCTGCTCTCCTATGGTGACTAGTACATCGGCCGGCTGTGCCCGACAGGTAGCGGTGATGCTGGAAGGGAAATCGTTTTGAAGGGCAGGGGCAAAGGGCCCTGAAGTCACACCTACGCGATCCGGGGTAGCATCGTTCATGCCGGCTCTGAGGGTACGATAAATGATGTCACGATCTTCATGGAAGTTGTCGTAGCTCAGTTCCGATTTGATATGAAAATAGAGAAAGAGCACACATACCAGTCCCATAGAAAAGCCCAGTACATTGATGACAGAACTGGCGCCCTGTTTGAAAAGGCTCCGGATGGTGAAGAGTGGATTGAAATTAAACATGATTTCGATTTTTGAGAGTTTTAACTTTTTGAGTGTTGAGGGCCGCAGGTAATTGATTAACTCAAACCAATACTTCAGGGCCTGGAAACGAACAGCTGACCGGCTGTTTTCTAAATAGTATTCAATCAGGTTTCCTTCAATCTCCTCAGCCAGATCTGCCTTGCAGAGCCAGCGAATGAGTTTCAGTGAGAAGGGTGAAGGACCATGGTGTTCTTTTCTCATCAGGCGAATTTCAGGGCGTAATCAGGAATTTGATTCCACAGCATTTGTCGCTGTTCGTTGGCCTCTTTCAAAATTTCCTTGCCTGTACCGGTAAGGTGATAGATCCGCTTTCTGCGGCCACCCCGCTCCTGAGTAGCCCCTGCCATTTCTGAGGCCAGGAAGCCTTTCTTCTCCAAACGACTGAGGGTAGAGTGCAGGGCACCCATTGCCACATTGCGCTTGATCTGGCTCAGTACTTCTTCTTTGATTTTAAGCACGTAGGCCTCTTCCTGAAGGATGAGCACAATGAGCAAAACCAGCTCTTCAAACTCGCCCAGATTCGTACCTTTCATATCTGAATTTAATATTTGTTTCTACTTTGTAGGATGAATGTACGGAAAGAAATTTGATTTGTTTCTATTATTCAGAACAAAGGTGATTTGTTTTCAATTTTTTGTCTGGACAATTGGGGGGCATTCGTCCGACCACTTTGAGTGGTCAGACGAATAGCCACGGGTTACCGAGAGACTTGTGGTTTAGAGGCCGTCTGACCTGCGGTACTGACTGGGCTCTTGATCTTTGCTTGCTATTGACAATCGACTTGGTACTATGATAGTAAGCAGTTTGATCTGCGGTGCTGATCGGGGTTCCTATCGACCCAAAGCAATTGGCTAAACCCTATTTTCTTTTTAACTCATGGTCATAGACCTGTCGTCCCAGCTCGGCCAGGAAGGGGAGGCCCAGTTCATCGTACTCATATACACCATCATTGAAGATGCCATTCTCATTGATATGAATAGTGGCGGTGAGCATAAACTCAATATCGTTTTCTTCATCCCGGATGTAGGCGACATCGGTGAGTGTACCATAGGCCATACCTACTTTATTGAAAATCCGGATATGCCCGGGCATGGGCTCCCTGGTATCTCCATACATAAAGAACTTCACATAGCTGTCCCAGTGTTCACCATCATTGTAGTTGGGGTATTGACTCTCCAGGGCTGTACGACTCATCCAGAAACGCAGAAATTCATAATCTTCCCCGGTAAGACCGAATCTTTCGTTTTCAGGAAGTGATTCCGGGAAAATGATCCCTTTCATGATCTTATTCAGGCTCCGGATGCTGAAATAGTTCTTTTCAGAAAAGTCAAATGGTTCGTTGAAGAGTTTCCCCTCATTGTCGGTATAGCCCACTCCTTTGATCATTCCTTGCAGCGGGTAGACGTGTTTACTCACCTGTGAGTGAATACCTGCCTGTGTATAGCTGATACTATCATGTGAGGAGAAAGTCATGGGCCAGGTTTGACTGTTGTCTGCCCCGTACAGAAACTTATGGTTTATATGAGCCGGGCCTATGTTTTTGGATCGGAACTGCTCATTTACATAGTCGCGACCCAGGAAGTCGAACAGGTAGTTGTAGGCATCATTATTACTGACCAGAAAGATCTTTTTGATCAGGTGAGCCGCGGTCAGGTTACCATTTTCTTCTGTTGAATCTCCTTCAACCAGTACCCGGGAGTTGTCATAATCACTGATGGCAAAGGGGCTTTCTTTAGAGATGTCTTTACCTGCCTTCTTAAGCTCATTGATTTTTTGAAGCGCCAGTATAGCTACGGGCATTTTAGCAGTACTGGCCGGATAAAAATACTGCTGGTTGTCCAGCTGAAAACCATGCTCAGTAAAGACCGGATTTCCCTGTGCGTCCCGGTCAATCTGCATATAGAGAATCTGTACTTCGTGTTTTGTGAGGTTGTCCGTAATGCGTTTAATCTGGGGTGCATCACTGGCCATGATGGCATCGAGTGGATTTTGAGGAGTGGGGTCACAGGCCATAAGTGCAAGAAGGGCTACTGCCGGAAGTAACCGGGGGATTCGGTTGTAGTGCATAAAAAAAGAATTCTCTATCCAAGATAAAGAATTCTTTCATCAGTTAGTTTCCGGCAGAAAGGGTGAACCGCTTCTCCGGTGGGTACTATCTTAAGATACCGCAGATACTTCTGCTTCTCTGTGAATTTTTTTCACTAAACCACGCAAAACCTTGCCCGGGCCGCACTCGATAAACTCAGTAGCTCCGTCAGCCACCATGGCCTGTACGGATTGTGTCCAGCGTACCGGAGCGGTAAGTTGTTTCTTAAGGTTCTCTTTGATCACCTCTAAGTCTGTAGAGGGAGCGGCTGTCACGTTTTGGTAAACAGGGCACTTAGGCTCGTTGAACTGGGTGGCATCAATCGCTTTTTCCAGCTCTTCTTTGGCAGGATTCATAAGGGGTGAGTGGAAGGCACCTCCTACAGGAAGCGGCATCGCTCTGCGTGCTCCTGCCTCTTTGGCTTTTTCACAGGCTACTTCAATGCCCTCATTTGAGCCTGAAATCACCAGCTGACCGGGACAGTTATAGTTCGCAGGTACTACCATTTCGTCAATACCGGCACACAATTCTTCTACAACGGCATCTTCCAGACCGAGTACGGCAGCCATGGTAGAAGGATTTATTTCACAAGCCTTCTGCATAGCCAGTGCTCTTTGAGAAACCAGTTTCAGGCCGTCTTCAAAAGATAGTACGCCATTGGCTACCAGGGCAGAAAACTCTCCTAGGGAGTGACCCGCCACCATATCCGGAGCAAAATCTTCTGCAATAGCTGCCAGCACTACAGAGTGCAGAAAAATGGCAGGCTGGGTTACTTTGGTCTGCTGGAGCTCTTCTTTAGTTCCTTCAAACATGATATCAGTAATGCGGAAGCCAAGAATCTCGTTGGCCTTTTCCAGCATCTCTTTCGCTTTGGGTGAATTTTCGTAAAGGTCTTTGGCCATTCCGGGAAACTGGGCACCCTGGCCAGGAAATACGTATGCTCTCATTCAATCGAATTTTAAAGAATGGCGCAAAAATAAGTAATAATCCTTAAGCGTCCACGAAGCGCTGACGAAGCTCGGGAGTGGGCATGCGGCAGGAGTCACGCTTACCCCACCAGCGGTAGCGATTGCGACCAATCAGGTCATACACCCAGTGTCTGATAAAAGGAGGGACAATGATAAAGATGTAGAGTAATGGGTAGAGGCCTGTGAGCTTGCGGGCGATCTTCAGAGCAGCGGTGCTCTTTCTGTATACCTTGCCCTGGCTCAATAGTACGAGGCTATCGAACTCCTCGGTATTAAACCCCAGCTCTTTCAGTCTCTCCTGTCCGAAGTCTGACTGCAATGCAGCAAACCTGAAGTGCTGTTTGGGGTCACGATCAATGATAAAGTTCACCGCTCCGTTACAGAGATTACAGACTCCATCGAAGAGGAGAATGTCTGTTGATTCTATCGTATGATCTGTACCCAATTTTTGAATTCCTTCGTCCTTTTTTCCGGATCGAATACATCAAAGGTAACAGTTACTTTGTAATAGTAAGTTCCTGCCGGAACGTCTTTTCCATTGCTGTCCTTACCATCCCAGTTAATGAAGAAGTCAGGTTCTACAGTTCCACAGGTACTGGAGCTGTAGAGTTCACTGCCACCCCAGCGGCTGAACACCTGGAACTCTACCTGTTCCACAAAACGGGGACATTCTGAGTTGGGCTGATTAAAAGCCATAAAGGTATCGTTTACACCATCAGCATTGGGGGTGAAGCTATTGGGCAGTCGGTAATTGGGACAGTTATCAAAACACACGGCCTGGCTCAAACCACTCTCATTGTTCGATCTGTCTACTGCGCTAATCCGGTAGCAGCCCTTGAAAGAAGATAGTCCGGTATGCTCAAAAGTTGTTTCTCGCGTATTGGCAATCAACTGGAAAGATGATTCTTCCCCTGTTGCAGAGAAATAGACATTGTAGCTGGCTATATCGGTATCGGTAGTGCTGCCTGTCCAGTTGAGCGTGTTGGAGAAGTTGGAGAAGTTGCAGACTTCTGCATAAACATCCTGACAATTTTCAGCTTCCAGCAGTAGCATGGTAAAGCCATCTACTGTTACCGTATCCGTGATGTCCGGATCGATCGTGATGACAGGATCGATAGGAGGAACCGTGTCCCCGGGAAGAGCACAAACGATTTGAGAATTGTTGAGCAGGGGTGAGGGAATCAGCTCATTGCCATAGCTCCCCTGGGTCGTGATAAAGTAACAGTATTCCTGGTCTGCTATCAGATCGTAGTTATTAAAACTGCCGTCATCGGTGAAGATGAATCCGGACTGTCGACTGTCAATACTATCGATCAATACGAAATTGTCCTCTTCTGCGGCTGCAGCATCTGTCCGATTTCGGTAGATATAGTGGTAGGGAGTTTCGTCAACACGATTGCTCCAGGGGACGGAGGCCCTCCAGTTGATCTCAATTTCATCAAGGACGCTGATGGCTTCCAGCCTGACCGAAGAGGCAGGTTCAGAAGTGCCGATCAGGTCATCCGGAGCACTCTCACTAAAGAGTTTTACCTCATAGTGGTATGGGGCATCCCGGGTGTTGAGATTGGTGTCAACAAATGAGGTATCTGAGGTGGTCACAATGGAGGTGCCATTGGTAGAGCCTGAAAGTCCTGTGTACCTCACTAGTTCGTAGCGGTATGGTGGAGGGAAGAGCGTCTGATCAATTTCAAGCGGGGAGTTCCAGCGTACTTCTATTTCACCATTGCTCTCATCAGTCTCCAGCACGGAAACGTTGGTGAGTAATACATTGTCAATTGGGATGGTAATACAAAACTCCCTGGAAGCATAACTGGTCCCTCCTTTAGGGGCCGGAAACTCAGCCACCAGGCGGTAGCAGTAGGTAGCTCCGGGAGAAAGGTCCTGATCATCTATGATGTTTCTTTGATCGATCGGTAGCTCATATATGAGCTCATAACCTGAGTTGGCTGGTATACCCACATTGCAGTCACTCGGATCAAAATCAAAGCTGTCCACCCTGCGCCAGACCTGCATTTCAGGCCCAAAGTTGGCGGCCACATACTCATCCCAGATCAGTTGAACTGCACGGGCTGAGAGGAGACCTCCGTTCAGGCCTGTCGGGGCGGGAGCCACCACCCTGATGTTCCAGGTCTCGAAATCGGTAAGAGAAGGTCCCCGGTTGGCCCCCTCAGGGTTGTCAGTGATTTTTATCTGCACCTGATAATCTGCATTCTGGATATGTGAGAAATCTGTCTGCCACCTGAACTGAAAGGTATGGGGGGAGTCTTGAAAACCATCGGCAGATGAGGGGGTCAGGGTAGCCAGGTTTCCTGAGTTTCTGAAGGGGCCACCAAAAGCCTCAACCAGAATGGGGTCATTATCAGGATCGGAACCAATGATCACCTCTTCGATCAAAGTGCCGGCTTCTACACATATATCTTCGGGTATTTCAAGCTCGGGGCGTTCATTATCACAATCTTCTACAATGATCTGCATATCCCTCGTGACAAAACCCAGAAGCTCCCATTTCTGAGCGGCTTCATCAAAGCGCCATTCTTCAACGATGAAGGCAATGTTATATTCACCCGCTCTCTGCGGTGCATCCCAGGTAAAGGTTCCCGTGATCGGATCTATTTCATATCTGCCGGGAGTTCCTCCGTCTTCTCTGCGTCCTGTTATGCCCGGATCATCAAGGGCTGTAAAAACACCTACATCTGCTCCGGGCCCGGCTTGTGGTGTTACCAGTTTAAAAGCAAGACTGTCGGCATTGGGATCATAGGCTCCGGGATTATGAAAAAAGGCTTTACCGATACAGGCCTTATCAATAGGGGGAATCGTGAGTTTGGGAGAGCTGTTCGGGCTTAGGTTAGGATCTATCCTGACGATGGTCTGAATATGAAACGGGGTTTCGATAGAGTTGTCAATGTTGATGATACCCTGGTTCCTGTTCTGTTCTGTATAGCTCACTACATATACACCGGCAGACTGATACTGGTGGACAAAGACAATGGTAACAATACCTACTTCATCGTTGAGCGTTGTTTTAGTAAATGACTCTGCATTGGCTGCAATTTCTTCCGGTCCCACATATTCTGTCCCATCCCCAAGTCTGAAGGTAGCGCTACCACCGGTAGTTACTTCTACATCAGATTCGAGATCCGTATAAATGGTCAGTGTGAAACGATAGGTCAGGGTGCTTTGCGAAATACGGACGGCACATATTTCTCCGGCCCGGATATGAGTGGCTTGCGCCTGAAAAGCACTGGTGAGCAAAAGGGTGAAGAAGACACCCAGGAATGCAGATTTGAGGTTAGTCAACATACGTTTGGCGGGTTGAATCACTGTGATAACGCCAAAAGAGGGATTAGATATACCTTTTTACCTGAGAATCTTAGACTTAAATGAATAAAGCCTGTTTTTCAGGTAGTGAAAAACAGGCTTTATTTATGGATGGCTTAAAAGCTATCGGATAATCTTCACCCAGTTGCGATAGACACGTTCTTTCTCATCAGGATCAAAAACGTTAAATCTCACCGTGACCTGGTAGTAGTAAGTACCATCTGTGAGTACGTTACCATCATTGTCTCTGCCATCCCAGTCAATGAAGAAATTGGGCTCATCCTGATCGGCAGAATTGAACGTGAATATTTCTGATCCTCCCCAGCGATTAAAGACTACCATTTCTACAGATTCTACAAACCTGGGGCAGCGCGGGTTGGGCTGATCGAAGGCACGGAATGTATCATTGATGCCATCTCCGTTGGGTGTGAAAGTATTGGGCAGCTCATAGTTCGGGCAGTTGTCAAAACATACCGGATCGCTTAGCGTACTTTCGTTATTTGATCGGTCTACAGCAGCTATGCGATAACATCCCTTAAAAGAAGTCAGGCCACTGTGAGTGAAACGGGTTTCACGGGTATTACCCAGGAGGGTAAAGCTGTCGGGTCTTCCGCTAGGGGAGAAGTAGACATTATAGCTGGCGATATCTCCATCTCTGTCTTCTGCTCTCCAGGTCAGTTCATTCGACAGATTGGCAAAACCACAAGGTTCATTAAGCAGGGCCGAACAGTTCGGGTTTTCAAGAATGATCAGCGGCTGACCGTCTACTGTCACTATGGTGGTGTCACCTGGCGTGATGATTTCAGGTTCCAAAGGAGGAATATCATCACTTGGTGTCACACAAATGATCTGTGAATCATTTTCCAAAGGAGAAGGAATCAGTTCATTGCCATAGCTACCATTAGTGGTCACAAAATAGCAGTACTCCCTGTCATCGAGCAGGGCCATGCCATTGTGACTGCCATCGTCAAGATAGAGGAACGGGTTCTGTGTTACATTTACCTGGTCTATTAAAGTAAAGTTATCCGCATCATCTGCATTTGCATCTGTACGATTCCTGTAAATCAGATGATTGGGGCTTGATTGTACGCGATTAGACCAGGGTACATCAGCTTCCCAGGTAAGTTCTGCCGCCTTTACGAGTCCTACAGCTTCCAGCCTTACAGAAGAAGCGGTAGCTGAACTGTCAATCAGGTTGTCCGATGCATCATAGAACCTCACTGCATAGTGGTAGGCGATGTCTCTCGTATTCAGATTAGTATCATTGAATATGGTATCAGTTGTAGAAGTGATGAGCGTTCTGTTGGCCAGTCCGTTCAGTCCTTCATATCTCAGCAGTTCATATCGGAATGGTGGCGGAAACAGTGTCTCATCAATTTCCAGCGGAGACGTCCATCTTACAAACATTTCTCCATTAGTTTCACTGGTCTCAGTTACCGAGACATTGGTAAGCGTAGGTACATCCAATGGAATGTCCACACAGCTTTCATCGGAAGCATAACTTGTACCACCTCCCGGACTAGGAAATACTGCCACCAGTCGGTAACAGTAATTCACCCCGGGTCTTACGTTATTGTCGTCTTCGTAGCTGGTGATGCTAATAGGTAGCTCGTCTATCAGCTCATAGCCTGAGTTGGCCGGTATCCCCAGATTGCAATTCTCAGGAGTAAAGTCATAGCTGTCTACCCTGCGCCACACCTGCATAACGGGAGCAAAGGCGGCTCCCACATAATCATCCCAGTTGAGTTGTATGGAGTTACCCGAAGCAACTGAGGCTACCAGTCCCGTAGGGGCCGGTGCGACTACGGTGATATTCCAGGTTTTAAAGTCGACAAGAGAAGGCGCCAGCGGATCATTTGGTTGATCAGAAATCTTAAACTGTACCTCGTATGGCCTTGTTCTTACATGAGAAAGATTTGTCTGCCATGTGAACTGCACCTCGTCTGGCTGTGGTCTGAAGTCAGGGGCCGGGGTCAGTGTTGCAGGGGAAGAACCGAGAGAGAATACCCCGCCAAAGCCTTCGATCAGCACCCTGTTGTTATCCGGATCTGTACCACGTATAAATTCTTCCAGCAGGGTACCTGCCTCAATACAGGTGTCTTCAGGTACCATCAGTTCCGGTCTTTCATTATCACAGTCTTCAACCAGAATCTGCATATCCCGGGTTACAAAACCCAGAATTTCCCACCGGCCTTCGCCTGTTACAGGATCTTCAATAAATCGCCATTCTTCTACGATAAAGGCTGCATTATATTCACCTGCTCTTTGTGGGGCATCCCAGACAAAATCTCCCGTTATGGGATCAATTGAAAACTGTGTGGTACCCGTACCATCTTCTGTGATGGTGGAAATGTTAGGGTCATTGAGAGGTAAATAAGAGTTAACAGTCTCACCACGAGATTGCTGTGGTGTTACCAGTTTGTAGGCAAGGCTATCACCGTCCGGGTCAAAAGCTCCCGGGTTGTGAATAAATCGTGCTCCTACACAGGCACGGTCAATCGGTGGAATAGTCAGCTGTGGTGTACCATTACCCAATAAGCCCGGGTCGATACGGATTACCGTTTCGATGTGAAAGGCCGTCTGGTCAGAGGCACCATTGTTAATGTTGACAATATTATTGTTTCTGTTCTGCTCGGTATAGCTGATGATGAATACATTGTTGGCAGAAAAGGTGTGTTCAAATTCAAAGACAGTACGCCTGGTTTCATTGCCAATCAGCTGTTCGTCAAAGAAGGTAGCTTGTTCGATCAGCACCTGTCGTCCACCTTCAATCACACGGCCATCACCAAAGTTGAAAGTACCACCTTCACCCACCTGAACACCGGAGCCGGTATCAGAGTAAATAATCAGCGTAAACCGGAATCGGAGACTGCTTTGGGATATTCTGACTGCTACGATTTCACCAGCTCTGATGTGCGTAGCCCAGGCTTCTGCACCCCAAAAAAGCAGAAACAAGATGGCCAAAAAAGACGTCCTCTTAAAATTCATTCGCAACCTGATTTGTAGAGATAACGCAATATGCGCAATAAGTTATATTGTTAAACAAATTTTCGGCACATTCTGTTACGCCTGTGACTTGTACTTTAGAATACATCCAAATAAAAAAGTCATTTGATTGATAACGATTGCGGACTTAACTTTGATCACCAAATTTAACCCTTATATCATTAATGAGTTGGTTTAAACAAACCTGGAACAGCTCTATAGGCCGAAAATTCGCCATGGCGCTGTCCGCCCTCTTCCTGATCATTTTCCTGCTACAGCACTTTCTGATCAATTTTACTTCGGTTATCAGCGAAAAGACATTCAATGAGATTTCGCATTTCATGGGGACCAATGTACTGGTCCAGTTTGTCTTGCAGCCGATACTGATTTTCGGAGTGATTTTTCACTTCATTATGGGCTTTATCCTCGAAGCAAAAAACAGAAGTGCAAGGGATGTGAAATACGCCATGTACAAAGGCAACGCAAATTCATCTCCACTATCCCGTGGAATGATTTACAGCGGTCTGGTTGTTCTGTTCTTTATAGGATTACACTTCTATGATTTCTGGATTCCGGAAATCGCTCATAAATACATTGAATTTAAACCTGAAGACCCTAACAGGTATTATGCAGAGACAGTGCATAAGTTTGCTGACCCTCTGAGAGTGGCCATCTATTCATTGTCATTTGTGGCTTTGGCGCTGCATCTCATGCATGGCTTCGCATCAGCTTTCCAGTCTTCTGGTGTTAATCACAGAAAGTACAGTCCGTTGATCAGTAAGCTGGGTAAAATCTACTCTATTGCGATTCCTGCAGGCTTTATCTTCATCGCAGTTTTCCATTATCTTAATCAGCACTAAAAGATGTCAGTTTTAGATTCGAAAGTCCCTAAAGGTCCGATTAAAGATAAATGGACCGACTATAAAAATAATATCAAACTGGTTAATCCGGCTAACAAGCGTCTGATCGATGTGATTGTAGTGGGAACCGGTCTTGCCGGTGGTTCAGCAGCCGCTACGCTGGCCGAGCAAGGTTATAATGTAAAAGCATTTTGCTATCAGGATTCACCCCGAAGGGCACACTCCATTGCTGCTCAGGGCGGTATCAATGCTGCCAAGAACTACCAGGGTGACGGAGACTCTACTTACCGCTTGTTCTATGATACCGTAAAAGGTGGCGATTACCGCTCCAGGGAATCCAATGTATACCGGCTTGCCGAAGTATCCGCAAATATCATTGACCAGTGCGTAGCACAGGGTGTGCCTTTTGCCAGAGATTATGGTGGGTTGTTAGATAACCGCTCTTTTGGTGGAGTTCAGGTTTCCAGAACCTTCTATGCCAAAGGACAAACAGGACAACAACTCTTGTTAGGTTGCTACTCAGCGATGTCCCGCCAGATTGGTAAGGGTAAAATTGAGATGTTCAACCGCCACGAGATGATGGACCTCGTCATCGTAGATGGTAAGGCGAGAGGTATTATTGCGAGAAACCTCGTGACCGGTGAAATCGAAAGACATTCGGCTCATGCTGTTGTCATCGCTTCCGGAGGATATGGTAACGTATTCTTCCTTTCTACGAATGCCATGGGGTCCAATGTGTCTGCCGGCTGGAAAGTACACAAGAAAGGAGCCTTCTTTGCGAACCCCTGCTTTACGCAGATTCACCCGACCTGTATTCCGCAGCATGGTGATCAGCAGTCTAAACTGACCCTGATGTCAGAATCACTGAGAAATGACGGACGTATCTGGGTGCCGGCTAAGAAAGAAGATGCCGAAGCCGTAAGGGCAGGCAACCTGAAGCCAACGGATATCAAAGAAGAGGATAGGGATTACTACCTCGAAAGAAGATATCCTTCATTCGGTAACCTGGTGCCCAGGGATGTGGCTTCCAGGGCTGCCAAAGAAAGATGTGATGCAGGCTATGGTGTAGGTACCAACGAAACCGGTGAAGCGGTATACCTGGACTTCTCAGCGGCCATTATGCGCTATGGTCAGGAGGAAGCCAATGTGAAAGGGCTTCATGATGTTTCTCAGGATCAGATCAGACAGCTGGGAGAAACGGTAATTGAAAACAAATACGGTAACCTTTTCCAGATGTACGAGAAGATTACCGCAGATAATCCCTACAAAACCCCGATGAAAATCTATCCAGCGGTGCACTACACTATGGGAGGCGTCTGGGTGGATTATAACCTGATGACTACCATTCAGGGCTGCTACGCAATCGGAGAGGCGAACTTCTCCGATCACGGAGCCAATAGGCTGGGAGCTTCTGCCCTGATGCAGGGACTGGCCGATGGTTATTTTGTATTGCCTTATACGATTGGTGACTATCTGTCAGGTGATATCCGTACGGGTAAAATCTCTACGGATACTCCGGAGTTTGATGAAGCCGAAAAGGCAGTGAAAGACCGGATTGATTTCTTTGTGAACAACAAGGGAACGAAGTCAGTAGATCACTTCCACAGACGCCTGGGTAAGGTAATGTGGAATCAGGTAGGTATGGCCCGTAACGAAGAGGGGCTGAAAGATGCTATTAAGGAGATTAAGCAGATTCGCGAAGAATTCTGGAAAGAGGTAACTGTCCCGGGTTCGGCCGATGGCATGAACCAGGAGCTGGAAAAAGCAGGGCGTGTGGCTGATTTCCTTGAATTAGGAGAGTTGTTTGCCAGAGATGCTCTGGAAAGAAACGAATCTTGTGGAGGACACTTCAGAGAGGAGTATCAGACAGAAGAGGGAGAAGCAGTGAGAGATGATGCCAACTTTACCTATGCTGCCGCATGGGAGTACAAGGGAGAACCTTCAGAGGCTGTGGTACATAAAGAGGCGCTGAACTACGAGAACATCGAGCTCAAAACCCGCTCTTACAAGTAATTTCAACAAGATTTAAAAGCACTAGCAATATGTCAACAGCACAAGGATTAAACCTGACACTGAAAGTTTGGAGACAAAAAAATAATAAGGACAAGGGCCAGATGGAAACCTATCAGGTGGCCAATATTTCACCTGACAGCTCTTTTCTGGAAATGATGGATATCCTGAATGAGCAGCTTGTAGGAGAGGGCAAAGAGCCTGTGGCCTTTGACCATGACTGCCGTGAGGGTATTTGTGGTACCTGCTCTATGTTTATCAATGGTGAAGCACATGGTCCGGGTCGTGAGATTACTACCTGCCAGCTTCACATGCGTGAGTTCAGGAATGGTGAAACGATTTACATTGAGCCATGGAGAGCCAAAGCATTTCCTGTGATCAAGGACCTTGTAGTAGACAGAGGGGCTTTTGACAGAATTATGGCTGCCGGTGGTTTTGTCAGTGTCAATACTTCGGGTAATACACAGGATGCCAATGCCATTCCTATTCCAAAGGATGATGCCGACCGTGCTTTTGATGCAGCTACCTGCATAGGCTGTGGAGCTTGTGTGGCTACCTGCAAAAACTCGTCTGCTATGCTGTTTGTATCAGCCAAGGTATCTCAGTTTGCGCTCTTGCCACAGGGTAAGGTAGAGGCAGCCGAGCGCGTGCAGAAGATGGTAAAAGTAATGGACGAAGAGGGCTTTGGTAACTGCTCAAACACAGGGGCCTGCGAGGTAGAATGTCCTAAGGGAATCAGCCTCGAAAACATTGCCCGCATGAACCGTGAATATATTAAAGCAGGTGCATCTTCTGAGCACACTTCTTAATGAAAGCATAATACCGTTAATCACTTAAAGCCTCTGTTCAGAGGCTTTTTTTATTACTTTTACCCCTGACCCGTCCGGGTCTGATTACAATTAGGAAGGTTTTTTTAGTGTGATCATTTTTTCAGTGCTGAGGAACACTGTTTGAATGATGACTTTTTGCTGATTTAAGCAACTGATGCATAGCGGTGGTGTGTGCCGCAATGGATTGGATAACTGTGTATATGAAAAGAAAATTATTTCTTACGCTGTCGGTACTATTAACTACTGCTTTGTTCTCAAATGACCTTTGGTCACAAGCGGGAAGTGTTTCAGTTTTTTCAGGGATTTTTAATCAGGGAGGAGGCAATGACGGACTCCGGCTGGAATCCAGGTTTGATGAACCTTCCGGAGCTGTTTTTGACAGCAAGGGTAACCTCTATATTGTTGAATTTGATGGTGGGAGGCTGAGGAGAGTAGATAAGGAGGGTGAGGTTACCACTTTAACCAGTGGAGGTTATTTACCGAATGGGTCATATGCCGCAGTTCTCTTTGATGGTCCTTCTGATGTAATTGTTGCTGAAAATGACACACTGTTTATTTCGGACCAGTCGGGCAATAAAATCAGAAGAGTTGATAGAGATGGAAATGTAATCACACTGGCAGGATCTGTCTTTGGTTTTAGAGATGCGAAAGGAAGCCAGGCTCAGTTTCGTTCGCCTTCTGACCTGGCCCTGGGCTCAAATGGTAATATTTATGTCGCTGATCAGGGCAATCATAGAATCCGGATGGTTGATAGGGAAGGGAATGTTACCACGATACTCGGTGATGGTACCTCTCAGACAAGATTGGGGGCAATGAACCAGGCTGTAGTGGCCAGTCCCAGGTTTATCGATTTTGATAAGGATGGCAACTTGCTAATTGCCAGTCAGTATGATTTATACAAACTTGACTTTGACAATCAAGAGCTGATCCACTTAATAGGGCAGGGTACACCAAATAGATTCTACGATGGGTTTAAAGCAGAGGCACATTTCAACGATATCAAAGACCTGTATGTGAATGAAGCGGGTATTGTTTACATAGGAGATGGTAGGGTACTCAGACAGTATACCAACGATGGCTACCTGGTGACTGTCTCTGGCAATATGAGCAATTTCAGTCTGGGTGGAAATGAACTGGGAAACGCAGCCTATGTCGACATTAAAGGATTGGTACAAAAAGGAGCAGATTCACTCTTTATTGTAGATCAGACCCGACATGTGGTATATCTGGCAAGAGTGAACAATGGTGTGACGGTTCATAACTCAGATATTACGGCTGACGTTACCTGGACCAAGGAAGCCTCTCCACATATTATCGGGGACAACATTACCATCTCAAGTGGTGTAAAACTGACCATTGAGCCCGGGGCAGTTATAAAAAGGAATCAGGAGGCGGGTGTTACTGTAAAAGGAGCTCTTTCAGCCGTAGGTAGTGTCGCAGATAGCATTCATATCTCCGATGGTCACAATGGCAACCTTTTCGTAGGGAAGTATCTGTTTACATTTGATGAGGCAAACCTTTCTGGAAGTAGCCTGGCCTATCTTACAGCCAAACCACAGAGTACCAGAACCACTCCTCTGATTCGAATCGGAAATGAAGTTACTTCCAGAACGACAGCTGATATACCTCTCTCCGGTGATCTCGATATTAAAAATTCATACTTTAATCAGGTCCAGATTCTCACCGATAGCCGAAGTAGTACGGCCTCGGTCACACTGAAAGATTCAAGGTTAAAAAACTCGCCCTTTTTTGTGCTGGGTAAGGAATCTGTTGAGATAGACAAATGCCTCATAACCAACTCAGATGTCAAAAATGACGAAAAACTTACCATTAATAATTCGACTCTTCAAGGAGTAAATCTGTTGTTGAAAAACACCAACTACTCAGGTAGCTCGGTACCATTGACTATCGTCAAAAACTCAACTCTTGAGGAGAGTGGGGTTGCTGCCGATGAACCAGCTGATTTTGAAATATCAGACTCTGAATTGATAAATACTGCAATTCATGTGTCCTCAGGTAACCTGAAGATTTCCAATATAAAAAGTACACTTGACAAGCGATACTCACGTATCAGAAAACCAAATGGTGATTATGATTACTTCAGTCATTTTATTACAGCCGGAAGTGCTCAGGTGAATGGTCTCTTCTTAAATACTAATGATCATAAGAGTGGTATTTATATTACTGGCGAGAATAATCGTAACTCCGAAAGCTCATTGACGCTTTCCACATTAAAAGGAGATGGAGGGGAGGCTCTTTTACAGTATAAACAGGAAAAAGAGTTGACCATTACTTCCGCTAATTTCATCAGTACCGGGAAGATGATCAATAACTTCTCGAGCAAAAGAATTAATGCTTCAGGGAACTACTTTAATGCGTTTTTGGACTCAGCGGCTATCGAACAAGAAATATATCATGTAGTCGATAACACTTCTTATGGACTGGTAGACTTTAGTAACCCGTCCGCAAGTCGTTTTTTTGGCCCTGTTATTCTTGGGCCGGAAGTGAAATTCGGGAGACTTTTTGATAGTAATTACCTCGATGATGTAGCCATTAGATTTGGCTCCATTGACCCTAAAGCAGAAAAGCTTCTTGTATATAAACACAATACTTATAGCCCTGAAAACCTGACTTTTTTAGGAGAAGTAGTCGCTCCATTCAATCCTTTTCGAACACCTTATGAGCAAAACATCAGCTATGCGGTTATTGCAGAAGATGCAGATGGAAAGCAGGCCGATATTGAATACTCTTCAAACAAACACTTGTCGCTCCAGATAGTGGGGACCAGACTCACTATAGACGAAGATGAAGAATATGATTTCCAGATCAAGGTGATTGCTGATCCGGTTGACTCGGTATCGGTACAAATAGATGAGAACAGAAACCCTAATCTCTTTAGCAACGATGATATCAATATCAGTTTTTTGAAAGAAGAGGGCGATACCACTTTTTTCAATGTTCACATGAAACCTCTACCGGAAGCCTTTGGCTTTGCCGGTATTACTTTCCGTGCCACCAATGGTATTACAAGCCAGTTCAGAAGCATAAGTCAAAATGTGCGCAAAATCAATGAATTCAAACCGGTAATCGAGGGGGTTGATCCGGTTACCGGACTATTCACAGATCGTTCTTTTGAAATAAGCCATACCACTCTTAGCCCGTTTATTCAGTTTTCTGATCGGGATGGAGGTGATATCTACATCAAAATCACCTCTGTTGTAAATGGCACCCTGACACAAGGAGAAAATGAGATTCAAAGTTCCGAAACTATCCCTTATTACCGCAATTCATATGCTCCGTTGAACTGGACACCACCAGCGGGTCAATCGGGATTAATAGATGCTTTCAAGATCAGAGTATATGATGAGGATTTTGATTCGGAAGAAGAGGCGGTTATTCAGTTTCAGGTAGAACCCAATACACCTCCGATGATTGTAAAAATAGACACTGTCGCGCAGAGTTATGAAGACTATTATCACAGCATACGCCTGAGTAGTTTTAGAAATAATATTGAGTTCACTGATGAACAGGGAGACGAGCTCCTTCTGGTGGTGACTGAAGTTGTGAATGGTACTTTGTGGAAGAGTTCACAACCTGAGTATGGTCAACTTGACCTTCCATTCAGGTTGTCTGAACGTAACGCTTCATTTGCCTGGCTTCCACCTCCGAATGAGCACGGACGGATTGCCGCTTTCAAAGTAAAGGCCGCGGACGAAACAGAAGACTCAGATATCGAGCATACTGTGTATTTTGATGTGTGGTCGTCAAATGACCCTCCATATTTTGATCCGATATCAGATCCTGAACCCAGAATAGCCGTTGATACGCTCCACCGGATCGCTATTACGGGAGTCAGTCCAGGTCCATTCGAAGAAGATCAGGTTGTAACTGCTAAAGTTACATCTTCGGAAACAACCATGATTCCCAATAATCAGGTGGATATTCAGCTGGGAGAAAATGGAAATGCCGACCTCATTTATCTGCCTGTTGCTGGTGTAGAAGGTACAGTAGAACTCGAAATTACTTTGACAGATAGCGAGGGATCAACTCGTTCGCAAAAGGTTTACATAAGCTTCCTGAAACCAGATAGTCCTCCGGTCATAGAAATGGAAGATTCTTACGATGTGTTCGTGGGAAATCCACTTCAATTGATACCTGATATTTCTGATGACAGGTCAATTGTGACAAGTCGGATTGTAGGAGACATTCCTTCCTGGTTTGAAATAGATAGCCGACCTAAAATAGCGTCATTCTCTCTTTCAAAGCACTATAGTCACTATTTCAAAAACGGAGTAATTAATAGGGCAACTTTTAATTCGACCTCTGGAATGCTGATAGATAAGCGTGGCGATCTTCTCAAGAGTTCCGGTAATGTGATAAGGAGAGTGTCCAGTAATGGTCTGACTACCACCTGGGTAGGGAATCGACAAAAAAGTGGATTTGTGGATGGAACAGGACGGAATGCCATGTTTTATGGACTTACCGCTCTGGCCTATGATAGCCAAAAAGATATTGTTTATGCACTGGACGCAGGTAATCGGGCCATTAGAAAAATCAATGCAAATGGGGAAGTGTCGACCATCTTTAGGGTCACTGACAGTCGCGAATACGGTCATATGCAGAGTCTGACAATAGATCAGGAAGGAGATGTCTATTTTGGTACCGGATCACCCAGCCATAGAATTTACAAGCTGGATGGTAATGGTAATCCTCAAGCCTATGCCGGGAATGGTGATAATTATGCTACTACCCTTAATGGAGATAAAGACGAACTGGCAATTGGGCAGACCTATGGTATGCATGCTATGGGCGATGATATCTACTTCACCAGCTTTAGCTTATTTGGTAAGATAAGTTCCAACGGACAAATGACCCAAATTGATCTTCCTGATGACTTCAGGTCAGATGGGTATGAAACCTTTCTTTTCAAAGATGGAACGAATCACCTTTTACTTCATAAAAGAGCCGGTAGTCAGGTTCTCAGATACAATACGACTGATGGGACCTTTGAGATAATAATTGGTAAGGGTGATAAACCTTTCGAAGAGAATATAGCGACCGAAGATTTCAAACCATTGGCTGGCGGATCATATGGTTACAGAATCACAGGAGCCACTACCTGGGGACAGTATCAGATATTTAGCTTGAACTATGATAATTACAGTCAGCTAGCCGTATCCAGGCCGTACCTCGATACGATCGTGACTAGCCCTACCGCAGAAGATGTTGGCTCTTACGATGTCGTAGTTGAAGCTTCTGATATTGGTGGAGCTTTGACTCGCAAGACGATCACCTTCAATGTATTCGCCAATAACCAGATAACTGCTACTAATACGGATCAACAACTGTTGTTTGAAGAGGGTGTGACCAGTGTGGATATTAATGATATAGTACTGAGTGGAATGGCTGCTGGAGAAAAGGCCCTTGTAAAGCTGAGACTAAGTAATATTCTAAGTGGTGAACTTAGCTCAAATTCTGGTAATGGTGAAGTATTCACAAGTACTACTGGGGTTTGGGAAATTGAAGGTACGCAGACTGAGGTCAATCAGGCTCTGGCGGCACTATCATTCAGACCTGATGCAGATTTCGACCTTTCTTCTCAGATACATGTTGAAATTGTCAATGCCGGTGGCGGGGTACCTTTGAATGGACTGATCGAGCTTAATGTGGCTCCGGTGAATGATCCGACCAGACTCTCAGTAGAGATTTTGGATAGTGCTGTTGTAGATATACCCTACAGTTTTCAGCTTGCTGTGGAAGATCCGGATACGGAGATGTTCAATGTGCGTATCAATGAACTACCCGACTGGTTGAATTATCAATCAACACGATGGTTCGAAAGCTATGCCGGAGCAGAGCAGGACACTTATTGGCCGAATGAGAGTGATGGTAATTTGACAACGGCTCTTTTTGACCAGCCGGGCAAAATCTTCGCTGATACAGAAGGTAATCTGTACGTGATTGAAAGGTACAAAGTCAAAAAAATCAGCTTGGGAGGTGAGGTATCAACCTATTTTCATCACCAATGGAGCGGTAGCCGTGACGGCACCCTGGAAGAGGCTGTTTTTGGTACTGTAAGCCATATGGTATTTGATCAGGACAATAACATGATACTCACTGATCATGGCAGTAAACGAATCCGAAAAATTACAACAGATGGAATAGTTACCACGCTTGCAGGAAATGGTCAGACTGGCTTTGCCGATGACCAAAATGCACTTAATGCAACCTTTACCAGCCCCAATGGACTTGAGTTTGATGATCTGGGAAATCTCTATATTCTCGACAGGGATGTAATAAGAAAGCTGGACACTTCCGGAGAGGTCACCACAGTTGCAGGAAACCGATATAGCGGGATTGGAGAAGGTAGTGCACTCGAAGTACCCTTTTTTACACTTAGAAGTATAATCAGGAATACTGATGGAGATATGATTATTGCTGATGACCGTACCATCAGAAAGTGGAATTTGAGTACAAATCAGATCACTGTATTGGTAGGGAATGGAATTAACTCCTGCTGTAATCTGAATGACGATAACGAAAATGTTTATTTCAGAGATCTGGTAGATATAAGGCTGGATCCGGAAGGTAACGTTTATGGTATTGCCGGAGGTAAACTGTTTGAAGTCGATTTTGAATCAGGTAAAACCAGGGAACTGGGCAATGTAAACACCAGTCAACGAACCGGACCGGTTGGCGAGACAAATATTGGTAACCCTGCGGGAATAGAATTGCTCGGAGGTAATTTATTCCTGTCTGACCGTGATGGACACGTTATACGGAGAGTGTACAATAAGCCCGGAGTTTTAGAAGGTACACCGCGGCCTGAAGATATGGGAGAAAATGTCATTACCTATCAGTTTATTAACGGAAGAGAGGAAGCAACCGAAGTAAGTGCCACAATTACTGTCTTTGATAATGACTTTCCTCACTTTAAGGGCATTGATAGCACCTACTATTTCTCTGAAGATGAAGATTTAAGCCTAAGCCATTTACAAATAGTAGATGAAACCAACGATATATTTTCACTTGAGCTAAAACTGAAGAATAGAGAGCTGGGTAAGCTTAAGATGGATGGTTTTGAAGAATTCTTCGATGATAGTACCGAATCGTGGAATCTTTCAGGTGATAAAGATGAGCTTAACCAAGCACTGTCAGCCTTACTATATAGCCCGGCTGAACATAGTCACGCTGCCAACACAGTAGAACTTAAGTCAATGCGAATAGACGGAGATTTCCAACGCTTCGGTCAATTGATTCTAAGAGGAATAAGTGTGAATGACGCACCTCTCATTGAAGATATAGAAGATCAGTTTATGGTATCGGGTGCTGCTGCTTTGATCGATTTACAAATCAGTGATGCCGATGCGGATTTACCTGTCGTATCTGCTAAAGAGCTACCGGAGTTTTTGAGTCTTAATCGTAACATAAACTCGAAAGTAAGCACCTTTGCGGGATCGCTAAGTGGTTACAATTACGGAGAAGAAGGACTGAAAGATCAGATTAGATTAAACCAACCTAATCAGCTGACTTTCGGACCGAATGGCGAATTGATTTCAAGTGATAATAAATACATCAGAATAATTACTGATGATTCTCTCAAACTGTATGCTCAATCCAGAGTACAGACTTACAGAAATATAACAGAGATGCTTTTCAGGGGCCAGCAACTATACGTTTTTGACCGAACTGCTATCTTCACTTTTGATAAAGAAGGTACTACTAATCTGGTGGTAGGAAACGTACTAAGTGGCGATGTGGATGGAGCCGCAGCAGATACACGATTTTCTTATCTGGGTAGTGCAGCTCCTGGGCCAGGTGTACGCGATATGTATTTACTGGATGAGACTACAAACAAAATCAAATATCTGGATGATGACTTGAATGTCACAACAATATTCAGTGCTGAAGATGATGCGCCTGTCAATATATATGACCCTGTCAAAATAATAAATAAAGATGGTGTTTACTGGATTCTGGACAGGTCGCAAAGGTTATTGAGCTTTACTCATGAGGGAGAGTTGACAGAGAGGTTTTCAAACGAGAGTCAGATTTCTTCTACAGTTTGGAGGTCTCTTAGCGGGTTGGACATAGACGCGTCTGGCAATATAATTCTGTATGGACCTAACGTCATGTATATGCTGGATCAACAAGGTCGCCTTGTGCCTTTAACTTCTGAAAGTGGCTCTGGTTTGGAAGGGGAGACTTCTGTGGTCAATATAGGTTATATCAAGGATGTATTGCTTACCAGAGATGGAGAGATGATCTATAGTGACAGATCAGTTAATAATATTCTGAGGAGGGTGACCTATGATTTTGACTATAACATCTCGGGTACACCTGCTGATGAGGATACAGGAGAGTATCATCTGACAGTATCTGCCGATGATGGCAACGAAGGAGGAATCACAGAAGTTGGTTTTAAGTTGATCGTGGCAGGAAGTGATAAACCTTCCGTCACCAACCTGAGCCAGGAAATCACCTATGAAGAAGATGTAGATGCTGTGACTATTGATCCTATTGTCATCAACACAGAAGATATTGATCTGCAGTTTGAGGTAGCCTTTCTGCAAAACCCATTCAGTTCCGGTAACCTTAGAAGTTCTCAAGCTGATCTGGAGCATATAATGAATGATCCGGAAAAGAGACTCAGAGGAAATGCCGATGAATTAAACTCGATATTGCAGAGCCTGTATTTCGAACCTGCACTCAATAATGTTGAACCTACAGGTATCACACTGTCAATAAGGCAAACAGGAGGGCAGCTAGACTCAATCGGTGTTCTCAACCTGTCAGTGATTCCGGTCAACGATAGACCTGAAATAACCTTAAATATCTCTGATACCACGGCCTTTGTAGGAGCCGAAATAGCGATACCCATAAAGGCAACAGATATTGACGGAATACATCAGTTAGCAGGAGAGCATGACTTACCTGAATGGCTTGGATATCGAACAAGCACAGTAGGAGATCAACTGTTGGCTGGTATACCCGGTAAATCAGGTTTTACCAATGGGCCGGCTTTGGAGAGCAGTTTGCTGAAACCGTACCGTTTGGATATAGATAGTTATGGGAATGTATACCTGCTTGAATCGGGTAGCTATAGAGTCAGAAGGATTAGTACAGAGGGTGAGGTATCAGTTTTTGCTGGTATAGGAGTGTCCGGCTACAAAGATGGAAGTGCTGAAATTGCACAATTTGGGGAGCTTGCAGATATCATAGTTGACTACAAGAGTAATATCTATGTAAGTGACCCAGATAACCATATCATCCGCAAAATTACTCCAGATGGCCAGGTAACCACCTTTGCAGGTATGGGAGTACCTGGTTATAAGGATGGTGATGTTTCAGAGGCTCTTTTTGGTACTTTGGGTGAGATGGCCTTTGACCATAACAGAACAAAGCTCTTTGTTCACGATAAAGGTAATCGGAGAGTAAGAACTATCGATCTCTTTTCAGGTAAGGTCAGCACTGTCAGTTTCGACCGTTATGAATGGAGTACTGTTACGGCCCGGGGGATTGCCATCAGTCCTCAGAATGAGTTGTATCTCAAATGTGACAGAACCTTAGTGAAATCAGACCTTAATGGCCAGAATACTACATTAGTCAATTCAATTTACAGTCATTCTACAGATGGAGACCTGGATCGTGTGTCTCTTAATGCTATGGCTATGGCATTTGGAAGTAGCGGTGAAATAGTTTTGAATGATCTTGAAGGAAGAAAACTAAGGTTTGTTCAATACAATCAGCTACGCACGTTATTGGACGAAACTCAAGATGGTTATGGTAGTGGTTATGGCGATGAAGTCCTCATTGGTTCTATTACCGACATAGTTCGCTTGCCGGATGAGAGCTTTCTTATGACAGATAATGTCAATCATATTATCAGGAGAATCGAGATTTACCCCAAGCGGCTTAGAGGAACTCCCGGTTTAGAGGATGTAGGAGAATATCTCGCTACTTTCGCCATTGTTGATACAGAAGGGCTGAAGGCAACCAGAGAATTCAGAATTGAGGTTCGGGCAGAGGATACATTGCATGTATCCGGGCTGAATAGCTCGATGATATTGAACGAAGACATAGATGCATTAGATCTTCCCAGCATAGAAATTGACGATGCCGCAGGTCAAATAGTTGAGCTGAATATAGAAGCATCCGTGGAATCAGGTGCTTTCGGGGTGAGTCCGGAAGAGATTATACCATACTCCAACGATGAAAATCATTGGTACGCTACGGCTACAGTCGATAGTCTTAACAATCTTTTGGCAGACCTAAAGTTCTTTCCGGCAGACGAGTTGTCAGATAATGTGTTGACTACAATAAGCCTGACCAGAAGAGGAGAACATCTTTCTACGAAAGGGTATTTGAATTTTATTTTCAGAGAAGCAAACCAGCCACCTGCCTACATGGGTGAAGCCGAATATACAGTTACAGCCGGAGAAACACTGGACATCAGGCTGCTCGGACTTGATCCCAATGGCGATTCACTTGCCTATGCACCACTGGAAGTTCCCGGATTTGTTTCTGCAGATACAGTTTGGTATCTCCAGGAATATTTTGCCCCTCTCTTTTCAATTCATATGTCCGAATCGATGGCGGAGGATCATGAGGTATCTGCCAGGAATATGATTCTGAATACTTCCGGAGATATAATCTTTTCAGATAACTGGAAGCGACAAATTCGAAAATTGACCACAGATTTTCAACTTATGACACTGGCTGGTAATGGGGCCTCCGGAAAACAGGACGGTACCGCAATGGAGGCAAGTTTTGCAGATCCTTCAGGACTGCTTTATACAGCTGATAGTGCTTTGCTAATAGCTGATATGGGCAATAGGAATTTGCGTAAGCTGAATAGAGGTGGTGAGGTAATTACAGTTTCTGGTAGTGGACTTTTTGACTCAGGTAATGGTATAGGCTCTCATGTCAGGTATAAAGGCCCGTCAGACTTGACACTTGATATGGCTGGAAACATTATCCTTTCAGACTTTTTTGCACATAACTTCCGCAAAATTCAACCCAACTCCCTTGTATCTTCCTTTGCAGGTATGGCTGATCACGATGGTTTTGCCAATGGCCTTCTGAATGAAGCACGTTTCAACTTTCCAACAGATATTAAACTCTATGATGGCCATCTGTTTTTGTCAGACATGACAAGCTTGCGTTTCATCAATGATGAAAATAAAGTTCAGACAATAGCGGGAGGTGAGGAAGCTGCATACAAGGATGGGGCTCTGGAAACAGCACGGTTCGAACACTTGTCTGGTTTTGTGTCATTGGAATCAGGATTGTTTCTTGTTTCCGATGAGGGAGCAAACGCGGTAAGACTTATATCTCTTAAAGATAGTACTGTAACTACGGTTGCCAGTGGAATTCAGGGCAAGAGTGAAGGGGATGCCTTAGTGGCAGGTTTTGGTGTAGGTAACCTAGTGAAAATGCCAGATGGAGAAGTTGTTATGTTCGATACACAGAACCGGAGGTTTCTTAAACTGGTGCGGTCTACACCCACCTTAAGAATATCACCTGCTACATCAGATTCCGGTGTACATGAATTGAAAGTTATGATTTCGGATGGCAAAGGTGGCAGTACAGAGGAAGTCATCAGAGTTAACATACTTGAACCCAACTCACCTCCAGAGGTTATTACTATCCCGGGTATTACAGTCGTTTACCAGGCCGAAGGATTTGTTTCCATTCCACTCTTCGACTATTTCAGCGATGAAGAAGACGCAGATAGCGAACTCACTTATGAGGTAATATCCAATTCTGACAATACAGTTGCGACCAGCGATGTGATTGATCCAGCAGATGGTATATTAACCCTGAATATCAAAAATGCCGGCTTAGCAACTTTGGAAGTAAAAGCGACTGACAGCCATGGTGCTTCCGTTAGTACTTCGGTTACCATTACCATCAATAAGGCGGTTGGGGTTATCACTATTGCAAATACTGAGTTTGTGCATGATGGTGACATGAAGGAGGTTTCTGTAACTACCAGCCCTGCAGAACTTAATTACACAGTCACTTATGACGGTAATGATGAGGCTCCCTCGGCTATTGGTGTCTATGAAGTACAGGTCAGTTTAGATGAACGAAACTATATGGGGACTGCCACTGGCCAGCTATCCATATTCAATATAGCACCTGAAGACCTGACGCTTTCTGGCAATTCAGTATATGAAAATCGAGAGGGAACTGCAGTGATTGGTACGCTTACCACTACCGATCAGAATCCAACGGATACGCATACCTATTCACTGTCGGCAGGGATAACCGACAATGCCCTGTTTGCTATTGAGGGTAATGAACTGAGTGCTATCGAAGCCTTCGATTTTGAAACCAAAGACCAATATACAGTTACCGTCAGGGTCACAGACAGTCAGGGAGCGTTATATGAGGAAACATTTACCATTAGCGTGCTGGATGTAAATGATGCACCTGAGGCCATTATGCCTGACCCAATTGAAGTTGTGAAAGACCTGGGGACATTGTCCTTTACAATCTCTGGTTTGACTACAGGGGGAGATGCTAATCAATTGCTGACTTTGACAACCGGCACTTCAGGTGTATTGTCCGGTGCATCCGCTACACTGGGTACCGATGGAAGCTCCGCAGTAATTACCTTTGAAAGTACAGTTGGGGCGGAAGGAAATGGTAGCATTCTCCTTACTATAAAAGATGATGGAGGTACTGAAAATGGTGGGGTCGATACTTATGAACTGGAGATACCCGTCACTGTTTTATCAGCTAATCTTACCGTTACCGAAGCAGGTAACTGTGGGCCGGGAGAAGTGACATTATCTGCCTCCGGTGCAGATAATTACAGATGGTATTCAGGGCCAATCGGAGGAGAAGCGATCTCTGTTGGTAGCGAGCTGGTCACAGATATATCTGAGTCAACCACTTACTTTGTGGCAGGTGTCTTCTCAGATGACGAATCTTTATTGAGAGTTCCTGTACAGGCCTCTGTGTTCGACCTGCCTGAAATACCGGTGATTGTTAACAATAATGAGACTCTATCGGTGACTGAATTAACAGGAGCCACCTATACATGGTTTAGAAATGGAGTAGAAGTGCCTGATGAAAGCGGATCTACCTATGCTCCAACAGAAAGCGGTGATTTTACGGTGATGGTCACTAATGAGAATAGCTGTACAGCACATTCAGAACCACTCTCAGTAATTATCACAGGACTGGAGACAGAAGTATCATCCATTGAGGTTGTGGTGTACCCTGTTCCTTCAAGCGATTACATCTACCTGAACTTTGCTGAAACAATGCGTAAGGGAACAGTGATAAGGCTATTGGATAATGGAGGCAGAGAGCTCACCAAACAGGTACTGTCTGTACCGGATAACAAGGCTACTCTGGATGTAAGGTCCTATGCTTCGGGTACACACATTATTGTGGTCCGGGATGGCAACAAGCTGGTGAGAAAACGGATTCTTATTAAGAAATAAGTCAGAAGGCCATCACTCAACAAGGATGGCCTTCTTTATGTAATCTCGGTCACAGGAAACTGATTGTTCTGATTCAAGGGTAACTACATACAGGAGTTGGCGTATCTTCTCCCATAGTTTTAGTTGATAAAGAAAGAAGTAAGAACCTGTGCCCTTACATAGAATCGTGCTGAGATTTTTTATACTGACCACGCTTATCACAATTAGCATTACACTCCATGCCCAAAAAGTGAACCTCAAAGTCCATAAGCTCTGGCAGGCTGATGATCCGCTTTCCTGGGAGGATTTTCAGGGTCCGCCTGACTCCCTGCTCATTACCGGAAAGGGGCATAGTGATGCCGGTATTCATACCATGATCATTGTGGACTATTGCTGCGAGGAGGAAGGGGAGACCGATGTTTGCTTTCAGCCGGCTATTCACCGGGCTAAGTCCTGGTCGGTTTCCGACTCAGAGTCTTTGCTGATTCATGAGCAGCTGCATTTTGACATTACCGAGTTAATTACACGCAAGATCAGAAAAGCCATTGCCCGTTCAGGAGCCCGCACCTCCAATGAAAAGTACAGAATCTACCTCAGGCTGGTAAGAGAGTTCAGCAAGATGCAAACCCGGTATGATCGTGAAACAGATCACGGACTTCGTCCTATGCGACAACTAAAGTGGAAGGAGAAGGTCTGGCAGGAATTAGAGGAGCTGAAGGCCTACGCTAAAAATCCTGATTGCCATTGAATAGAATGTTCTTCAGGTATAGTTTCTGGTTTTTTTCAGATTCTTTTTCTGAAAAATGAACCATTCAAAAAATGAAGCGTCTCTTGCTGCGAATATTGAATAATTTATTCCTGCAATGGGCTCAAAAGAATCCGGTCTCCACACAACAAAGCTAAGACAACACCTGCTGGTACTACGCTGCCAGGTGGGGGAGGCGAGCGCATTCAAAGAGCTCCATGGCATGTTTTCAGACCGTACGCTGCGCTTTTTAAAAAGCTTTGTCAGTACTCCGGTAGCAGAAGACCTCAATCAGGAATTATGGCTTACCGTGTATAAGCGAATCGCAAGTCTGGCCAATGTAAATGGCTTTAAGACCTGGCTGTTCCAGTCTGCCAGAAATAAGGCACTTGATCATCTCAGAAGTACCAATCGCTTCGATACTTTTTATGATGCTTTCAAATCAGAAACGACTGAAACCGCAGTCACAGATGAATCGATAGAGCTGCCTGAACCGGAAATGAGCCGACACCTGAAAGAGGGACTGGAATTTTTGTCCAACACCCATAAGGAGGTGCTTGTGCTACACTTTCTGGAGGGTATGGATTACGAGGAAATCGCGCTGATCTCAGGTTGCTCCATAGGCACAGTAAAGTCACGCGCACATAATGCAAAGTTGAAACTGAAGAATTTTATAAACACGAAAAGATCAAAACAATGAATCAAATCAATGAAAATCCAAACGATCAGGTCTGGTCTCTGATCGATAGAGAAAAGAAGAGAGATCGGGCCATCAGACGCATCAGCAGGGTAGCCTGGGGAGCTACCTTGGTCATGCTCCTTGTATTCCTCACCTTCACGGTGATAGATTTAAGTCACCAGGTTGACCTTTATCGCAAGGGCCTTATTCCCTATGCCAATGTTTTAAATTCCGTTGTGCCCTTTGCTGTGATTCTGGGCTCTCTGAGTCTGATAATTGCTATTCTGAGCACAGTAGGTGTCTTTCTGAGATTGCGGACCACCAGTCTCTTGGAGGTGCAGCAGCGCCTTGCCAACCTGGAACAAATGGTACTGGACAACAAATAGAATCGGTTAATACTCAAAATAGCTGAAGAGCACCTGGCGTCAGCAACAGGCGTCAGGTGCTAGGTCTTGTTTTCAGACTCTTTGGCCCTGAGTTGCTTAGACCATTTCAGGTTTCGGGGAGATTTGGGATTAAGACATATGGTAGTAAGCAACCCTATGATGATTACCGAAAGCCCGATCTGGTTGAAATTGAAAAACTTGTGCTCCACAATCATTTCAAGAATCATGGTGGCAAAAGCTCCGAGTACATAGGGCAGTCTGGCCATTTCTGCCTCAAAGAGGCGCAGAAATTCAATGCCTGCCAATACAATCACCACCTGAATTATGCCTGCCACACCTAACAGTGCCATGCCCTCATTACTTACCTGAAAAGAGTTGCCTCCCAGGTATCCGAATACCAATCCACCCAGAATACTGCTGAGAAAGTAAGAGAGGCTCAGCGTGCTTACCGATTCTTTGGCGGTTTGTCCCTTGATAATTAACAAGCTCAGAGAAAAGAGAATAACGCCTGCCAGGGCATATACAAAGCCAATCGGGTCTTCATCATTAAACTTGGCGTCAAAGGCAAAGAAAAGCAGGATGATAATGGTCCAGATAGAGAGATAAAACTGAAGGCTTTTGAGCTCTCTTCCCCTCAAATAGGCGATAAGGATCAAAAAGGGAATATCCATCCGCTGAACAATCGATACAGAACTGGCCGAGAGGTATTTGAAACTCTCAAACATGCACCAGATGCTGATAGCGTCCAGAATAACCCTCAGAAACAATCGTGTGGGGTTGGCAACGCGGATAGGCCTTTTCCTGAAACGGATAAAAAAGTAGGAGACCACAAAGGCTATGATGCCCACATAAAATATAATAACGGCCGCAGGATAACCCTCTCCTGTGAGGTATTCTATAAGGTTGTTATTGGCCGCTACCAGAAGTACCACCAATACCGCCAGAGGTATTCTCATGGTAGCAATATAGAAATGATTAAACTCTGATAATAAGCAGTCATTCGATTACCTGTGCTTTAATGAGAAGGAGGCTCATTTTGAAAGCTCTTCGAGCAGCTTCGTCACATCCCGGTCTTTATTCCATCTCCATTTGTTTTGCTTCATGATGCGCTTTGCCTTGTTGGTAAGGGTGGAGCCCAGAATACCCGAAAGCTGTTTTTTGTTGATGCGTATGGGTTTGAAATCCTCGCTGTCTTTTACCCGGATAAAGTACTCCGTTCTCAAAACATATTTGGCTTCATTGGCTCCGTTGGAGTAGGCTTCCCTTTGTTTCGCTCTCACAAACTGCTTGTAAGTCTTTTTCAGCAGATCCATCTTATCATCCAGCAATATTTCGTAGAAGAAGCCTCCTGTCCCTTCGATCTCTATGGAATCTATGGGCAGGTTGACGAAATGGCGCTCAGGAACTCCCGGCTGAGCCAGTATAGTGACAGAGGTAACATCGCGTTCAATCACACTGTACTCTGTGGGGATTCCCTCATAGGGACGTGAAATGATGAGGTCACCATTTTCTCCCGCAAAGTTGATCTTGATATTGTCAACGAACCGGCCATTTCTCATCAGCAGGGTACCCTCAGGCCATTCTGATTCAAAAAGGTAGATGGTTCCGTTGATTCCCGGCTGATCCAGGTCGAGTGAGGCGCCTTTCATCCAGCCTACAGGCATTACCGGGTCGTGGTCCACTATCTGGCTCTTCAATGAACCCACTGTGGCCAGACAAACAATCAGAAAGGTCAGAATGCTACGCATCATGTCAGAAAGGAATAAAAGTCTCCTGACAAGTTAGATAGCCCTTATAATTGAGTCAATACCTGTTATGGAAATTGTGAGGACCTTTGTCGAACCCTGATCCGATTTCATCTGATTTTGTGATCTCAGGGCAAATTGAGAAGCTGCCAGGGGGTATTGTATGGCAGAGAAACTCTTACCTCCATCCTCCTGCATCAATAGCCGTAGCGAAGGTCAGCGGCACTCCCCAATCGCCTTATCCAGAATACCGAGCACCTTTTCGTTGTTCATGCCGATCATAGAAGCAGGAAAACCTACTTCCAGATTCGAGATGGTCAGTGTGCCGGCAGCAGGATCATAGGCATAGTCCAGCGAGATGCCATTTTTAGACAGGTAACCAGAGTTGCCTTCCAGGTTGATGCCCTGCCCGCTTAATTTGGTTTTTAAGCAGGCAAAAGCAGCATCATTTATATTATCAAACTTCTTCATTTTCCTTTACTTCGGTGTCTTCTTCAGCAGCTTCGGCCACAGGCTCTTCTACTTCTTCGGCCGCAGGTTCCTCCACTTCTTCAACTGCAGGCGCTTCTGCTTCTTCAGCCTCAGGTGCTGCTGTTTCCGGATGCTCAATCACCGGCATTTTTCTGGGAGGCTCCACTTCCTCTTCTTCCTGCTGATACTCAGCAACCGGTACCAGGTTATCCGGTATCTTTTCTTCACCTTCTGCCAGGTGGTGGAAGATCTCCAGAATAGGAGATTCCTTGATCTCCGGTATAGTAAAGGTCACGAGCATGTTGTTCAGGCTTTCGTGAATACGATCATAAGCCTCCTTTACATTATGCGCACCAACCAGCATCAGGTTGGTTACCTTCTTTTCTTTGCCACTGTCAGCATCAGCCACCATATAGACAACCTTGGCCTGGTAGAAAACATCCGCATCATCATACTCAAACACGTCAATGATCTTACTCTTGGCGATGCTCATTACCTGGAATTCACCCATGACGCGCATTCCCATCTCCTCATAAATCTTCGCTTCTGCTTCGGTAAAAGACAGTGCATCAGCCAGGTAGGCCTCTGTTACATCCTTTACACGCCCCTGCTCATCTTGCTTGGGGTATTTTACTTTACATGCAAACCAGGTCTTCATAATTGTAATTTTGGACTGCGAAGTTAAAATTCAATCATGAGAATTAAAGGCTTTGCACGAAAAGCCTTACATTATTTTTGAATCCCAAAGAATCTGCCCTATTTCGCCCGCCTATGAGTAGCGTATTACCTTACAAAAGTGCCATTGTTATTACCTGTTTTCCCAAGCAAAGCCCCTGGCTGGCAAAGGAAGTAGAATCTCTGGGTTACACAGTAGAAAGCACCAGTATATCAGAGGTAGAGGTGAGCGGCTATATGGATGATTGCATGCGGCTCAATATGTACTTGCGCACAGCAGGCCGGGTATTGTATCAGCTGCAACGTTTCAAGGCACGAGACGCGAAAGAACTCTACAGCAGAATCAAGAATATTCCCTGGGAGAAGTACCTGGACAATGACGGTTACTTTTCTATCACCTCTTATGTAAGAAACGATCATATTACCGATGACCGCTTTGCCAATGTAAAGGTAAAGGATGCCATTGCCGATCGAATGGTGGAAAAAACAGGACGCAGACCTGATTCAGGGCCGGGACGGGACCATACCGTGATTCATTTATACTGGAAGGATGACAAGGTCAGGTTGTATTTCGATACTTCCGGCAATACCATCTCAAAGCATGGCTACCGTAAGCATCCGTTCAAGGCCCCGATGATAGAGTCACTGGCGGCCTCTACCATTGTGGCAGCCGAATGGGATAAGGAAAGCTCCTTTGTCAACCCGATGTGTGGTAGTGGCACCCTGGCCATTGAGGCGGCCCTGATGGCCATGAACAAAGCACCCGGGTTGTTGAGAGAGAACTTTGGTTTCATGCACATCAAAGGCTACGATAAAAGCGGCTGGGAAGGCTATCAGCGTCTGGCCGGCCTGCAGGTAAAAGAAGAGATTGATTGTAAGATCATCGCCACCGATATCGACTATATGGCACTGAAAGCCGCCAGGGCCAATGCCAGAGAGGCAGGCGTAGAGCACCTGATCGAGTTTACGAAATGTGATTTCAGAGAGACTCCCATTCCGGTAGAAAATGGTGTGGTCATGATCAACCCGGAATACGGAGAGCGACTCGGAGCCGACAAAGACCTGGAAGCCATATACAAAGCGATAGGGGATTTTTTCAAGCAGAAGTGTAAAGGATATAAGGGCTTTATATTTACAGGTAATCTCAATCTGGCGAAGCATGTCGGTCTCAGAACCAAAAGAAGGATCGAATTTCTCAATGCCAAAATCGATTGCCGCTTGCTGACCTACGAACTATATGAAGGAACTCGCAAAGAGAATTAGTGCTTTTTTCCGGCCATTGATGAATAGCTTCCCGGTGAGGCTATTACAAATGCATGCGAAGCACAATCCCTTTTTGCTGCTCTACTGGTTCATCCTGTTTTCCATTGTCGGTGGAAACTTTGGCCGCGGACTGGGTATTCCCTATCTCTTTCTTGACCCCGTTTATCTCGACAAAGTAGGCTGGTGGGGCTTTATGATTCTCGGCATCACCCTGTGTGGCTTTGCCATGGCCTATAATATTACCAGCTATATACTGGATAGCTTCAGGTTCCCCTTTCTGGGTACGCTCCGCAGGCCATTTACCCACTTTTGTCTCAACAATGCACTCTTGCCTGTAGCCTTTCTGGTTTTTCATGTCGTTAAGATTTATCAGTTTCAGACCGAGGTGGAGCTGAGGTCCGCTGGTGAAGCCCTGATTGGTATCGGAGGTTTGCTCTTTGGCTATCTGGCTATGCTTACCTTGCTGCTGGCCTACTTTATGAGCACGAACCGCGATGTGTTTATGCAGCTGGCCAGACGCAGGAGAAGAAAGAAGAAGCGCACTACCGCTCAGCGCAGAAACGCCTTCAGAAAGCTGCGCAAGCTGAAGCGTACCAAACAGCCGGTAGAGTATTACCTGCAACTCAACTTCAGGCCTGCCTCTACAAAAAGCTATCGGGAGAATTACGACAGGCTGGCCATTCTTCGGGTTTTTATGCAAAACCAGAGGAATGCTATTCTCATCCAGTCACTCATTTTTATGGTGATTATTCTGCTGGGCATTTTTCAAAAATCTGCTGCCTTCCAGATTCCCGCGGCCGCTTCAGGTGTATTGTTTTTAACCGTACTGGTGATGCTTACCGGGGCCTTCAGCCTTTGGTTCAGGGCCTGGGTGGGGCTGGCTGTGATTGGAGTAGTACTCGGCTCCAGCCTGATTCTCTCATTAGGCTGGTTTAGTTACGAGTACCCTGCCTATGGTATTAATTACAATACGGAACGACCTGCCTATACTGTGGCATCTGTCAGGGAAAATGCCTCTCAGCAAAATATAGAGGAGTCCCGCCAGCACATGCTGAAGGTACTTGATAACTGGAGGGCTAAGTTTGGAGAAGAAAACCCCAAAATGGTCCTGGTAGCCGTGAGTGGGGGAGGGCAACGCGCTGCCCTATGGTCGCTCAATGTACTACAGCATGCGGATTCTATATTAAATGAGCAACTGCTGGATAACACCTTCCTTGTTACAGGGGCATCAGGTGGACTTTTTGGAGCAGCTTACTACCGCGACCTCTATATGCACAAAGAAGACCGCAATCACCCTGACAGATTGAAGGAACTGGGTACAGAAGTATTGAACCCCATCATGTTTACCCTCCTGGTCAACGATCTGCTTTTCAAGGTGCGCGACTTTGAGTACGGAGGCTTTCATTATAAACGAGAGCGGGGCTACGAGTTTGAGCAGCGCATAAAATCAAACCTCAATAATCTGCTTGACCACCCGCTAAGCTATTACCGCACCCCCGAGGTAAAGGGAGAAATCCCTCTCTTGATGGTCAGTCCTACCATCACCAACGATGGTCGTACCCTGTACATCTCACCACAGCCTACGGCATTCTTCAATCTCGGTCTCAATCAGGATCAGTCTAAAGTACAGGGGGTGGATTTCAGGTCATTACTCAAAGACCAGAATCCGGATAGTCTGCGCTTTCTTACAGCCTTAAGAATGAGCGCCACCTTCCCGTATATCACACCCAGCATTTCTCTGCCCACAACCCCTCCCGTACAAATAGCCGATGCTGGTATTTCGGATAATTATGGTATTTCAAACGCTATGATTTTTCTCCATGTCTTTGAAGAGTGGATCCTGGAGAATACCTCTCAGGTAGTACTGCTTGCCATCAGAGATTCGGAAAAGGATGGGGAAATATCCACAGGTGAATCGTCTAATATTCTGGAAAAGTTCTTTTCACCGATTCAGGGAGTGCTGCGTAGCTGGGACCAGATTCAGACCATTGAGAACGAACAGCAGTTCAGCCTGGTAAAAGGACACTATGGAGATCACCTGGAACGAGTGGATTTCGCTTACATTGCCAGCACGGGGGCGGAGGAAGCCGCCCGGGCCTCACTCAACTGGCGCCTGACCGAGAGTGAAAAACGTAACATCATCAAGGCCATCCATAATCAGGTGAACCGGGCATCACTGGCACGCCTTGATTCCCTTATGCAGGAGAAGCCTTGAGGCAACTTTTTAATTTCACCAGTCACTCGTTATTTCAGTCGCTCGCATCTCGCGAGTGACATAGTTCTATAACCCATTTCATTTAGATCAGTCCTTTAAACGGAGTTGCAAGTCCATATATCACCTCAATTACTCGCAGGAGGGGGGCTAAACCGAAAACAGCGCGAAATACAAGCTGGTTGGATTTGGCACGCGCTGGCCTTGTGCGGCAAGAACCAAGCTTGGATTTGGTGTTTTCGGGAAGGGCTTTTTCTTTCTTTTTGGCCCTTCAAAAAGAAAATTATCCTGTATTTCTGGTGAACCAAATGGAGTGCAGGGTGATCTTACCAGTTACTCCGTTTTGCCTAGTGACATTGCTCGTTTTAAGGAGTGCTTTGGAAAGCTGAACGACTGATCTAGTCTGCTTATCCAAGATGATAGTGAGCAAAGTTTCATCATATATCTACTTTTCGACAGAAGTTAGTGGCTTCTTTGCAAATTAAAATTTGAGGAGAGACTAAATCCTTATCTAGTTGCCAAATAAACCTATACTCGTTCTGATGACTGTATTTTTGATGTTTAATGAAATACTGCGATTTACCGATTAAGTTCCTAAGATTGTTGTCAATTCTTGCATAATTGTGGTTGGGGTTCGCAGTGCCAACGATGACTTTTTCGTTTCGATAAAGGCATTTAGAGCGCATGGAATAATTCGATTTTAGAGCTTTCTGTATCGAGTTGCTGAATCTTTCGGGATCGAAGATTTCAAAGGCAGAGTCATAGCCGAAATTCTCTATAGTCCGACTATCCATTCTCTGGTCCGAGCAGCAAAACACATAAAAGTCAAATCCATGGGACATCTTAATGAATGACGTTATTTGATCATTTCTGGACACGATAAGGCACGAGCCTTCACTCTTATCTCCAATTTCGTCATTCTCGAACTGTTGGAAATATTTAAAGGTACCTAGTTGAAGTTCTCCATGACTAAAGAACCTTTCTAGATAAGTCCCTTTCATATACTTAACCAATTTTGAGTGTGGATTTCTCAGAGGAATAAATTCTGACTCGAAAGTCAGTTGAGGGCACTGATCTGTAGGAATAACGGCACCGTCATTGAGCAAGGTCCCTGCAATCTTTTTAATCTGCGAGTTTGGGATAGAAGGGTAGTGTAGTACGTCAGATAAGTAAAAACTCATTTCTTAGAATGATATGAACTAGTTTATATGTATAAGTTAAATCTATGATTTTATATGTTTTTAATTAAATATAGTTGGTGAGGTTGCTTAACATCGATGTTTTGATTAGTGATATGAGCGAAAGTGATCTGATGTTGAGGATAAAAGCGGCCGAATGCTAAGATGAACCAATAAGTGTATTTAGAAAAAGTAATTGGTTTCCCTAGTCAATTTCATTGCACCTTAGTATTGCCAAAGAAAAGTGATCTTCCTTTCGAGCCGGCAAACGATTGTTCTGTCAATTGAATAATTAGGGTAAATACACCGATTTCCACTTGTGTAAGCGAGAACTTCTTCTGCCTAACAAGTGTTAGGAAACTGGTCGTTTTTGAGTAAATTCGCGTTACGATTAGTCTAAAAAAGCCGTTTCTATGCAGGAAGTAGCCCCTTACCAACCCAAGAATAAGATCAGAATAGTGACAGCCGCCTCGTTATTCGATGGCCACGATGCCGCTATCAACATCATGCGCAGGATCATTCAGTCTACCGGCTGCGAAGTGATTCACCTGGGGCATGATCGCTCTGTGGAAGAGGTGGTAAATACGGCTATCCAGGAAGATGCTCAGGCCATCGCCATGACCTCATATCAGGGCGGGCACAATGAGTACTTCAAGTACATGTTTGACCTGCTGAAAGAGAAAGGCTCAGAACATATCAAAATCTTTGGAGGGGGCGGAGGAGTAATTCTTCCTGAAGAAATCAAAGACCTGATGGACTACGGCATTACCCGGATCTACTCGCCTGATGATGGTCGTGAACTCGGCTTACAGGGCATGATCAATGATATGGTACAGCGCTGCGATTTCGCTACGGGTGAAAATCTGAATGGCGAAGTAAACCACATTGTTGAAAAAGACACCAAGTCCATTGCCAGACTGATCTCAGCTGCCGAAAACTTTCCGGAAGAATCAAAAGCAGACCTGGACAAGGTACACACCATGGCCGATGCCTTGGATACACCGGTACTGGGTATTACAGGTACCGGTGGTGCCGGTAAGTCATCTTTGGTAGACGAACTGGTGCGCAGATTCCTGATTGATTTTCAGGATAAAACCATCGCCATTGTTTCCGTTGACCCTTCTAAAAGAAGAACCGGAGGAGCGCTGCTGGGTGACAGAATTCGCATGAACTCGATCAATAGCGACCGGGTGTATATGCGCTCATTAGCCACACGTCAGTCCAACCTGGCCCTGTCCAAACATGTTCGCGAAGCCATACAGGTACTGAAGGCTGCGGAATACGATCTGATTATCCTGGAAACTTCAGGAATCGGCCAGTCAGATACAGAAATACTTGATCACTCAGATGTATCACTTTATGTGATGACTCCGGAATACGGAGCCGCGACACAGCTGGAAAAGATCGATATGCTCGATTTCGCAGATGTGATTGCCCTGAACAAGTTTGATAAAAGAGGGGCCCTGGATGCCTTGAGGGATGTGAAGAAGCAGTTTCAGCGTAACCACGGCCTCTGGACGGCCAAAGTAGACGATATGCCGGTGTACGGTACCATCGCTTCCCAGTTCAACGATCCAGGGATGAACTCTCTCTACAAAGTGATTATGGACAAGGTGGTAGAAAGAACAGGTGCTAAGCTTGAGTCTACTTTCGAGATCACCAATGAAATGTCTGAGAAGATCTTTGTGATCCCGCCTAAACGCACCCGCTACCTTTCTGAAATCTCAGAGAGCAATCGCTCCTATGATGAGTGGGCCGCTCAGCAGGCAGCTGTGGCAGACAAGCTGTATGGTCTTCGCAGTTCTATCGATACACTCAAAGATTCTACTGTAGCTGATCGCGATCGCCTGATCAAAGGACTGGAGGAGAGCTACCAACAAGTGGCACTCGACCTTGACCCGCACAATCTGCAGATCATTGAGCAGTGGGAAGAAAAGAAAAAGAAATACACTGATCCTGTCTATACCTTTAAGGTGCGAGACAAGGAAATCAAGATTCAGACACACTCTGAGTCGCTGTCTCATACCCAGGTGCCAAAAGTAGCGCTGCCTAAGTTCAAGAGCTGGGGAGATGTGCTTAGATGGGCTCTACAGGAAAACGTGCCGGGTGAATTCCCTTATACTGCCGGTATCTATCCTTTCAAAAGAGAGGGGGAGGACCCAACCCGTATGTTTGCTGGTGAGGGAGGCCCTGAACGTACCAACAGACGTTTTCACTATGTGAGCCTGGGCATGCCTGCCGCCAGATTGTCTACGGCTTTCGATTCTGTAACCCTTTACGGGAACGACCCGGGATACCGACCTGATATCTATGGTAAAATCGGTAATGCCGGGGTGAGTATCTGCTGCCTGGATGATGCCAAGAAACTGTACTCAGGTTTCGACCTGTCAAATCCTACAACTTCCGTGTCGATGACCATCAATGGTCCGGCACCAATGCTGCTAGGTTTCTTTATGAATGCCGCTATCGACCAGCAGTGCGAGCGTTATATTCAGGAGCAGGGACTGGAAGCCGAAGTTGAGAAGAAGATTGAGACCATCTACAAGGCCAAAGGCGTAGAGCGACCTCGTTATCAGGGCGACCTGCCGGAAGGTAATGATGGCCTGGGGCTGATGCTACTGGGGGTTACCGGAGATCAGGTGCTGCCGGCTGATGTATATGCTGAGATAAAAGCTGCTACACTGGCTAAGGTGAGAGGTACCGTGCAGGCAGATATTCTTAAAGAGGATCAGGCTCAGAATACCTGCATTTTCTCTACGGAGTTTGCCCTGCGCCTGATGGGAGATGTACAGCAGTACTTCATCGAGCAGAATGTAAGAAACTTCTATTCTGTATCTATCTCCGGTTATCATATTGCCGAGGCTGGTGCCAAC
The DNA here is from genome assembly GCA_002427745.1 of Roseivirga sp. UBA6061. Classification (GTDB taxonomy): domain Bacteria; phylum Bacteroidota; class Bacteroidia; order Cytophagales; family Cyclobacteriaceae; genus Roseivirga. The sequence continues at coordinate 1,000 of DIYF01000005.1, read as the reverse complement.
CCGATTACACAGCTTGCCTTTACGCTGGCCAATGGCTTTACTTATGTGGAGTACTACCTGAGCCGGGGCATGGACATCAATAAGTTTGGTCCGAACCTGTCGTTCTTCTTCTCTAATGGTATCGATCCGGAATACGCGGTGATAGGCCGTGTGGCCAGACGTATCTGGTCTAAGGCCATGAAGCAGAAGTACGGTGCCAACCCGCGTGCCCAGATGATGAAATATCATATTCAGACATCCGGTCGCTCACTTCATGCCCAGGAGATCGATTTCAATGATATCCGTACCAGTTTGCAGGCACTTTACGCCATTTACGATAACTGTAATTCCCTGCATACCAATGCCTATGATGAGGCCATCACTACCCCGACAGAGGAGTCAGTACGGAGAGCAATGGCCATTCAGCTGATCATCAACAAAGAGCTGGGACTTACCAAGAATGAAAACCCGCTGCAAGGTTCATTCATCATCGAGGAGTTGACTGATCTGGTAGAGGAAGCCGTACTGGCCGAATTTGACCGCATCACCGAAAGAGGAGGTGTGCTGGGAGCCATGGAAACCATGTATCAACGCAGTAAAATCCAGGAGGAGAGCCTCTATTATGAGACGCTGAAACATACCGGTGAATTCCCGATCATAGGGGTAAATACCTTCCTGAGCTCAAAGGGTTCACCTACCGTATTGCCACGTGAGGTAATTCGTGCCAGTACTGAGGAGAAAGAGTACCAGATTACTATGCTGGAACACCTGCACAATGGCAACAAGGACAAAACCAGCGAGATGATCAAGCGTGTACAGAAAGCAGCCATCCAGAACGAGAATATCTTCGAAGAGCTGATGGAAGCCTGTAAATACTGCTCCTTAGGTCAGATTACGTCAGCGCTTTTCGAGGTAGGCGGGCAGTACCGCAGAAATATGTAATTCTTCCGGCTTTCTGTGGCAGGTCTCAGAACCCCAATCAGTCGCTCGCGTTTCGCGAGTGACAGGAGCCATTGGTCCG
>DIYF01000119.1 GCA_002427745.1 Roseivirga sp. UBA6061 | reverse complement strand
ACCATATACACGCTGTTTTTTTACAAAACGGCCTGCCATTTCTTTATCCACGTCACCCCCCAGGTTGTACCTCAGGTCTATAATAAGCCCTTTTGTGTTTTCCATTCTGGATAAAAGGTCGTCAAAAAGCACGAGATGATCCCGGCAATCAACTATCCGCAGATAGCCCAGCCGATCTGATTGGGTATAATGATACAAGAAATCCAGACCTAGCTCTTCATAGTCATAAATGCGAAAAACGTCCTTAGGAGGGTTAAAGCCGTTGTTTTGAAGGACAGTCATGGTATTGTTATGGAAGTCTTTCAGTTTACCATTGAATTTCCTTGCAAACCGACAGACTCTTCTATCCAGCTGTACGGCATTTTCCCCGTCCTTGATAAGGCGTACATGGCCATCAAGAAGCGGGTTAAGCATGTCTTTAAACACATTGAGTAACTCTTTTTCTGTGGTCAATTCGGTTATTCGGGGACGGTATTCTGAATACACGGCCTGCCAGTCAACTTCTTTCTCTTCGAAAAAGGCATAGTATGTATTGTATACATTCCATAAATGCTCAAACGTCTGCTCTGGCTGAGACAAGTGGTGATACTTGTGATACAACTCTTTACCCAATTTATTGGTGTTTCTCTTCAGGTTGTGTTCATCAGAGCATGCACAAAGCAGGATTAACAGCATTAAGATTCCCTTTGCCTTTTTCATATTTGCAAGGTCAGATTGATCGGTATTTTATCCTGATTGGCTTTTTGCCAACGTGGTCCCGGATATTGATCGGCTTTTTCTCTTTCCCATCGAAGCGACACCATATATCATATGGCTTGTTTTCCTGATCGAGTTTCCAGTGCAACTCGAAGCTGTGAAAGCCACCACTTTGGATGCGAACATCAACGCCTGATTCGCTTTTCATCTTGATATTGAATTTTTGAACCAGACCTTTATTCAAGGTGGCAGAAAAGTCCATTTGCAGCCCCCTGGGTTCGTGTTTGTCCAGGTAAAGCGAAAAAGAGTTCATTGATTTAACTCCCCCCGTACGCTCCAGTCTGGTACTGTAGGTCTTTTCTTGTGGCCTGCGATCAACCTGCCATTTTGTTGGGGGCTTTCTGTGGACCGGATTCCTTTTCACTGTATCTAACGCTACCGGTTCTATATTTAACTCCTCCAATGGTAAACGCTTATGGTTTATCTCGTTGATTTTGGCAATGGTATTTTTGGTGCCGACATGAAGGGGTTCGCTGATTGGCTGAGTATAAGTAACCTCTTCAGGAGCTACCTCCGATATTTCATCTGTAGCCTTTTGAGGAGCTACCAGCAAGCTGCTGATCGTGACTTGGGTGGCTATGGTTTGGTCCAGAGTGTCTTCCGAAGACACTTTTTCTGAGGTAGTGACCGATTTGACGGTGTCTGGAAGAGATTGAGGTGGGACCTCAATAGTATCTTCTACCTGAGTTTGTTGCGGCTTTGGCTGCCATAAGTAAGCTGCCATGATGAGTATAATAACAAGCCCGGTTGTACCAGGTATCAACCAGCCTCTGCTCACTCCTGATCCGTAACGTTGTTTGGTATCTGCTTCGACCAGACTTTCAAAACTACTCCAGGTGTCCTGAAGACTCCTCCTGGGGGATTCTGAGCGTGCCAGCTCAAACAGATTATCTATTAGATTATCTTCATGCATGACTTGTCTTCTTTTCTGTGAGTGCTTTCTCCGCGATTTCGCGAAGTAATTTTCTACCACGACTGAGCCTTTTCTTAATGACAGCTTCACTAACTGACTGAATCCCGCTGACCTCTTTGATACTAAAGCCGGTTATCTCAAAAAGAATAAGTGCCTCTTGCTGCAATGCAGGTAGCTGAGCAAGACATTGATGCAGAAATTCTACTTCAAATTGCTTTTCAATAGGATTTTCAGTTGCCTGGCGTTCCTGGTAAGGCAGGCTTCCGTGGTATATGGGGCGTTTCTTCTTGCGAGAATTTGCAAGGATCCTTCTTGAAATCCCTATCAGGAAACTTAAGAAGGATGTTTCGGATTTGATTTCATTCATTTTGCGATATGCCACCAATAGCGTATCATTCATCAAATCCTCATAGGGCAATTCGGTATGGGCCTGCGCCCGGCAATACCGTTCGAATTGGTTATGAATCGGTTGGTACAGGGCCAGAAAGTCGTCTTGTTGTTGGCTCATAACGAATACTCCTATACCATGATAGTGTCTTATTCAGGAAAAAGGTGACATTCGTCTCAAAAAGAACTCTCATAGGCCAGCCTCATATTGTAAGGCGGCAGTATCCCGGCATCGCCATATCTCTGACTCTATTAATTATGATTTTGCGTTCATGCTTCTTTGAGCGGGTTCTTCCGGGAATCGTTATGATCAGGCTGAGGTGTAAGCCTCTTTCTATCGGTTACCTTACTCAGGGAAGGTTCTCATATCACGTAAATGGCGCAGGTAGGCATGCCTGAGTCGTTTGGAATAGCGAAGGGCCTGGTATTCCCAGGGGCGCATGGTGTATTCCACTTCTCGCGTATCTATGAGCTCATCCTTATGCCACCTGAAGGTATTGGCATCTATCTGCTCAAGTTGCTTATCGATGTACTGTTTTACATGTATCAGCTCATGTGCCACGGCCAGTAGTTTATTGAGTCGGCTGTTTTTTCCATTGATGGTAATCAGTACCTGGTGACCATATGAACCTATCTCACGGTATTTCATAGTACCGTCTACATGGTCTGGCAGCTCCATCGAGTATCTTACCAGAATGTAGGTAGTAGAGTCAAAACCAAGCAGGTCAGCGTAGTAATCAATAGCCCGGGTTAGCTCAGTTTTGTCATAGACATTGGCCGACAAGGCCACATTGGGTTTGGATAAAAGAGTGTGCGAAGATATACCCATGACCAGCAGAGTAAGAAAGAAGCCAGCGCGGCAGACTTTCTTCATGTGACATACCTTTTTTAACATTCAGTTAATATAGGTAATCACAAGGAAACTTTTGAGTAATAATGAGTTAAAGAAAGCTGGGAAACCTTGATTTGAGGCTGAAATGGAAGGTTTTCTTGACGGATGGGGGAAATCTAATTCAGGTTTCGGTATTCTACAGGAGTCATCCCGGTTTTAGACTTGAAGAGCTTACTAAAGTGCTGGGAATAATCGAATCCCAGACTAAAGGCTATCTGACTTACCGTATCATTCGTACTCAGAAGCTGGTTTTTGGCGTGATCAATCAGGTAGTAATAGATATGTTCCTGCGCACTTTTGCCGGTTTCTTTCTTTAGGAGATCACTAAGGTAGTGTGGAGACATGTTGAGCGATTCACCACAGTATTTCACAGTGGGTAGTCCTTGTTCAACAGGTTTTTCAGATTCGAAATACTCTGACAGTAAGTGCTCGAACTTTGTTGAATAATCCTGATTGATATTTGTACGCGTATAAAACTGCCTGTCGTAGTAGCGCAGACAGTAGTCAAGCAGCAACTCAATATTTGAAACGATAAGGCCCTGACTATGCCTGTCTATGTTCTGGTCGAGCTCGCTTTCAATCTTATTAATCAGGCCATTCACACTTTCAATCTCAGCTTCAGACAGGTGGAGTGCTTCGTTTACCTCATATGAGAAGAAGTTGTACTGCTTCATTTTTTGACTCAATGATGATTTACGGATTAGGTCCGGGTGAAAGAGGAGAATCCACCCACCTGTATCGCGCTGGGATTCGTTCGATTCAACGGTCGTGGCCTGGTTGGGCCTGATAAAAGTCATGGTCCCATCCTGAAAATCATAGGTATTGCGGCCATAGCCCCATGAGCCTGATACTCCGATTTTTAAGCTGATGTGGTAAAGTGCCGAAACGTAGGTATGGTTGCCATAGTCGAAATTGATGATATCATCATTGATAGGTAATACCGATACGAGCGGGTGTCTGGGGCTTTTGAGTTGATAGAACTCGTGTACCTGATTAATGGTATCGATTTTGAATATGGCACTCATTTTTTCTCATTTAGTGTCAGAACACGTTGTCTAAGGCTTTGTGCAAGTCGCCCATAGGCGGCTTCTACGGCAGAAGGGTTCCAGAAAGGAACACCTACACCCCTGTACTCTTCATGAATGATCAACCTGACCTCGTCCCCTTCAGGCTTCAGCATGTACTTGTGATTAAAGGTGAGAATCCCCGGAATTCCCCCTGTCTGATGAATCAGCTCATTAGGAATGATACGCTTCACATTCGCTGAAATCCGGCTTTGAGTGTCCTGATCCTGAAAAAAGAGGTAGTCAATCTTCTCTCCCGCGTCTAATACACCTTTCTCTGGTATCAGCACTTTATTCCAGGTTGCCATGGATTCGAAATCAGTCAGCACTTCCCAGACTTCTTCCGGCTTCGCTTCTATGGTCAGTTCCTGATGAACAGATTTATTTCCCATCAGGTATAAGATAATCAAACCTGCAACGATAATATAAATCAGGATCATCGGAATGGATTTATAGTTCATTTAGTCCATGTATTTTGAAAACCAGGCGTCCAGCTTATCAGTGTTATCTCCCAGCCAGGCGTAGGCAGCACCACGTTTTTTCTCCAGGTCAAGCCATAGCATTTCTTTTTCTGCCTGTAGATCAGCGAAATACCTTTTCACCATGTCCATATTGGTCATAGGGTCGTTGGAGTTTTGGATGACCAGTGTCGGCACCGAAATTTCTTTAGCGTAAGGCAGAAAGGAGTCTCCGGTAAGGTCAACCCCACGGTGTTTCTGGTTGTATTTGTTCCCACTGTCCACCAGGAACCCGGGTAGTCCCATTGCTTTCACGAAGTAATCATAGGTGAGTGGCTGTACAGCTATCAGGGCTTTCACCTGGCTAAAATCCTTCATCTGTTTTTCAAGACCGTAGGCAAAGGTAGTTGAAGCCGCTCCCATGCAGATACTTAAAAGTCCGATGGATGCATCGGAATACTCGCTGTGTGTGCTGATAAAATTCAAAGCCGCCAGTACATCAAGTCTTTCATCGGTTCCCCAGGTCACCCAGGGTGTACTGCCATGAGCACTGTTGCCGTGATTTCTCAGGTCGTACATAAGTACCGAATAGCCTTTTTCCACCAGCGATTTGGCATGTTTGATGAAATGAATATCACTCGTCCAGAGCGCGTTTTTCATCATACCTTTACCCTCCTGCGTAAAGCCACAGCGAGAACACTGTACTCCGAAATGTGACTGAATAATTACTTTGTCGGTTCCTCCTTTGACCAACCAACCTGATAATTGAACGCCATCCCGGGCTTCAAAAGTCACGTCTTCATAGGCTAATCCGTATTTATCCGGTGTTTCAAAGACGGGCGACTTACCCGGCTTGATCATAAGATCTGATATGGTTTTTCCAAACATGTTTAGGGCTCATTGATTGTAAACCAAAGCTCATAAACAGGAAAGGCAACCCTGTATACATATCGTGGAATGGTGTATAGATTTCGCAGATTGACCGAAGTGAAAATAGATAATCTGTTCTGCCAGTCTTTCCAACCGCCTGTTCGACTCCTACTTAACTGTTCGCTTATGACCTAAAGCCTCTGGCCACCAGCTTTTGCAATCTTAAGTATTAGTTATAACTTTGTATATATACAAAATTGTAACTAATGAAAAACAAAGGGCTTGGCGAGTTTGAAGAGCTGGTGCTTCTGGCGGTATGTATACTCGAAGGTGAAGCTTATGGCGTCTCGGTAAAGAAGGAAGTGGAAAAACACTCTGGTCGGTCAATTCTGCTTGGGGCTGTTCATATCACACTCTATCGCCTGCAGGATAAGGGTTTTCTACAGTCTGAAATGGGGGGTAACTCCGAAAAGCGCGGAGACAGACGCAAGCGGCTATTTACCATTACGGATATGGGCATGCGACAGCTGAAGGCTTCACAGGATGTTCGCAGTAAAATGTGGAAGCTCATTCCCGGTCTCAGCTAAAGGCACCATGTCAGGGTCAAAAAACAACACTCCGAGGTTTGCCGACTGGTTCATCAGACGATGGGTCCGGGACGCACAAATTGAAGAGTTCCTGGGCGACTTGCATGAGGTCCATGCTGAACGACTGGCATCCGGGGCTAAGTCTCGCGCCATGCTTATGTATTGGGTAGATGTATTTCATCTGCTCTATGGTTTTTCATCTTTTAAAATTTTAAGAACTCAAAATCACAACACGATGATCAGGTACAATCTCAAAATGGTTTGGAGAAACCTCCTCAGAGAGGTGTCTTACAGTGCGATCAACATTTCAGGGCTTTCCATTGGTATCGCCTGCTGTATGATACTCGCGCTTTACCTCAAAAGCGAGCTTACTTACGACCAGCACTTCGACAAACATGAGCGGGTTTATCGGGTGGCCAATCGCTTGAATTCCGGTGAAAACAGCAATCTCTTTGCACGAACATCTTATGCTCTGGGGCCTCTGCTTAGTACCGCGTCTCCTCAGATTGAGGCCTACGTGCGCTTTTCTTTAAATAATCGGGGTTATTCGGTTTTTGAATACGAGGGAACTTCTGTGAGATGGGATGACATAGCGATGACTGATGCCAATGTCTTTGATGTCTTCAGTCATGAGATTATTTATGGCAATCCCGAAACAGCGCTGACTCAGCCAAAGACTATGGCCATTAGCGAGCGTTTTGCGAAAGCTTATTTTGGCAATGAAAATCCGGTGGGAAAAACTATTAAAGGAGAGCTTTCTGACTTTATGATCACACTGGTATTTGCTGACCTGCCCGATAATACCCATCTGAAGTATGATGCACTTATCACCTATCAGGAGATGTCCACCGATCGTTATCAGCCTGTTAATGATCAGGGAGCCCGATGGAGCCTGTGGTACAGGCGATCGGACTATACCTATGTGCTTATGCCTTCGGGTTATGACCCGGCAGATTTCACAAGTATTTCAGACAACTTTTTTGACAAGTATATGGCTGATCATCCTGACAGGTATAACAGCACGGTAGAGCTCATACCGGAACCACTGGAGGCAATTCATCTGAGCTCACGGGCTGAGCGAGACCAGCCCCATGGAAATCGCTTCTATATCGCTGGTTTTACGGGTATTGCCATTTTTGTGCTTTTGGTGGCCTGTATCAATTACATGAACCTTTCTACAGCCCGTTTCTCCAAGAGAAGTAAAAGCATCGCTATACCCAAAGTACTTGGGGCACACAGGCGCCAGCTGATTGTTCAATTGCTCACGGAGTCTCTGGTGTTTGTATTCCTGGCACTTTTGATAGGTCTGGGCCTGACCTTTTTATTGATCAATTTCACCGCGCTCAATAGTCTTTTTGGCAAATCACTGTCATTTGATATGCTGCTTGAGCCGCAAGTCATCGCTATCGTGTTTGCCGGAGCTTTGCTGATGAGCATACTGGCTGGTATCTATCCAGCTCTTGCTTTGTCCAGAGTATCGATGATCAAAGCGGTGAAAACAAAGAATACCGGCTTGCGTCAGGGCCTGGTTTTCGTTCAGTTTTTAGTTTCCATCTGCGTGATCTCCTGTACACTGCTTATGTACTATCAGATGAAGTATGTGCAAGGGAAGTCTCTGGGCTTTGAAAAGGAAAACAAACTTGTCTTATCGGTACAGGGAGCTACTTCACTCCAAAAGCTCCCGGCCTTCGTCAACACACTGAGACAGCACAGCCAAATATTGAACACCACTGTTTCTATGAGCCACCTTGGCCGATCTACCACTTTTGAGCAGGCTGAAATTGAAAATGAAGAGGGTGTTTTCGAATCACAATCTTACAATTGGTTTTATGTAGACGAAGACTTTATTAACACCATGGGCATTGAGCTCATTGCAGGAAGAAACTTTGACAGGACCATTCCTTCAGATGCCAATCACGCGATTCTCGTAAACGAAACCCTCGTTCGAAAAATGGGCTGGAAAGAGCCATTGGGTAAGCGATTGCGTTACGAGGCGGGTGAGGAAGCCAGCTATGTGGTAGGGGTTCTGAAAGATTTTCACTTTCAGGGACTACAGCACAAGGTGGAGTCCATGATTTTCTGGTTGCCGTTTGAAGACGATTTCACTGCTTCGTTCTGGACCCCCGTAAGCAAGAGGTTGACGAGGCGATTGTTGACGATCAATATTACCGGTAACAACGTACCAGAGACCCTTGCCTTTATTGAAAAAGAATGGGAAGCTTTTGACAGGGATCACCCATTTGAATTTCAGTTTCTGGATGACTCTTTGAACAGGCAATACACGGCAGATTTCAATCAAATGAAGCTGATTGGTATTTTCGGTGGGCTCTGCATATTTATCTCCTGTCTTGGTCTCTTTGGGCTCACGGCTTTTACCATTGAGCAACGCACTAAGGAAATCGGTATACGAAAAACCCTGGGGGCCAACAGTTGGCAGATAGTAGGTCTGCTCTTCAGAAATATCTTCATAATTGTGGCAATTTCCGCTGTGGTGGCCTCTTTACTGTCTTATGGAATTATGAGAGAGTGGCTCGAGGGTTTTCACTATAAAGATGACATCAACGTATTTGCTTTTGTGCTGGCAGCACTGGCTTCCTTTGTCACAGCCTTTGTCACCATGTCCACCCAGTCTTACAAAACGGCTCAGGCCAATCCTGTTAAGGCATTAAGACATGAGTAGGGCGAGATGTTCTTTTGAGCTGATAAATTCCGGGTGACCGGGGAGTGTACCTATACTCTGTCTATTTTGAAAGGCCGCTAAGCTTTACTCATTTCAAAGCAGCACTCTGTTACAAACTCAAAATTTTTAGCCCCGGTGACCAGACCGGGGCTTTCCTATGATCAACACCTGCACGGTAGTTTGTAAATTCGGATCATCATTGCGCTGAAAACTTGAGAAATCATACACAGATGTGTAGATTTCGCCTTGTCTTGCCAAGTGCTGACAATTGTGAAGTTTGTGGTCAAATTGGTATATGTATTCTTTGCTTCTCAACATTCAGGGGAAATAGCGGAGTCATCACTGATTTGAGTATTTACAACTATGTTTGCGTTGAGAATCCATTGTATTCTCTCAAATGATTGGCCTTGATTTCTTGTTTCAGGGGCATTTTTTATGAGTCTGATTACCTCCAAAACTAACCTGGCACTCACCTTACAGGAAAACCTGCTGAAGGCAGGAGCACGTACCACGGTATCTTTTCTGAATAAAGGAGAAGCAGACCGGGCCGTCTCACTTACGGGGAGGGAACTGCATGACCTGGCGCTGAGAAAGGCTTCATTTGTTCTTGATAGGACTGGAGCTTTAGCAGAGAAAGAAAGACCGGTCATTTTGGCGATGACGGCCGGGCTGGACTTAATCACTACACTTTTCGGGTGCATTTATGCAGGTATTACCGTGGTCACCGTACCGGTATCCAAAACCCGTATTGCCCTGGACAGGCTGAGTGGTATCATTCACGATTGCGGGGCAATTGACATCCTGGTAGACAAGTCCGGAGCCAATACTTTTCAATCGCTCAGCATTCAGGAGGAGAGTCATGACCTGAACGTGGTATCAATTCCTGAAAATGATGAAATAGTCACCGGGAATCTGCCACTTGCTGACCTGCCTGGTTTCTTAAAGGTAGAGAGTGATAATGCTTATATACAATACACATCCGGATCTTCTAAAGCCCCGAAGGGAGTTGTACTGACTGATAAAAATGTCCTGCACAATAGTCATTCTGTGGGAACTTTGTTGGGTTATGATGAAAGTACTGTAATGGGCAACTGGCTTCCTCACTATCATGATATGGGTTTGATGGGGGGCTTGCTATACCCTGTTCTCAATGGAGGAACATTGGTTTTTATGTCTTCCATGGCCTTTGCACAAAAACCTTTACGATGGCTCCGAATGATTTCCGCCTTCGGTGTGACGGCTACCGGAGCACCTCCCTTTGCTTTTGGCTTATGCCTGAATCACAAAAATGAAGAAGAGCTGGAAGGCCTGGATCTCTCCTGCCTGAAGGTGGCCTATTGTGGGGCTGAGGCTGTTTTCAGAAAGGTATTGAACGATTTCAGAGACAAATTCAGGCCGATGGGACTCGATCCTTCGGCAATTTGTGCCTGCTATGGTATGGCAGAAATCACGGTTTTTGCCGGAGGGCAGGTAAACTATCACCCTGACCGCAAAGACCCGATGTCAGAATCTCTGATTGAGCCATGTGTATTTTCAGATAAAATGCTGGAAACCCTTCGGATCGTAGATCCCGAAAACCATGAACTGTTGGAAGATGGGGAAAGAGGGGAGATATGGCTTCAGTCAGACTCTTTGGGCAAAGGTTATCTGGATGGAAAAAAAGGGCTGCCCTTGCAGTATACGACCTCAGCCTTTCAAAACACCCATGCACAACTTGACGGAGAGTGGTTTAATACAGGGGATCTCGCCATAAAACATGGCAACCATCTGTACATTCAGGGCAGGATAAAAGACACCATTATTGTGAACGGACAAAATGTAGCTGCCGCTGATATAGAATGGTATGCAGGGGAAGTTCATGAAGAACTCAACGGTTTGGGGGCTGCTGCATTTACAGCCTATGGCGACCCGGAAGGGAGTGCTCATTTGCTGATTGAGTCAAAGAAACCAAGGGTCAAAGGGGTAGACTTTCAGGAGGTGGAAGGGCTCATCAGGTCCAGGGTTCGTTCTCTGTTTTCCGTTGAATTAAATGAAGTGCTTATTCTGAAGAGAGGAACACTTGACAGAACCTCAAGTGGAAAGGTCAGAAGATTGCAAATTGCCCGTAACTTTCACAAGTCGCTTTATGCCTCGTCAGTTTTAAATTAAGCTCACTCTTGAATCTGCTCCCTATAAATATCTGAAAAACATTGAGATCAGAAGACCACCATATCGTAAGAGACATGGCGCTGGCAAAGCAGGCCATCAGCCACGGTAGCCTGATCTCCAAAGGGCATACCCTGATTTCCTTTCTTGATGAGGTTCAGGATAAATGCAATCTTGATCTGGGCAATGTTTCCTGTGTGGTGCGTAATTTCCCCTTTTTCATGGAGGGAGAGCGACATACTCAGATGCGCCAGCGGGTCCTGAAGCATATGGGTACGGTTGCCAGTCTGAAATCCTGGGAAGACTACTTTGATACTTCGCTACGTAAGGCATTGAATACAATAGACCTTGATCAGGAAACGGACCTCGTATCAGCTTTTATCGACCCTTTCCTACAGGAAATTACCTGTACCTTGCTGGGTCTGACTATGGAAGACCCTCATAAGTTTCGGCAGTGTACCGATCTGGCGGAAATGCTGCTGGATCCTCTGTTGCCTATCAGGGCCCTGAAGCAAATGGAGGCAGCGTTTACCGATTTTTTTGAAGAGATACTTTCAAAGGAAATCAAAGAGACAGGGAGTGGTAGTCCCTTGTTGGCTGAACTATTAAAAAAACCGGTGCCCGGCTATACAAAGAAAGACACCTGCGCCTTTGTGCTGGTAGTATACGCAGGAACACTCGCTTTGAGATACACCCTTGCCAATATGATCTTCCACATCGTGTCGGGAGGAGAGACCATTAAGGCACAGGCGGTATCAAAAGAATGGGTAAACACTCATTTGGAGCACCTGATCCGGGATACCATGGCAGTTAGAAAAGTCTCCCGTATGGCTAAGGAAAACTGCCGGATCGGTGAACTCGATTTTGAAAAAGGCCATACGGTGTTTATCGATATGCAGGCCGCCCATTATGGTACTGAGGCTGAATGCCCAATGCATAAAGGCAAAAAATGGGATGATGAAACACTGGATAATAAGACACATATGGCCTTTGGAAAGGGCAGTCACTATTGTTTAGGGGCGAATTTTTCAAAATTTATACTAAGTAAGGTGTTGCCGGAGCTGTTTACCAGATATCCGGACATGCGCCTGGTAAATACCACGCCTGATCTGATGGAACACACGCAGATTCTGTCAGTCCGGACGCTCAAATGTTATATGAGGAATTAAGATGATGGAAACAGAAGCTCAAGCGATCACCAACTTTCTTACTGAGAAAATTTCAGCATATTCGAAAGTACCCGTATCAGAACTACCTGCCGACAAGGCATTGGAAGATATTGGTTTGAGCTCGCTCGATATTGTAATGATTTCGGGTGAAATAGAAGATGAATTCGATATTGAAATAGACCCAAGTGTTATTTTTGACAGTAAAACAATCAATGAAGTGGTCGAAAAAGTGTTGAAATCAAAGGATTGATGAAGGACTATTACCTGGGGCTTTCTACCTCCGGTCATGATCCTGCACTTGCATTGGTCAATGGATCGGGTGAACTGGTTTTTGCGGAAGCCACGGAGCGCTATGTACAGCAAAAACGCGCCTGGGGAATTCCCCCTGATCATCCTGATCATATCAGAAGTCTTGGTCAATTTATAGACGAGAAGAGCGCTATTCAACTCTCTCGCACCTGGAGCAGAAGCAAAGGTATACCCGGTGAGGAAGCCGGGCAAAACGCATTTCATTCCACCTCAGAAATTGAGTGGATGTATCGGCTGCAAACCAGAACATTTGAAGATGCGGGCATTCATGTCGGTCAGTATCAACAAAAAGAAACCGGTGAAATATACGATTTCGACCATCACTTGTGTCATGCCGTAAACGCCTGCTACAGTGCGCCTGTCTCCTCTGGTCTTTGTCTTGTCATAGATGGTGAAGGAGATGTAGGCAGTGCCAGCCTGTATCACCTTAAAGACAGAGCGCTTAAAAGAATATGGCGCTCCTGGGGGCCTGGTAGTCTGGGAACCTATTATAGCTGGCTGACCGGCCTGTGTGATTTTGACTGGCGTATTGGAGAAGCTTGGAAGGTCATGGGGCTGGCGGCTTTCGGACAGCCGAGAGAGGAAATCGTTGACCTGTTGAAAAAGTCGATTCATATCCAGTCCGGTAAGCCCTACCCCCCGAAAGAAGTAGCCCTGTCTGAGATTAAAAAATCGGCAGAGCAATTCATGCGCCTGCCAGGCGAGGATATAATGAAAGCGGCTGACCTGGCCGCCAGTGGTCAGGCAGTTTATGCCTTATGGCTGGACGAAATACTTACACATTGCGGTAAGTACGAGGAAGAGAATCTTATACTCAGTGGAGGCTGTGCCCTGAATTCATCCTATAATGGCACCATTAAAAGTCGTTTTGGCTTCACTAACGTTTTTGTCCCTGCTGCACCGGCAGATGACGGCAATGCTGCAGGCAGCGCCCTGCTCTCCTGGATGAAAGATGCCGATACTTCACAGATACCGATGGGCAATATGTCGCCTTATCTGGGTACTGATGTGAATGGACCCGGATCTGATCGAAAACTGAAGTCAGTAGAAAATTTTGGAGGCTTTTCTTCTGTGAGCGACCTGGGAGAACGGAGTGCTGCTCAGATAGCGCGCAAACTCTCTGAAGGAAAAATTATTGGTGTTATGCGTGGCAGGGCTGAGTTTGGTCCGAGAGCGCTGGGAAATCGCTCCATTCTGGCCGACCCAAGGTCGCCAGGAATGAAAGACATGATTAATAAAAAGGTAAAAGGCAGAGAAGGTTACCGCCCTTTTGCTCCGGTAGTTCCGGAAGCCCGGGTGTCTGATTTTTTCGATCAGGCTCAGCCTTCTCCCTATATGTCCTTTACTTTGCCCTGGAAAACCGATATGATCAGTCAGGTACCGGCTGTGGTCCATCAGGATGGCACCGGCCGCTTACAGACTGTGAACGAGACGCTGAACCCCTGGATGCATGCGCTCTTAACCGAATTTGAAAAAGTGTCCAGAGCCCCTGTCATCTTAAATACCAGCTTCAATGTAATGGGTAAGCCCATTGTCCATTCTGTAGAAGATGCTATGGCGGTACTGGTCACCACAGGTTTAGATGCGGTGCTGATTGACAATGTGCTAATTGAGAAATAACAGATATCTATGTCATTTACTTCCCTTGACTTTATCTACATTTTTCTGCCCCTTGTCCTGACAGGCTTTTACCTTATTAACAAAACTTACCCCAGGCTTCAGGTATTTTTTCTGCTGGGAGTTTCCTTCTTTTATTGTGGATATGTAGACCCTACAGCGGCTCTCATTCTGGCCTGCTCCATTGGGCTTAACTATAGCCTGGCACACACGATTCGCAGGCTCAAAGGAAAAGGAGCAAAACAGGCTCTGCTTACGACCGGGATATTGATGAACGTAGCGGCACTGCTATGGTACAAATTCTCTCTGGAGACTTCTTTTAGAAATGTAGAAGCAGCAGCCGGTCGGGGCAATGTCTTTCTGGATATAGGCATACCATTAGGAATTTCTTTCTACACTTTCTATCAGATCTCCTTCCTCGTTGATACCTATAAATCTGAAGCGCAGTTTCTGGGTTTCTTTAATTATGGCCTGTCTGCATCCATGTTCAGTCAACTGCCGGCCGGACCCATTCTCAATTATAATGATGGTCTGACTCAATTTGGTCTGGTAGGAACAAGGGCCATTGAGTGGACTAAGTTATTCAAGGGACTGAGCCTTTTTTCGCTGGGTCTGGTCAAAAAGGTGTACCTGGCCGATTATCTGGGTACAGCTATTAACCAGCTCCACTATGCCGTGAGTACCGGGCAGGAGCTTAATGCGCTGGAGGCCTTTGTGGCCACCTGGGGATTCCTGGTTCAGTTGTATTTCGATTTTTCGGCCTATTCAGATATGGCAATAGGGCTTGGTTTATGTTTTGGCCTCACGTTTCCTGTCAACTTTGACTCCCCTTTAAAGGCCAGCACCTTCGGTGACTTTATTTCAAGGTGGCATATGTCACTGATCGCATTTACCAGAACCTATATCTTCCTGCCTGTTTCCAAAAAGGTTAAGAAAATGGCCCGGGGTAAGGCGGTAAGGAGGCAGTTTATCGGCTGGATGGTAGGACTACAAGTGTCGTTTCTGGTAATTAATATCTGGCACGCCCCCACCCTTATGCTGGTACTGCAAGGACTCTTTCTCGGGGTGTTTTTTGTAGTGGTCAAAGTGTTGGGAATGGGCATAGGCAATTTAATGAGCCGACAGTCTCTTCAGAACAAGTGGGTTGACGGATTAAAGAATGTATTGGGTCGGGTGATTGTAATGGCTTCTATCTCTGTTTTTGCCGTCCTTTTGAAAACAAAGAGCTTTGAAGAAGTCAGGAGGCTGTTTAGTGGCTTCAAAAAGTGGCCTGTTTTTGATGCTGACTCAAAGACAAATGGTTTTTCCAACCGGGTCCTGGAACTGTTTACTTCTGATAGGGCATTTCCAACTGTTGAGGAACCCATTAAATTTCTTGATGCCGGCTCTTTGCCAATTCCGGTATTCACTTTTTTGATGTTGCTGTCTCTGATTGTTTTTATCTTTCCCAGTACCATGCAGGTATTTGGCCTTATCAGAATGCCAGAGAACAGGTGGTACTCAAAATTGTCATGGAAGCCCAATCTTATATGGGGACTGCTAGTTGGTTTATTACTATCCCTGTATGCCATGTTTGCGAATGAAGATTTAACTAAGGAGTTTCTTTATGGAGGATTTTAGGCAAGAAACAAACTCCAAACCCGGCTTTTCGAAAGGCCTTATTTTAGGTCTGCTGGGTCCTTTATTAGTTGTAGGCTTCTTCAATCTAATTATAGATCCCTATCGATTGTCGGAAGATCGCATAGCCGGAGTAAACGATGCTATTTCTCCACAGAACTTTTTAGGTGAATCAGCCCTTGTTAATGCTTATAAGGCTTATTCAAAAGGAGACAGTGCCCATATCAGTCTCATCGGTACATCACACCTCGCAAAGGGTGTCCCGATTGTTGACAAACCCCATATTGAAAAAATTGCTCTTGGAGGTTTAACGCTGGATGAAGCATTTCGGATAGCTCAAATGATTATAGATCAAAGCAAGGTTTCCAAGACCATTCTGATCGAGCTTGGCTCTACTCGTGAGACCAAAAGAGGTAAACCTCTGAACTTTCAGATGCGCTACCTGCAGGCAAAAACGACCAGAGAGTCTATCAGGTTGATTCGAAAAAGTATCAGTGTAAAGGACCAAAAGGACAAATTTGTAATAACAACCAGGTTCAATAAGTTACCTGAGAGGGCAGAATTGTTAGAACAAAAAGACAAACTGATAGCCTATCTTCAATTAAACCGAAGTAAGCTGGATAGTTTGTTATCAGGTCTGAATACCAATGATGAAAAACTGAAGCACAGGATCATTGTCTTTACCTCAATTTTACCTGCCCAGCTTGTGGATATTTTCGGAATTCGAGACCTGATAGAGTCAAACCATCGGGAGATTTCTCAAATTGTGGCAGATGCCAACACAAGAACTGATCATATTGAAATGGTTTTCGTGGGAATGATGGACTCTTCTATTGGCTACGAGTATTTACCATGGACAGAGAGTTTTCATAAAGGTTGGTATGATTTCAACCATTATAAGCCGGTACTTGGCGAGCAGATACTTGAACACCTCCTCAGGCAGGCTGGTACAGGAGAATGATGTATGAAAACAGGGCAGTTATTTTCCGTTTCGTTGGATTACCTTTAAAATTTAAAACAGCCCCTTTGCCTCCAGTGATTTTTTCAGCTTCTCCTGATTCTCGTAAAAGCCGTCTTTGATTTTTTGAACCACCTTCCCGAATTCAGGGTGGCTCCTTAAAGGATCCAGTAAGGGGTCTGAATCGATAAAAAGCACTACAGCATATTGATAGTAGTCCTGGGCTGCAAAGGTTTCGAGTTGATCAATGGCCAGGTCCGGCTTTCCCTCATGGGCGTATTTTGTTGCCAGGCTGGCTCCTCTGTATATGGAATTATCTTCATCACAATAAGCGGCATAGTCATTGAAAAACCTGCCAGCCTCTTCAGTCAAACCCATTTTTTCATAGACCAGGCCGATTTTGGCATTTTCCTGGGCAAAGATCTCAAGGCCGTATAGATCACGGGCGCTAACCAGTTTTTCATAGTAATAGTAGGCGCTGTCATAAGCCTCCATGAAGTAGTAGTACCTGGCAACCTCCTGGAGAATCTCCAGCCGGGTGGTATCTTGTTTCCAAAGGTGCAGAAACTGACCTTTCGCCTGTTCCATATCACGATCCCTGGCATAAAGCATACTGATCCTGGCATAGGGGGAATAGTAGTTGTCAGGAAACAAGCTGAGTGATTTGTTCACCTGCTCAATGGCCTCTTCTACGAACCCGTTCTGGAAGAAAGCACTGCTTAAATTCAGGTGGAGATAACTTTTGCCCACTGAGTCATTGGCATCCAGATCCAGTTGGATGCCCATTAGTGCATATTCCAGGTACTTGGCTGTATTGGGTAAATAACTGGCATACAAATCTGAAAGCATCTGAATGACCGCATTGTTATTGGGGTTGTACTCCAGGGCCTTTTCCAGATGAGGCAGGGCCAGCCGGTACTCCTTGATGAGTTTATAATACAGCGCTTTGGCTATCAGGCTTTCCGGCAGGCGAGAATCATACAACAAGGCTTTATCAGCATAATTGTTGATAAGCTCAGTGTATTGTTTTTCTGTCTGATAGAGGTCCAGAAAGTGGTATGAAATGGCAAGGTTAGCATAGGCCAGTGCAAATTCAGGGTCATGCTCTACGGCTTTTTTGAACAAGAGGATAGCTGTATTTAACCCGTCAGCAGTCCGCGAGTAAAAAGGGTCAAGTGCCTGGAGGTAGTAGTCGTAAGCCGTCAGGTTTTCAGTAGGCTTTTTGTCAATCTGCTCAAGCTCGGCCGGGGTAACAACAACGGCAATAGCGTCAGCGATTTTCCTGGCCACTTCACTTTGCAGGGCAAAAATGTCTACCACCTCTCGTGTATACTCCTCTGCCCATACATGTTGATCAGTTGCTGCATCGATCAGCTGAATGTTCAGTAAAACCTGATTGCCCACACGTTGCCCGCTGCCCTCTACCAGGTAGCTTACGTTCAGCTCTTCGGCTATTTGAGGAATAGATTTTTGAGTGCCTCTGTATCGTTCTACAGAAGTTCTGCTGATCACGCGCAGGTCCTCTATCTTCTGAAGATTGGTGAGGGCAGATTCCATTAGCCCATTGACGAAATATAGGTTGGTTGAATCACTGCTTTCGTTTTTGAATGGTAAGACCGCAATGGACTTGTCAGGAGTGTCCTGCACAGAATAAGTATTACCCAGGGCCAGATAGAGGCCCACTATTGCAACCAGAGAGACCGTCACAGCAATGGGCCATGGGAATGTCCTGGAAGGTTCTTTGAGAACGGGCTCTTCTGTCGATACTTCTTCCTGTAATTCAATTTTGCCGACCTCTCCCGGAGGGTGACCATAATGCTCGCGAAAGCACTTGATAAAGTAGGAGGTACTGCCAAAACCAACTTCGTAAGAAATCTCCGAAACCGTTTTCGAGCCGTGTTGCAGCATGTCCAGCCCCCGGGCAAGGCGGAACTGACGGATATATTGTGTGGCCGAAAGCTCTGTGTGCTTCCTGATGTTTCTCAGCAGACTTGACCGACTCATGTTCATGGCTTCTGCCAGCTCGGAAACACCGAATTGAGCATTGGAAAGGTTCTCTTCCAGAATAGTTTCTGCCTGATGAATAAAGTCTCCCTGCATGAGTGATGAATCTCGCCTGCTGTGCTAAGCTAAGAGTAATGAACAACAATAATAGCAAACACGAGTTGATAAGTGCCTCGCAGAATGGAAGAAAAAACGGGTCTGTGCTTCAAATTTTATACCCGTGCTGCAAAGTTTTTATAGCTAATCCAAAGTTGATGTACATCGCTTCAAAGCTGATAGGTGGGGCTCTGATTCCTGGCAGACCTTTGTAAAAACGAAAAGTCAAATGCTAAAATTCAGAATCATGTTTGTATCCAAAATGAAAGCTTTCTTTAATATAATATTGTTGATGACGGTACTGACAGCCTGCGGTCAGTCAGGTGCTCAGACCCGGGACGGATCTGAGGTATCCACCCCTAAAATAGAACTTCAGGCTGCCGTGATGTCGGGAGATTTGGCTGTGGTAAAACAACATATCAAGGCAGGCACAGACCTGAATGTCAAAGAGCCTTTCAGCGGATCAACACCACTTGTAACAGCGGCCACCTTTGGCAAAACCGAAATAGCCAAAGCACTTATTGAAGCGAAGGCAGATTTGACCATTGCCAACAATGATGGTTCAACTCCCTTACATACGGCTGCCTTCTTTTGTCGTGTAGAAATTGTACAGCTGCTGCTGGATGCCAAAGTGGACAAAACTGTGAAGAATAACTTCGGTGCCACTGCGCGTGAAACGGTGATGGGTTCCTTTGCCGATGTTAAGCCTATATACGATATGATGGCACAGCAGCTTGCACCTTTGGGGCTTAAGCTCGATATGGAGGAGTTGAAAAAGACCCGTCCTGTTATCTCCATGATGTTACAGTAATCTGCCTTAAGTCCTGATTGCTATGATAACAGAAAGAAGATACGATATTGATTGGCTGCGGACCATTGCCATTGGTCTGCTGCTGATCTATCATATTGCTATTGTTTTTCAACCCTGGGCTATGTTCATCGGCTTTATCCGCAGCGATGAGCTCATGGAAGGCCTGTGGCTGCCCATGAGTATGCTCAATGTATGGCGGATTCCTTTCCTCTTCTTTGTCTCCGGTATGGGAGTCTACTTTGCCATACGCAAACGTAACTGGAAGCAGTTTCTCTTTGAGCGATGCATGCGCATACTGGTTCCGTTTACCTTTGGGCTGTTAGCCATCACACCGCTGCACAGCTTCGTTTTTCAGCACTACTACAAGCTGCCCCTGGGCTACTTTTCTCACCCGGGTCACTTATGGTTTCTGGGGAATATCTGTATTTATGTGCTGATCTTCGTGCCCTTGTTCTTTTACCTGAAGAAGCAAAAAGATGAGAGCTCATTCAGAAAAGGCCTTTCGCGTTTTATGAATAATCCATTGGGGCCCTTGTCTGTTGTAGTCTTCTTTATAATGGAAGGCGTATTGGTAAAACCTCAGGTTTTTGCTGCCTATGCCCTCACAACTCATGGTTTTTTCCTGGGCATGCTGGCTTTCCTGTTCGGTTTCATCTTTGTTTATAGTGGTGAGTCTTTCTGGCAGACTCTGTCAAAATGGTGGGTCCTCTATCTGGTAATGGCTTCAGCCTTGTTTACCCTGAGGTTGACAGTCTTTCAGATGCAGACTCCGGTATATCTGTTATCTGCTGAATCTCACCTTTGGATATTGACGGTACTGGGTCTGGGCTACAGATACCTCAACAAACCAGGTGCTGCCTTGCGCTACCTGAGCCAGTCGGCTTACCCGGTATATATTATCCATATGTTTGCCTTATACCTGGGAGCCATGATCATTTTGCCACTGGCCTTACCGGTAGAACTGAAATTTGTTTTGATCGTACTATTCACCTTCCTGTTCTGCTTCCTTATCTATGAGTTGCTTATCAGAAGAGTTGCCTGGCTGGGCTTACTTTTCGGATTAAAGTGGAAGGGGCAGGATAAGATGATGGAAAAACTGGGAAAGAAGCCTGCCGTACTGGTTGTGGATGAACTTAATTAAAGGGGATAAGGTCAGGAGGCAGATAAGTAGATTTTGCCTCTTCTGACCTTATGATATCCTGACTGTAGTGAGACTGAATAAGGCCTCTGAAATCTGACTTTAACGAGGGAAACTCTTGTATAAAGGCCTGGAAAGTGATCGATCGGGCTTTGCTCATAAAATGGTGGACGATGTGGACAGCCGCCACGGTCAGTGTTTCATGGTATTTATCCTGAGCTCCCAGCTGCTCCACAAAGGCAATAATCTGGCTGCGGATGGTTTTGATGGCTGTGGTTGGTTCGGCTTTTTTCAAATGTATCCAGGCCAGCCTGAGATGTGCCTCGTGAGTAAAGAGGGCCGGAGGCAAAGAGCCTGTCTGGAAAGCTTGGTGGAAAGCTTCATCGGTCAGATCAAAATGACTTTGCATAGCACAAAGTAACCAAAGAAGGATTTCTATCTCATTTACATTTGTTGAGAAAGCTGTTTGCGTACCCGGCTCAATTGGGTGGGGGTGATGCCGAGGTATTGGGCTATATAATAGTGAGGAATCCGGTTGAGAAGTCCCGGATAATCATTCAGGAAGAGCGTGTATTTTTCTGCCGAGCTCAGGTTGAGCAGTGAAACCAGCCTCGACTGCATTTGCTTGTTGAGCTTAGAGAATTCACGATTAATGATTTCCGTGATCTGGGGATCCTTGTTTACCTGTGACATCACTTTAGAATAGTCAGCGACTGAAAGCTCACAATCTTCCAGGGCCTGAATATTCATGGAGATATTGACATTTGGCATATAGCTGCTCACAATCATATCTCCTTCCTGGTAAAAGTGAGTTGTTACTTCCTCTCCGTCCTGGTCATACACAAAGCCACGCATCACACCCTGCATGAGCTTGCCGATTTTAGTACAGGGCTTGCCGGCTTTCAGAAAGAACTCACCACTTTTTAAGAATTCATCGCTGTGCAAAGAGTCGTTGGTGCTAGGAGTGCTCATTTACTTTTGTTTTACTAAACTACCGGCCTGCTCTGAGGCAGGTTTATCGTAAAACAGGTCATATCATTTAACCTGTTGTATTCAAGAGTACCTCCATGGGCTCTTATAATTTTTCTTGAAAGCGCAAGCCCGATTCCGGAGCCTTCAGCCTTGGTTGTGAAGAAGGGTACAAAGATCTCTTGTGCTGACTTGTCAGAAACTCCGGGGCCATTGTCCCACACCTCAAAAGAGATATCATCACCATTACGGGCTGCTTTGATACTTAGCCTGGGAGTGTCTACATCTCTGACAGCATCCATGGCATTGGTTACCAGATTGATGAGCACCTGTGTCATCAGCGAGCGGTCCAGGCTGACGGTTTCTCTGAGCTCATCCGTCACGGTGAATTCAATAAGAGATGGAGAGGCCATCAGGGAAGCAACCGAATTCAGAAGCTCCGTACTGGCTACAGGTTCATAATGAGGTTCAATCGGTCGGTTGATCTGCTTATAGGCTTCCACAAATTTGAGCATACCGGAGGTACGCTCTTCGATGGCTTTCAGGCTCACTGCTACATTTTTTTGCGATTTGGCATCCAGTTCTGCCAGTTCTTCCTCCTGTATGAGCTTCTTGTTAACCACCCTGATCAGGGAGAGGATGGGAGTAGTAGAGTTCATGATCTCATGGGTCATCACCCGCATCAGCTTTTGGTAGCTGTCCAGCTCTTTTGCATCCAGGGAGCTTCGAATATCGGTAAGTGAGGCGAGCTTATGTGCTTTTCCTTTCAGCTTAAAAGACTCTGTTTTGATAAAGAGCTTCTGGCCGTTTTTATGGTCAATCCATTCAGATGGGGCTCTTTCCTCAGAGATCATTACGCGGTGAATGAGAGGGTATGGCTCTTTCAATCTCTCTATGTGGATAAGCCCGGGCAGTTCCAGTAACAGATTGAAGGCTTTATTGGTGAAAACCACCTCTCCGTCATCTTTATAGCAGACTACCGCTATGGACACGTGTCGCAATACCGTCTGCAGTAGTTTGAACTCCGCCTCCCTATTGGTGAGCAGACTTTCCATTTGGGTGGTAATCAGCTCATAGGCTTTTTCAAGTTCAGCTGAATTCGTGTACTTCTGATAAGAGCGGTTAAAATCACCAAACTCTATCGATTGCAAAAACCGGGTCCAGTTGCGTTCCTGTTTTTGCAAATGCCAGCTGAGCTCCAGCACCATGATCACCATAAGGGCTCCGAACATCACTGGTGTGATGGACAAATCGGTACTCAGGTGAGTATAGATCATGCCTGTGGCCAACCCCACGATGAAAAGTACGCGTATCAGAATGAGGAAGAAGCTCTTTTTAAAGATCATACTTCTTCATTTTGCGATACAGCGTATTCCGGCCTATGCCCAGTTCTGCCGCGGCACGGGTAATATTTCCTGCATGGCGCTCCATCACCTCGGCTATCTTCCTTTTTTCCACCTCATAAAGGTTGTCTGCACTGGCCTGGTCCTGACCAGCCCCCTTAAACACGTCTGTATTGTCCATGATGACCATACGTTCAATGTTGTTTCTCAACTCTCTGATGTTACCCGGCCAGTGATAGTCCTGGAGTTCTTTGAGTTGTGGCCTGGTCAGGGCAAAAGAGCGTTCATACTTTCGGTTAAAGAGGGCCAGGAAGTGCTCGGTAAGGGGTTTTATATCCTCCCGTCTGTTTCTCAAAGGCGGCAATTCTATATGCACTGTATTAATGCGAAATAAGAGGTCCTGTCTGAACTGAACCGGGTCGGTCAGCATTTCCATAGTTTTATGAGAGGTACTGATAAGTCGGATATCAATCGCTCTCGGCCGGTGCTCTCCTACCCGGCTTACCTCCCTGTTTTGAAGAGCTGCGAGCATTTTGGACTGGAGCTCAAGGGGCAGGTTACCAATTTCATCGAGCAATAATGTTCCGAGATTGGCTGCCTCCATCATACCGGCCTTGTCCTGGCTGGCATCGGTAAAGGCCCCCTTTACATGACCGAAAAGGGTAGATTCGAATAAGCCTGATGAAATGGCACTCAGATCAGTATTGATAAAGGGCTGTGCAGCCCGGGCCGACTGCTGGTGAATCAGTCTGGCCAGTACCTCTTTTCCTGTGCCGTGAGCTCCGGTAACCAATACTGATGCATCGGTACCGGCCACCTTGGCTACCATATTCATTACCTTGTCCATACTGCCCGACTTGCCTATAACCATGCTGCCGGTCTGGTTTGCCTGATGGACCAGTAAGTCCCTGCTGGAGGTAACATCGGCCAGGTTTTGCTGAGAATGAGCCAGGTTCAATGCTGCCTGTACAGTAGCCGTGAGCTTTTCATTGGAAAAGGGTTTTTCCAGAAAATCGGTAGCGCCCTGCTTCAAAGACTGGACGGCAATGTCGAGAAAGCCATGGGCGGTGAGCACGACAATGGAAATATGAGGACGGAGCTCTTTGATCTTTTTAATCCAGGCTAACCCCTCTGCTCCATCAGAATCCCCGATGGCAAAGTTCAGATCAAGTAGAATGACCTGAATGTCTTCACTCTCCAGGAGAGATTGGGCAAGGCCCGGGTGCTCCAGGGTATGGATTTCGCCAAAGGAATCTTCCAACACCATGGCGATGGTATGAAGCATCAGAGGATCATCGTCTATGGCGAGTATTTGCACAAATAAATATAGTAATTTACTGCTCCAGGTTGGAACAGTTGGCTGTACTCATGCGATCACTTTTATAAATCGTATGGCTAAAATGCTTTGTAAAACTCTGTTTTTCAGTGTTTTACAGTTTGTGGCAGTCTTTTGGCCGATAACAGGTCAAAATTGAAGAAATCATGACACGTACCTTTTTACTTTCTATCATCAGAAACCTCTGGAAGAACAGAGTTACCTCTGCTATCAACGTGGTGGCTCTGACTCTGGGGCTTAGCAGTGTGCTGTTTCTCTTCGTGCAGGAGCGCTACGAGAACAGCTTTGATACTGATCAGCCGCTCGCAGACCAGATATATCGTGTCAATACAACCCTGACTTACCCCAACAGAATTAACAAAACAGGGAACACTCAATCGATGCTCGGCAAGGTACTGCGCAATGAATATCCGGAGCTGGAGGGAGTGATACAAACCTTTGGCCCAAGCAGTGCCCTGGTAACGATTGATCCGGGAACTTCCCGTGAGAAGATTTTTGAAGAAGGAAGAAGATTGCTGCATGCCGACAGCGCTTTTCTGAAATACTTCGATTATGACTTTATAGCCGGAAATGAAAGAACTGCCCTTGATGATCGCAATGCCCTGGTCATCTCGACCAAAATGGTCGAAAAATACTATCCCAATTTTGTGGGCAGGGAGGCCGGATTGCTGGGCAAAGAAGTGGCCCTTTTTGATTCGCTGAGAGTATACATCACAGGTGTGATTGAGAATCCCCCCAGCAACAGTAATATTCCCTTCCAGCTACTCACCTCAGCCGAGATTTATTACCGGGTGAATCCATGGGACCGGGATAACTGGGGTAATCTCTCTTCGGGACTCACTTTTATAGTATTAAAGGAGGGCCAGCGACCTGAAGATCTTGAGGCTCGTTTTCCTGAGATGGTCAATAAATACAGAACTAAAGAAGATGCGGAGATTAACTCTTACAGCCTTATCAATCTCAAAGACATCCATAATGATCCGCAATGGGGCTTTTCGGGGAACTATACCAATGACCCTTCTATTACCATAGCCTTTTGGGCACTCAGCCTGTTCATCGCGATTTCTGCCTGTATCAACTTTATCAATATACAAACGGCCCAGGTAGTGACCCGTGCCAAAGAAGTGGGAGTCAGAAAAGTGTTGGGAGGTAGTCGCCTGCAACTGATACTCCAGTTTTTAGCAGAAACTATCTTTCTGACAACTATCTCCTTTTTTCTGGCGATATGGCTGACAGAGATTGCCTTGAATGGCTGGAACGGACTGCTGACAATTGTTCAGATGAACATGCAGGTGGATAATTCAACCTGGGCATTCGGGATTGTGCTTATTCTGATTGTAAGCGTGATAGCAGGGCTTTATCCTGCCATTAAGCTCTCAGCTTACCGTCCGTCCGAGGCCTTGCGAAGTGGTTTTTCAGCTCTTACTCAAAAGAAGTCAGGGTTGAACCTGCGTCAGGCTCTGGTATTAACTCAGTTCACCATTACACAGCTGATGATTATCGGAACCATTGTGGTATCGGCACAGATGAACTATTTCATCAATATGGACATGGGCTTTGATAAAGAAGAGATGGTTACCATTACCACCTATGACCCCAACCGACAGCAGGTAGATCGCCTGGCGCAGGTCATAGAGTCTATGCCCGAGGTGATTTCTTATTCTTTTTCATCAGGGCCACCCATGGACGCAGGGCGTTATGCCACTACCTTCAGAGAGGTAGGCCACTCCGAGAAAGGAGATATGAGTGTGCGGAATAAGTTTGTAGATCATCGCTTTATCGATGCATATGGAATTGAATTGGTGGCAGGCAGAAACTTCCGTGCCGATGAATACAACGATACCATTGATGCTTTTATCGTGAATGAAGCTTTGGTAAGGCAGCTGGATGTAGAAAGCCCACAAGAAGCCATTGGCAAACAAATAGAGTGTTACGGAGCTCGCGCCAGGATTGTGGGAGTGACCAAAGATTTTCACATTGATAAGCTTGATCTGGCCATTGAGCCCATGGTGATGTTTCCCTGGCATTCCCGGGTAAACAGTGCCGACATCAAAATTGCATCGGGCAATCTGCCGGCTGCTTTGGACAAACTGGAAGATGCATGGCTGGAAGTATTTCCATCGCGTACCTTCAGATACCAAACGGTGGATGACTACATGAAGCAGGCTTATATCGTGGAAGACATTATGCTCAAAAGTATTCGTGTCTTTTCACTGGTAGCGATTGTCATTGGCTGTCTGGGCCTGTACGGACTGGTCTCTTTTATGTCGATCAGGCGCACGAAAGAAATCGGCATCAGAAAGGTATTGGGCGCTTCTATCGGGCAGATTCTCTTCAGTTTCTCCAGAAGGTTCTTTATCCTCACTTTTGCAGCATTTCTGGTAAGTGCACCCCTCGCCTATATGGCAATGGACCTCTGGCTGGATAACTATGTGTTCCGCATTCCGCTGGGCTGGGATATTTTCGCCATAGGCTTGTTAATGACCACTTTGCTCACCGTGCTGACGATCGGCTATATTTCTTTCAGATCTGCCAGGACAAACCCTGCAGAAACGCTGGCGATGGAGTAGGTTTGACTAAAGGGGGTTAAAAAGACAAAAGCCAGAATAGGGTGCTGAACCCTGTTCTGGCTTTTGTGGTTTCGTTTGTTTGCTCAGAACCTTTCAAACACAATGGCTTCGCGGTACTCTCCTATGTACTGACCCCCTTCTCGGTGGAAAACCATGCGGTCTTCGCTGAGCTCTGCCAGGGCGTAGATGCGAATGGTGATTCCTGCCGCTGTATTGTCCCGATTGGTGTAGCCTCGGGAAAGTCTGAGGTAAATTGTGCCATTATCTCCTTCATCTCCCAGGTACATCAGTTCTGAATCGAAGATTTCCGTATCGGCTTTGAAGATGCCATTATCATTCTTTCCAAAACAGCGATCTTCACCCAGATCGATGCTTACCTCGCGAGTGGAAGAAAAAGTATATACGTCATCTGCTACGCATGACAGGTCAATTTCCAGATCGTAATTGGGATCATAGAATTCATTGATCAGCTCAGTAATGCGCCAGGTCTTTTCTGCCTCACCGTGAATTACTGACATCTCACTCTCCGCAAAAAGTGGGATTAAAGGCTTGTCAGGTAGATCTTCGGGGTTTGAGCATCCGATAAATAACAGACCGGCAGCCAGCAAAGAGAGCACTTTGACCTTGGGTATTCTCAATTTCATCTGTTGACCATTTTGAGTTGAGTCTATATGACGGTCGATTGTATGTTTAGTTGCACTTTCTGACCGTATTTTTTTCAGGGTTTGCACGATCAAGAGCCATGCCAAAGACCCTGGATATGACATGAAGAGGTCAAATAAATATGAGTATGATAGAGCAATTCCTCAGGGTTGCTTTTTGTATTCATTCGGGGTAATGCCTTCTATTTCCTTGAAAACCCTGAAGAATGTGGATTTGGACTGAAAACCACATTCTTTCGCCAGCCCCACCAGGTCCAGATGCTGATTTTTGGCATCGCTCACCCTTGCCTTGAATTCATTCACCCTTAAACGGTTGATAAATTCACTGAATGATACCTTCCGGGTCAGTTCAAGGTAGTCCAGGATCTCTTTTTTGGTCAGGCCTGCTTTACTGGCAAAAGAATCTGCTGAAATTCCGGCATTCTGAAACAGCTTTTTACCGATCAGCTCTTTCTCTACCAACCCATCAATGTGCAACTTATTGTCGAGGAGGTTTTTGCTCACCAGGGCATTACCTGGAAAGAGCAATTTGCGTACAAAACTAAGCTCCGTCAAGGCATAGAGAGACAGTAGGTAGCTTAAGGCATAATTGGAGGCATAAACCAATTCCCGGGCTGTTTGAATAGGTATGGAGTCAAATGATTGACCATTGCCGGTCAGCAGTGCATTGGCAATATCAAAAAGCGGAATGATCAGCAGAGGTGCATAGAATGCATAAAAAAACAGCTTGATTCTTTTATAGACTTTGGGAAGTAATATGGATTTGAGGTTTGATTCAAGCTCTTTTCGGGCTTTTAAGAAGTACACCCCGAAAAGAATCAAAGCAAAAACAATCAATACAGATACTTCGCCATAGGCATGTGCCGACCAGGGGATGTCAGGACTGAATTGGAAAAAGAGGAAAATAACATAAAACAGGAGGGGAAGCAGGAGGTGTAGCCCCAGAAATTTGAAGGTCAGCCTTCCCTGGATGGATTTCAAATAGAAGTAAATAAGTACAGGCAAAAAGATGTTTTTGTCCGGGCCTATCAGAATGCCGAGCAACAAGTCTCTCTTCCATACCTGGTGAAACACGAAATAGAAGTACCAAAGACCATTTACCAGGCAAATCAGCGCCAGGAATATTGACTTCTGATTTTTCCTTTCCACAAAGTGCATGGCAGCCACAATCAATAGCTGTACGGCAATAAAGAACAGAATGCCATCGGCAAAAGAGTCAGCCAACTTATAAAGGGTTAAGTCTGAAAGATTACAAGTTTACTTATTTATAAAGTACTGAACTTTTGGTTAACCGGTGAGTAGGAGTGAATGACTCCCAAAAACCCATTTGGGACAAATGCAACCAGCCTGAGTCGCTGAATTGATGATAGTTTTAGGCGTTTTGTAAATCAGAAATTCGATCATATGCATAGAGGTGTCTGCTACATTTTGTTGCTGCTGGCCATCGCCAATTGTAAACCCGAACCGGTTACCGAGGAGGAAGAAACTCCCTTTAAACAACTACAATTTGAAGATGTACGGGAGGTGCTCATAGTGGGTACATATCATTTTGATCAGGAGTCAGATTATGATGAACTGGATGATGCAAATCAGCAGGAGCTGGATCGCCTGATTACTCGTCTGGAAGCTTTTAATGCCACCAAAGTCTTTGTAGAAAAGGATCCGAAACATGACTCTGTTTACAATGTGGCCTATCAGAAATACCTGACTTCTGAGGATTATATCAAAGACAGAGTTAATGAAATATTTCAGCTGGGTTTTCGAATGGCCAAAAGGCTTGGTCACGATTCCATTTACCTTTTTGATAACAAACCGCCCTTTATAGGCTCGTTGGATGGTTTTTCCTTTGATGTTTTTGGGAAATTCAAAGATGCCGCTGATGAGGAGTTCAATAAGAAACACTATGAACAGATCTCTGATGTATTCCAGACCAATGGCAAGATTAGAAACAAGATGAGTCTCTATGACAACATTAAATCCCTGAACAGTGTGGAGGATCAGCAATACAATATTTCAAGAATGCACGCCATCGAGGTGCGGTCAGGTGTGAACGATACCTGGATCGGGGCTGACTGGCTGGGCAGATGGTATCAGCGCAATATCCGGATGATGATGCACGTAATGCAGAGATCATCACCGGATGACCGAATCATCATTTTTGTAGGCTCCAATCACAAGTGGGTTTTGGAGCAATTGATGACCAATACCCCGGAATTCAATATTGTGGATGCGATGCCCTACCTGGAGCGAACCGAAGAATAGAATCGAACAATAGTCTGGTTCTTTCCTGCTTTTGAACAAAACTTCAATTACTCGTACTTCAGGCTATTGACCGGGTTGGCATAAGCTGCTTTGATGGCATGATAGCTGATGGTGGTGAGGGTAATCAGAAGCGAAGCCAGACCCGCGATCAGGAAGATAGAAAGGCCTATATCAATGCTATAAGTGAAGGCTTCCAGCCATTGGTTCATAAAAAAGTAAGCAACCGGAGCTGCCACTACAAAGCCTATACTCACCAACAGGAGATAACCTTGGGTTGTGATAAGCATAAGGTTGAAAACACCGGCACCCAATACTTTTCTGATACCAATTTCTTTTATCCTCTGTTCGGCTGAAAAGCTTGCCAAACCGAATAAGCCCAGCAATGAGATAAAAATGACAATTCCGGAAAAATAGTCTCCTAAAGTGCCAATGATGAGTTCGCTTCTGTATTGCGCCTCGTAATTTTCAGAAAGAAAACTATAGCTAAAAGGGTAATCAGGGTTGAATTCCTTCAGGATATTTTCAAGGTAAGCTATACTCTCCTGATTGTTCTGGCCCGTGATTCTCACATTCAGTACCTGGCTGTAGCCTGGTCTCAAACTAATGACCAATGGCTCTATACCTGAGTGAAGCGAACTGAAATGAAAATTCTTGATGATACCGATAACCTGCCCGGTTCTGCCCCAAAAGTTCACTGTATGATTCAGAGGGTCGGCTACATTCATGAGCTTGGCCGTTTGCTCGTTGATGAGCACATGCATGGAATCTGTGGCTAATGCAGGGTCGAAAGAACGTCCGGCCAGCAGTTCAATGTCATAGGCATCCAGAAAGCCGTGTTCAGTGAAAAGAAGGTTGAAATTGGTTTCGAGCTCATCTTCTTTTTCTGCCCAGGAAAAGCCTCCGGCCGTGGATGTTTCAGAGTCGATCAGGGTAGACTCACTGGAAAAAGCTACATGAGTAAAGTCCGGGTTGGCCAACAGTCTGGATTTCAGTTGAGCCCTGACATTTTCATCATTTAATTGGCCCTGAACCGGAACCAGCACCATGTTTTCTTTGGTAAAGCCCAGGTCCTTGCTGTTTATAAAGTCGAGCTGCTTCTGCACCACCAAAGTGGCAATGATGAGTGCAGTAGAAATCATGAATTGAAAGACTACCAGTCCTTTTCTCAAACCTATCGACCCCTTCGGCTTCCTGAAATTACCCTTTAACACACTCAGGACTTTGAAGTTTGACAGCACTACGGAAGGGTATAAACCAGAGATAATACCCAGGATGAGCCCCATCGCCAATA
This sequence comes from Roseivirga sp. UBA6061, assembly GCA_002427745.1. Lineage (GTDB taxonomy): Bacteria > Bacteroidota > Bacteroidia > Cytophagales > Cyclobacteriaceae > Roseivirga. The sequence continues at coordinate 44,465 of DIYF01000119.1, read as the reverse complement.
GTGCCAGAGACTTATCGGGTTGTAATAGGGAAAAGGTCATCTGCTTCCCTACCAAAAGGTTAATCGGGTCAATAACCCACATCACAATAAGCCCGGCCAGGATAGCTGAAAAGAAACTGAGTATGACCGATTCCGTCATGAACTGGAGTAGTAAAAGCCCGCGCGAGGAACCCACCACTTTTTTGATACCTACTTCCTTTGCTCTTTTCGTTGACCTGGCGGTAGCCAGATTCATAAAATTGATGGAGGCAATCAGTACAATAAAAATGGCGATCGCGGTAAATAAGTGTATATAGACGATTCTGCCGCCTGTTAATTTGCCCTCTTCATATTTGTTGTAGAGATAGCGGTCTTTCAGAGGTTGTACAAAAATGGAAGTTCTGGTTTCTTGCTCTCCCATTTTTTCTTGTACATAGCCTTCAATCTTCGCATTAAACTGATCTACATCAACCCCTGCCTGTAGCTTTGCTATGGCTCTGGGTCCGCTGTTGTCCCAATCATTGACCCAATCATTATCCTCCTTCCATACCCTGTAAGGCATAATAAAATCAAAATCTATGGTGCTGCCTGCCGGTACATCTTCAAAAACCCCGGCTATCTGAAAGGAGCCCAATCCATTGACCTCTACGGTTTCTGTTAGTGCCAGATCCTGCCCAAACAGCCGCTCTCTGGTACTTTCTGATATGTAAAGCTGTGAAGGTGAGGTCAGCGCATTCTTCGCACTTCCCTCAATAAAGTTGACGGTAAAGATTTTAAAGAAATCTTCACTGGCCCATCTACCGGTTGCCTGGTGCCTGTGATCATCTTTCATAAAGAGCGGACGGAAGGTCCATGTATAGGAAGCAATGGCTTCTACTTCCGGAAAGTCATCTTTAAAGGTGGTGTTCAGTGGCCCCGGAATGGACTCGCTGGTTTGGATATCTCCGGAATAACGCTGATGCTTGAGCACCTGGTAGGTTTGGTCCAGGTTTCTGTGGAATCCGTTTACGGAGCGTTCCGACTCCACGTAGAGCAGCAGTAATGCACTGGCTGAAAGCCCTACCGTCAGGCCCAGTACATTAATTAAAGCATAGACACGTTCTCTCCAGAATACACGGAAAGCTGTTTTAAATATCGTATGGAACATTGCGAAATAATTTGAGTTTTGACCTGACCATTTATCCCGGAGAAGGGAGAGCCTGAATAGCAAAAGGACGTCTATAAAAAACTTAAAATTGGCATAGTGCCTGCCCTTTTTCTCCAGGTTATGCTGATAGTATTCGTCCAGATCTCCCAGAATATCCTCCTGAAAATCGGAGTGACAAAAGAGCCTGAAAATGCGTGTACCTAACCTTTTTAGCATGACTCGAACTTTATAGTTTCACGGGGGACCTCCTTCCACAGGTTTGGCCTTGCTTGAAGGTTGAAATCCAGGGCTTTTTTACCAAACGCAGTAATCCTGAAATAGCGTTTGCGCTTACCATCTCTGACCTTGGTGGTTTCGCCTAATTGAGAAGAGAGAAACCCCTTGCCTTCCATGCGCCTCAGTGCCGACTGAAGTGTGCCTATAGAAACCTTGCGTTGCAGCCGCTTTTCTATTTCTGCTTTGATAGCTACTCCGTAGGCATTTCCAATAAGGGCACCCACTGTTAAAAGCGCCATACCCTCAAACTCTCCTATTTGGTATTTCTTCATGGGATGTGAAATAATTCCTAAATGTAGTTTTTATTATCGAACCAACAAATTAATAATTCCTAAATGTAGTTTTAATTGAAAAGCTCTGAAGCTGACGTGAATCGACTATGTCACAAATCCCGACTTGGATTAGACCCATTGAGCATGGATATTTGTCTGCATAAATTATAATAGAACATGTCAGAGGAGAAATTTTATCGTGTCGGAGAGCTTAGCTCTGAGCAACCGGCTAAAACTCAATACGAGTCCACTAAATTCAAGAAAGCGCGTCATCCCGAACCTTATCGCTTTGAAGTAAACCTGAGTGCGGAAGCGGGCAAGATGCAAAGTAAAACCGGTGTTGTATCAGTTAATATTCCCGGTTTTAGCCCTGTGAAGCTATACTGTGATGAGCAGCCTCCTGTAGGAGAAGATACGGCACCGCCTCCGCTGGCATTTTTTTCGGCTGGTATCGGCTTTTGCCTGATGACCCATCTGACCGACATTCTTACAGCAAGAAAAATTCAGGTAGACAGCCTGAAGCTGGAGCAACGCATTGTATTTGCTACCAACCTGGGGCATATGCGTGAACACGGATACATGACTGACGGCCGATGTGATATGGTAGAAACGCATGTGATTATTGAAAGCCCTGAGCCGGAGGAGAATATCAAAGATCTGCTTAATGAAGCAGAAAATGGCTGCATGGCACATTTTGCTCTGAGAAACCCCATACCCTGGTCGACAAGGCTGGTTTACAATGGCCAGGAAGCAATTAACCGTTCATCAGAGGATTCATAAGGCTTTCTTTTCAGCAGAATGTATCACGGAACTTAGAGGGGAGACAATACATCCCCTCTCAATGGTATGAGTCAGACGTTTTTTGACCAGAACTGTAATGGTTTGTCAGATTCTACATCCTCCTGTACCTCCTTCCATGAGATGGTGCAAATCACACCTTCCACCATGGAGTAGCCCTTGCTTTTCCAAAATCCATCGAGAGATGCGTAATCTTTAGGTTTAAGCGGGTGGTCACTCTCCCGAATTACCGTTGCCAGAGAGAATACTTTATAGGTGTTGAGTGATTCAACATAAGCTTCTGATGTTTCAAATAGCCTTTTTCCTAAACCTCGTCCATGGTATGTGGGATAAAGAAGTGCTTCGCTGAAATAGTAAATCTCTTCAATACTTTCCTTCCGTGATTTCCAGGGGGCTATCACGGACTCTTCCTCATATTTCAATGGCAGACCGGTGAGTGCACCAACTACTGACTCTCCATCAAACATGATGGCTATGGTGCTATCAGGGGTAGCCATAAACTTATGTAAATAGCTCTCCTCGTAAGCTGGGCTGCCATCATAGAGATAAGGGTACTCACGAAAGATGTTAATGCGAAGCTCAGCCACATTGCTGATAAACGCGGTGGCTTGATTTCCTGTAAAAAGATGGCATCGGATACTCATAACTAAAGAGCTTGCATGCTAAACTAAGACATCATTTTCAAAACGCTAAAAGCAATGAGATATCAGCTTAATTATTTACCAACTGCCTGACACAGGCTGCTTCCTGTGAAACCTGAGCACCATATAAACGGACCCGGCAGTTTTGCGGAGCTGTAGTCGGAGGTTTCGAGCTCATCAATCATTCTAGCAGAGGAGATCGCCATGCTTGCCGAGCAACCTGAAAGGCCTGATTGATTTGTCGACTGGACGCATTGTACCATTTTTTTTTAAAAACAGATCAGTCACGGTCAGAAGTAGCAAATCGCTTGGGCTCAGCTATCGCATAAAATTAGCCTGGTGTTCAACTTGAGGTCAATTTTTCCGGCATCACGTTCTGGCTTAAATCATTACTGTCGTGTAATGCTTTTCTTTTTCACGCGTCTTTGTTCCGGTTAGCCACTCATCTTATATCAGAAATCAGATCAAAAAAGAGTCTGTCGTAATTAACCCCGGGGAATAGCTCATAGATTCTGAGAAAGATAGTGTCGGTGCTGATCATCAATTGAACCCGGTTTCAACCTAATGACTGCAATATGTTCAGGCACAACTTTAAGGTCATCTATCGACAAATGCTGAAAAGCAAGGTCTATTCAATCATCAATATCGGGGGACTTGCCATTGGTATGGTAGTCGCCATGCTGATTGGGCTATGGGTTCATGATGAGCTTACTTACAATCATTACCACAAAGATTATGATCACATAGTCCAGGTAATGAATCACCACAAATTCCGCGACCGGTTAAGTACCAGTACCTATCTGCCTACAGGTGCCAGCGTGGTGATAAAGAAGAGTTTTCCAGACCGTATTGAAGATATATTTATGGTTCGGGCCTCTACACAGGAGCATGTACTGATTTACAAGTACAATAAGTTTCGGCAAGAGGGTGTATTCATGGGGCCTGCAGGCCCTGAAGTGCTGGGTTTTGAAATGATAACAGGCACTTTGGATGGACTCAGTGACCGCAGGTCCATCATGTTGAATGAGTCTTTTGCCAGAAGCTTGTTTGGCAACGAAAACCCAGTCAATAAATCCCTGAAGTTCAATGACCAGACTGACCTTTTGGTTACAGGGGTGTATAAAGACATTCCTGAAAACTCAAAGTTCAGCAATGCCCATTATGTTATGAACCTGGAGCTGCTACTGGGGCCGGAGAGAATGAACGTATGGGACGATATCAATGTAGATATCTATGCCAAAGTAGCGCCTGGTGTGAATACGGAAGAGCTGGGAAGCCTGATTACCAGGGCAGTCGAGCCTCTCCTTCCGGGTTTTTTAAAGGAAAGGGAAATGCAATTCTTCCTGCACCCTATGAAAGACTGGCACCTGAAGTCGGAGTTCAGGGACTTTAAGCCGGTGACAAGCCAGCGAATGCAGTTTGTCTGGCTCTACAGCATTCTCGGAGCCTTCGTGTTGATTTTAGCCTGTATCAACTTCACCAACCTGAGCACGGCACGATCTGAAAAAAGGGCCAAAGAGTCCGGCATTAGGAAAACCCTGGGCTCTGATAGAAGACAGCTCATTGCTCAGTTCTATATTGAGTCTTTGCTCTACAGTATACTCGCATTCGGGCCCGCGCTGGTTCTTTTAACGGCACTGATACCATGGTTTAACGAAACATCAGGCAAAGCAGTAGCCACCCCCTGGGGCATGGCTGACTTCTGGTTGATCTCCCTGAGCTTTGTGCTGTTTACCGGCATTCTCGCAGGGTCTTACCCGGCCATTTACCTGTCTTCCTTTGAGCCTGTCAAGGCCCTGAAAGGAAAGTTTTCTTCAGGCAAAAGGGCTTCATTGCCCAGAAAGGTGCTGGTGGTGGTTCAGTTCACTATTTCCATTGGGCTGATTATCGGAACTATTACAGTGATCAACCAAATCGAAATGGCCAAAGACAGGCCTCCGGGCTATTCACCGGAAGGGCTGATCGCGATTAAGCGGACCTCCCGGGAATTTCTCAATAAGTCAAAAGTACTCAGGCAGGAATTGGTCAACTCAGGCTATGCCATAGCAGCGGGCTCTTCCAATTATCCGGTTATTAATAACCGTGGGTCCAATAGCGGCTTTAGCTGGGATGGTATGGATCAAGGTTCCGACCAGCAATTCAATACCATCAGTGTTACCTACGGATATGCTGAAGCGGTAGGGATGGATTTTATGGCCGGACGTGATTTCTCTGAAGCTTTTCCAACGGATAAGCGTGCCATCATCATTAACAGAAGGGCCCTGGAGCTTATGAACCTGGAGAACCCTTTGGGTACTGTAGTCAACTATGCGCCAGGCTGGACAGACCCGAAAAACTACACCATCATCGGAGTAGTGGAAGATATGGTCAAGCAATCTCCTTTTGCGAAGACCGATCCGTCCATCATATTCCTGAATGAAAGGTCTGCCTTTTACCTGTACATCAGGCTCAATCCTACTCTTGACATTAGCGAGTCTATCAACGGACTCAGAGAAGCCTTTGCAAAGGTTCTGCCCCATGACCCCTTCGATTTCACTTTTGCAGAAGATGACTACAACAAGAAGTTTATTGCCGAGGAAAGAATAAGCAATCAGGCCAGGTTTTTTAGCACGGTAGCCATTGCGATCAGCTGCCTGGGGCTCTTCGGGCTGGCCTCATTTATGGCAGAGCATCGTATCAAAGAGGTGGGCATCCGCAAAGTGCTGGGAGCGAGTGTTAGCAGTGTTATGGTCTTGCTTTCTAAAGACTTTGCTGCTCTGGTGCTGATGGCCAGCCTTATTTCCATACCCATCGCTTACAGGGTATTGGATAATTGGCTGGACTCCTATGAGCTCAGAACACAGCTCTCCTGGTGGATCTTCGCCATGGCGGGAATGGGTGCTTTGGCCATCACCCTGCTCACAGTGAGTATTCAGGCCCTGAAAGCCGCATTGGCCAACCCTGTCAAGGCGCTGGGTGGGGAGTAGCCAACCTAGAGAGTAAGCTGACACACTCAACCTGAACGAATTCATTGGGGCAGGTTATGTGACACGGTTTGCTGGCGCATGTGTGTGACTTTTTAATCTTGAAGGGCTGTCAGAGCGAATGGCAAATAAGTGCTCAAAGAAGACTCATTTACCATTTCAAAATTATTTTTAAATAAAATCTTCAATACTTGTCCTATTCTTCAGGCTTCAAGCATTAAAGTATTGAAATCGTAATTAATAACGTAAAACAAAAAGACATGAAAGATTTTATGATGATTTTCCACAGTGAGCCTAATCCTAATATGGAGCCTACTCCCGCTGAGATCGAGGCTGAGATCAAAGAATGGATGGACTGGATCGGAGGAATTGGGGCACAGGGAAAGCTAAAAAACCCTGGAGAAGCCTTGGGTTTTGAAGGTAAAACTGTTCATTCTGACGGATCAATAACTGACGGACCATATGCTGAGGTCAAAGAAATTGTCGGTGGTTTTATGATCGTTTCTGCTGGTAACCTTGATGAGGCTGTTTCCTTATCTGATGGATGTCCGGCATTATCTAACGGGGGTAAAGTAGAGGTAAGGGAAATTATGCCTACAGAGGATCTTCCTAATGGTTGACAATCAGAAGCTTTCTGAGATTTTTAAAACTGAGTACAGTAATTTGATAGCTGTACTCAGTAACTATTATGGCGTCAATGATCTTCAGCTAGCTGAAGACATAGTCTCAGAAACCTTTGTCAGAGCCATGAGATCTTGGTCTCACAAAGGAATACCTCAATATCCAAGAGCATGGCTAAGGAAGGTTGCTCAGAACCTGTATTTTGAGGGAATTCGCAGGCAGAAAACGTTTGATGATAGAATTAGTAAGAATCTATACAAAGATCATGAAGCTTTTGATACAATTGAGATTACAGAAAAACTCATTGAAGATAGCCAGCTCAGAATGATTTTTGTGCTCTGCGATCCTCGACTTAATCGTGAGTCTCAGCTATGTATCACACTTCGCATTCTTTGTGGCTTTAGCACTGAGGAGATATCGAGAGCTTTGATTTCGAACAAAGAATCGATCAACAAAAAACTATACAGAGCCAAAAAAGTACTTAAAAGTCAATTGAGCTTACAGGATGAGTTGACTAAAGAAGATTATCATGAGAGGCTTGATAATGTGTTAAGAGTGATTTATTTACTTTTTAATGAAGGCTACTACAGCAGTACAATTGAAGAAGAGATACGACATGATTTATGCTGGGAGGCGATGCGTTTAGGTGTGTTTTTATCCAACCAACAGCACTTTCAAGTAGCTCATGTTCAGGCGCTTGTTGCTTTAATGTGTTTTCATGCCTCAAGATTCAAAGCAAGACTGTCTAGTGAATCTGGAAGTCTTTTATACGATGAACAAGACAAGTCATTATGGGATCAGGCGCTTATCAAAAAAGGGCTTGAATATCTAAACTATGCATCTGGAGATGAGCAAGTTTCCAAATATCATGTCGAGGCAACAATTGCCTTTTGGCATACGCAGGAAGATGAAGGAAAATGGGAGCAGATTCTAATGCTGTACAATAAGCTCCTGACCATAGAATATTCACCGATCATAGCTATGAATCGTTCCTATGCCTTAGCCAAAGCCCAATCACCTAAGTTGGCAATTGAGGCAACTCTAAAGCTGGATTTAGCAGGTAATATTCATTATTGCTGTTTAATGGCCGAATTGTACAAAATGGCTGACGACTCTCATCAAGAGGTACTGTACCTCAACAAAGCTTTAAAATTGGCAAAGAAAGAAAGTCAAAAGGCCTTGATTCAGAGGAAGCTAGAGAAGGCTTTACTGGGTATTTAGTTATGTAATTATGAGGCCTGTAAGGGGTAGAAATAATCTCACGTGTAGATGTGTTTTACAGGCACATTCCTAAGGCCTGAGAAATCTGAAGGATTCGTCAGACACCTTTGAAAATAAAATGAACCGCCTGACAATCGAATATTTGAAAGCAATCTGTTGTACAGGATGTACACGAGAAAATAGCGCATCAGCTTTGCCTGGCAAATCTTATGTGAAGGGCTGGCCATTGACGGAAACTGGCACAGCGGGCTTGCCTTCGCGAAGCTTCAGCGATGGAGCAACAGGGCGGCCGCGGGTAAGCAGTCCCGATAGCTATCGCGAGGCTTGATTGAGGGTGAGCGTTAAGAATTCATTCAGGGAATGAACTCAAGGAGAGGCCGGTCTGCAGGGTCAGCATCATGAATAGAGATTCATAATGCCATAAGGAGATTGCCACGCTGCGCTGGCAATGACGTTGCTGGAAAGAAAAGCCCTCCTCAAAACCCCAATCTCACCCGAAACACTCCCTCCCCACGCTCTTGCTCAAAAACAAAGCCATGCTTTTGTACAATCTGCCGGGCAATCTGCAGGCCCAGGCCCATACCTTTTTGGAGAAGAGAAGAGTCGGTGACCAGGGCATTTTCAATACTCAGGGAGAGTTGATTTTCTGACTCTATCAGTTGAACCGCAATGGGCTCGGTATTGCTGCCATATTTGCGTGCATTGTCAAAGAGGTTGACGAGCACTGCCTCGAGCTTTTCACGGTCGGCATAAAGTTCGAAGCGCTCAGGGGCCGCCTCAATAGAAAGCTTAAGCTCAAAAGCACTTTGCGTCAGGGCGGGGCGCATACGCTCCAGAGTATCGTAGAGGAGGTCATCCAGGCGGAAGTCGGATTTGCGCAGTACCAGCGTGTTGGCCTTCAGCTGGCTCATCAGCAGAAAATCCTGCACAATATTCTTGAGGCGAATCACCTCCTCGCGCAGGCTGGTTAGGGTTTCGGGGTTTGCCTCTTCCCTGTCGGTGCTCATGCGGTACTCCAGCTCAGACTGCATATTGGCCAGGGGGGTACGCAACTCATGAGCGGCCATGGCAAAAAACTGGTTCTGATTTTTGATAGAAGACTCAATCCGCTCGATCATCTCATTGATGGTTATAGAAAGTGCCCCGATTTCATCTTTTACCGAGGGCACTGGCAGACGGTCCATCTGTTCGGCTGCCTGAATGACCCGGGCTTTGGCAATCACCTTTTGTACAGGCTTTAAAGACAGGCCTGACACGAAATAGGCCAGCACTGTGGAGAGCAGAATGGAGAGCACATTGGCCCAGATCAGGTTGGTGCGAATGCTGGCGATCTGGCTGTAGATGGCCTGGTTGTCCTGGCCCAGGAGGAGTCTGATCGTACCGTTGTCGGCATCGAAGAGGGCCCTTTCTACCATGATGATATCGAGCGTGTCCAGCCTGTATGATTTACTGAATTCGAACTCGTCTATGCCCTCGGTTTCTACGGTCGCCTCCTGGAAATACGGAAGCACCTGGATGGGGAAGCCGCTCTTTTCATAAAGGGGATAGCTGGCGGTAAAAGACTCATACCAGATATACACCAGTTGTGCTTCATCAGTGATCGGAATCTGTATCGGGTCTACCCGCACATCATTGATGATGCCGGTGGCTTCCTGAAACAGAAGTCGCCTGTGGGTTTCCAGAAGGTTTTCCTGCAGGTAATTGAAGATGAAAAAATTGGTGATAAAGGCGATAGCAATAAACACCAGCGAAAAGGCTGCTGCAATCTTAAAACGGATACTGCTGATAAATCCCGGGAGACGCAAATCAGTATGTTGATGAGTTAATTGTTATCAGTTATTAATGTGAGCTCAAAATAAGAAAGAGCTTGTCTCAAAAGTATTGAGTTATTGCGAGACCTGATCTTTTGAGTTCCAAAACAGTTGGAGTCGCATGACAGATTAATGGTAACACCATCAGCTCTATCTCCTTTAAGAGAGGGCTGGGGTGAGGCTAAACAATCAATATTTCCATTAATCTGTCATAAGCAACAAAGTGAAGAAAAATGTCAGGAATCTCATTCTCTTTTCCGGCATGACGTTCTCTTCTATCCAGAGCTTTGGTTTATTCATTGGTAACCCGCTGCGATTATATCTTAACCTTAATCTTCAACGTGCCTTCACCCTAAATAGGTCGGCCTGATCACTTCTCTGTCAGGACGCCCTGGATTTTATAACCAAAACCTACCTGGGTCTGAATTAACTTATTTTCCTGCGCACCATCAACCTTTTTGCGCAGCTGGTGCATATGCACTTCGATAACGTTGCTGCCCATATCAAAGTCAATATTCCAGATTTTCTGGGTAATCTCCATCTTGGAAAGCACCCGGTTGGCATTGCGCATCAGCAGCTCCAGCATAGAAAACTCACGTTTGCTTAGCTCTATGGTCTCGCCTTTGCGATTGACCTCTCTTTTCACCAGGTCCAGTGATAAATCTTCCACCTCCAGAATGGTTGTGCGGCTTTTGGTAAACTTGCGCTGTACATTCCTGATCCGCGCTTTGAGCTCTTCAAAGTCAAAGGGCTTTTTGATATAGTCCACGGCTCCCAAGTCCAGTCCCCTGATCACATGCTGGCTTTCATTGAGAGCACTCACAAAGATCACGGGAGTTTCCACTGCGAAGGTTCGCAGGTTTTGAAGGATCTCAAATCCATTTTGGCCGGGAAGCATGATGTCCAGTAAAATCAGGTCGAAATCGTTGGTGGCAGCCAGCTCTGAGGCTTCGCTACCGTTGCTACAGGCACTTACCGAGTGGCCTTCATCAGAGAGTCCTTTTTCAATGAAGTTGGACAGTTTGGGCTCGTCTTCTACCAGTAAAATCTTCATCATTCGCTGATTTTGAATTCTACATTGCCTGCTTTTAAAAAACCTGGCTTGATCAACCGGTAGCTTTCTTCTTTCAATACCTCTCCTTCTCGGGGGATAAAGGGCTTGCCTTTAAGTGTCATGGTGGCACCTACCAGGGCATTGGCTTCTATGCTGCGAAAAGTGTCGTTGTTTACCGAAAACACAAAGTTGTTCTCCAGGATAATCGTGGTATTCCGGTAGGTATACAGGTCAGTATGCTGCACTATCTCCTTCACTTTGGAGGTAAAAACTGTATCTACTTCATAGTGCTGTGGCTCACGTACATGGTCATCAAAAACCAGCTCTCCCTGAGGGTTGGTCAAGCCTACAAAGAAGTAGAAGGTGGGCATCCGTTTTGAGATATCAAACTGGTTGCAGAGTAATGTCAGGTCTTTGGTTCGGTTTCGGCTGATGTAGGCATTTACCTCCTGTGCCATATCAGGAGCCAGGCGGATCAGGCCTTTCTTCCCTTCTATCTTACTTTCATAACCTGAGAGTCTCATCCAGTCATCGTAAATGGGGGTAAGCGTTCCGATTTTTCTTTTCTGCACCCACACTGTCTGCAAAACCCTGTCCTGGTATCGGGGGTCATCATAAGCCTGACCGTTGGCCACAATGGGGTGCATCAGGGTGTATGAAACCCTTTTTCCTTTTTTCAGACCATTGGCAACATTCATAAAGAGGGTATCGCCATTTTCCATATAAAAGCGTGTATCGCCACGCTTCTTGTCTATATCCAGAATCTTTACGTCCAGCGCAATTTCTGTGGGGGTGTATTCTTTTTCCCGGTTGGCATAGTTAGGTGTTATATCCAGGTCGAGACTTCCTTTTTTCAGCTTGACAGCATAGTAAGGAGTCTTTTTAAAGCGCCTCTCCTTTCTGTCATAGTTGGGATCATCTTCTAGCAGAGCCAGCCAGGGGTAGCGGGAGTGGAGGTTCATACCGGAGCGATTGGTCGGGTTATAGAAGGTGGTCATATCTACCTGCCTGTTGTCAAATCGCTCATGGATAATGTCCCGGGTACTGATAAACTGATATGTCAGTTCAATCTTATCCCCTTCCCGGAAGTTTTCCAGTACTTTTTTGCCATGAGTGTCCCAGAGCCTGAAAGTCAGAGTATCCAGGGCTTCATTCACCAGTAAAAAACCGGCATAAAGTCCCACCTGGGTAGTGAGATATTTCAGTAAGGTGCCTTTGGTGGTTTGGGGGCCGGTATTCGCAGACGGGTTTGTTGATGTACTTGTCTCTTTGGGATCTGGTTTGTCCTCTTCGTTTATGGGGCGTGGTACGTTAGGCGCATTCAGATTTACCCTTTCACCATTCTTTTCAATCGCATAGAGGAAATTGAACCTTGAATTTCTGTACTTCCGATAATGCATGGTCAGGCCCTTTTTCCCCTGGCGCTCTAAGAAGTCATTAAAAATGGGTTCATCCTTTTTACTGAAGGTCATCTGCGTTTTTTCTTCACTACCATCCGTCCATTCAGTCACGATCACCTGGCCTCTGGCTGTTTTTTTCAGGGTGACGAAATCCAGGTTTTCTGCCTTATCGAGAAAAGTAGACCTTCGGCCTACGGTAGCAATCCTCAGGTCTTTGGCCAGGGGTAAGGTTTTGGTGGAGGAGTAAGGATCTACCATATGGTAGGTATGCTGGCTTTTATAAAAGGCCCCGGGAAATGATGACAGTGGCCTTACATAGCTTACCTTACCATCGAGATAGTAGTCTTTGGCCAGATCTGTCCGGTAGGTGTTGATAGTATCATCATTGTCCAGAATCAGCCGGATGCTGTTTCGCTTGCCCATGGTATAGCCCACGATAGAGGCATCCGTTACGATATCAAAAGAAGGCTTCATCGCCAGGTCTGCCTTGTCATAATCCGGCAGGTCAAAAGTGCCCTGGCTGGAAGATATCTTTTTCAGATGGGCCAGCCCTGAGAGCTTTAACCCCAGCTTTCTTTCAGCTTTTTTATCCTCCTCTGACTTGTAGAGCATCTCAGTAAGCAAGGTCTCATCACCCTTAATTCTCAGGGTGACCTTCTCATTCTTTTTAAGAAAGGGATAGAGGGTTTCCCCCACAAAGTAGTAGGTCTGAATCTTGTAGGCTTTGCCATTTTCTGCCTCCAGGATAAAGCCGGCCAGGTATTCATAAGCAGGTTCGTAGAGCAGCTGCCTGATTTCTCCCTTCACTTCCATCTCTGAGTGCAGGTTGACACGGGAGTGCCGCTTGCGCTGCTCCAGCTGGGCCCGGGTAATGGTGTACTGCGCCATTACACTGGTTTGGAGGCATATCAGAGAGAGGAGTAAGACACATCTTTTGAGCATAGCTTATGTAATTTAATGACAACGAACAGACCCTGATTTAAAATGGACAGAAGAATGGATTAATTTTTCTTAAGATGGCTCCCTTTACAGTACCTGAGTGATATCGTTAATGATTTGATTGAAGGTTTTTCCATTGACGACTATCTTCGAAAGTGCCATGATGGCGTAGCCCTTTTCGTTTACCTCTCCGGGGACTTCCTTTCTCATATAACCTGTAATGGACACTTTTTTACCCTCTTTGATCATCTTCTGAATGTTCAGGGCCACTACCTGGTTTACAGAGATATAGATAGAATCATTCACAATAAAGCTCTTGAGCTTAACGGATTGAGCCTCCTTTAAAGGGTGAACTTCCGTTACATCTCCGGTAAAACTTACCTGCTCTGAGTTATAGTGGTTTCGGGTGGTAAAAGGAAGATCATTATTATCGTAGAATACCGTCTCCTCCCCATTTTTGATGGCATAGAGTATCATGGTGTTCTCATCCGTCTTTTTCACGTAGGCTTCGAATGAGTCCTTACCCCGGGTGGCATTCAGGATGTGCTCTCCGTTTTTTGCGTTGAAGTAGAGGGTTCCCTTTGCCAGTTTGAACCCATTCAACAGGCCTCGTTTGTCGAGGTGGCTGCCCATTACCGCAATAGTTTCTTTTTCAAGCAGGCTGGCCGATCTGCCGGCCATCATCCAGTGACTAAAACCGGTTCCGGGTGCATGAGGAGCCTTGCCCAGAAAGTTATAGGTATGAGGGGCTTTAAGGTAGTTGCCTCTTGACAGGGGAGAGGCTGAGGTAAAATAGGTCAGCTTCTTTTTTCCCTTCAGCAGGTCATCGTCATCATAGCTTACGATGATGGTATCTTCATTTTCCAGCGCATAGGACCAGGCATTGCCAGGTACTTTCTTTTTCGATACGATGGCTATGTTTTCATGAAACCTGTCCGGCTCGCGCGTCATATCAAACCTGCCCGCTGACTTGTTTCTGATAAACTGCCCTCCGGATGATTTTACTGATTCGAAATGGGCAAGCCCTTTGAGCCGCATATCCAGCTTGTTCTCTAAAGTCAGATACTCCGGGGTCAGGTGCATCACCTCTTCCAGCAATTTGGGGTCTCCTGTAACAGTCAGCTCCAGTGGTTCGTTGGTCGTCAGATAAGGCATGATTTCACGGCCTTCCCATTCTCTCAGGCTTACATGATAGAAGTTTTCCTCATCAGATTTGAAGACAAAACCATACAGGGCCTTGCTGGTACCTTTGAATAGTCTTTTGACGATCTGACCATTCATAGTTTTCTCTACATGATTGTTTTTCCTGAGGGTTCGCTTCATTTGCTCAGAAGCTTCAGGATTGAAAAACTGGGCATTCAGCGTAACACTTAATGCGAAAATCAAAGATAAGGAGGTTGTGAATCGTTTCATGTGCAGGTTATTTTTTCACAACCTACCAGTGAGGTATTAAAACGAACTTAAATCAAAATTAAATTTTATTAAGGCTGCGGAATTGTAAGGAAAACCATACAGAATACGTGCCTTGCTCTTTTGCCGGAAAGATTCTTTCGAATACTTAAGGTGAGCTTTTAAAGGAAATTTTTAGTATCATTATATGATCAGATTTATCAACCTAATCCTAACAAGTAATGGAACACCAACCTCAAAGGCCGCCTAATTATCTGGCCGTAGCAATTATTACGACTATCCTTTGCTGCCTGCCAGCAGGAATCGTGAGTATCGTTTATGCAACTAAAGTAAATTCAGAATATGATGCCGGCAATTATGATGCAGCTGAGAAAGCTTCAAGTAATGCTAAAACCTGGGCTATCGTTTCTGCCGTAGCTGCTTTGGTAGTAGGTATTATCTATATCGTATTCCTTGGCGGACTGGCGTTTTTAGGAGCCAGTGGCAATTTCTAATTGAAAAAGACACTCTATATACTCATCGGGGTAGTAGTCGTAGTACTACTATCCCTTTATTTTGTCTATGACCCTACGGATTTCGACTTTTTTCCGAAATGTCCGTTGCATGAGGCCACAGGTATTTATTGTCCGGGCTGCGGGAGTCAGCGGGCATTGCATAGCCTGCTTCACTTAAATATTATAGGCACCATAGGTTATAATGCGCTCTTTTTACCTGCTTTGATTCTGGTAGGTCATCATTACTTCATGCGCTTTATGGAGTACAGAGATGGCAGACAGCGGAAACTGTTGTTCTATCACCCCAAAGCTCCCTGGGTTGTGCTTTCCGTGGTGTTGGTCTTCTGGTTGCTGCGAAATCTGACTGTATATCCTTTTGAGTTACTGGCGCCCTAATGCCAGCATAACCTATTTGAACCAATGAAAATAAGATGCTACTGGAGTCGTGATACCTTTGAGGCTTATGAAAAATATCATGATGAGGAATGGGGAGTGCCGGTACATGATGATCGTGTGCATTTTGAATTTCTCATTCTGGAGGGCGCTCAGGCAGGCCTGAACTGGGCAACTATTCTCAAAAAGCGTGAGGGCTATCGTGAGTGCTTTGCCAATTTTGATCCGGAAGCAGTGGCAAATTACGATCAGCAGAAAATTGAGGAATTGCTGCAAAACCCGGGCATTATCAGAAACAAGCTCAAGGTTAATGGTGCTGTAGTCAATGCACAGAAGTTCCTGGAAGTCCAGGCAGAGTTCGGATCATTCGATAAGTATGTCTGGTCATTTGTGAATGGGAAACCCATCATCAACCAATGGAAAGACAGAAGCGAAGTGCCGGCCACCACGCCAGAGTCTGATGCACTGAGTAAGGACCTGAAGAAACGGGGCTTTAAGTTTGTAGGAAGCACGATTATGTATGCTTACATGCAGGCCTGTGGGCTGGTAAACGACCATACTACCGATTGTTTCCGGTACAAAGAGCTATGTTAGGTAGTTGCCAGGGGGGCTGAGAAATACGTTTTCTGACTATTGCGCCTACCGGCCGCCAGGGCTATTCCTGAAGTGTCAGGATGATGTATTTGCGGGGGAGCTTGATAGACCACATGCCTAATAATTCACCTTCTTTCAGGTAGGGGGCATTATACACCATAATTTCTCCCGGCAGGCGCTGTACGTTAGGGTCTGGCTGCTGCTTGTTTTCAGCACTGTAACGATAGGCCTCAAAAACCTGCTTTTCCTTCTCTTCCATCTCATACAGCGTTTTGAATGAGTGAATTGAGCAGTTGATAGTTATATCGCTGATTTGCCAGCTTTGGTAAACCCCCCATGCCTTGCTCAGTCCTCTGGTCTGGTCCACGGTGCTCAGGAGGCTGTCTCCCAGCTGAAAGGCGCGTTCCAGTATTTTGGCTTCGGGTACTACTTTTACCTCTCGGGCTTTCATTTCAGTCTGCACCTGAGAGGTGTCTACCTTTCCGTCAGAGCAGGCAAAAAGAACAAGTACAGCGAGAATAAAGAAGCTACCTTTCATAAGACAAATGCGATTTATCTGGGCTACAAAGTTAATCTTGTTTGTTAATTTTACTTGCTAATAAAGGAAACCATGCTTGAAAAGCTTGCAGCGATAAAAGACAGATTTGAGGAGGTGGGTCAGCTCATTGTTCAGCCAGACGCCATGTCTGATATGAAGGCGTATTCTAAACTGAGCAAGGAGTACAAAGACCTGGAAAAGATTGTCAAGGTCTATGACGACTATCAGAATGTGCTCGATAACATCGAGTCTTCCAAGGAGATACTCAAAACAGAGAAGGATGAGGAGTTCAGGGAAATGGCCAAAATGGAGCTGGAGGAGCTGAATGAGCGCAATACTGTGCTGGAGGAGGAACTGAAGGTACTGCTGATTCCTAAAGATCCGGACGACTCGAAAGACGTGATCATGGAGATCAGGGCCGGAGCCGGAGGTGATGAGGCTGGTATTTTTGCAGGGGACCTTTATCGTATGTATACCCGCTTTATAGAAGGTCAGGGCTGGAAGAAGGAACTGATAAGCCTTAATGAAGCCAGCTCAGGAGGTTTTAAAGAGATTGTGTTCAGCGTGGTGGGCGAAGATGTCTACGGTTCGCTGAAGTTTGAATCTGGTGTGCATCGTGTGCAGCGTGTACCGGTGACCGAGTCTCAGGGCAGAGTACATACCTCTGCTGCTTCTGTGGCTGTAATGCCTGAGGTAGAAGATGTAGACGTTGACCTGAACATGAAAGATGTGAAAAAAGACACCTATCGTAGTTCAGGAGCAGGTGGCCAGCACGTAAACAAGACTGAATCAGCCGTGAGACTTACCCATATTCCTACCGGTATTGTGGTAGAGTGCCAGGATGGGCGCTCGCAGCATAAGAACTATGACAAAGCACTTACGGTACTGCGTTCGAGGCTTTATGAGCAGGAGCTGAAAAAGCAGCAGGATGAAGTGGCAGATCATCGTAAATCGTTGGTAGGCAGTGGTGACCGGTCTGATAAAATCAGGACCTATAACTATCCTCAGGGGCGGGTCACCGACCATCGTATCGGGTACTCAGTACATAACCTGCCTAATGTAATGGATGGACAGCTACTTGATTTTGTGGAAAACCTGAGAATCGCAGAGAACGCAGACCGCCTCCAGGACGGCTCCAACGAATAATGCAGACTTTCCAGCAGGAAATACAGCTACCCGCCTTCAAAAGAGGCTTTCATTTGATCACGCATGAAATACTGGAAGGGCTTCCGGAAATTTCGCAATTGAATGCCGGATTGCTACAGGTATTTATCAAACATACTTCGGCCAGCCTTACGATCAATGAGAATGCGGACCCTACCGTCAGGGAAGATTTTGAATCTCATTTCAATGTGCTGGTACCGGAATCGGCTACCTATTTCAAGCATACTTTTGAAGGTCCAGATGATATGACCTCACATATCAAGTCTTCGCTATTGGGCAGTTCCGTAACGGTGCCCATTACCAATGGCAGATTAAATTTAGGTACCTGGCAGGGAATTTATCTGTGTGAGCACCGCAATTACGGAGGGCAACGCAGGCTGGTACTTACCGCCTTCGGTAGTTAGTTGGGTAGGGTAATACCGGCTTTTTAGAATCAGTCTACCTGAGCCACACCGTTTTTTCTTTGGTGATCGAGAGGCTCCAGTTCGAAAAGACTATTGACCGTAGTGTTGAAAATCTCTGAAATTTTAAGCGCTAATACAGTAGAGGGAGTGTATTTGCCACGCTCAATGGCATTAATGCTCTGGCGAGAGACACCAACCAAACCGGCAAGCTGCTCTTGCGTGATCTTTTTTCTTTTGCGTTCTATTCTGAGAGAGTTCTTCATTCCAGTACCATAAGGATGCCCGAAATTAGAAGGAAGAGCGCCTGTTTTTGACCAAGAAATAGTTAAGTTATTATTACATTTTGAGCCCAGTTTAACCGAATTATTACAGCCCTGTTAAAAAAATGTGAACAGTTTCTTAACATAGGCTTTTTGTAATATCTTTGCCTCCGCTAAAAGACAAGAACAATGTTATTTGATCCTCCAATAGGCGGTGGCGCCAATACCTTTCTTTGGATAGTAGTAGTGCTGATTGCTGCGGTAAGCGCAATAAGCCAGCACGATGTATTCTTCAAAGGCAAAAAGAAGAAAGAAGAGCATTAATTACAATCGCTGTACCAGGCGATAGTAATCGACCATAGTGATTCTGAAGGCTTCTCTGTCTTCAGCCGTTTCGAGTATATCCATACTTTTATCTCCTACACTCACAGTAAGTGTTGCTTCCTGCTGAATGAGTGCGTATATCTGATCGGCAAATCTGACAATGCTTTGCTTATTGCCGTTTTCAAACGAGACGGTACCCTCTTCCCTACTACTTTCCTTAACCCAGCTCACGGCTAATTCACTTAATGACAGGAGGCTGTTAGGCTCCAGCAGTAAATAGGCCTCATCATAACGCCAGTTATTTACGATGGCCAGATTGATAACCGGATGTTCATTAGCGGTATTTCTCTTTTTGAGTCGGTAAACGTCCATTTTGGCAGCCGCCATCTCCTCCTTATCATAGTAAGGTTGTCTCAGGTTTTTGAAGAAGAGCTTGCTGGCATCATTTGTTGCAAAGGATATAGTTGTTTGATCAACTTTCTTGTTTTTATCCGGATTACACCCCGATAAAATCAGAAAGACACATGCCAGTGTAAAAGAAAGTTTATACATGCTCAAAAAACAGTCGCTCAGGTCTTTTGTTTAAACTGCTGATAAACCCGTACGGCTTCTTCCCTGATAAGCTTCCAGGCATTTTCAACATGTCGTTTCTCCAGCTCTGTTCCGCCAAAAGCCAGTCTGAGGGCAAATCTGCCTTCGAGAACATTTTGCACAAAGAAGAGCTTTCCTGACTTATTCACATTGTCCATGATCTGCTTATTGAGTTCATTCAGCGTGCTTTCGGCCTCATCTGCCCTGAATCGGAAATTCAGAGTATTAAGAATCACGGGGGCCAGCAATTCAAAATCACTATGTGCTTCAATTTCAGTTCGGAGCCATTGTCCATAAGCGATATGGCTTCTTATCTTCTCCTGTATGCCGCTTACTCCCATTTCACGGATCACAAACCAGAGCTTAAGAGCGCGGAATCTGCGGCCCAGGGGTATGCCCCAGTCGCGATAGTTCTTTACCTCGTTATCTACATCCGTTTTCAGGATATCCAGTGAAATGGCAAAGGTGTTTACGAGGGCAGCGGGGTCTTTTACAAAATAGGCGGTACAATCGAAATTGGTAAACATCCATTTATGAGGGTTAAATACAAAGCTATCTGCTCGTTCTACCCCTTCAGACATCCAGCGCATTTCCGGCAAAACAAGGACTGTGCCGGCATAGGCAGCATCCACATGGTGCCAGATGTTAAATTCTTCACATATATCACTGATGGCGGCTATGGGGTCTACGGCTGTTGTTCCCGTAGTACCAATGGCTGATACAACGCAAAGCGGCCTGAAACCATCGGCTATGTCCTGTTCGATAAACTGCCTGAGTAGATCGGCTTTTAAAGCATACTGCGCATCTGTAGGAATTTTCCTGACCTGATTCTGCCCGATGCCCGCAATTTTGGCTCCCTTATCTATTGAGGAATGAATTTGCTCGGAGCAGTAAATCGTGAACTTTTCATCACCGGCAAAGCCTTTTCGGTTAATCCCATACTGCGTTGCCTGCTCCCTTGCGGTCAGAATGGCGCATAGCGTGGCCGTGGAGGCAGTGTCCTGAATACAGCCTGTAAAATGTTGCGGAAGCCCCAGCATATCACGCAGCCAGTTCATCATTTGCTCTTCCAGTTCGGCAGCTGCCGGAGAGGTAAGCCACATCATGCATTGTGCCCCCATGGTAGACATCAGCATTTCTGCCAGAACGGAGGCCTTGCTCTTATTGGCGGGAAAATAAGCCATGAAATTGGGGCTCTCCCAATGTGTCATGCCCGGTAGTATTTTCGACTTGAAGTCGCTGAAAATGGATTCAAAACCTTCGGGTTGTTCCGGGGCTTTATCCGGTATTTGCCTCATGATGTCTCCGGGAGCCACATCCGGTAGTACCGGGTAAGACTCTACATCCTCAAAGTAATCTGCCATCCAGTCTACCAGCTCATGGCCGTATTTTCGAAATTCTTCGCTGTTCATATGCTGCTGTTTGTCAGCAGCGAATTTAGCAAACTAAAGCTGAGTAATGAGCTGCTCGTAGTAGGTTTGGCTAATAGGTATCAGGTCTTGTTGAATGTGGATCTGATGTTTCTCTATTTTATCAATAACTGTTCGGTTCACAATGTAAGACCGATGGACTTTGATAAAGGTACCTGGGTCAAGAGCCGCCTCGACTTCTTTCATTTTCATACGACTCATTATGCTCTTTTCAGCAGTAATAAATTTCACATAATTGCCTTCAGCTTTGGCATAGAGAATCTGCCGGACTTCTAATCTCACATAGTCAAAGCCTGTTTTGAGAAAGATGTAGGTTTCATGCTGTTGACCCTGCTCTGCCACTCTGTTAACCGCTTTTAAGAACCGCCCGAAGTCAAAGGGTTTTAGCAGGTAGTCTATCGCACCCTGCTCATAGCTTTCTACAGCATATTGTGAGTAGGCTGTGGTGAAAACAATTGGTGGTTTTACAGAGAGGCTGTTGAGAAACTCCAGTCCTGAAATATCCGGCATTTGAATGTCCAGAAAAATAAGGTCTACCCGCTCGTTTCTGAGAAAATCTATGGCTTCAAAGGCATTGGTGAAAGAGCGAACCAGGTGTAGGTACGGAATTTTGTCTGCATGTCTCTCAATAACCTGCAGAGCTATTGGCTCATCATCAATGGCAATGGCCCTTATCATTGCAGTGGAATTTTCAGTGAAACACTGTATGAGCTCTCCTTATTCTCAATTTTGAGCAAGTGAGTATCAGGATAGAGAATATCAAGCCTCTTTCTCACATTTTCGATACCGATGCCACCTTGCTTGTCTCTGACTCCGCTTTTTGCATGCTTGCTGTTTTTGATCTTCAGACTGACTTCTTCAGGCTGACAGCTCAGGTGTAGGTCAATCCAGGATTTCTCCTGAAAACTTATGCCATGTTTAAAGGCATTTTCGATGAAAGGGATGATCAGCATGGGTGTAATTTCTCCGGAACAGGGTTCCTCTATATTTATATCCAAGACCATTTTCTCTGTTGGAGCCAGTCTCAGCTTTTGTAAATCAATATAATTATGGATGTACTCTATTTCCCGGGATAACTCAATTTTATCTGCTGTGTTCTCCTCAAGCATAAATCGCATCATGTTGCTGAGTTTCTGAATACCATCAGCCGCTTTCAGGGCTTCTTCCTGAAGTGCAATGCCGTAAAGTGTATTGAGGGAATTAAAGAGAAAGTGTGGGTTTACCTGTGATTTAAGAAGGTTGAGCTCTGAACTGGATTTGTTGAGCCTGAGCTTTAGCAACATGGTGTTTTTTATACCTCCAACGTCAAGTCTGAACAGAAAATAACTCAATGCACAAACAACCAGGATATAAATGACGGATGTAAGCATCAGTCCGGTGTAGAAATCACCAAAGGCCAGCGAATCCTCATAATGCCAGGTGCGCGCGACAAGAACAGTGCTCACGATGCCAAGTGAAGGAAACAAAGTCCTTTGAAAGCATGTCAGGAATGTTTTTAAGCCGAACTCCGGGCGCTCATAGAAACTTCGGAGGAAGAATAAGGCGACAACGAGAGACAGTGCGCCAACCGAGACTATTTGAGGAAGAATAAGAAAAAACTGGCCTGGAGAGATAAATGAACGCGGGTAGATGATTAGTAAGACAGGGATGGTTGTGATCGACAGTACAATCCAGAAACCTGTATTGGTCCGACTTAGTATTTCCCGGATACTGACATCAGAACTGAAGAGCAATCCTTCAATTTTATAGATCAGGCCCGTGATAAAGAAAATGTTGAGGATGTCAATCGCATTGTCTGTTTGCAACCTGAAGAAGAGATCAAAAGATGAAGATTGCCCTGTTACCGCTGCATAACCACTCATGAAGTAGGGATTGAGGTATTGGTCCAGATAAGCCAATCCGATTCCCAATATCACAGAGGTGATTATCGCGACAGGGTATATAAGAATAAACCGGCCTTTTGAATCCAGTTTTTTTAAGATAAAGAAGTAAATAAGGGGTATGAGTGACAGAAGGATCAGGCTGTCTGCAATTGCCTGCTTTTGCATAAAACTGACCAGTTGATCTGTTCCGACCGGGCTACCTGCGAGTCGTTGGGCCTCTTCCAGAAATTCCGGAATGTTCAGAAAGGATATGAGAAATATCTTTTTGGCGAAGGGTATTATCAGGCCAAATGCGATCAATAATCTAAAGACGGTGAGTTTTTTCATGACTTCTCTTTTTCCTCAATCTTAGAGGGTCTGACAGGTGGTTTCAACTAAATGTGATGAAACTGTCAATCAAAGTGACGGAATCTAAAAACAGGTTGTGCCTGACCACAGAATTGACCATTTTGTTGAAAAATTATGAATCATGGGTACTCCTTTTCATTTGGCCTTTCCGGTAAAAGACATTGCGTCTACCAGGGCTTTTTTCGGTGACTTGCTGGGCTGCGAAATTGGCCGGTCGACAGATAAGTGGATTGACTTTAACTTTTTCGGGCATCAGTTGAGTGCTCATGTCAAGCCTGAAGAACTGGCTCAGGCACATGCCAACCAGGTAGATGGTAAGAATGTGCCTGTCAGGCATTTCGGAGCAGTGCTGGAATGGCAGCAGTGGCATGACCTCGCAGATAAGCTGAGGGCTCATGGCACAGAGTTCGTAATAGAGCCTTACATCCGTTTTAAAGGAGAAGTGGGAGAGCAGGCTACTATGTTTTTCCTCGACCCGAGCGGGAATGCACTGGAATTCAAATCCTTCAAAGATCCCTCACAAATCTTCGCATCATGAGGATAACTCTTATAAATGTATTGTTTGCTTGTCTTTTAAGCCTTTCGGTAAATGCTCAGGATCTTAGCTATCAGCTGAAGGCTGACAGAGTCTTTGATGGACAGGATTTTCACCCGGGATGGGTTGTGGAAGTAAAAGGCAATGAAATCGTCTATGCGGGCCCTGAGAGGAGAGGTAAATTTGATCAGGTAATTCAACTTAAAGGACATACGCTGATGCCCGGGTTGATTGAAGGGCACTCACATATTCTCCTACACCCTTATAATGAGGTAGGCTGGAATGATCAGGTGCTCAAGGAATCGGTAGCGGAGCGTTCTGCCAGGGCTGTGAATCACCTGAAAGCTTCCCTGATGGCGGGGGTCACTACCATGCGCGATCTGGGTTCGGAAGGAGCGGGTTATGCCGATGTGGGAATGAAACAAGCCGTGGAAAAAGGAGTGATTCCAGGTCCCCGGCTTTTGGTGGCCGGCAAGGCCATTGTGGCTACAGGAAGTTACGGGCCCAAAGGGTTTCATGAAGGTGTGCAGGTGCCCCTGGGGGCAGAACCTGCTGATGGTTTTGATGACCTGATCAGAGTAACACGTGACCAGATTGGCAATGGTGCCGATTTTATCAAAGTATATGCAGATTACCGCTGGAGTCCGGAGAATACGGCTGCACCTACTTTCACTGTAACTGAGCTGAAGACCATTGTGGAAATTGCTGAGAGCAGCGGTCGCTATGTGGTGGCGCATGCTGCTTCTGCTGAAGGAATGCGCAGGGCGATTCTGGCGGGTGTTGAGACCATTGAACATGGGGATGGCGGAACCCGTGAGGTTTTTGAACTGATGAAACGTGAAGGTGTGGCTTTTTGTCCTACCGTGGCAGCGGGTGATGCTATTTCACAATACAGAGGCTGGAACAAAGGTGTGGATCCTGAGCCGGATAGAATTGTTCAGAAAAGAGCGTCAATGGCACTGGCTTTGGAAGCTGGTGTCGATTTGGTTTTTGGTGGTGACGTGGGAGTTTTCCCCCATGGAGAAAATGTGATAGAGCTGGAGCTGATGGTAGAATATGGTGTGGACGTAATGTCGGCCCTGAGAATAGCGACTGCCGGGAATGCTGAGCAGTTTCATCTGGAAAAACTGGGTAAGCTGAAAGCGGGTTTTTGGGCGGATATTATTGCGGTAGAAGGAGATCCTTCCAAAGACATAGCAAAGCTGAGAAATGTAGGCTTTGTGATGAAGGATGGTGTGATTTACAAAAATGTGAAAGAATGAATAGAGTATTGTTTTGCCTGGCTGTTTTTGCCCTGGCAGTAAGTTGTCAGACATCAAAAGAAGAAACACTTATGCAGACAAGTATAGAAGTGTTTAAAGCAGAAAATGAACCTGATGAAACACTGAATGTGGGCATACTGGCAATTAACGGAGTTTATAATTCTGAACTAATGGCTCCCTACGACATCTTTCAGCACACCATCTTTCATACACATAAGGGGATGAAAGTCTTCATTGTTTCTCCCACTAAAGAGGCTATCAGGACTTTTGAGGGGATAAACCTGATTCCCGATTATGATTTTGAAGACGTTCCTGAAATTGATGTGCTGGTAGTTCCCAGTGCCGAACATAATATGGACACCGACCTGGAGGACGAACAACTTATCAGCTTTGTAAAGGAAAAAGGGAGCGCAGCCAGGTACATAATGTCACTTTGTGATGGTGCCTTTATTCTGGCACAGGCGGGCCTGCTGGATGGCTTGAAATGTACCACCTTTCCCAGCGATATAGATCGGTTTAAAGAAACCTTCCCCCACCTCGATGTGAGAAAGGACATCAGCTTTGTGCATGATGGCAAAGCGATTACCTCTGCCGGAGGTGCTAAATCCTACGACCCTGCCTTATACCTGGTAGAGTATCTCTATGGCGAAAAGGCTGCGATTGGTGTAGGCAAAGGCCTAGTCATTGACTGGAAGCTGGAAGAGATTGATTTTGTAATTCCCCAATAAATATGAACGATACAATGCAGGCTCAGCAGCGACTCATGCAGGCCATCCAAACCTACCAGATGGGAGATATGGTCAAAGCGGAAAAAGAGCTGAAATCTTTGCTGGACAGTTTCCCTAAGTCTGATCAGGTTATGTCGATTTTAGGAGCTGTACTTTTTGGTCAGAAAAAATATAAAGAGGCCTATCGCCACTACCGTGATGCCCTGAAGATTAATGCGAATAATGCCGAGGCTGCTATGGGTATTGCCTCCGCAGAGCATGCCAGAGGCAATACAGACATTGCCATCGAGCTGATGGAGAAGGCACAAAGAACGTTCCCTGATCGCATTGAACCACACTTTAACCTGGGAACTTTCTACATTGATAAAGATGAGATGAAGCAGGCAGAAGCCTGTTTTCTTAAGTGCCTGGAAATGGAGCCTAAACTGGCTCAGGCTGACTTACACCTGGTGAACATTTATAAAGAACTGAATGACCTGGACAAGGTGGAATATCACCTGCGCAAGGTGATTGCGGTCAATCCTGACCCTCAATTGAAGGTAAAGCTGAAGGAGATACTTGAATTAAAGGGAGGGGATCAGCAGCAGTCAGCTTCACCAGACGAAAAGGAGCCTGTGAAGGAGGAACCCGCTCAGGAGTCGCCAGTGCAGGAGGGTTCTTTACAGGAGTCATTAGGCATTGACACAGAAGATGTGGAAGGTCTGCTTTCTATGGCTGCGGCCTTTTTTGAGCGTCACCAGTATACTGAGGCTGCCAGATATTATGAGCAGGTACTGACGCTGGATCCTGACAACGGAATCGCAGGTCTTGCGCTGCGAAGAATCAAGGCGTCCAGTGTACCGTTGTGGCATTTTGAAATGCTGGCTGATACGGACAGAAACGATGCCTATCAGAGTGCTATAGAGCGTGCACTGGCAGAGCAACCTGGAGCCAGGGTGCTGGATATCGGTACAGGTTCAGGGCTTTTGGCCATGATGGCCGCAAGAGCCGGAGCATCTGAGGTGCTGGCATGTGAGATGAATACCGGGCTGGCTGAGGTAGCAGAAGAGATTGTAGAGCGCAATGGTTATAAAGAGCGAATTAAGGTCCTGAACAGAAAGTCGTCAGACTTAAAGCCAGGATTGGACTACCAAGGCAGGTATGACATGGTGGTGTCGGAGATTCTGGACGTAGCCGGTATTGGTGAAGGCGTTTTGCCCTCATTGCGACATGCCTATCAGTCCTTATTGAAACCTGGTGCAGTCACCATCCCCTCTGGCATGACCATGTATGCGAGCCTTGTATCTATACCGAATTTCCATAAGGTGAACCCTATCAAAGATATCTCCGGTTTTGATCTGAGTCCGTTTAATGTCTTCAGGTCCACCGATGAATACCTCCCTGTGAAACTGAATACCTGGGACCACGAGTTCCTTTCTGAGCCGGTTCCTTTCTATTCATTCGATCTGTCTGATATTCCGGAAGAGAGAGATCCTTCGAATCCGCATACGGCCAATGTAGACTTCAGGGTAACCAGGAAAGGAAAGGTGCACGCGGTAGCTTTCTGGTTTGATCTGCACCTTGACGATGAACTCACCTTGTCATCGGGCTTAGATGGCAAATTGAAGCACTGGGGTCAGGCCGTTTGCTTTATAATGGGTGAACTGGCAGTATCTCCCGGTCACACGGTGCCTATGACGGCTAAGTTTTCGGATTTGACCATGTGGTTTGAGTCAAGATTCTAGAGTGTGAAGTACTCTTCCAGGTCTTTGAGTGTGCTTTCACTCGTCTGAATATCTTCCTGTATTACGCCCTTTTCAAGAACTACAATCCGTTCGCAAACCTCTGTTACATGGTTGAGGTCGTGGCTTGAAATAAGCATGGTGAGTTGTTTGTTCTCCTTCAGGTCTCTGAGTAACCCCTTCAGGCGTATCTGTGTAGTAGGGTCCAGGTTGGCAAAAGGTTCGTCCAGAATAAGAATCTCAGGGTCCCCCATCAGGGCAGATACAATTCCCACCTTTTTCTGATTTCCCTTGGAGAGATCACGGATGTACTTGTCTCTGCCCAGGATCTCACCATTGAACAGATCGTCAAACTGGGAGAGAAACTCCCTTAAATCCCCCTTGGAGTAGTTGTGAAGAGAGGCCAGAAAATCAAAGTACTCCTCCGGGGTCAGGTAGTCGATAAGAAAAGACTCATCCAGGAACGAGCCTGTATAGAATTTCCAGTCCTCGGTAGTATTCACGGCCACTTCTTTGCTTAAAACAGCCCCCTGGCTGGGTCGTATCAGGTCGAGGATCATCCGGAAAAAGGTAGTTTTACCTGCTCCGTTATTTCCTACCAGGCCAAAGCTCTCGCCTTTTTCAATATTAAGCTCAGGGATATTGACTACTTCAACACCCTTATATTTTTTTGATAGTCCCTGTACGCTAATCATATCTTTTTACTGTGCCCTGAATCCGGCTGCAATTTTATGTCTTCTATTGATAAAGGCCTGAGTAAGCAGGCCGAGAATATGTTTATGAAAGGCAAAGCCAATAACTCCTACCAGACCTACTGCCATAATGCCATAGTTTTCATAACCGGCCAGCGTGAAGGGCAGGTAAAAAACATAAGGGAAAAACAGTACTGGAATGCCAATGAGCCACTGGGCGGTTCCCATGCCTTCATAGTTGAAAGCAGCTCCGCGGTTGAGGTCAATCTTTTTGGGGTTAAACATGGCCATGCGCATTACCAGAGGAATGCTGACACCGATGTTAAAAAGGCAGGCAGCGAAGTTGATGAATACGATTTTCCAGCCAAAATAGGCATAGCCCAGGGAGATGACGAAGGCAATGCAGCATACCGCCACAAACAGCCAGTACTTAGATTCAATATATTGTCTGAAGCTTATGTTGCGGGTCAGCAGAAAGTCGAAATCTCCACTTTGCCAGCTAAGCAAAAACTGCCCGTGATTGATAAAAAAGGCACCTGTAACAAATATGCCTGCAAAAATGAAGACAAACTGCATGCCCTCGTTATTGGGCTGAGTGTAAAAAAAGAGCCCATATAAGAGTAATACACCGCTGAGCACCAGCGTATTGCGGGGACGTTTGTGTCTGAGGATCATTTTGAGCTCCAGGGCCATCATTTCACCGGTTTTACCAAAGCGCTTCAGGAAGGCAAAGTCTCCGGCAATCTTCGGTTTGGAGCTCCTTCGGGTAGAAATCTCATCCGGATAGGTATTGTTTTTCAGGTAAGTGAAATTGAGCTGGTAGAAGATGACTGCCAGTACCACCGGGACCAGGGCTATCAGGGGTGTTTCCAGAAATTGTAAAAAGACCCAGACCGACAGGCTACTGAATTCGAATAGCTGAAAGTACTCTACGATGGTTGCCCCCAGCATCACCCCTATCAGAATAAGTAACAGGTTGGGGTGATCGTTGAGTTTCTTTTTAAAATAAATGCCCAGAAAATGATTCAGCATAGTGAGGCCCAGGATGGCAGCTGTCCAGCCCAGGAAGGCTTCAACTCCCATATCGCGAAATACGACCAGTACCCCGAATGGAAACAGCAGAAGCAGTGCCAGCAGGTTGAAAATGCTCACCATGCTCTTTCTGAGCATGAAGTGAATGATCTTACTCTTTTTTAAGGGCAGGTGAAGGTACGGCTGTATAAAGAGTACAGGCGTATTCTGCAGAAAAAACCGGATAATGAACTCAAAGCCGAAATAATAAATTAAAAACCTGCTGATGATTTCAATCCGCGTAGCGCCCTGATAAAATTCTGCCTCAAGCGCATCGGCCACTTTGTGCAGAAAAATGCCCAGCATGAGTACATAAAAGAGCATCATCAGGCCCAGCATGCCTAGGAAAATATTAGTCAACAGACTTTTTGCCCATACCGGAGAGCGTCTTGTCTGTAGAAACCCGTGCGATAAGAAGTCTTTGATCATATAGTGTTTCAGTTCATAGACCTGTCAAGCGCCAAAATGCAGGACAGTATGGCTTCAGTCGATTTCAGATAAAAGGCCTGGTTGATATTTTCAAAAGTATCGGTGTCCTTATGATAGTTTTCATGGTCCTCTACCCCAAAATAGACGAATGGAATACCCTTGGCATGAAATGCTGCATGATCCGATGAGTTGGTCCAGTCATCATAGCCCAGGTCGGGAGTGTCGTGCCCGAACATAAGTCGCAAGGGGGCTGTTTTTACGCTTTGCAGAATCTCCTTGAACCTGGGTGTATGGTGGGTGCCTGCCACATACAGCTCATTTTTATCGTTTTTGCTGATCATGTCCATATTGACATTCAGTATCACCAACTCCATAGGGATATTCGGGTCTTCAACAAAGGCTTTTGCCCCCTGAAGTCCCATCTCCTCAGCATCGAGAGCAGCAAAGACAATGGTATGATTCGGCTTGTTGTTTTTGAAGTATTCTGCCATGGCAAGTAAAGCGGCTACACCTGAGGCATTATCATCGGCCCCGTTATAAATCTTGCCGTCAATAATACCCAGGTGGTCATAGTGGGCAGTAACCACAATCGCTTTTTGTAAACGCCCGCGAACGTATGCCACAACGTTTTCTCCCTGTATGGTATCATTGGCACTGTTTACAAAGCTGAACGGGTGCCTGTACCCTTTTACCAGGCTTTTGGCTTTCATTGTAGAAAACTGCCTGATGATGAACCTTCGGGCTGCTTCAGCCCCTTTGGTGCCGGTTTTTCTTCCTTCGGCCGCATCATGGCTTAGTTTTCTGAAGTCTTCCAGCATATACTCGGCATCCAGCCGTTCCTGAATCTGAGCCATACCAGCACTGCTGAGACACAGGAATAAGATGATTGATGAGAGAAAGTGCTTTTTCACTTTGAATTGGTTAGTTTCGAGATTTGGTTGAGTTGAAGCCAATATTCCAGGCCTTTAGCTGTTAAACTTAATGAATAGAATAGTAAGTTTTGTCTACTCACATTCATAAAATTTTACTCACAACCGTCTGTTTATTAGTGTTTAACACTAAACAAATGACGGGCCAGTCTGGTATTTCAGCTTATTTGGACCAATTAAAGGTCAATCAAGCCCTTGATCCACCACAAGATATATTGAGTACCAAATCTTTGGTACTGATTTCTGCACCAGTGGAGGCTGCTCCCGGTGAGTGGAAAAAACGAGCGGAAGAAATGCAGGCCTTTTTCGGAGAGACAGGAATTGATGCGGTGGCCTATTTTAACCTGAATCGCAAGTTTACTCTTCCGGATTTTGATGCGATTGTTCCGAAACTCATTACAGACCGACAGATCACTAACCTGATTTTTCTGATAATCGGAGAGAAAGAAGAGGAGTCCATTATTGGTTTTGGAGCTTATAATGGAAAGTCTTCAATGTATGACCGAAGCAGCACCTTCTGGACGAGAAGCTTTACTGACATTGAGACCGTATTTGAAGAAATGAGCCTTCTCTTTAAAACGGGGGCTTTTCCAAGAACGAATTTACTGGTAAACGACAAGCCTGAATTCTTTGATTTCAGTCGCCCTGCTTTTGCTGCCAACTATGCTTCTTTTCCCCCTGAGCTTAGTACCAAGGTAGTAGGCATACCTACTCTGAGGTCGCAATCAGGAGAAGCCGGTGTGCACCTGATGGTAGCAGATAACTTCCACAATCCGGACAAACCAGCCACAGAGGTTGCCGAGAGGAATATGGCCTTGCAGGCCCTGGCCCTGGATAGTCTGATGAATATGCGTAGGGTGGACTTAAAAAGTACCACAGAGGCTCTTCTGAGGCGAGACGGTGTCACCCATTTGCTTTACTATGTCGCGGGAGACAGTGAATATATCTACAAGCTATTTCGCTTTAAGGGCAGAGAAGACGTACCGGCCAGCTACCTCGTGAAGTTCTTTCTGAAAGATCTGCGGAATAGAAATATATTCCTGGGCAGGCGCTGGGATGCCAGCCCCGACTGGCAGGAGGCACTGAACTCTTTTATGGCCCAAATTGAGCAGGAACTCGCTCAACAGGCTAATTAATCCCTTCTATCAGCCACATACATATTTTGACAGTGCGCTTTCGCAGCCAATTCCTATCTTCTTGAAATTTTTTAAAAAGCTATGAGAAAAAAACTGTCAACAATACTCATTGCCTTGTTTGTCATCAGCCAGGCAATGGCCCGTCAGAATGCCGAAGTAGACTATGAAGGCATCTACAAAATCAAAGATGAAGGATTTAATAATTCCCGGGTAATGGATATCGCCTGGAACCTGACTGATCGGATTGGCCCGCGACTTACAGGTTCCTCAGGATTGAAGCATGCCTATGACTGGACATCGCAACAGTTTAAGGATTGGGGACTGACCAACGTTAAAGTCTTACCCTGGGGGGAATTTGGTAAAGGCTGGGACGTGGAGAAGTCGTATGTCGCCATGAAAGCGCCTTATTACCAGGCAATTATTGGAATACCCAAAGCATGGACCCCGGGAACAAATGGATTGGTATCTGCTGAAGTGGTCTACGTAAATATCCAGGATGAATCCGATCTGGCTGAATATAAAGGTAAGCTTAGTGGCAAGGTGGTGATGCTACCAACCACCATCGAAGCCAAAACTACATTTGAAGCAGATGCCAGAAGGTTTACAGATGATCAGCTGGAGAATATGATGAGCCGCAGGGTGAGTGGGGCAGGTGACTTTACCGCCAGAAGAATTTCAGATTACAGAAGACGCGCCAATCTGAGAAGAGCAGCTTATACTATGTTTAAAGAGGAAGGCGCTCTGATGGTATTGAATACTCACCGGGGCGGTGGCCAGGGAACTTTCTTTACCTCCAACGGAGCGAGAAGAGATAACAACCCTCTTCCGGAAATGGAGATTGCTCCTGAGCACTATAACCGTATTGTGAGACTGGCCACTAAAGGCGAAAAAGTAGTGGTTGAAGCTGATACGAAAACTCGTTTTCTGGAAGATGACCTCAAAGGTTATAATGTAGTGGCTGAGATAGAAGGCTCTGACCCGAACCTGAAAGATGAAGTGGTTATGCTGGGTGCACACCTTGACTCATGGTTTGCCGGTACAGGAGCTACTGATAATGCGGCAGGTTCTGCTGCTATGATGGAGGCCATCAGAATTCTCAAAGAGTCTGGTGTAAAGCTGAGACGTACCGTGA
Source organism: Roseivirga sp. UBA6061 (assembly GCA_002427745.1). Classification (GTDB taxonomy): domain Bacteria; phylum Bacteroidota; class Bacteroidia; order Cytophagales; family Cyclobacteriaceae; genus Roseivirga. The sequence continues at coordinate 11,875 of DIYF01000119.1, read as the reverse complement.
GAATTGCGCTTTGGAGTGGTGAGGAACAGGGCATTTATGGTTCCAGAAACTATGTGCAAAACACCTTTATGAAGAATAAGAAACCTAATAAGGCACATGAAAAGCTTTCTGCCTATTACAACATGGACAATGGTACTGGTGCCATTCGCGGTATTTACCTCCAGAACAATGAAGCTACCAGACCGCTGTTTGAAGAGTGGTTCAAGCCTTTTCACGAGCTGGATGCTAAAACCATTACCTCAAGAAATACCGGAGGTACGGACCACCTGGCTTTTGACGGAGTAGGTCTGCCGGGCTTCCAGTTCATTCAGGACCCCATTGACTACGGAACCCGTACCCACCATACAAATATGGATTTGTTTGAGCGCCTGCAGGCAGCTGACCTTAGAAAGAATGCCGTGATCATTGCAGCTATGGTGATGCAGACAGCCAATATGGATCAGAAAATGCCAAGGAAACCCAAGGATTTTGAGAATCTCGGACGCTAAGAACGTCTAAAACTAACCTGGAGAACTCCTGCTTCTAAAGCAGGAGTTTTTTTATGGATATAAATTATCGTGCAGAAAGGGGATCAGGGCCAGTATTACAGCAGGTTCATAATAGCCCACCCGGTCGATAAGATCGTTGGTCAGGATGCCAACGGCTCCGTTTTTTTGTTTGGAGTTATCCCTTTTGAACACCACATCGTCTGCATGTCCAAGCTCCATTCCCTGATCGATAAGCTCTGTCACTGCGGGAGGTAACTGAAAGCTGGCCGTGCGGGCCTTGCCGGTTTTGTCTTCTGCCAGCACCACTACCCAGGCGAAAGCCTCCATTTCTGATCCCGTCTTTTGGATACCCCCTTCCACTCCTACCCAGAAGTCGGCAGCTGGTTCGGCTTTGCCGGCATTGATAGCTCGGTTACGGGCTCCGGCAAAGGTTTCTTCATCAGTCATGGGTTGTTCGCTGACACCGGAAGGCACACTCACTCCTTCAAATTCAAAGCTTTGTTCAGGAAATACTTTTCCAAAGGCCTGCTGCACACACTGTATTTTTACAGGGTTTTTTGAGGCAATAATCACTTGTTTCATCGATTATCAAGTACGGCTAGTTTCTCGTCTAGTTTGAGCCTTTGGTAGAACGCTCTGAGGGCTTTAAGTGCATCCTCATCATCGGGTTCTATGGACAAAGCTCTTTCCATGAAAGGTAATGCTTTCCGTGTCCACTGGTGTCCTTCTTCCTCCGTTTCTTTACCGCTGATCTGATATTCTTCTTCACTGAGCAGGTTGGCCTTTACGTAATAGCGGTTGGCCCGCTCATTGATCATAACGGCATAATTGTGATTGGCCTTGAAGTGGGCAGGCCGGGCATTAATGAAAAACTCATAGTCAGCCGAGGCGAGGTCAAAATAAGATACTGATCTTTCAGGCCTGCCATTGAGATAAGCCTCCCGAAACATGCGATCATAGAGGTCTGCTCTGAGCAGCCTCAGGTCTGTGGCCCCCGGATTGCGTTTTACTACTGTTTTAAGTCTGGACTCAGCCTCTTCAAAACGTCCTTGCCTTACCAGAATACGGTTTTCCTCAACAATATAGGGGACATGGTCAGGGTAATGGTAGATGGCCTCTTCAATGAGATCAAGCTGTACCCCGGCAGGACTTCTCCTGGCCTGATGACACACCAGAATGTATCGATATACGGTTTTGCTTAAGGGAGCCAGCTTTTTTATGGCCCGATAGTTATCGATGGCTGTTTGATAGGAGCCTGCCTGCTGGGCGCTGACTCCGGCATAGAGAAAGGCAGTAGTATCTCCGGGCTGAATGATTTTGGCAATATCAAATGACTTTAATGCCTTCGTGTATTGTTGATTTTGAAAATGATCATAACCCTGATTCATACTTTCGGCCCAAAGCAGCTTTTTTTGATTGCCTGCCAAAACATAGAGGTTGTTTCCTCGACCGGTCAGGCTTTGCGTTTTATCGTAGGCCTCTATGATCGATTTGACAAATCCATCAATATCTGACTTGAGCTTTGCCAGCTCAGCATCGTTGTTTTTTAAAATTTCGTGATAAATCCTTCCTTTGGTGTACCAGGCCCGGGCATTTTCGGCCATTTCCGGCTTCAGAAAAACCTCATCAATCGCCTCTTTGGCTTCTATATAGTTCTTATCATTTAAGAGACTATTGGCAACAGAGATCAGGTCCTGAGGATTCCCAGAGTTAAATAGTGTGGTGAGGAGTATGGCGATGACGTACCGCAAGGTTTTCACTTTGCTTATGGCAAATTAATAAAAACAGCAAGATTTTGAGGCGTAGTCGAGGTTGTATTATCGTGAAGGTACAATGCTTTTCTTAACAAACACATATAAAAATCTGTCATTTGCATAATAAACTCGCCCAAATTCAGTTGCCGAAGGCTGGCGTGGATACATGATAAACCAGAGTGGATCTGGAGTGGTACTTGATAAAAAAAAGAGGCTGTTCCTGAGAACAGCCTCTTAAATTCATGATAGTCAGCAGATACTATCTATTCCTTTCTCCAGTCAGGTAATCTTCCCGGAGTCAGTGGGGCTCCCATTTGTCCCAGCTTGTTGTCCATCTGCGTAAAGTCAGTCATCAGGCCTTTCACAGCAGAAAGGATCGGGCCGAATTCGTCAGCGGCAATATCATAGCCGGTAATGGAAGTACCTGTTACGTTAGAGGTAGAGCCAAAGACATCAAAAATGGCATTTTGTGCTCTTTGGCGCGTGCTGTATTCCCCATCAATGTCAAGGCGGTTGTAGTCAGTGTCTCCGTTGAGCTGAATGTTGACGGCTCTTACTTTGTCTTCCAGAGCTCTCACCTCTTTCATCAGGTCATTTGCCTCAGCCGCAGGAAAAGCTTTAGTAGCTGCCTTATAAGCGCCAAGCTTGGTATTCATCTCATTGATGGCGTTGCGTGTAGCACCAATGGCATTCATCAGCTTCACAGCTTTTTTCTTAAAGTCTGCCATGGCTGTCCAGCTATCTGCAGGGATAGTGCGGTTATCGAGATCTTTTACTTTGAATGAAACCGGAGCCGCCAGCTCGGTGATTTCGCCCTTCACATTTTGTGAGAGAGAAACCGTATAATTTCCTGGCACCACATAAACACCTGACGAAGGCAGGCTTGAAGTCTCGCTGGCCTGACGGCTGCTTACCGCGCCAAAGCCGGCATAGGTTAAATCCCAGTTAATGCGATTCATTCCTTTTTTCATGGGGCTGCGAAGTTCAGATACGATGTCTCCGCGCTGATCCTTAATCGTAAAAATCAGGTAAGAAGGCAGCTCTCCATCCTCCGCCTTAATCTGCTCCATAGTAGGATAAGGAATGGCTTCTCCGTTTTTGAAAGCCGCTTTTTCCTTTTTGGTACGTTCTGACTTCAGGCTCGTTACCCCATCCTTTACCCAATAGGTAAAAGTAGCACCGCTGGCCGGGTTGGGTGCAGCGAAGAACATCTCTCCCTGAAAGCCTTTTTCGCGGCTGCCGAGAGATCCCAGAGGCAACCACTTGTTGAAAATGACAGCGTCTTTAATGGCGAAAATATGGCCGGCTTTGTCGGTGGTTGCAGGCACCAGCTCTCTCAGTGGTGCGTAATTGTCCATCACATAAAAACCCCTGCCAAAGGTTCCCAGCACCAGGTCGTTTTCCCTTTCCTGAATAGCCATGTCGCGCACATTGATTGTAGGCAGGCCAGCGCTGAATTTCTTCCAGTTTTGGCCCTCATTGACAGAAACATAAACGCCATATTCCGTACCGGCAAAGAGGATGTTGCCATTTACATGATCCTGCTCCAGTGCGTATACTGCTCCTGTTGGCAGGTTTGAAGAAATACTGGTCCAGGTACGTCCTTTATCAACGCTCTTATATACATAAGGCGTAAAATCACCACTCTTGTGATTATTAAAAGCGGCATATACTACATTCTCATCGTGCTTGGAGGCGATCAGGTCATATACATAGGTGTTGGCAGGAACTCCCGGAAAACTGTTGATTTTAAACCAGTTTTGGCCGCCATCTTCAGTAACACTGATCTGACCGTCATCGCTTCCCACATAAATAAGCCCTTCTTTGATCCTTGACTCATCAAGTGATACACCGGCTCCGTATCGGGAAGTACTTCCGTTTTTGGCAACGGCATCCATCGGCCAGATTTTGCCCATGACAGGTAGCGTATTCCGGTCAATGTCCTGATCCAGCTCTCCACTGATCACTTCCCAGGAATCTCCACGGTCGGTACTGCGGAAGAGCTTGTTAGCGGCATAGTAAAGCGTTTTATGATCGTGTGGGCTGACCATTAATGGAGAGTCCCAGTTGAAGTTATAAGCTCTTTCACCTTTTCGTGGTTTTGGCTGAATAGAAACATTCTCACCACTCTTTCTGTCAAAGCGTGTCAGGCCACCATTTTGGTACTGTGCATAAACGATGTTGTCATCAACAGGGTCGGGGACTGACTCAAAACCATCGCCACCCTGTGTTACAATCCAGTCGCTGCTGACAATACCGTGGGCACTGATCGTCTGAGAAGGCCCGTGCAGACTGTAGTTGTCCTGGGTTCCACCCATCACATTGTAGAAAGGCGTGGCATTATCCACCGAAACCTTGTAAAACTGTGTGACAGGCAGGTTAGTGAAGAACTTCCAGTTTTGCCCCTGGTCGAATGACTCATATACGCCACCATCGCAGCCCTGACGGATGTGATGATTGTTGGCAGGGTTGATCCACATAGCATGGTTATCCCAGTGCTTACTTTTCTCACCCAGATTCCTGAAGGTTTTCCCTCCGTCTACGGTTACCTGAGTAAAGGTATTGAGCAGGTAAACTCTGTCAACATCAACCGGGTCAGCTACAAGTTCCTGATAGTAGTTACCGCTGGAGGAGGTGCCACTCTGTTTCTGCCAGGAAGCACCGCGATTGGTGCTTTTATAGAAACCTCCTTGTCCGCGTTTGGCTTCTACTACTGCATAAATTACTTCCGGATCAACTGGTGAAATGGCCATACCGATACGTCCTTTATCACCACCGGGAAGGCCTCTGTTGATTTTATTCCAGGTTTCACCGGCATCGGTAGATTTATAAATACCAGACTCTGGTCCACCACCTAAATAGGTCCACTGTCTTCTTCTTCTCTGATGCGCTGTAGCATAGAGGATATCCGGGTTTCTTGGGTCAAAATGGACCTCGTTTACACCGGTGTGCTCGCTGATTTCCAGTTTTTTGGTCCAGGTGGCGCCACCATCCGTTGTTTTATAAAGGCCTCGGTCTCCACCGCTGCTCCAGAGCGGGCCGACTGCCGCCACATAAACAACATCCGAGTTGCGAGGGTCCACTTTGATCATACCGATATGCTCGGATTTTTCCAGCCCCACTTTCTTAAAGCTGGCGCCCCCGTCAACAGATTTGTAGAGTCCGTCACCATAGGAGACACTGCGCTGGTTGTTGTTTTCTCCGGTACCCACCCAGATCACATTGTGGTTATTGGGGTCCATAGCCAGTGCTCCGATAGAGTAAGAGCCCTGGTTATCAAAAATCGGTCTGAAAGTGGTGCCCGCATTGGTGGTTTTCCATACGCCACCGGCAGCAGCTGCCACGTAAAATTCGCTGGGGTTATCAGGGTTAACCGCCAGATCGGCAATTCTACCTGAGGTAAGTGCCGGACCTATACTTCGAAATGTCAGGGTACTGAGCCCAATGCCACTTAAAGGACCTTTTTCTTCTTTTTTATCGTCTTCTTTCTTTTTCTTCTTGCGCTGAGCCTGTGCTTCTGTAGAGAAGAATATTGAACAGGCTATGAGACAGCTAACCAGTAAAAAACGGGAGATCTTCATAGAGTTTTGAATTTGAGTTGATCGGAAATTAAGGCATTGCCCGACAAAGCCCAACGCGGATACTGTGAATGGACAAAAAAAAAGCGCCAGGAGGCGCTTTCAATATCTCTTCGCAAGATCCGGCTTATTTGCCTTTGGTATCCAGGCTTGCCGGTTCCGGCTTGGTAGTAGCATTTTTTACATGCTTTTCCAGCCAGGTGTCCATTTCCCACAGCATGTGCATAATGGATTCTTTGGCACGATAACCATGACTTTCGTTGGGTAGCATCACCAGTCTGGCGGTGCCCCCATGACCCTTAACCGCATTATAAAAGCGAATACTTTGAATAGGGAAAGTACCTGAGTTATTGTCGGCTTCTCCGTGAATCAGGAGCAGAGGCTCATTTACCTTGTCAGCGTGCATAAAGGGCGACATATAATTGTACAGGTCGGGTGCTTCCCAGTAAGTACGCTCCTCTCTCTGGAAACCAAAGGGAGTAAGTGTTCTGTTATAGGCTCCGCTTCGGGCAATACCGGCTGCAAACAGATCTGAATGCGCCAGCAGGTTGGCGGTCATAAAGGCACCATAGGAGTGGCCTCCGACACCAACCTTGTTACGGTCTCCCACACCTAGTTCAACTACGGCATCAATGGCCGCTTCGGCATTCATGACCAATTGTTCCCTGAAGCTGTCATTGGGTTCTTTTTCATCCTCACCGATGATGGGCATTTCTGTGTTCGCCATTACGGCATAGCCTCTCAAGGCCCAGAATAAGGGGGAGCCTGAGCTAACACGGGTGAACGAATAAGGAGTACCTCTTACCTGGGCAGCATTTTTAGCCGATTTGTATTCACGTGGATAAGCCCAGATGAGTACTGGTAATCTGCCGTCTTTGGTCTTATCATAACCAGCCGGGGTATAGAGTACTGCTGTCAGGTCTACGCCATCAGCTCGTTTGTATTTGATTACTTCCTTGTTCACAGCCATCATCTCAGGTTGTGGATGAGGGAAATCCGTGATCTTTTTCATGCTTCCCTTTTTCAGGTCACGCACATAATAGTTGGGGGGCTCTTTTTCCGACTCTCTCAGTGTGATGATCTTATCACCCTTTTTAGAGATAATGTCTATGGGACGCTCATAGTAAGGAGCCTCTGAGCGGAAGAGCATTTCGGTTTTGTTGCTCTTCAGGTTGTATTTACTGAGAAAAGGTCTGTCTCCTTCAGGAGATCCGCCAATACTGGAAAGGAAGAGGTTGTCTTTATCCATCATCAGCACATTCCAGCCATAGGCATTTTTCACGGTCATCGGTGAACCAGGGTCTGTATAACGATCGGAGGTAGAGCGGTTGACGATGATCTGCCCTGCCGTTCCGGGTTTGGATGGGTTGATCATAGTACGCTTGTCCAGGCGCTTAGCCCACCAGCGTTCGTGCACCAGGGCCCTGTTGTCATCTCCCCAGAGAATGTAGGAGTAGCGGAGTTCAGTCGAGGCGAGTTTGGTCGGTTTTCCCGAAAAGGGAGCGTCCTGAATATAGACGACATCTCTTTCCTTGATTTCCTTCTTGGGATCACCACCGTCTCTGGCTTCTGCCCAGTATAAGCTTGATGGCTTATCGGCTCTCCAGGTCATACTTCTGGGGCCTAAGCGGGTAGCATCAAAGCCTTTAGGTCTTACTTCATCCAGTGCGATTTTTGCCATCACTTTTACGAGTTGACCATTGGTATTCCATACTTCGTAGTTGAACGGGAACCTGCTGCCCGGAACAAGGTATGAGAAAGGCTTCTGAATGGTTTGTACCAAAATGTACTGTCCGTCAGGAGAGGCTGTGAATCCTTTGATAATTTGTGGAGCACCAACCTTGTTGCTGTTGCCATTGATGTTGACCATGCGGAGCTGCACGGTAGTAAAATACTCAAAGAGCTCTTCGTCATAAGGGTTTTTCAGCAAATCCTGATAAGTTCTGGAAGGCGCCACAGCACCTGCAGTTTCCTGCAATACAGGGCCTTTAGGAGCTGCCGGTTGTTTGGGCATTTCGCCTCTGCCGTCTTTTACGGTACTTACAATCAGCCTTTCATTATCGGGCATCCAGTCAAAGGCCGATACATAAGCATTGTTAATAATCGCATTGGTAAGTCTTTTGGCACTTCTGGTTTTCACATCGGCTACCCACAATTCTATGCCTTTGGACGTAGTATGGGTAAAGGCAATTTTGGTCTCATCATTGGACCAGCTCACGTTGCCAAGCTTTGGTGCAGAGGGCATTCCGGTAAAGCTGAATTCTTCACCGGTGCTGACACTGCGCATGCGCAGGCCGACCATATGTGTTTGGCGGCTACGGCCATTGGTGGCAGGATTAATGCGACTACCGGCTATTCTTAACTCGGGGGCAGACACTTCGTCAATACTTGGATAACCGGGGCGCTCCATCAGCAGCATCCATTCTCCTTTTGAGTCTATACTCACAGAAGGCGTGGAAGGAGCATCAATCAGTTTGGCAATTACTTCCGGAGGTCGTTGATAGCCTCCATTGTCTTGTGCCATGAGGTTTACGCTGATCAGTGACAGCAAGAGCACAGAGGACAAGAGCAAACGGGATAAATTCTTAGGGCTTGTCATAGCTTTCAGTTTTATGAAGTACTATGGAAGCTATTGAGGCCACCTCATAAATGCACGTTGAAATGAGAGGAGTGCCGGATTGAAGGGATGAAAGGTCAATTCAGGAAGGCATCCTCAAACTGACCGATTTTCTCCATGTTGATATGGATCATGTCATCGTCCTGATCTTCATAGATGGGAATGAACTTTTTGCCGGATAGCATTTCGGCATGAGTGAAGCTGGTACGGTCATAAATATGGCGGGCATAAGTATCGTCAAAAGCCTTGAACATGGCGATGATCTCCACCTGTTGTGCCTTCATATCATCAAGTGTCATCCCGTATAGCGGGCTGTCTTTTGTGAGGGGGTGTACGATGGTCCAGCTCATGGAGAAGAAGTTGATTTTGTTCCTTTCCAGTTTTAGCCTTTCAAAGACCCTGCGATTTTCCTCGTTCACCCATTTGGAAGCGACAACGTCTACCTCTGCTTCAATGAGCTGATTATTCCCCGAATTCGCAAAGCGATACATAATTGCGTTGGTGTCCTGATAAGGGCTGATCAGGATGTTATTGCTATATACCAGCCTTTTCCTGGGGCGGGAAAAGCGGGCGAACATGAGACCCGTAGCCAGAGCAAAGCCCAGAAGGCCCAGGAATGACTCAAAGGCCGAAACAATGCTCACGAAGTCGGAATTGGGGTTCAGCTTACCAAAACCCACAGTAGTGATCGTCTGGGTACTGAAGTAGAAGCTCTGCAAAAAGCGGTTGACATCAGAGGAGGACTGGGCACCCTCTATGGCAGCCGGGCCTGCCAGAAAATACAGTAGGGCAAAAAAGAGGTTAATGGCGAAGAATACAGCAGTTATCAGTAGAAAAAACCGACCCCATGACATGGAGATAAGCTCATGATAGGTATCCAGAGCCTCCCAAAAACTCTGGCCCTCTTTTTCCACATTGAAGGCACCATCCTTGTTGATCAGGCGGGTTTCGCGGTTATAAGCCTTGTTGCCAAAACCCAGCTCACGGCTCTTTTTTTCCTTTTTTGACTTTCTGCCAGTCTCTAAGGTCACTTTCATCTCTATCAAATATAAAAAGCTTATACATCCACTAACAATCCTCTTACTTAAAACATTCTACGAAGTTATTCGTAAATAAATTTGTCTTTACGAAATGCTTCGTATATAATTGTAGTACGAAGATGTTCGTAGATGAAATTATGAAAGCATTGATCACTATTCTGTTTGCCTCTTTTCTCACCGGTTTTGGTGCTGGAAACGGTAACGATGAGACAAAACGCATACTACAGGCCTGGATTGTTACCCAGAATCAGGGTACGGATGTGGCCGTTCGCAAGTTTATCGACACTTACTACAGTCCGGATTTGATTCAGAAAATGAAGAATTATGAGGATCATGTGAAGTTCTACAAGCAGATCATTCATGAGTTCGGCAAAATTCAGGAAGTGATCTACGAGACTGAAAAAGACACTGATATCAAACTCAAGGTACAAGTCTTAAAAGAGGCCACTCCCCTGGTACCCGAACCCGGCCCTGAAGAAATCCTGGTGATAGAAATTGATCTTGACCCTGAGAACAGGCGGTATTTGGCTAGGGGACTGGGGATGGGTGCACTGATCTGTTATATAAAACGCTGAATCAAAAATGTCAAATAACTCAAACTATCAAAGGTTCTTCATTGGTTTGGCCCTGCTGGTCACAGGGCTGCCATGCTGCCTGGCCTACCAGCTTACCGATCCCTCAGACGTTCTTCAAAGAGCCAGTGAAGCTTGCAGGCAGCTTGATTTTATAGAATACACCTCTTTGTATGAGCAAGGTGGCCTGCGTGTTGAGGCTCAGGTAATTCATAAAAAGGCTGATGTAGCTGATGTGGGCTTTGGAAAGGCCAAAGTCCTTGTAAGAGGAGACCGGGCTATGGGTGGCAAGACTCAGCCCTTCCAGTTCTCTTATGATGGTACCCGTTTCAAGTTTCATGAACCCGGAAAAGGAGATGTTCAGGTCATTGAAAACCCGACACCCAAGGCTGTGGGGAGAGTTCTCGGTTTTTTCTACTACGCTATGGTAAAACGTTATCTGACGGATCGCGATGGGTTGGATTTTCTGAAGGAGCGTCAGCTCGCCTATTCAGGAGAAGAAAATATCAACGGACAACCTGCAATCAGGCTGGATGTTACTTCTACTATGACCAGGCCTGATAATAATGAGGAAGTTACGAGTACTTATCAGTGGTACTTTGATCGGGAAACCTATTTACCCGTTAAACGCGTAGTGGGTTCGGTTACCAACTATATGAACCTGACCAGCGAAAGTCTGGCAGGTACATCCATGGCTTTTGACATCAATGCAGGTGATGATTATTCCGAAATGACCATTACCGGTACTGAGGCAAAAACCGATGGCTTGCTGGCCGTAGGCACCAGATTCCCGGATTTTCTTTTACAGGAAGCCAACGGCCCGAGGCGATCCCTGAAAGATGTTACTGATAAAGTGACCATCATAGATTTTTGGGGAACCTGGTGTGGTCCGTGTATTATTGCCATGCCCGACCTTCAGGACCTGTACTCCAGGTATCATGACAGAGGATTGAATGTGGTAGGCATTTCGGTAAATGATAAGCCGGGTAAGGCTGAGAAATTTATAGAAAAGAAAGGCTACAGCTATCAGTTCTTGGTTCAGGGAGACGCACTTGCTGCACAATTAAGGGTAGATACCTTTCCAACAGTGTATATTGTAGACAGTGATGGTATCATTCTCCATGCTGAAAAAGGGAAGCGGGATCAGGCCAAAGATGCCTTTAAATCAATCATTGAAAAGCACATAAACTAACAGATCATGGCAGATAAACCGACAGAATCTGAACTGGAAATATTAAAAGTACTATGGTCAAAAGGCCCCTCTACGGTAAGAGATGTGAATAATGCACTCAACGAAGTCAGGGAAATAGGCTATACCACTACACTGAAGATCATGCAGATTATGACACAGAAGGGGACTGTCAATCGTGACGAGAGTTCACGCACTCATATATACAGTGCCGCAGTAAAGGAGGCAGAGATCAAGGATGCCATGATTGACCGTTTGATGGATACGGCTTTTTCCGGTTCCGCTTCTCAACTGGTAATGCAGGCGCTGGGCCGTGGCAAGACGAGCCCGGATGAGCTGGAGAAAATCAAGGCACTGATTGAAAAAATGGAAGGGGGCGAATCATGATGCCTGTTTCAGAGGAAACCATACGATCGCTGGGCCTCACACTGCTTGATTCGCTATGGCAGGGAGCCGCTCTGCTCTTTGTTTGTGGAAGCTTGTTATGGCTTTTGCGCAACAGATCTTCCCGCGTTCGCTATTATGTGGTACTGGCAGGTCTGCTGGCTCTGCCGGTTATGACGGTCGTTACTTTTACCGGTCATTACAATACCCCTGCTGAGGAGTCAGCGATGAACTCACATGAGCTGGTACTTCC
>DIYF01000136.1 GCA_002427745.1 Roseivirga sp. UBA6061 | reverse complement strand
CCCAAAGTGTCGGGCCATCTGAACAGCATAAGTACCTACACTTCCTGAAGCCCCATAGATCAATATTTTTTGTCCTCTTGTGAGGCCTGCTTTTTCCAGTAAGAAGAGAGCTGTCATGGCTCCGATGGGTATGGCAGCCGCCTGCTTTAAATCCAGGCCTTGCGGAGCCGCAGCCAATACACAATGTTTTGATGTTTGAGGTACGCAGACATACTCTGCATAGGCACCCTGCCTGAGTAAGGTGGTAGTACCAAATACCACATCACCGGCTTTAAAACGGGTTACTCCGGCCCCGACCTCTTCTACAATACCCGAAAACTCATGGCCGAGGATCTGCTTTTTCGGCCGAAAGAGACCGAATATAAGCCTGGCCGGGAGCCAGAAGAAGGGAGGAAAATCCGAGGCCCTCACCCGTACATCCCCGGCCGCCACAGAAGACGCAGTTACTTTGATCAGTAACTCCCGGTCTCCGGGCGATGGTTTTTCCTTTTCCACAAGTTCAATGACTTCCGGGGCTCCGTAACGCTTATAAACTGCTGCTTTCATGATCAACCGGAGTGAGGTGGTGCTGGTATTTTACCATAAAATGAATCCAGATGCTACGGCTCAGCCGGTACACCCAGGGCAAAGTAAGCAAAACCAGGCCAATCATAACAGCCATGTACAGTTCCAGACTGGCCTGAGCATAAACACTGCGTACACCAAAATAAGAGAACAGAAACAGCCCCATCTGCAAAGCATAACTCACAAACATAGCCCCCATGTAGAAAGACGGTTCCGGCATAAAGGTCTGCCCGCAGATCGTGCATCGCTCATTCATTTTGGAAAAGCTCCTTAGCCGGTAAGCAGGAGCCTGAAACAAGTTGCCCCGTCTGCACTTCGGACAATGGCAACCTGTTGCGCTTTTGATAAGGGAAGGGTAGCTCATTGGTACTTGATCAGTTTGACTTTGAACACCTTCACATGATTGTTCCAGCTGGAACCTGTGCCAAAGAGGTTTCCTCCTCCGCTTTGGCTCCCGAAGCCGATGGCATCTGAGCTATTGACCAATTCCTGATAACCATCTCCGAATAAGATCGCATCAGCTCCTCTTCTTTTAGCTTCTGCTATCAGCGCTTCTTTGATTTTCTCAGGATCATTGGCAAACTCCCTTCCTTCATTCTGCATAAAGCCCATCACTTTGTATTCCTTTTCAATGTCTTTATGATCGAAATAGAGGTCTACATTTTGGGTAGGGGCAAACTGGTTGCCGATAAAGTTGATTTTGGGTGCACAGGCACTGATGAAGAGCAAAAGCACCAGGCTGATTTTCATTGTTGTTTTCATTTTACTTTGTCTTTGAGTTTATAAAAGGCCTTTGGGCCGTTTTTGATGATTCAAAGTTGACAAAGCACAAGCTCTCAATCGTCCTGAAAGGAAATTCCGGACTTTTTATTCAGGCTTTCTTTTCAGTGACTTTATAGAGGTCGATTTTGGTTGACTTGCCTTTCAGGGAGGTTTCACCCAGGGTTTCAAAACTTAAACCAGGTACATACCCAATTCTCTGATATAGATCAGCGCTGATAAGCAGGTCTGTCTCGAATTGATTGCAAAGTGACTGGATACGGGAGGTGGCATTCAATACATCTCCTGTAAAAACAATTTCTTTTTTCAGTGCACCTACCTCTCCGGTAGTCACTTCTCCCAGATGCAGACCTGCTTTGAACGCAGGTACCCGATGGAATCGCTTTACGAACCGATCAGATCTCTTTTCAAAGCTCTTCTGAATTGCAAAAAAGCAGCGCAGACAATTAGCATTGGCAATTCCTTTTTCCAAAGACCATGATACCACTACTTCATCACCAATGTATTGATAAACCTCACCACGATGGTTGATGACAGGGTCAGACATTGCGTCATAGTATTCCTTCAGAAGCTCGAAATATTGTGTATGCCCCAGCTCTTCTGCAATGGCAGTGGACGAACGCATATCCAGGAACATGAAAATGCGCTCTTCTTTTACTGGTTTATGGTACCTGCCGGTAAAGAAGTTGAGCAATACATTATGCCCGAGATTATCGCTGATCGCAGCATAGATAAGGCTGACTAATAGAGAAAAGGAGATTTGCACCATGGTACTCAGAAAGTTGATGCTGGTCACAAACTGTACGAATTTCTTCCAGATTCTGATATCAAAGGGGCTTATTTGCTGGTCAATGCTTCCGGCCAGGGGATAAAAGATCACATTCATCAAAAACAGAAAGCAGAGGTAAAAGGCGAATTTCAGCACGATCTTTTTACCCAGGCTGTATCGGCTGAAGAGCTTTTTTAAAAGGCTTACCTCCAGTACCCCCACAAACAAGCCCACAAAGATCGTAGCCACACTGGCAAAAAGGACTATGCCCGGGCTCAGTGCTATGACACCATCCGGTGTAACACTTTGAAAACCTGATATAGCAAACTCTGTAAGCAAAAAAACCCAGGAACAGATCAGCCAGATTACTCCAAAGGGAATAATCCGGCCAATCTGCCACCGCAATTTCGGACTGAGTTTCATGTGGGTAAATTTAGTGCTTAGCTGTGATCGGATAACCGATACCATTGTACTGTAAAGGCAAGGGGCAATTTTAGCATAAAGAATACCTCTGGGAGCTTTTGTAAGTTTCTGTTTTGCGAACTCTCGGACCGGAAAACCCTGTTGGCACACCGGTTTCTTTCAAAGCTTGATCAATAGAATACCCACAACCAGGGCGCCCAATCCAACAATTTTTTTCAGGTCAATGGGCTCTGTCATAAGGCCGAACCATCCAAAATGGGCCGCCAGTGTAGAGAAGATCACCTGGCCACAAAGCCCGAAGGCCACTGCCGTACCGATACCCAGTTTAGGGATCAGGTAGTAAAAGAGAGTGACTGCCAGAAAACTGAAAAAGGCTCCGGTAAACCAGAGGTAGACAGGAATGGCTCTCAAAGCGGGAAGCGAGGGCAGCCCTCTGGCAGTTACCACCACGGCAATAAAGGTGAATACCGCACCAAAGAAGAGTGTCGACAGGGCCGCCAGAAGCGGGCTCTGCAGAAGCGTTCCGAGCTTTGAGTTGAGCCCTCCCTGAAGCACTACCATAAAGCCCGTCAAAACTGCGAGTGATACCAGTATCAAAGTATGCATGGGTCTGCGATTTTGAGATTTAACCGGCTGCGATTTCATAAGCGGCCGAGTCTTCGTAAAACCTGTATTCCCTGATCTTGCCATCGCTGATGACACAGCGCTGTACCCAGTCACTGTAGAACATGTTTCCTGTAGCTTTTACCTTGTGTGCGAAGCTGCCATGAGCATATACCACATTCTCTTCTGCTTCCATCAGGGATTTCACATCAAAAGCTTCTGTTTCGAAAAGACGCGCTATGTTGTTGAGAAAATCCCCGGCTTCTGCGAGGCCTGAATAAGTCCCATGGAGTTGTTCTGCTTCCCTTTTAGTATCTCTAACACTGACTATCTTACATTCCGGATGAAAATGGGCCCTGACAGCTTCCATATCACCCTGGCCAAAAGCTCTGAAATAGCCGGCCACCACCTGTTTGTTTTCTGAATCTTTCATTTCATTGTTTTTGTTTGATGAAAGCAAAGGTGGACTTCAGATCCGGGGCGATCGTCCGAAAGTGTGATTCAGGAGGTTTTAACAGAAGCAGGGTGAGATTCAGGACTTTTTGTTAAGCTATCAGCTAAAAAAGTCTCGGTTGCAGGAACAAAAACAACCTGGAGACTTAAAAACAGGCTCAACGATAATGCTTGCGAAGCTTTTTCATGTGACTCCTTATATGATCCCTGACTATCTGTAAATGTTCGATAGGCGTATAAGTTCTGCTTCCCTTCCGATATGGTATCTGCTTAATCCTGGGATCGGAAATGTGTTGTACAACAGTAGCCTGTGCCAGATTGAGTCGCTCTACGAGCTGATCAATACTATTCTCATGGGTCGCATCGTAGCCCTGCTGATTGATTTCAGGAATTCGTCCTTTCAAAAGCACCGGTTTTTCTTCTCTTACCAGAGCAGCTAACACCCTGGCAAAGCTTTCATGCCAGAACACAATATGGCCCAGCACATCCCTCGCTGTCCATTGGGCATTGACCATCGATGAGTAGTCCAGGTCGCCCTGAAAGAACTGAACAAAGTCTGCAATGGTCGAATCCAACTGTTTTAACATGCTCGATAAACGGACATCTTCCTCCATAGAACACTAAAATAAGCCCTCTGAGGATCATATGAGAAGCTTATTGGCAGTTTCCCTGACCCGACTGTCTCAATGCGTCCTGCTCCCATCTCATTATAAAAACTTCAATTAGTATAATATCATTCGTTTCCCTATATTTACTTCAATTAGTATAAAATACTTTGCCATCATGAAGAAGAACCGGCTTGGCGAATTTCAGGAGCTCATTTTAATGACCGTAGTGATATTGAAAGAAGAGGCCTATGGTAACGAAATCGAGCGTTATCTGGAGAATTGCCTCAATGAACGACTGAGTATGGGAGCCATTCAAACAGCTTTGAAGCGTATGGAAGAGAAAGGTTTTCTTACTTCTGAATGGGGAGAAGTAACTCAAAAAAGAGGAGGCAAGCGCAAACGCATATATACGGCCACACCCTATGCACATCGGGTACTTCGTGATATGAAAGACCTGCGGGTGCGTATGTGGAATGCCATGCCTGACCTGGAAATGGGTACTACATGAGTAAGCATCGCAACATAAGCCCACCCAGATGGCCTTTCAGGCTACTCCATTACTTTCTCCGTCCGGAGTATGCAGAAGAAATAGGAGGAGATCTGGAAGAACGCTTTCAGGATGACATGGAAAGATATTACCCTGCTAAGGCCAGGCGCCTCCTCATCTGGGAGATCATTAAACTTATCCGACCTGCTCTGATCCGAAAAGTCAGCGGACCGGCACGCTTAAATCACTTTGGTATGTTCAAAAACGACTTCAAAACCATTTTCAGGATTATCAGAAAAGAAAAGCTCTACACAGGGATCAATGTGGTGGGACTCACAGCAGGACTCTCAGTAGCCCTGCTCATTCTTGCCTATGTACACTTTGAGTTCAGCTACGAAACTCACAACTCAAATGCAAAGCGGGTAGCCCGTATTACCATAGACTACCTGGACGGCCAGACACTGATTGATCAGGACTGTGAGAGCTATCACCTGCTCGGACCCATAATGAAGGAGGAGTTTCCTGAAGTAGCAGATTATGCCCGGGCCTATCGGATGTGGGAATCTGTGATTAAAATAGATGAAAAGCGTTTCCGGGCTTCCAAAGTATATGCTGTAGACCCAAGCTTCCTTAAAATCTTTGACTATCCACTGATTAATGGAGACCAGAGTACCGCTTTGAGTGGTCCGCTGGAAGCTGTTTTGACAGAATCGACTGCGTTGCGGTTTTTTGGAACGCTTGATGTAATCGGCCAAACTATGTGGGATTCTGCCATACGGAACACACTCAAAGTGGTGGGAGTCATTCATGACAGCCCTGCCAACACGCACTTTAAATTTGACATGCTCACCTCCTATGCCACTATGGAGCCCACGGTTAAAAAGAGGGAAAGTCAGTGGGACAGCAACGATACCTTTACCTATGTGCTGCTGAATAATGGTTCACAATACAAACAGTTCGAAAGTTCTCTGGAAAGACTTACACAAAAGCTGACCAAAGAAGAGAAAATAAAAAATGAAAGGATCATAGGTCAGCGCATAGAGGACATTCACCTCTACTCTCATAAATCTTATGAAGCAGAGGCCAATGGCAACGCTACCGTGGTGTTATTTCTATTTTACGTGGCGCTGTTGGTCATCATTATTGCCATTGTAAACTATATCAACCTGGCCACTGCCAAATCCCTTGACCGGGCGAAAGAAGTAGGCATACGAAAGGTTGTGGGCTCTTCCAAAGTACAACTGAAGGTGCGTTTCTTCATTGAGTCTTTCTTCGTTAACCTGGTGTCTGGCCTGCTCTGTGTCGTCCTTATTTATGTATTGCTCAATGACTTCAGGCAGATAGCCGGCCTGCCCGCTGATTTTACGGTATTTGACAACCCCTTATTCTGGATGGTCTGGGGAGCCTTAATCCTATTCAGCACCCTTTTCGCGGGCAGCTTCCCAGCCTTTATTTTGTCCTCCTTCAAACCCGTGGCCGTATTGAAGGGAAAGTTTACTCATTCATCAGGGGGTATCATGCTGCGCAAAAGCCTGGTAGTGTTTCAGTTTGCCATTGCCATTTTTCTGCTGATCCAGACACTTACCTCTACAGAGCAGCTTCAGTTTATGCAGGAAAAAGACCTGGGCCTTGATGCTGAACGTATGATTGTAGTGCCTGCTCCGGTAACTGCGGAGGAAATGAAGAACTTTAAGCCCTTTACAGATCAGTTACTCAATACAAGTGCTTTCTCATCTGTTTCTCTTTCTACCTGTATTCCTGGCCTGCCGACAAGCACCATGGGCAGCACCACGGGTATCAATCTCATAGGAGCCACTGAAGAACATAACTTCAACTTCTTCATATATCATATCGATCATCAGTTTATCCCCGGCATGAAAATAGAGCTGGCAGCCGGAGAGAACTATCAGGAAACAGTGCATGAAGACCGCGTGATTGTCAATGAAGAGGCCATAAGGCTCTGGGGTATTCGGGATGCAAAAGATGCGCTTAACAAAAAGATTCATCTTTGGGGTAAAGAACGCAGCATCACAGGTGTGGTGAAAAACTTTCATCAGACTGGTGTGAAATCGGGCCATATTGCCATGATCTTAATGCAGTCATCAGGCTTCGGTGATTATGTAAGTATCAGAACGGCTCCCGGTAATATCAAAGAGCAGCTTTCAGAGGTCAGGGAGCTTTACAAAGCAAATTTCGACAGCCCCTTCGACTATTTTTTCCTGGATCAAAAGTTTGACAGCCATTTCAGGTCAGATCAGCAATTTCAGACCGTATTTAGTGTGTTGAGCCTTTTTGCTTTACTCATCACCTGTCTGGGACTATTTGGACTGGCCTCCTTTACCGTAGCAAAGCGCAGAAAAGAGATCGGTATCCGTAAAGTACTCGGAGCCAGTGTTGCTCAGATGATCGCATTGCTATCCACAGATTTTCTCAGGCTTATCAGCATTGCTGCCTTAGTGGCCCTTCCTGTTACCTACCTGATTGTCAATAACTGGCTCAATACCTACGCCTACCGCATTAGTATTACCTTCTGGCTTTTTGCCGGGCCAGCCGCCCTGGTACTAATTGTGGCCTTTATAACCATATTCTCCAGAACGCTTCGTGCCTCAGAAATGAATCCCGTCAGTTCTTTGCGCGATGAGTGATTCCGAAGAAATAAACTACTCAACAAAAAAAGGTACCCTATGGTACCTTTTTTAATTAACCTTTAACTCTACTTTCTAATCAGGCGATTAACACCAATGTCAATGCCACAATCAATATTGAATTGATGAGGATTAAGGCTCTTTTTTGCCGCTCCTCAACTGCCTCGGTTTTTAATCGTGCCCTTAATTCTTTCAACCTGCTACCCGAAGTGTAGTCTCCTTTGATTTCCAGAGCTTTTCCTTTCATTCTGCGAACCGCGTCCCCCCAGAGAAATGACTTACCTCTTCTGGTGTTAAGCTTGCCCTGGTTCGCTCCTAAATTCCCAAATAATCCTGCTGATGTCGATGCTACCA
The DNA here is from genome assembly GCA_002427745.1 of Roseivirga sp. UBA6061. Lineage (GTDB taxonomy): Bacteria > Bacteroidota > Bacteroidia > Cytophagales > Cyclobacteriaceae > Roseivirga. The sequence goes on along the minus strand of DIYF01000136.1, from coordinate 22,132 downwards.
TAACTCCTGCTTTTTACTTAAAACCTTCATCTACAATACGAGAAATAATAGCAATAAGTTTCAAAAAGATAGTAATACTATTATTTGATAAATCGAAAGACTTCAAAACCAGAGTCAATCCCGAAATAAACCACTGGATATCAATTACTTAAATCGAATGTATTATTCTTGAAACAGAACAGTAAACTTGTAAAAGTATCCCGCTATTCTTCACTGACATGGAAGCCCATATACTGCTTTACATTGTTGTAGCAAATATCCTGCACCAGGCTCCCCAGCCATGCAAGATCATTGGGAAGCAGGCCCGCCTCCACATCGCGGCCAATCATATTGCAGAGGATTCTTCTGAAATACTCATGCCGTGGAAAGGAAAGGAAACTGCGTGAATCGGTAAGCATACCGATAAAGCGTGAAAGCAGGCCGAAGTTTGACAAATCCTGCAGTTGTTGTTCTATACCCTCTTTCTGATCGAGAAACCACCAGGAGGCACCATACTGCATCTTTCCGGGAGTAAGCCCGTCATTAAAGTTACCCGCCATGGTGGCAAAAAGTGCGTTGTCTCTGGGGTTGAGGTTATATAGTATCGTTTTCGGCAGGCTGCTGTGCTTGTCCAATGCAGAAAGGAAGGAAGCAAGCGAAGTACCAGGCGCATAGTCTCCCATGGAATCACAACCGATATCAGGCCCTAACAGGTCGTACAAGCGCTGATTGTTATTACGCGTGGCCCCCAGGTGAAACTGTTGTACCCAGCCTTCCGCATGATATGCCTGCCCCAAATCGAATAGCAAGGCAGAACGAAACAAATCACCCTCATCGGCTGAAACAGCCTGGCGAGATAGCACCTTACCAAATACCTTTTCTGCCTGGCCATAGGTAAAGTCACTAAACCTGAACCGGGTAATCCCATGATCCGCCAGTCGACAGCCCATGCTGCTGAAGTGCCTCATCCGGGAAATCAGGGCTTCCCTGAAGGTTTGATATGAGTTGATATCAATTGAAGTGACGGCAGAGAGCTTTTCCACAAGTGAACCATAACTGGTATCAGTATCAGGATGAAGAAAGCGGTCAGGCCGAAAGGTAGGATACACTTGCAACGATGCTCCACTCTGTTGAATAGACCGGTGATGTTCCAGACTATCAAGGGGATCATCTGTAGTACAGAGTACTTTAACATTCATCTGCTCAAGCAGGCCTCGGGTTGAAAACTGAGGTTCCTGTAACCTTTCGCGTGTCTCCTGAAATATGCCAATTGCACTTTTTCCATCGAGCAGTGAGTTTATCCCGAAATAACGTCTGAGTTCCAGGTGTGTCCAGATATAGAGTGGATTCCTGAGGGTATAGGGTACTGTTTCGGCCCATTTTTGAAACTTATCTCCGGAAGAGCGGTCACCGGTAATGTAAGATTCATCTACTCCATTCGCACGCATGGCCCTCCACTTATAGTGATCACCATCAAGCCAGGCCTCCGCCAGGTCTGAGAAATGATGGTCCTTGTCAATCAGCTCAGGCGACAAATGATTGTGATAGTCAATGATGGGGCTTGGCTCAGCGTACTCAAAATATAAGCGTTCTGCGGTAGCGCAGTCCAGAAAGAAACTATCGTGTAAGAATGACTTCATTGAAACAAACCTTTGGCTCAAAACACGGATAACCTTCGAAAAACAGAAACTCTCAAGGCGATCATTATCAATTTTCGATTCAATTCTCTATATTTCCGTGTACGTTAACGAAACCTACTTTTTTCAACTGAAGAAAGCAACGTTACAAGCCAAATACTTGAACAGAACCATCAGAATTCTATAAAACCAGGCATCTATGAGTCATTTCAGACATTTGCTATTTACACTTGGTATTACCTTCCTGTTTGCTCACTCCTCGAGTGGTCAGAACTGGCAATCACTGATCACCCCCGATCTGAAAGGCTGGGAAAAGCTGGGTGGCAAAGCCGAATATCGCGTTGAAAACGGAGTCATTATCGGCACCACCCGCGAAAACACACCCAACACCTTTCTTACCACCCAAAAGCACTATGGCAACTTTATACTGGAGTTTGAGGTATGGCTGCATCCGGATATAAACAGTGGTGTTCAGATCAGAAGCAACAGCCTCAAAAGCTACTCCAATGGCCGGGTTCATGGTTACCAGGTAGAGCTTGACCCCAGTCCAAGAGCATTTTCAGGAGGTATTTATGATGAAGCACGCAGGGCCTGGATCTACCCCCTATCACGTAATGAAAAAGGGCGAAAAGCTTTTAGAAACGGAGTCTGGAACAAAATACGAGTCGAGGCTATTGGCGACAATATCCGGACCTGGATCAATGGCATTCAATGTGCCAACCTAACGGACGACCTGACCGCCAGCGGATTCATAGGGCTTCAGGTTCACAGTGTGGGTAATGGTGATGCCGACAAGGAGATTAAATGGCGCGATATCAGGATATTGACAGATAATCCGGAAGCTTATCGACTAACTGCCGACCCCGAAGTACCCGAACTCAGCTACCTCATCAACAGGCTGTCAGAGCAGGAGCAACGCAAAGGCTGGAGACTACTCTGGGATGGCAAAACCTCTGAGGGCTGGCGAGGAGCCAAGCTGGACGGCTTTCCACAAGAAGGATGGCAAATGAAAGATGGCACATTGACTGTACTTGCTACAGACGGTGGTGAGTCTACAGGGCCCGGTGATATTGTGACCATTGATCAGTTTTCTGACTTCGAGCTGGAGCTGGAGTTTAAAATCACCAAAGGTGCCAACAGCGGTATCAAGTATTTTGTAGACCCTGCACTGAATAAGGGCAGTGGTTCGGCAATTGGTTGTGAGTTTCAGATCCTGGATGACCGAAATCACCCTGATGCTAAAATGGGTGTGAATGGCAACCGTACGGTAGGTTCCTTATATGATCTTATCACAGCAGACAACCTGTCTGTTCCCGGCAGGGGCAAGCAGTTCAAAGGGGTGGGTGCCTGGAACCACGCACGTATCGTATCAAAAAACGGAAAGGTGGAGCATTGGCTCAATAACGAAAAGGTGGTGGAATATGACAGGTTTTCTCAGGTTTTCAGAGCCCTGGTGGCTTACAGTAAGTACAAAGACTGGGAGAATTTCGGTCAATGGCCTGAGGGACACATCCTCCTCCAGGACCATGGCAATACCGTTCATTACAGAAGCATAAAGATCAGAGAGTTTTAAACTATGGATAAGACACAAAAAGACAGCCGCAGGAGCTTTCTTAAAAAGACAGCTCTGGGTACAGCAGGACTCGCAATGAGTATGCCTGCCTTCAGTTATAACCGTATTGTGGGGGCCAATGACCGGCTAAACATGGCTACCGCTGGCATCAACAGCCGTGGTGGTGCCCACATTGCCGAAGCAGGCAAGTATCCCGGAGACATGGAAATAGTGGCCCTCTGTGATGTAGACAATCGAACTTTTGCCAGGACCATTAAACGGTTCGGGCTGAAAAGTGATGTGAAAACTTATGCTGATGTCAGAAAGCTTCTCGACAATAAAGACATAGACGGACTCTCCATCGCCACACCAGATCACTGGCATGCTCCCATGGCTATTATGGCAATGAATGCCGGCAAACACGTATACCTGGAAAAACCCTTTTCACATAACCCACAAGAAGGTGAATGGCTGATACAGGTACAGGCTAAAACCGGCATGACCCTACAGATTGGCAATCAGCAGCGTTCTGCCCCTACATCGCAGGAACTGAAAAAGGAAATTGACAAAGGTACCATAGGCCGCCCCTACTATGCCAAAGCCTGGTACTCCAATAACCGGCAATCCATCGGAACAGGAAAAGAAGCTAGTATACCTGACTGGCTTGACTGGGAACTCTGGCAGGGTCCTGCTCCGAGAACAGCCTATAAAGACAATTATGTACACTATAACTGGCATTGGTTCTGGCACTGGGGTACCGGTGAGGTCAACAATAATGGTCTTCACGAACTCGACATTGCCCGATGGATGATGGGAGTAGATTACCCTGACAAAGTCACTTCTACCGGAGGCCGTTTCAGCTTCGATGATGACTGGGAGTTTTACGATACCCAGACCGCCAGCTACTATTATGGTGATGATACGCTGATTGCCTGGGAAGGTCGCAGCTGCCGGACTCACCCACAACACTATAACCGCGGCAGAGGCACCAACATCTTTGGTACTGAAGGATCAGCCATGGTAGACCGCGATGGTTACCAGATCTTTGATAAAGATGGCAAAGTGATTAAAAGCGGTACAGAAAAAGAAAAATCAGCCTCTACCGATGTGGTAGGCATTGGCGGGCTTGACGGTTACCATATGAAGAATTTCCTGGATGCCGTCAGAGAGGGAAAACCGCTCAACTCTCCGGCTGTGGAAGCTCATAAGAGTACCCTGATGTGCCACCTGGGTAATATGGCCCAGGAGTGTGGAGGTGTTCTGGAAACAGACAATACCAATGGTCGCCCCTACAGCAAGAAAGCCATGGGCTTCTGGAGCAGGGAATATGAAAACGGCTGGAAACCCGAAGTTTAATACTTGATCTATGTTATCTGATCTTTCAGGAAAAACCTGCATCCTTACCGGGGGCACCGGTGTTATCGGCTCCGAAATTGCCCGGTCTTTAGCCCTCAATGGAGTACAGATGGTAGTTTTGGGAAGAAACCAGCAAAGAGCAAAAACCCTTTGCGAAGAGATCGAAAACCAGGGGGGTAAAGCGCTTCCCATTTCATGTGATGTATTAGACCGAAAGGGGTTGGAAGAGGCGAGGAAGGAAATTCTCGACAGGTTTGGTTCCTACCAGTTCCTGATCAATGCGGCAGGAGGCAATTCGCCCAGGGCAACTGCGCCAAAGGAATTCATTGACTCCGATATGACCGATCTCACCGACACCTTCTTCGATCTGGATGTAGAGGGCTTTGACGAGGTATTTGACCTGAATTTTAAAGGAACTCTCCTTCCTTCTCTTGTCTTTGGCCAGCATCTGATAGAGCAAAAGGCGGGGGTTGTGCTGAATGTATCTTCCATGAATGCCTTTCGTCCTCTTACCCGCATTCCGGCTTACTCGGCTGCCAAAGCCGCCATCAATAATTTCACGGAGTGGCTGGCGGTGCATTTTGCACGGACAGGAGTCAGGGTCAATGCAATTGCCCCCGGCTTTTTACTCACCGATCAAAACAGATTTTTACTGACAGATCATTCCAGTGGATCACTGACCCCCCGTGGACAGAAGATCATAAACAATACCCCTATGGGCCGCTTTGGTAAGCCTGAGGACCTGGTGGAAGCCGTGAACTTTCTGCTATCTCCTTCATCCGCCTTTATCACGGGAGTTGTGCTGCCTGTGGATGGAGGCTTTAATGCCTATAGTGGAGTGTAAACCTGAGATATGAGTTTTTTACAAAGCTGGAGATGGTATGGTCCTGATGACCCGGTGAGCCTGGCAGATATTCGACAGGCCGGAGCTACCGGCATTGTCACCGCCCTACACCATATCCCCAACGGAGAAGTCTGGATTCCCAACGATATTGCTGAACGCAAAGCCATGATCGAAGAAGCGGGCTTGGTCTGGGTAGTGGTCGAAAGTGTGCCGGTTCATGAAGATATCAAAAGGAGGACAGGAGACTATCAGCGCTACATTCGAAACTATCAGCTTACACTTCAGAATCTGGCAGAAGCCGGCATACACACAGTATGTTATAACTTTATGCCGGTACTGGACTGGACCCGAACCGACCTAAGCTATCAGGTCGAAGACGGCAGTCTCGCACTCCGTTTTGATCAGACAGCACTTACGGCCTTTGAGCTCTTTATCCTGGAGAGACCCCGGGCAGAAAAGCTCTACTCTCAGCAGGCAATACAACAGGCCCAAAAGTACTTTGATGCACTTGAGCCGGAGGAAATACAAAACCTTCAGGACAATATTATTGCCGGTCTGCCCGGTGCAGAAGAAGGTTATCGCCTGGAAGACTTCAGAGAAATCCTATCAACCTACGAGAACATTAACCATGAGACACTAAGGCATAATCTTATCTCCTTTCTGAAAGAGATAGTACCTCTGGCTGAGGAAAAGGGTGTCTTACTGGCCATTCATCCTGATGACCCTCCATTTCCAATGTTCGGGCTACCCCGTGTTGTGAGCACAGAAGAAGACATCGCGTACCTGTTCAGAGCTGTCAACAGTCCCGGTAACGGGCTCACTTTCTGCTCAGGGTCATTAGGCGTGAGAGCAGATAATGATCTGCCCGGCATCATCAGGCGACTGGGAGACCGCATCCACTTTGTGCACTTAAGAAATGTACAAAGAGAAGCAGACGGAAGTTTTCATGAAGCCAATCACCTGGAAGGAAGCAGCGATATGTATGAAATCATTCGTGCTTTTGCCGAACTGGATAAAGACCACCTGCCTATGCGTCCTGATCACGGACATCAGATGCTCGATGACCTGAACAAAGCCACCAACCCCGGGTACTCAGCCATTGGCAGGTTAAGAGGACTTGCAGAACTAAGAGGACTTGAAATGGGAATCGAAAGACATATGTAAATTGAAGGATGACCGAAACGAAACGGAAATACAGAGTAGCTTCGCTGGGCGAGATATTGATGCGACTTTCGGCCCCTGCCGGTGAGCACATTTCGCAAACAGATTCCTTTAAGGCACATATTGGTGGCTCAGAGGCGAATGTGATGCTTTCCCTCTCTCAATGGGGTCATGCGGCCACCTTCCTGACCAGATTGCCCGAAAACGACCTGGGTGACAAGGTAATGCAGTTGTTACATACTTTTGAGATAGATACCGGAGCCATTTTACGAGGAGGTGAACGCCTGGCTTTGTATTTTGAAGAAAAAGGCTCTGCCTACCGAAACGGGCATATCCTGTACGACAGAGCCCACAGCGCTGTGACTGAACTTAGCCCTGAAGAGGTAAATTGGGCGGCCTTTTTTGAAGATACCCACTGGTTCCACTGGTCGGCTATCACACCCTCCCTCTCTGCAAATTGCCTGGCCCTGACCCAAAGAGCCATTGAGGAGGCCAGAAAACGGAAAATCCCCATTTCAGTAGACCTTCATCACCGTAAAAACCTGTGGCAATTCGGGGTGTCAGGCTGGGATGTACTGGGTAGCATGGTCGAGAACTCTGCCCTGGTTGTCAGCGACCCCAATACTTTGATCAAAGTATTTCAACCTGAGGGGATCGGACTTTTTGAGGGGTTCATTTATCCCAGGGAATGCCTGAGTTTCTTTGAAAAACTAGCGACAAAAAATCAAACAGGCCGCTTTGCCATGCTTCACAGAGAAGTCAGAAATGCTTCTCACCACAACCTGGGAGGACTATATTATGATAAGCAAACAGGCAATAGTGCACAGTCACAAACCTATGAGGTATATCCCATTATCGACCGTGTCGGTGGGGGCGATGCCTTTATGGCCGGACTCATTCATGGTATTCTCCATGAAGAATCAGTACAGCAAGTTATAGAATATGCCACCGGAGCCAGCGTGATCAAACACTCTGTCACCGGGGATTTTAATCTCTGCTCAGAGGATGATGTAAAAGCCATGATCAAAGCAGAAACCAAGGGCATTATAAACCGGTAAAGGGCATGGAAAGCACAAAATTAAGTGACACCATCAGAAGTCAGGGACTGGTCCCTATATTCTCTCATAATGAGTTCGATACCTGCAAAGGTGTGATGATGGCTTGTTATGAAGCGGGTATCAGGGTTTTTGAATTCACCAATCGGGGAGATTTTAGTCCTGATCTTTTTGCCAGGCTCTCTGAATATGCGTCAAATCATGCTCCAGGTCTGCTGTTGGGGGCTGGTTCGGTGGTTGATGCGGATAAGGCTGCCCAATACATGAAAAGCGGAGCTGAGATGATTGTGTCTCCGCTTCTGAACGAAGCAGTAGCAGAAGCATGTGCGAAAGAGCAGGTGCTTTGGATACCCGGCTGTGCTACCTTGACTGAAGTCGCCAGGGCTACAGAGCTGGGAGCTGATATTGTGAAAGTATTTCCCGGTAATGTCTTAGGTCCGGAATTTATAAAAGCCGTGTTAGCCCCGTGTCCCTGGTTTTCGCTGATGCCTACCGGTGGTGTCACAGCAGATAAAGACAATCTCTCAGGCTGGTTTAATGCAGGTGCCGTAGCGGTAGGAATGGGTAGCCAGCTGATCAATAAGGCCCTGGTTGCTCAACAGGACTACGATCAGATTCGCGAGTCTGTTAAATCCGTTCTGAAGACTATCAAGGAGCTAAGAAGTTCATGAGAGGCCTGAAAACCATACTGCCTGCTTTGGTATTCAGCATGATGCTTTTTCATGGCTGCTCTCAAAAAAGACAGGAAAAGACGCTGAGACTTGCTCATGGACTTGATGAGCAACATTCTGTACATCTGGCCATGGTAGCCCTGGGTGAAAGATTATCAGAGCTTTCACAAGGGCGCCTGAATGTCAAAATCTACCCAAACCGACAACTGGGAAGTGAGCGGGAGCTATTGGAGCTGGTGCAAATCGGAAGCATTGACATTACCAAAGTTTCGGGCTCTGTCATGGAGAATTTTGCACCACAGTATAAAGTGCTCTCCGTTCCTTATCTGTTCCGAAGTCGTGAGCATACCTTTCGCGTGCTTGACGGAGCAATCGGTCAACAATTGCTTAACAGCGGCCGGGACAACTGGCTTCAGGGGCTTGGTTTTTATGACTCCGGCAGCAGGAGTTTTTATACTAAAGACAAACCTGTGATGCAACCAGCGGACCTCGAAGGTCTGAAGATCAGGACCCAGCGAAGTCCCTCGGCTATGGCCATGGTAAGAGCCCTTGGCGGTTCGGCCACTCCTATTCCTTTCGGAGAACTCTACACGGCCCTGCAAGCCGGGGTGGTGGATGGAGCTGAAAACAACCCTCCCTCCTTTTTCCTTACCAAGCACTACGAGATTTGTAAATACTACGCTATCGATGAGCATACGACCATCCCGGATATTCTGCTTATGAGTACCCATACTTTTGACCGCCTCAACGAGCAGGAAAAGGAATGGCTCAAACAGGCTGTCCGGGAATCTGTTACACTTCAGCGCCAACTCTGGCATGATTCCGAACAAGAGGCCCTTGCGGCAGTAAAAGAGGCAGGGGTAACGGTGGTTTATCCCGAGAAACCGGCCTTCTTTAATAAGCTGGAAAACCTCATCGGAACCTTCCGGGCCGACCCGGTCATTACTGACCTTATTACCCAAATAGAACAAGTGAAATGAAGCGATTGAGGGTCATACTGGACAAAACACTGGAAGGGCTTATCGCAGGGTTGATGGTACTGCTGGTGATCGATGTATTGTGGCAGGTCATTACCCGGTATCTGTTTAAAAACCCGAGTTCTTTTACCGATGAGCTGGCAGGATATCTTCTGATATGGGTGGGGTTTCTGGGAGCAGCCCTGGTAGCTGGTCGCAAAATGCATCTGGCCATTGATATACTGACCAGTAAGTTTAAAAATGTGCGGTTCCAGCGTCTTACAGATCATTTCATACAGGCAATGGTACTCCTTTTTGCACTCGGAGTCATGATTTTCGGAGGCGGCAGGCTGATGTACGTGACACTCACGCTCGAGCAAACCTCCGCTTCGCTCAACTTACCTCTTGGGCTTGTATATGCCGTCTTACCCCTCAGCGGACTGTTTATCCTTCTTTACAGTCTGATTGACATTTTCGCACCGCAAACTGACGCAGTATCATGATTTCATCGGCCCTCATACTGATTCTCGTTTTTCTGATATTGCTCAGCCTGAGGGTACCCATTGCCTTCAGCATTGCCATTGCCTCGCTTGTTACCCTATTACTGAATATGCCGGCCGATATTGCCGTGACCACCATGGCCCAACGCATGGCCACAGGTCTCGACAGCTTTACTCTCACAGCTATTCCCTTCTTTATTCTGGCCGGGGAATTGATGAACCGGGGAGGCATTGCCAACCGCCTGATCAATCTGGCCAAGGCTATGGTAGGCAGTCTGCCGGGTGGGCTGGGTTTTGTCAACATTATTTCCTGTATGCTTTTCGGAGCCGTTTCCGGATCAGCTGTAGCCGCGGCTTCTGCTATCGGTGGTTTTATGGGAAAACAAATGGAAAAGGAAGGTTATGAAAAAAGTTATGGGGCGGCTGTAAATATATCCTCCTCCGTCACAGGGTTGATCATTCCCCCGAGTAATGTCCTTATTGTATATTCTCTGGCCAGCGGAGGAGCTTCTATTGCTGCTCTTTTTCTGGCAGGTTACTTACCCGGCATCCTTCTGGGAGCAGCCCTGATGATCGTGGCAGGCGTCTATGCCTATCGCAGGGGCTTTCCTACAGGCTCACGCGTGGGCTTTCGTGAGGGGTTTAAGCATTTTATCAACGCCTTTCCGAGTCTCTTACTGCTGGTACTGATCATCGGAGGCATTGTCAGCGGCATTTTTACCGCTACAGAGGCTTCCGCAGTAGCTGTGCTCTATGCCTTTATTCTGTCTTTCTTTATTTACAAAGAGATCGATCTAAAGGGCCTTTACGAGATACTGGTGTCCTCTGGCAAAACTACCGGCATTGTTATGCTGCTGATCGCCTGCTCCTCCACCATGTCCTGGGTAATGTCTTATGAAAGTCTTCCACAACAGGTAAGCGACCTCATCCTCTCTCTGAGCGAAAACAAGCTGGTAGTGCTCCTGTTGATTAATCTGGTATTGCTGGCGGTAGGCACCTTTATGGACATCACGCCTGCCGTACTGATTTTCACTCCCATCTTTTTGCCGGTAGCGATTGACCTGGGTATGAGTGAGATTCATTTCGGAATCATGATGGTGCTCAACCTCTGTATCGGACTATGTACCCCTCCTGTCGGCACCGTACTCTTTGTGGGGAGTAGTGTGGCAGGTTTAAAAATCAACGAAGTGATCAGGCCCCTGCTGCCTCTCTTTGTAGCCATGCTGGTCGTGCTGCTTTTAGTGACCTATATCCCGGGCATCTCTACCTGGTTGCCAGAGGTATTTGGCTTTTAAATCAGTCCTCTACTCTTCAACCCCATTGCTTAATGGCTGGTTTGTCTCCAGAAAAATCAAGATTATTTGTGCAAACGTCACAAGTATGTCAAAGCACCTGATTGCGCCTCATTCTTGACGAATAAGCTGATAGGAAAGGCAGTGGATAATTATTAAAATCAGTCTTCAGACCTAAGAATTGCTATTATTATGAAGAAAGTTGATGTGAAAATAGTGATCCTCTTGGTGGCATTTTTTGTCATCTTTTCCGCTTACGTGTTTCCTCTCTATCAAAAGCAGATCAATGAGATAGCCCGGAAAGATGTTACTCTCCTGGACACTCGATTGTCTTACACTCAACCTGAAGTGATTGAATTATTTACCGACATGGGAACGGAAGGCAGAGAGATTAACCGATTTGTTTCAGGGGTAGTTGACATGGTCTACCCTATCGTGTACGGATTACTATTTATGGCCCTGTTAGCGAATCTTACATACCCTTTTTCAAACAGGCAGGTTAAGTGGCTACGTTTTTTACCCCTGATCATCATGCTGTTTGATTATTCCGAGAATCTGGGAGTACTCAGAATGTTAAGTGATTATCCTGAATTGACTGCTGATCAGGTGCGTCTCAATTCTATGCTAACCACATCCAAATGGATGTTTACTCTGTTAACAGTAACACTAACAATAGTTTTAGGCATTAACAGGCTAATAAAGAGAAAGCATAAGTAAACGGGAGTGCTCTTTATCTGTAGCCTTTCTGACAACAGTTAAACTAATACACGACATAATGTTGTCACTTATACGCTCACGTTCCGCGATTTCACAAATCAAGTAAACCTGGTAAACTACCAAACACTCCCACTTCCGACTCTTGGACTATTTTAACTTATCCATTGATAATGGAATCCGGTTCATCTATATTCCCATCTTCAAAATAGCATTTCATTGGGTAAAAAAGTCGGGATAAGGGATCTGGCCAGACTGGCGGGTGTTTCTATCGGTACGGTAGACAGGGTAGTGAACAACCGGGAAGGTGTATCCAAATCTACCCGTGAAAAGGTCAAAAGACTGATTGAAGAGACCGGCTATGAGCGTAATGTTTATGCCAGTCGACTGGCTTCACGAGCGCCCCTGAAAATCGCCTGTCTTTTGCCACAACCTTCAGCAGTGAGAAATTACTGGCAGCTCCATATCGATGGCATTCATGATGTGGCCAATGAACTACAGCAAATGGGCATAGAAACAGATTTTTACCCTTTCCCATTGCTAGACAGAGAGGCCTTCCTTAAACAATCTCAGGCGGTAGCCGAGGCCGGTTACAAAGCACTGATCAGTGTACCCTTTTTCACAGAAGACCTGCAGGTACTTAAGGATGCAGTTGCGGAAAAATCAGGGCTGACCGTGCTGGTGGATACGGCTGCTGATCTGGGTGATCATTGCCATCGTATTTTCCAGGAACCTTTCAGGGCAGGGCGGGTAGGCGGACGTTTGCTGGAAAGTTATTTCCGGGACGAACCAGGCCACTTGTTGACCGTGAATATTTCCCGTGGCAGTCAGGTACATCAAAACAACTTTGAAAGAGCCCGGGGCATCAGAGATTTCTTTCAGGACCACAACAATTTAGTACAGGTATCGGATCATAACGGGCAGCTGGATGATACCACTACTCTTTACAATACCTTACAGCAATTTGTAGGCAATACAGGAAGAAAGGCCATTTTCGTCACCAATGCCAGGGCTTATATGGTGGCTGAAATACTGGAACAAATGGACCTGAACGAATCTGTCAAAGTCATTGGTTTTGACCTGAACGAAAGAAACATTCACTACATGCGATGCGATCGCATAGCCTACCTCATCCATCAAAAACCCTATTACCAGGGACAGCTGGCTGTGAGAAGAATCTACGACCACCTGCTGGTTAACGGGGCATCAGACCAAAAGGAGACGCTGGTTCCGATCGAGATTGTGGTCAAAGAAAACCTCGCAGATTATATAGATAGCTGAGTCCTCACTTCTCCGCTTCGCGCAAAAACTTGAAAATGGGATAGACAATACTTCTTTCCTTCACTCCCATTTCAATCAGGTGATCATCCATCAGATTCCAGCCCACAAAGCCATCTCGCACTTCAGGTTCCAGGGCATAAAAGACCACATTAGCTTTGGGCTGGGCCATATCAACGTAATAAGTACCGGCAGGAAAAGTTTTAGCCGTGGTTTGTACAAAATCTCCTGAGAGTGTGGTCATCTGATAACGGGCAAAACCCATTGGTTTGTAAGTCATATTGTTGACCACAAACTCCTCACCGGTTGCTGTTATTTCTTTTTCCAGCCGATCTACCTTAACCCCATGCATTCTGAGCTTGTCCACCAGGTGTCTGAGCTCTTCAGGAATAAGGTAAGCTCTGGGAACAGTTGCCTCTTTTACCCCGACAGGTTTGGTGATCAGGTCTACATTGGGTACCAGCTCCGGAGGGTCAGGCCGGTCGAGCTCTCTGAAGCTTGTTCCCGGAATCAGTTTGGTTTTCCGGTCTCTGTAGGCATAGACTGAGATTTTTCCCTCAGATACATATTTGCCGCTGACAAAGTTCTTGAGGTTTCCGGTGGCTGCTTTTTCACGGATGGTGTTCACCACATCTTCATCCGCCTCACGGCATATGCGCTGCATCTCCTTACCATTTTTATAGCAATACTCAAGTAGAGCATTCGTATAGGCATAGGATGAATAGATCGCTTTTTGAAAACTCTCCCCCCCAGGAGTTTCCACCAAAATGGCCATTCGGTTGCGCAGGCCGTAGGCGTTCACCATAAACTTGGCTTCTGTAGACCAGATGGAGTTGTCGTGAGTAAACTCTGTAGGAGGCCAGCTTCTGTCAAGGCCACAGTGCATACCTATCTCGATTTTACTTGTCTTCCGGGCCTCTTTCACAATGGCCGGAAACATCTTATAAGTAACATAGTCTCTGGGCCTCTTATGGGCTGTCACTACATTAGACCCTGCCTGGGCAATGGCATAACCATGACGTGTATCGCCCATGCGATGCGTGTCATAGATCAGGGTAGGGTCCCAGGTATTGAGCACATTCTGATAAGCCCCCTGCATATTGAGCGTTTGTAGTTTAATACCGTCCCGGTTTACGTCATAACCTGCCGCATTAGCCCGGGTGCCGGCCAGGGCAGGATAAGCCGAATTGACCACACGAGTCTCATTTCCATCCACATTAAAGTTGGGGTTCACAAGAATGATCAGTTCATCTAAGAGGTACTTTTTATCACCAAACAGGATATCGCGAATTACCATAAACAGGGCCTCCTTTCCTTCATACTCTGCCGGATGGATACCTCCCTGTAAATAGACCACCGTTTTGCCAGATGCCTTTGCTTCTTTCGGAGAGGTAATTCTGGGATTTGACATGACCAGCACCGGACTGGTTCTCCTCATATCGCTGATAAACATATTGAAAACATGTACATTTTCACTCTTGCCCATCAACATGGCGAAATACTCCAGCACATCCTGATGATCTGCCGTATGGGTGAACCCCGATTTTTCTGCGGCTGTCCTTAGTTCTTCAGGCCAGTCGCTATTCCAGTTTTCGGGTACATCATTTCCCCAAAAAATATCTGACTGAGCAAAAAGTGAGGTGGTCAGATAAAGAAAAATCAGCGTGTAAGTAATCTTCTTTGCCATAGACTGCATATCGGTGTCCTTAGTAGGTCATACATCTGCTGAAGAGCAGGCGTCTTCTCCTGTTTACAGATAAAAAGTCGATATTTTAACCTAATATGTCAAAAGAGAGCTCCTTTCAGGTTAAAATCGTATCAGAATTAGATGAGTCTGTACCAGTTTCAGGACTGCTGACCTTTGAATTTCCTGATAAGGCGATAGGCCCTTCAGCAAGGTTCCCTCGTTTACAAACTCCTGTAGAGTGGAAGCAGGTCCAGCGTATCGTTCATCTCTTTCTGTAAGCTGATAAGGTCAGCCAGCAGGGTTTTCACTTTGTAGGCATAGTCTGACATACCTGCCAGGTCATTCTTTTCCTGGGGGTCGCTTTCCAAATCGAAAAGCAGAATTTTGTTGATCTCAGGATATACGATAAGCTTGAATCCGTTCTTCCTGATCATGCGCTGTGAAGAAGCCTCGAACGCACCGTACACTCCTTCTTCCAGATGGCCTCTGCTTGTTTCTCCTTTTGCCAGAGGCATCAGACTGTTAAAATAGATATGTGGAGGTTTTTGAATACCTGCCAGGTCAAGACTGGTAGCCATAATGTCTTGTAGATAAACATCTGTATCAATCTTACGACCGCGGGGAATATCCGGCCCCACCACCATCAAAGGCACCCTTATACTATGATCAAACATGTTCTGTTTACCCAAAAGACCATGGTGCCCTACAGACAGCCCGTGGTCTCCGGTAAAGAAAATATAGGTGTTGTCCATTTTTCCGGAAGCTTCCAGCGCGTCCAGGATTTTACCAATTTGTTCATCCAGATGGGTGATGATGGCATAGTACTCTTTTAAGTGTGTTCTGATGGCATAAGGCGTGCGGGGGAAAGGGGCCAGTGCTTCATCACGCATGGCGAATCCGCTGTTCATGGCCTCTCTGTAAGGGTATTCAGGTAACCAGTTTTCTGGTAAGGGAATGTCTTCCAGGTCATATTTGTCGAGAAATGACTGAGGGGCCTGACGCGGGTCATGGGGAGCATTAAAAGCCAGGTACATAAAGAAAGGGCGGTCTTGTGGTTCAGCATCCCGGAGAAAATCGAGCGCATCATCTTTGATCACTTCACTCCAGTGTTTACCTCCTTCCCAAAAGCCTTTATACACCGGGTCTGAAGCTGACCAGGAAGTATCATTTTCATCCACAGGCCTAAAGTAGGCGGCCGGCACCATAGATTTCACATCTTTACCTTCCCTGAAAGCCTGTCGAATCTCAGCCCAGTCAGCTCCGCCTCTCAGGTCATCGGGCATACCCGGACGAATGTTCCGGGCGGTGTTGAACACATACGCTGCCGGAGCATCTACATGCCACTTACCCGTCATATAGGTATTGTAACCATTGGCTGCCATCAATCTACCCCAGGTATTTTTAAGGGCAACAGAGTCGCGGGCTCTCCATTTTGATGTCATATTCCGGGCATCCCAGATGGAAGTGCCTGAAATGATCATAGCCCGGGAAGCGACACAAATGGCCCCGTTCCATCCTCCCATATTATAGGCATGGGTAAAGGTGGTTCCTTCAGTAACCAGCCTGTCAAGGTTGGGCGTTTCTATGACGCTGTTTCCCAAAGCGTGAATAGCTTCATAGGTATAGTCATCCGCAAATAAGAAGAGTATGTTGGGAGCTGCACTTTCCTCTGATTTTTGCTCACAGGCTATAAGCTGCAGCGACAAAACAAAAAACCACAAGCCTCTTTTTACCCTCGCTATTTTATGTCCATAGCTTCCGGTTTTCATCTTTCAGCATTGTTTATCCACCAAAGCTGTTTCCAGCTTTCAGGGCCATCATTTTTTTGAGGCGCACCCGGAGTACTCCGGCCTTCCGTCACATATTGGGTAAGTAATGCTTTGAGTTCTTCAACTTTCTCAGGATACCGTTCGACCAGATTCCGGCTCTCTTTGGGGTCTTCCCTCAAATTAAAAAGCTGCATGGGGGGTAAGGTATCCAGTACAGCCTTTTTATTGGGATAGCTCCAACCTCCGGAACCTCCGCACATCGCCAGTTTCCAGTCTCCCTGGCGTATGGCAAACTGACCATTAATAGAATGGTGAACCGTGGCTTCTCTTAAAGTGGTGCTGAGGCTTTTACCTGTCAAAACCGGTAGCAGACTGTAACTGTCTTCTCCTTCATCATCCTGCAGGTCATAACCGGTAATAGCCGCCACAGTTGCCATAAGGTCTGTGGTACAAATGGTCTCGTCACTCTTACTGGCAGACTTAATAGTGCCCGGCCATTTGGCGATAAAAGGCACCCGATGCCCTCCCTCATAGATATCTGCTTTGTGACCACGATAAATACCATTCGGGTGATGCCCCTTTTCAGCAAGTACTTTGAAGTCGGCTTCAGGAGAGCAGCCGTTGTCGCTCGTAAAAATGATCAGGGTATTGTCTTCAATGCCAGCTTCAGCCACGGCTTTCATCAAACGCCCCATGTAGTCATCAATCATAAGCATAAAGTCGCCATAGGGGTTCAGGCCGCTCTTACCCTGCCATTCTTCCAGGGGCAAAATGGGGGTATGCGGAGAGGGTAAAGGTAGGTAGAGAAAGAAAGGTCTATCCGTTTCAGACCGCTCTTTTACATAAGAAATGGCCTTGTTAAAAAAGTTAGGGGTGACTTGTTCGTGGTCAAAGTCAGGGGCTGTTGGTCCTTCCCGCCACCAGCTATATTTATTTCTGTTGGCAGTAGTGGTGTCGGGTATCGCTGTAGCCACACCATTTTCTACATAAACATAGGGCGCCATATCCAGGGATCCGCTATGGCCATAGGCGTAGTCAAATCCGAGATCATTGGGGGTATTCTTCACCGGTTTGGAGAAGTCGATATTGTCAAAATCTTTCAGATCCCAGCCGGCACCGGTATTGGCCCCTGTCTCTTTTTCTGCCCAGTCCCAGCCCAGGTGCCACTTGCCAATAAAGGCCGTATGATACCCCTGCTTTTTCAAAAGGGAGGCCACTGTAGTTCTGGAAGAGGGGACAAGTGCTTTAGACTTTCCAGTCAGCACCGACTGCTTGAGGGTAGAGCGCCAGTTATACCGCCCTGTGAGAATGCTGTAACGGGTAGGCGTACACACAGAGGAGCTGGTATGGGCATCCGTAAACCTCATGCCCTCTGCTGCTAAACGGTCCAGGTTTTTAGTGTGAATTTTACCCTCAGGATTAAAGGCACTGATATCACCATAGCCGAGGTCGTCTGCCAGGACATAGATAATATTGGGCATTTTGGCGGTTTCTGTTTCCTCCACAGAGGAACTACCACAGGAACTGAAGGTTAATAAGCACAGGAATACAGAAGGAGCCGTAAATCGCATGAACTGGAAATTAAGTCCAAGTTAGGTCCCTTCACTACTCAAGGCTAGTACCTGATTGACCAATGCATATGACGGTTTGCCCGGCCCGAAGGCTTATCAATACACCCTGATCTCATCCAGCTTAATGGCCGCATGCTTTCTGCCTTCCTGATGGTGTCCCTGTGGCACGGGACTTACTTCTTTGGCTTTGACCCGCAGCACTTTCAGCTCGGCAGCAGGAAAACTGATGGCATAAGGCACCTTGCTTCGGCCCTGAATATGGCTCTCGGCAGTTTTATCATCTTCCCCCAGTTTAGTAAAGGTTTTACCGTCCATTGAACCGAAAACCTCAACCGTTTCGGGCAGGTAAATACCAGAGATGGTCCACCTGAGTGCGTTGAGTTCTACTCTCTCTACTTTCGTCAGCTCATCAAAAGTAATGTCAACTTCCGCTCCCTGTTCAAAGCGCACCCAGTTGCCATCGGCATTGTGTGCACGACCATAATTGTAATCGGTAAGTCTCTTCACTTTGTCATTATCTGCGCCAAGACCAGCAGCCTTATGAACAGGGAATGTCATGGCGGAAAGGTAGCCTACCGGCTGATCGTTTTGAAAAGCACGGGCTTTCAATGTACTCGTTTCGTGAAGGACAAAGGGGCCGTCATACTTAGAAGAAGCGATTGTCGGTTCAGAACCATCCAGCGTATAGTAGATATCAAGTGCGTTTACTTCAGTTTTCATACTGATTTCAATACCATCACCAACACCTTTATGATCAATCCACGGACTAAAGGCACTGACAGCGTACCGCACCCCTTGCGCATCGAGACGCTTGAACTGCTCCAGCAAACGATCTGAAAAATCATCCCAGTTTTTGATACCATGAGGGGTCCAGCCACTTTCTGCGATAGCATAGAGCCTGGGAAAGGTCATATAGGTGAGCTTACTCCATTCACTGATGGATTCTGTCCACATATTGGCTTGAATACCCTTGATCAGCTTGCCCTGCTCTACCGTCAGACTGGCTGGAATTACCTGATAGTTATAAGCCGTAGAGAGCAGTAAACGGCTATAGCCCAGGTTGGGCTCCAGGTCATCATGACCCTGCTTTAAGTCTATATAGCAATAGGTGTTGGGTGTCATGATCACCTCATGCCCTTTTTCAATGGACTCTATTCCTCCTTTCTCTCCCCGCCAGCTCATTACAGTAGCATTAGGGGCCAGACCGCCTTCCAGAATTTCATCCCAGCCAATCATGGTGCGACCCCTGGCATTGATGATCTTTTCGATGCGCTTGATGAAGTAGCTTTGCAGCTCCGATTCATTTTTGAGGCCCTCTTCTCTCATTCTTCGCTGAGCATGGGGATCTGCTTTCCACTGATCCTTATTGCACTCATCCCCCCCTATATGTACATATTGGTAAGGGAAAAGGTCCATCACTTCGTTGAGCATCTTTTCTGCAAAAACAAAGGTTTCTTCCTTACCCGGATTGTAGGTATTGTTTCGGAATACCCCCCCTGTAGCCACAAAGGGAGCCGCATTGACACAACCTATTTCAGGATATGCCGCAATGGTAGCCTGGGCATGACCGGGCATATCGATTTCAGGAATCACCTCGATAAAACGCTCTTTGGCATAAGCCACAATCTCCCTGATGTCGTCCTGTGTGTAGAAGCCTCCGTAAGTGGGTTTCTCCCCGGGTTTTTGCTTAGGCCTGCCAAACCAATTGTAAACTGTTTCATCCGTGACATTGTAGTCCATGCGCCAGGCCCCTATCTCGGTAAGTTTCGGGTAGCTCCGGATCTCAACTCTCCAGCCCTGATCATCGGCCAGGTGCCAGTGAAAGCGATTCAGCTTAGATTCGGCCATAAAATCAAGCACTTCTTTTACCTGTTCTTTATCAAAAAAATGACGGGAGACATCGAGCATATAGCCCCTCCATTCAAAGGCAGGTTGATCAGTAATGGTCACCGCAGGAACACCCCAGGCCACATCTGGTTGAAGTGTTTTACCATAAAAAGAGGCCGGCAGAAGTTGCTTCAGGGTTTGTAGTGCATAGAAAAAGCCGGCTCCCGATGCTGCTTTCACCTGAATTTTTTCCGGCAAAACGCTGAGTGAATAGGCCTCTGCTTCCAGACTGGCATCCGATTCAAAGATGATATCTCCCTGCTGACCTACATTCACAGCAGGAGCCCATCCTGATACACGATGGAAATCATTGAAAAAGGACCTGGCGATTCTGGCCTGATCTTCATTTTCGACCGCCACTACGGTACTTTTATTTATTTCAAAATACCCCTCCGTCTTCTCCAATGATGCAGGTTTTGGTATAACAGCTACTTCCCCCATTTGTAAACCTGACCGGGTGCAGGAGAAGAGATAAGAAGCCCATACCAGGGCCAGGATCATCTTCAGTGTATGTTTCGATAGCATTTTTATGTCTTTGGGCAGTGTTTTCATCAATCAATAAGTAGAGCGGTCTGTATCCTGATATAATTCCTGCAGGCCCTGAAGCTGCGCTTTGAGCCCCACAATGGTTTCCTGGTAAGAGGGGCTGTCATACAAATTATTCATTTCTTCCGGGTCGTTTTTTAAGTCATAGAGCTCCCATTTGTCAATATCATTGTAAAAATGGATCAGCTTGTAGCGATCTGTACGGATGCCATAGTGCCGCTTGACCATATGCTCGTTCGGGTACTCATAGTAGTGATAATAGACAGACCCGCGCCAGTTGTTTTCCGTACCATCAATGATTTTGTGTATGGAACGCCCCTGTACTTCCCGAGGTGTCTCCGCTCCGGCATAATGCAGGAAGGTAGGGGCATAGTCAATATTCTGCACCAGGGCTTCCACGCTACCCCCGATTTTCTGAAATCGTTTTGGTAATTTCATCAACAGCGGGGTTTTGAAGGATTCTTCATACATAAAGCGCTTATCGAACCAGCCGTGCTCTCCCAGATAAAAACCCTGATCTGAAGTGTA
This sequence comes from Roseivirga sp. UBA6061, assembly GCA_002427745.1. Taxonomy (GTDB): domain Bacteria; phylum Bacteroidota; class Bacteroidia; order Cytophagales; family Cyclobacteriaceae; genus Roseivirga. Next base: position 1,149 of record DIYF01000136.1, on the reverse strand, counting down.
CACGATGATGGTATTATCTGTCAGGTCATTTGCTTCCAGGTAATCCAACACCCGTCCTACATTTCTGTCTACTGAATTGATCGTGGCGAGATAGTCCTCCATATAGCGCTGGAATTTCCATAAAGCCAGCTCTTTGCCCTGATAGTTCTTCTGCTTGAAGTCTTCGATGAGTGGTTCGTATTTGGTATCCCATGCTTTTCGCTGGGCTTCATTCATACGGTCATACTGGCGCTGAAAGGCATTTCTGTATTTGGTTTTGAGCTCACCTTCCTTATCCAGCATTTTCAGGTCATAGACCACATCCATATCTTCAATAATGCTCATTTTCTGCTCACGGGCAGCCCTGCGGTTTTCATAACTGTCGAAATAGGTATCAGGCACCGGAAAGTTAACCTCTTTGTAGAGGTAGAGGTCGGTCGTATCGGGCATCCAGGTTCTGTGTGGTGCCTTGTGGTGCAACAGCATGCAGAAAGGTTTCTCTTTATCTCTTTGATTATCCAGCCAGTCAATAGCTTTGTCTGTAGTCAGGTCAGTTACATAACCTTCCTCACTTTTTCTGCCTTCAGCCGTTACAAAAACCGGGGTATAGTAATGCCCTTGTCCATTGAGAATCTCCCAGTGATCAAAGCCTACAGGCTGGCTCCTTAAATGCCATTTGCCAATAAGTGCCGTTTGATACCCCACCTGCTGCAGCGCACCGGGAAAGGTCCACTGTGTGCTGTCAAAGCGACTGACGTTATCTGTCTTTCCATTGATATGAGTGAATTTGCCTGTGAGCATGGTAGCCCGGCTGGGAGCACAAATAGAATTGGTAACAAAGCTGTTTTCAAAGACAATGCCTCCCTCAGCAATCCTGTCAATATTGGGCGTGAGATTGTATGCCTTGTCATAAGCGCTTATGGCCCTGAGGGCATGGTCATCGGCCATAATGAAAAGGATATTGGGCCTTTCAGCGGGTTGCTCCTGAGTAGAACAGGCAAAAAACAGGCTGGCAACCATGATTAATCCACATACCTGTAAAAGACGTCTGCCTGCAATGCTAATCATCTGGAAAATATCAATGGTGGACATAGGGTCATTGTGCTTTAAAGTTATTGATTGAGACTACCGGCCGGCCGGGCCTCCCGGCTGAGCTGCTGATCAAACCTG
>DIYF01000117.1 GCA_002427745.1 Roseivirga sp. UBA6061 | reverse complement strand
ATCTCGGCCTCGGCACCACAGCGGCCCTGGTGGCCCCTTCTCTGCTCACTTCCTGTAACACTGCCCCCGCAGATGATTTCAAATTCTGGATATGGATCAACGGCAACAACCAGAAGACTATCGATGACTGGAAAACTGAGCTGACTACCCTGCGGGAAGCAGGCATCACCGGTCTGTTAGTAGGTGGCGGCCGCAATATGCTGGAGAAGCTGATTCCCATAGCTACCGAGCTGGGCCAGGAGGTGCATGCCTGGCTGTGGACCCTGAACCGGCCCGGAGATAAAAAGGCACAGGCCCACCCCGACTGGTATACGGTAAGCCGTAAGGGCGAATCGAGCCTGGATGTAAATCCCTATGTGGGCTATTATCAATGGCTCTGTCCATCAAAGCCTGAGGTGCAGGAGTTTGTAAAACAGGGCATGGTAGACCACTGTGATATAGAAGGGCTGGCGGGAATTCACCTGGACTATGTACGCTACTGTGATGTGATACTGCCCAACGGCCTCTGGGCCAAATACGACCTGGTGCAGGACCATGAAATGCCTGAGTACGACTTTTGCTACTGTGATACCTGCCGCAGCAACTTCAAGGCTCAGCACGGCTATGACCCGAAAGAGCTGGAAGACCCGAGCCAGGATGAAAACTGGCGCAAGTATCGCTGGGACAGTGTGACCAACCTCGTCAATCAGATATCAGAGGCGGTACATGCCGAGGGCAAACAGCTTTCAGCTGCCGTTTTTCCCTACCCGGAGCTGGCCCGTAAGCTGGTACGCCAGTCCTGGAATGAGTGGAACCTGGACATGGTTTTTCCTATGATCTATCACAACTTCTATGAAGAGGAAGTGGAGTGGATAGAGTATGCCACCGCACAGGGGGTGAATACACTTAACAGCAAGTTTCCGCTGAATACCGGTATCTACCTCCCCCCTACTAAACCGGAGGAAATCGCAGCGGCCATTGCGGCAGCCAAAGCCGGTGGAGCCAAAGGGCTCTCCTTTTTCTCCAACGGATCACTGAAAGAGGAAAAGCTTGCTGCCTTCCAGCAGCTGGAGGCAGGAAGATAAGCTCATTCGATATTTATGGAATATGCGATAAATATCGCATGGTTTGCCTCCATTCGTCCGTCATTCGTCAGTCATTCGTCAGACCACTTTGAGTGGTCTGACGAATTGCAATCTCGCCCGTCTGACCTGCGGTGCTGACGGGGAACAACCCTTAGAGTGACCAGACGAATCAACGCCCCCCTGATAACTGATTACTAATTACTGATATCTTCCATCTAAAGCCGTCTCTGCCATAGAACCTCCCAAGGCTCTCTACTACTGCTCATGCCGGAAATTAAACCCGTCTGACCTTTGGTACTGATTCGTCCGACCACTCTGAGTGGTCTGACGAATTGCGATCTCCTCTCCCCGTCTGACCTACGGTGCTGACGGGGAACAGCCCTTAGATTGACCAGACGAATCAACGTCTCCCCCCCTGATAACTGATTACTAATACACTGATAACTTGCCCCTAAAGGCATCTCTGCCATAGAACCGACCAAAGCTATCTACAACTGCTAAAGCCGGAAATCAAACCCCGTCTGACATGCGGTGCTGACGGGGAACAGCCCCCTGATAACTAATCACTGATCAACTGATAACCCGCCTCTAAAGGCACCCCGGTCATAGACCAACCAAAGCCCTCTACAACTACACAAGCCGGACCCCCAAAAAAATAAAAAACCCTGACGTTGCCATCAGGGTTTCCATTTCTTTAGTACACTTTTACTTAGAGCCGGGAGGCACAGCCTTGGCCCAAACCTTAGGCAGCTCCTTGTGCTCTTTCTTCAGCCACCATACGGCATACTCGGCACCTGTTTTTGCATAGTAGCGCTCTACATACACATAGTACTGCCTGGAGTCCTCATCGTAGTACATGCCGGCATCCTTGAATTTCGACTTCACATCATTCAGCACTTTTTCATTGTCGGCCTTGCTGCGCGAGTTTGAAACCACGATCAGATAATCTTGTTTTTCTTCAGTTTCCTGGGCTTGTACTGAGGTGCCTGCTATCGAGAAAAAAGAGAAGCAAGCGATCAAAAAGAGGGCTTTTGTAAGAGTCTTCATAGTGTCCGTAAAAGTTTTGGTGACTTAAAAGTAGGTAATTCATATAAAACGAAAAAAGATATTCCCAAATTGGGAATATCTTTTTTTACTAAGTTAAAATATGGCTTAAGCGCCTGTTCAGGTAGACTTTTTAGCTTTTTTCTTCTTGATGATAATCGCATCAACAGACTTTTGCTTCACTTTATTATTGAACTCAGGCAGGTCTTCTGACATGATACGCTGCAGCTTCTCCAGCTGTGTATCAATCTGCCCGGTAATCTCTTTTCTTACCGCCTCAGCCTGTGCAGTAGGTCTCCAGGAACCACTACCCGCTACCCCGGTGAGGGCTGCCAGCTTGTTATTCAATCTGATCGGGAAGTTCAGGGGATCCTGACCGGAACGGTTCTTCGTCTGATATAAAGACTCCTCTACTTCAGTCATCTTGTCAATCAGCTCATCACCGGCCTCGATCAGGTCTTTGTACTGATCATCTCCCTTGATCTTATCCATCAGCTGCTTCATTTGCTCCTTGGCACTTCTGATATCCTTAACGGCCTGGTGTGTCTCGGTTACCTTATCACGCACCTTGATCAGGAAGTCAAACTGCGCCTGCAGGTCAGCATCAGTAGAAGGATATCTCGGATCACGCAGGAGCTTGAAAGTCTGCTCTTCCGTACGGTCGCCAATGGTCAGCTTGGCGGTGTACTCACCGGGAGGCGCCATCGGGCCTCTCAGCGAAGCGGCCCACATGATCAGTCCCTCAAAGCCCTCGGCATTGTCGTACATCATGTTCCAGTTAAAGCTGTTCAGGCCTTTTTTAGGCTTTTGCTTGTACTCCTTGATCAGTTCACCGTTCGGGTCAAACACTTCCATCACGGCTTTCTTACCCTTAGGCAGGTCTTCTTTCAGGTTGTAATACACCATGGCACCACCGGGCTTATTACTGCCATACAGCAGGTTGAGGTTGTTGTTACCTCCCCTTCTGAAGCGGAAACCACCTCCGATACGATAGGCATCCATAGGCTTAAACAAATGGAAATCTTTTTGAGCCACCTCATCAGAAAGCTGGTGCAGAATGGTCAGGTCATCGATCATCCAGAAGCTACGGCCCTGGGTAGCGGCAATCAGGTTATCATCTTTGATAGCCAGGTCTGTAATCGGTACTATCGGCAGGTTCATCTGGAAAGGCTTCCAGGAGTCACCATCGTCAAAAGACACAAACATGCCTCGCTCGGTACCGGCATACAGCAAGCCCTGGCGATGCGGATCTGCCCTTACCACACGGGTAAAGTAATCGCCCGGAATGCCATTGGTAATGCGGGTCCAGGTTTTACCATAATCCTTGGTTTTGTAGAGGTATGGCTCGTAGTCACCCATTTTATATTGGGTACCGGCTATATAAGCACCACCCTTTACAAAAGGATCGGCATCAATACTGTTGATCATCAGGTATTTGGGCATATCCGGAGAGGTTACATTCTCCCAGTTCTTACCACCATCACGGGTCACATGGATCAGTCCGTCATCAGAACCGGCCCAGATCAGATCTTTTTCATAAGGCGATTCTACTGCAGCAAACACCGTAGCATAATACTCTACAGAAGTATCATCAAAGGTGATAGGTCCACCGGACTTACCCAGTTTCTCTGGCTCTGCTCTGGTCAGGTCAGGGCTGATGATCTCCCAGGACTGTCCCTCATTATATGTAACATGTACCTGGTTTGAAGTAGTGTAGAGCTTCTTTGAATCATGTGGAGAAAAGAAGATAGGGAAGTTCCACTGGAAGCGATACTTATAGTCTTCCGCGCCATGGCCCATTGGATTGTCCGGCCAGGCATTGATGTTTCTGTTGATGCCTTTGTCATGATCTACACGAGTAAGGAAACCACCATAGCTACCCCCATATACAATATCGGGGTTATCAGGATTGGGTGCGATGTGAGCACTCTCGCCTCCTGCAGTAGACTCCCAGTTATCTTCCGTAATAGCAAAGCCAAAAGAACGATGGTCGATACGTACGGTTGAGTTATCCTGCTGTGCTCCGTAAATTCTGTATGGAAAGCTATTGTCCGTAGTTACTCGGTAAAACTGCGCGGTAGGCTGGTTCATGTAGGTAGACCAGTTGTCGCCTCCGTCATACGATACCTGGGCACCACCGTCATCAGCAATCACCAGTCGCTGGTTATCTTCAGGAGCAATCCACAGGTCGTGGTGGTCTCCGTGTGGTGCACCCCGGGCTACAAAGGTCCGGCCTCCGTCTGTCGAGGTGTGATAACGCACATTCATTACATACACCTTGTCTTCATCCTCGGTATCGGCATAGATACGCGAGTAATACCAGGCCCGCTGTCTCAGGGCTCTTGATGAGTTAGTCTTTCTCCAGGTTTCTCCTGCATCGGTAGATTTGAAAACGCCTCCGTTTTTGGCCTCAATAATGGCATATACCGTTTTAGCATTCACAGGTGAGATAGACACACCGCTGATACCGATAGGACCTTTGGGCATGCCCTGATTTCCGATCACGCTCTTCCAGGTATTACCACCATCAGTAGATTTCCATATTTCAGAACCTTCTCCGCCTGAAGAAAGGCTGTAGGGTGTTCTGCGGATGCGCCAGGTACTGGCCATCAGAAAGTCAGGATTGTTGGGATCCATGGAAATGTCCACAGCTCCGGCATCGGCATTGGCAAACAGCACGCGCTGCCAGTTTTTACCACCATCAGTAGTCTTGTACACCCCGCGGGTATCTGAAGACTTGAACAAATCTCCCATTACCGCTACCCATACTACATCCGGATTATCCGGGTGAATGCGGATTCTGCCTACATGCATGGCATCTTTGAGCCCCATGTTCTGCCAGCTTTCGCCACCATCAGTAGACTTCCAGATTCCCTCGAAGCCTGAAGACACATTTCCTCTTACGGTTTGCTCGCCCTGCCCTACATAAATCACGCTGTTGTTGGACTCACTTACGGCTACCGCCCCGATGGAGCCTCCGAAATAGCCATCAGAAATATTCTGCCAGGTGGTACCTCCGTTTTCAGTTTTCCATACACCACCACCGGTGGCTCCCATATAGAAAAGCTGTGGTTTACCGGGTACTCCCGTTACGGTGGCAGAGCGTCCACCCCGGTAAGGGCCGATAGAGCGCCATTTCACATCTTTATAAATTTCTGCCTGCAAATCTACCTTGGGAGTAGCTGCTTTCGCATTTCGCCTGTTTCTGCGCTGTGCCTGCAGGTCGGTGCTCCATATGAGGGTCAGGAGCAAAAACAGACCCGTCAGCAATCGGCTTGACATGTTGAGTTTGTTCATAGTTACGTTTTTTGGTCAAAGACAACGGATAGCCCCGCTGTTTCTCTTCTCAGAAATTTATAAAACTCCCGCTGAACCGTGGCCCTGAATCGGGGCATTTTATATGAGCGGATAACCGACAGGGCGCTGCTGTCTCTTCAGGGTGATTTTGATGATTTGAAGTGAGCAAAATTCAGGAGCTATGGCTTTCGTGGATAACTTTATCCCGAAAGCCCGGATGGAAAATCAATCACCCACAAAAATGCTGTTAACATGCAACTTGTAGGGGTTCATCAAAATTTCACACGAATATTATTTTGAATTAATTTATTTTAAATAATTTTAGGGACACTTCAGCAGTATATCGAATTGTCGTTCAGATATCCGCTAAAAACAACAAACAAAACACAATCTCAATGGCACCAGAGGGGCTACACTCTTTTGGCAATATGCCTTGAGCGCTTCATTGAATACCCAAGACTTACTGTCTTAAAAGAGGAAGGAAGAAGGTCGGACTCTGAGGAACCCCGATCAGAATTAAGATGACAGCCATACGCTGTATATCTCTTTTAGTGCATAATACCAGTCACTCCTGACTTGTATCCGGGGTGTCTTGTAAATACATAGTGCCTTTCTATAAGGAGAGGTACCGGCCTGGGGGCCTGCTTAGTCTTTTTTTACATATCAAACCGACAACCAAAAATGAAAGTCAAAATCTTATTCTCCGCTCTCCTAATGATCCTTGTCACAGGCCTTAATGCCCAGGACGAAACGGTCAATGGCAATCTGACGATAAAATACAGCGCCAAATACCTCAACGAGGTGACGGCCTTTTATACCAGTGACGATAACCCCAGAATTTACAGTACAAAGACCGGAGGAACTTTTCCATTCAACCAGTCAGGTAACCTGGTGATTCAGGGACGTTCAATAGGTTCAAGAAGTATTCTTTTTGTGACTGGTTCTACACCTCAGATCAATATGTCATTGAGCGGAACCGGTAACCTGGGTATCGGGGTAAATCAGGCAAGCACTAAGCTGGAGGTAAATGGGGCAGGTAAATTCCATAATTACATCGAGGTAGATACAACCGGTGATGACCGGGCGCTTCGCATCAACTCAACAGACCCATACATTGACTTACGTAGCGGTGGGGATATAAATGAGAGGCTCTTTATCCGAGCCAATGAGACCTATGACCAGGCTATTTACAGCACTACTTTTTCAAAGCACTATTTTAATAAAGATATAGAGGTTGATGGAAAAGGAGACTTTGGTAACCACCTGAGTCTGGATAAGTCAACAGCTGATGGAGCCAGGCAAATCAGCTTTAAAGAAGAAGGTACTACCCAATCTCAATTGGTTTCCAATTTTGACGATGACAGCTATTACCTGTACCATGCGGGAAGCAAACGTCTGCTGATCAATTCACTGGGAAATGTAGGTATTGGCACGAATAATCCCGGTACCAAACTGGAAGTAAATGGTACCGGTAAGTTTTCAGATAATGTCAGCTTTGGCAAAAATATATCTATCAACCGTACTACCAATAACGATATTCCTCTTGAGTTACAATCCAAAGGATCTGGGGCTGCCTACTCTATATTTTATAATATTGATGGTACTGAAAGACTGATGGATTTTGTACAAAGTACGGGCAACACCGGTTACGTACGCATGTACAATGCCGGTACGGTGAGCAATTACTTCAATACCAATGGTGATTCTTATTTTTCCAATAACCTGGCCCTGGGAGCTACCAGTGCGCAGGGTAACAAACTCTATGTAGACGGCACCTCTGAGTTCAGTGGTAAAATGACCGTAGACAACGACATCATTGCTAAAAAACTCAGGGTCACCGTGAATCCCACGGCTGTACCGGATTATGTTTTCCAGCCCGACTATGATCTCAAAACCCTGGCCGAGGTAGAAGCCTATATCAAAGCCAACTCTCACCTGCCGGGCATAGCTTCTGCCAGCGAAATCGGTACCAATGGCCAGGATGTAGGTACTATGCAGCTCAACCTACTGGAGAAAATTGAGGAGCTGACTTTATATGCCATTGAGCAGGAGAAAGCTATTAAGACTTCAGATAACAGACTTCAGACTTTAGATAGCGAGAACAAAGAACTCAAAGCTGAGAACAAGGCCTTGAAAAGCACTTTGGCAGATTTGCTAAAACGTGTAGAGAAGCTGGAAAACAAGGGCAACACCTCAAACGACCAGTAGACCATGAGCATTAGAAAATATCTGTTAGCCATGGGGCTGCTATGCCTT
>DIYF01000116.1:82647-127842 GCA_002427745.1 Roseivirga sp. UBA6061 | reverse complement strand
CCGGTACTGACGGGAGAATTTGCAGTCCTTCCACCAACCACCATTCACGCCCTCCCCTGATAACTAATAACCGATTCCTGATAACTCTCACGAACGGTGACCTACGGTACTGACTGGAGAATTTGGAACCCTTCCCAAACCACTCACATCCTCCCCTGATTCCTGATAACCGATATACTGATAACCTCCCGAACGGTGACCTCCGGTACTGACGGGAGAATTTGCGAAACTCTCACAACCACCATTCACACCCCTCCCTGATTACTGATACCCGATACACCGATGACTGGCCACGACATGCTCATCCGTCTGACCTACGGTACTGACGGGAGAATCTGTAAAACTCCCTTCTAAAAACCACCTACAATGCAGAACGGAAGTTGATAAAGAAGCCAGTCTGACCTTCCTTGTTGACTGAGAACTCAAAGCGGACTACAAAGTCGTAGTAGGCTACTACATCCAGCCCCATGCCGGCTCCGAGGAGGAGGGTTTGGTTGAAGAAGTTTCCCCGCGTCACATCCAGAGGCTCACCCACATAGCCCAGGTCCAGAAAAGCTTTCAGGTAGAAAGCATAGGGCAGGGTCTGAAATTGTGGAATGATACTCCGTTTGGAGAGTTGATTCACCCCGGACAGGAATTTCCACCGGAAAGCCGAGCGATTGGAGATAAAGGATTGCCCTTCCACGACATAGCGCTCGTATCCGCGGATAAAGTTAGGACGGTAGCCAAACCCCGACCTGAGGAGGTAGGGGATGTCATTAGTGTCGTTGAAGTTATAGTATCCGGATATGCGATTGGCCAGGTAGAAATTTTTGCCCAGATCAAAGTACTCTCCCCAGCTGGCCCGGACGGTAAACATATTGATGTCATCATAGAAGCCCAGCCCGAATTTGTTTAACTCCAGGCGATAAAGTTTACCGGAAAGGGGGTAGGCAAAGTAATCGCGCTTGTCCCAGGAATAGATATAGCTCAGCCTGAAATAGCGCTGTAGCTTCTGTCCATCCAGCAGGTACTCAGGGTTGGCATTTCTCAGGGTATCTGCGATCGAGGTACGGGTATAAGCCGCGTTCAGTGAGTGGCGGCTAAAGAAGTTGGGGCGGTAGGTGAGAGAGGCACTTGTGGCAAATCGCCTTCGGATAATTTCCTCTGACTCTACAAAGCGAAGCCTGTGATTCCGGGTGTTGAAGCTTACGGTTTTGTTATTGGTAAAGCCGCTCGAAACGGTAAGACCCAGGGTCTGCTTTTTGTTGATATAAGGTATCTGGTACTGTACCGCATAGTTCTTGGTAAAGCCAAACTGAGTGGTCACCTGCAGCCGATCATTCCTGCCCGTAAGGTTAAAGTGTAAAACCCTCAGCCCATAATTTACCCGGGAAAAATCGCGGTTTTGATTGCGCCACCACTCGGTGAAGTTCCGGTCGGCCAGGCGGAAAATAGGTACGGGAAAGATGTACCAGCGCTCCTGCAGACGAATCAGGATATCGACCTCTGTATCAGACATTTCAAGAGGTACAATCTCTACGATAACGAAGAGGCGTGTATTGGTAAGCTTTTGTCGGGCCAGCTCCAGACTCTCGGCCAGGGCCTGGCGTGATATCGTCTGACCTGCCTCAAAATCCAGCTCCCTCAGGATGATTTCTTCCCTGGTCTTTTTATGGCCGGTGATGTACACGTTCCCGATAGTCACCTCACGGGTATCGGGTACTTTGGTAGAGGAGATATCCTGCGCCTGCAAAGCCGACAGACCAAGTAAAAACAATATGAAAATCCCGAATCCCCTCAAGCCTGATACCACTCTGTTGCTATGATTGTTTTTTTGACTTAATCGCCACCCTGATCAGCATAATAAATCCGGTAAGGGTGAGGGGAATACTCAGTATCTGCCCCATGTTGATAGGAAGGTCATCTTCAAAAGCTTCCTGATTTTCCTTGAAGTTTTCGTGGAAGAAGCGCAGGCCAAACTGGAAGATAAGGAAAAGGGCAAATAGCAAACCTTCGGGCGTTTTGTCCTTGTATTTCATCCAGATACCCAGCAGCAGCAGAAAGAGCAAAATACTGGTCCCCGCCTCATAGAGTTGAGCCGGATGTCGGGAAATGCCATAGGTATGGACGGTGGCTACCCATTTGCGTTCTACCTGGTTGAGTTCATAGTTAATCGGGCCTGTTGGCTCCTGGTAATGTTCATTGATAAAACTGTACTGCGTCAGGTAGCTCTTTACACTCGTTTCCACCTTATTTCGGGCCTCCTGCTCAGTCATGCGAAGATTTTCGAAAGTAATGGTGAGGTCCACCGGTACAATACCTGAGGCCGGTCTTTCGGTTGATTCGCCCTTCGAAGCCTCCGCTCTTTCAATACCCAGGTTGCTGTCTTCCAGATAGAGCTCGGCTATCCTGCCAAAAACCACCCCGTAATCGCTCTCTGTAGGTTTACCAACGATTTCTGAATTCACAAAATTACCAAAGCGTATAAAGGCTGCCGTCATGGCAGTTACAATCACAATTCTGTCCAGAATCCACAGATAGCTTTGCCCTTCGCGCTTCTGTTTAATCCATTTGAGTCTGAATTTGAAACGAAGCGGATTGAAATTATCGGCATTTACGAAATAATTGCGGTAGAGGACCATGGCAAAGAGAATACCAAAAGCACCACCGTGACTGGCCAAACCACCTTCCCAGGTACGGAAAAACATTAGTGGATCAGATAAGAACCGGTCCGGTTCGTAAAACAGTAAGTGTCCCAGGCGTGCCCCGATGATCGTAGCCAAAACCATATACACAGTGAGTGTATCTACATTTTGTGGATCTTTGCCTTCCTTCTTAAAGAAGTGAACCACAAACTGGTAACTGATGATAAAACCCAACGCAAAAAGTACACTGTACCAAACCGGAGGTTGAATTCCCCTGATGATTTCTTTCATCGGGTCCCAAACAATATATGCGATCATGCCACTATTTTCTGTGCCGACAAATATAAAGGAATTCAGGACTGTGAAGATTGTATCATCTCCTATTGTTTCCAGAATTCTTCTGTCAGGGCTACTCGTTGAGGGCTTCGTCCGGACAATCTGACTCCTGGATGACAAGTAAACCATTCTATTTTCTCCCCCAGGCAGCTTTTTTACCAACTATTTGGTAGGGGTAACATTAGTATATGTGTACCATTTTTGGACCACTTTTCCCGTTTTTGGAAAACAGGAAAATGTCATTGACGGCACCAGGTAGAAAAAGCTATCGAATGCCGACATAATATTCTATTCATCCTGGAAAACTGACCAGTTATCGAATATATCGTACTTGGAACCTGCGATTAGTACGATTCTTGGGCCCAGGACGGGAAGACTAATAATAGAAAAAAGAGTACCCTCCGGCCGCTAAAGCCGGACTTGCCTTAACACTAGGTTTGTGAGAACAGAAGATCGCAGTTTTGAATTGCCGGTTTGCGGGAACCGGCACAGAGGAGAAGGGATGAAACCAGGTCACCACGGTAGCCTGATTTCTTCTGTTGCCACCTCCTTTAAGCGATTGAAGCAGGCATTACTGATACTCGTACTGACGCTCCTCACCAGCTTTGGGGCGCTGGCACAAAACGACCTGCTCTACTTCATCTCTGACGATAACAATACGCTCTACACCATCAACAGAAACACGGGAGTTGTCACTGAGGTGGGAGCTACCGGCAGAAGCGTCATTGAGGCCATAGCATATTTTCCCATTCCCGGGTCAGAAGCCTTATACGCAGCCGATGCCGGTGATTTCGGTACGCTGAACCTTTCTACAGGAGCCTTTACGCTGATTGGTGAAATAGACGGAGGAGGCACGGCCAATGGATCGGCCGGAGCCCAGACGCTCAACGATGTAGACGGCTTGATGCTGGATGGACAAACCCTGATCATGTGGGCAGTAGAGCGTCAATCCGGTTCGACCCCTGATTTACTCTTTCAGATAGATCTTACCACAGGCCAGTTTGTACCGGATGCCTTTGGTACAGGAGTGGATTACCTCGAAATCACAGGAGACGGAATTGATGTAGATGTAGACGACCTGGCCATAGACCCGATTTCAGGAGATATCTATGGGGTTTCTAACAACAATGGCTCGGGAGATGCACTGATCAGAGTGAATAAGACCACCGGAGAATTTGAATTCATCACCACCCTGGCACAGGATGATATCGAAGGGCTGTCATTTCACAATGACGGTAAGCTGTATGGTTCTGAAGGAGACAGCGATAACCGCCTGAGCCTGATTAATAAGACTACAGGGGCCATGACCAACTTCTTCAGCTTTTCACCGGGAGGTGATGTGGAAGGACTGGCCGCCCTGGTCGCTCCTGCCAACCTCATTACAGGAAATGTATTTGAGGATGATGACCTGGATGGTGTAAAAGATATGTCTGAAACCGGTCTGGCGAATGTTACCATCTATCTCTACCTCGATCAGGATGGAGATGGTCAGGTAGATCCGGAAGATACACGCGTGCAGACTACTACTACCGATGTAAATGGTGACTATTCCTTTACTTATATCACCACCGGTACATTGCTGACAACCACCGAGTTTTCTTCGTATCCGGCCGGCTACTCGCTCACTACCGATAATATCGAAACCATGACCTTCACAGACGGTATCAACTTTGGCGAAACCGATAGTGACAACGATTTTGGTCTGGGTACCGGTAGCGACTGTGACGGGGATGGCCTTCCTGACTTTTTCGAAGGTACAGGAGATGCAGACGGAGATGGCATTCTCAATCAGTGCGACCTGGACTCAGACAATGACGGTATCCGCGATGACGTGGAGGGCACAGAAGATTTTGATGATGACGGCATCCCCAACTATCTGGACAGAGACTCTGATGACGATGGTATTCCTGATGCTATCGAGGCCAATGGAGGCATCAGGCCTGCAGAGTATGTGGCTTCAGAAGGTAATCTGCACGGAGCCGTAGGAGCCAATGGTATTGTTGATACCCGAGAGACTGCGGTGGATAGTGGCGTGACCTTGACCACTAATCCTGATTCTGACGGAGATGGCTATCGCGACTATCTCGACCTGGATTCTGATAATGACGGTATTCTGGACCTGCGGGAAGCGGGAGGAACCACAGATGCTGATTCAGACGGCCAGGTAGACAACATTGTCGATGCCAATGGCAATGGTTATGCTGATGCCCTGGAAACGAGCCCATTCGCCATACCCAATACAGACCTTTTTTATGAAAACAGTAACGGCCAGACCCAAAAGCCCAACTATATCGACATAGATTCAGATGCCGATGGTATTGATGACACCAGAGAGGGACAAAGTACACTCGGCTATACATTCCCTTCCTTGTTGGGAGATAATGATGGGGACGGTATTCTTGACTTCTGGGACACATCAGAAGGCAAAACTCCCATTGTACCGGTGGATACCGACTCTGACGGTAAGCCTGACTATACCGAGACAAATTCCGACAACGACCCTGAGTCTGATTTCATCGAGGGCAATGATGCAGATAACAATGGGGTAGCCGATCAGACCAACACCGGTCTGGATGCCAATGGTAATGGCCTGGACGATCGCTTTGATACCGGTTGTTCGGGAGTGGTCTGCTCTTCCAGTGTGAGCTTGCCAGATACAGACACTGATGGCGAATTTGACTTCAGAGATTTTGAAGGAGTAGCCATAGATACAGATGGTGATGGAGTGCCCGATGCCACAGATATCGATGATGACAATGATGGTATTCTGGATGTAGATGAGAGTGGCGTACTGGATACTGATGGAGATGGATTGCCTAACAGCCTTGACCTGGATTCTGATAATGATGGTATCCAGGATATCATCGAGGCGAGTGGTGTGGACACCGATGATGATGGCAGGGTAGATGATGATACTGATACCGATGGAGATGGCTGGGCCGATACCTTTGACAGCGATAATGGAGGCACTGCCCTGGCCAACCCGGATACCGATGGTGATGGCATTAACAACTTCCTCGATCTGGACAGTGACGGTGATGGTGTGGTAGACCTGATAGAATCACAGGCTACTACGGGTACCCCTGTTATTCCTGTCGGGGCAGATGCTGACGGAGATGGTATTGACAATGCTTTTGACGTGACCGGAGGTACACCGATAGATCCGGTGGATACAGAAACAGATGGTATTCCTGATTACCTGGACAGTGACTCAGATAATGATGGCTTTGCCGACATCCTCGAGGCCTGGGACACTGATGGAGACGGCATTGCCAATGTAGTTCCCACTGCCGGAGACCTGGATGTAGATGGTCTGAACAACGCCTTCGATAACGTTGTGGGCCCCAACAGCACTACCAATGTTTACAACAATGAGGACGCACTGGATTTTCCTGATGTAACTACCTCGGGCCTTACCAGCGAAAGAGACTGGAGAGAAGACAATGCAGTAGATTCTGATGGTGACGGTCAGATCAACTCAGTGGATATAGATGATGATGATGACGGTATTCTGGATGTAGATGAGGGCATAGATGATTTCGATAATGACGGAGTTATGAACAGCCTTGACCTCGATTCTGACAATGATGGTATTCCGGATATTATAGAAGCAGGGGGCGTTGACAGTGATAATGATGGCAGGGTAGACGACAATACCGACACAGACAATGATGGCTGGGCTGATACCTTTGACAGCGATAATGGGGGAACCGCACTGGCTGAGCCTGATACTGATGCTGATGGCAGAAAGAACTATGTAGATATCGACAGTGATGGAGATGGAGTCGTAGACCTGATAGAGTCACAGGCCACTACGGGCAGCCCCAACATTCCTTCAGGTACAGATACCGATCTGGATGGACTGGATAATACATTCGATACAGATCAGGGCGGAACGCCAACCACTCCGGTAGATACCGAAACAGATGGAACACCTGACTATATCGATGTTAACTCAGACAATGACGGCTTTGCCGATATACTGGAAGCCTGGGATACAGATGGAGATCTGACCGCTGATGTGGTGCCATCCGGAACGGACTCTGATAATGATGGTCTTGATGATGCTTTCGATGATGTAGTCGGGCCCAACAGCACCACCAATGCATCCAACAATGAAACAGCTCTGTCGTTTCCTGACGTGACCACGGCCGGTGACAGTGAGAGAGACTGGAGAGAGGCCAATGATGCTGATTCTGATTTTGACGGGATACCCGATAGTACTGATATAGACGATGACAATGATGGTATCTTGGATACGGATGAGGGCCTGAGCACTGATACCGATGGAGATGGTATTGTCGATCGACTGGATCTGGACTCTGACAATGACGGTATCCCGGATATCATTGAGGCAGGTGGTGTAGATACAAATAACGATGGTCGTGTGGATAATGACACGGATACTGACGGAGATGGCTGGGCCGATACTTTTGATAGCGATAACGGAGGTGTTGCCCTGATCGACCCTGATACGGATAATGATGGTATTAACAACTATCGCGACCTGGATTCTGACAATGATGGCATTGAAGATATCATTGAAGCAGGGGGAGTGGATGCAGATGATGATGGTGCGGTAGATGCTTTTGCTGATGCAGACAACGATGGCTGGGCCGATACCTTTGATAGCGATAATGGCGGTACAGCGCTGACCATAGCAGATACCGATGCGGATGGGCTGGAAAACTATATTGATATAGATGCGGATGGCGATGGCATGGTCGATTTAATCGAATCACAAGCCACCACAGGGTCACCCATCATACCGGTAGGTACAGATACGGATGGTGATGGTATCGACAATGCCTTCGATTCCGATAATGGAGGCACACCTGTAACTCCCGTAGATACGGAGTCTGATGGTACACCCGACTATACCGATTTCAATTCAGATAATGATAGCTTTTCTGATGCCCTGGAAGGTTATGACACGGACAATGATCAGGTAGCGAATACAGTACCGGCAGGCCTGGACTCTGACGGGGATGGCCTGGATGATAACTTCGATATTGTTGTCGGGCCAAATTCCACCAATAATGTTTACAACGATCAGGACGCCAATGACTTTCCGGATGTGTCTACTTCAGGCCTGACTTCAGAAAGAGACTGGAGAGAGGCCAATACACTGGATGCTGATTTTGATGGTATCCCTGATGCTACAGACATTGATGATGACAATGACGGTATCCTGGATGTTACAGAAGGAACAGGAGATGCCGATGGAGACGGAATCCCCAATAACCTGGATCTGGATTCAGATAATGATGGTATTCCGGATATCATTGAAGCTGGTGGAATAGATACCGACAATGACGGAAGGGTAGATGATGACACCGATACGGATGGTGATGGCTGGGCCAATACCTTCGACTCAGACAATGGCGGTACGGCCCTGGCAGAACCTGACTCAGATAATGATGGTGTGAAAAACTACATTGATCTGGATTCTGATAATGACGGTATCCTCGATGTGACCGAAACCAATAATACGGATACGAATGGTGACGGTAGACTGGATAGCATTCTGGATACTGACGGAGACGGCTATGATGATAACATAGAAGGTTCCGTCCTGGTATTCCCTAATTCCGACCTCTCTTACGAAACATCCAATGGCCTGCCTAATCTGCCCAACTATATAGACATCGATTCTGATGCCGATGGTATTGATGATACACGTGAGGGATACAGCACTGCGGGTTATCAGGCCCCTACTGATTTCACCGATTCAGATAATGACGGTATTCTCGATTTCTGGGATGTAGACTCAGGTAACTCACCCATCGATCCGGTAGATACGGATGGAGCAGGTCTGGATGATTATGTAGATGCGAATTCTGATAACGATTCTCTCTCCGATTTCATTGAGGGCAATGATTTTAATGAAGATGGCGTGGCCGATGTAGCCAATACAGGAACAGATGCAAACGGTAATGGACTGGACGATGCTTTTGATCAGGACTGTTACGGGCTGTCTGTTTCTTCTTCGGCTACCAGCTATGGTGAGCAGCAGGGAACGAGTGTAAACATTTCCAGCTCTGATTTGGAGCTGGTTACCGAATCTTCCAATCAGATTGTGGGTATTTACTTCCCTAGCATTACCATCCCTCAGGGCGAAACGATTAATTCAGCCTCTATCCAGTTTCAGGTAGATGAGACGGATGCCGGGGTAGTGGACCTGACCATTGAAGGCCAGCTCGCTACTATTCCATCTACCTTTACTACAGGTACCAACAATGTGAGTAATCGTACCCGTACCGCTGCCGATGCATCATGGAGTCCGCCAGACTGGAATTCAACCGGTGAGGCAGGGGCAGATCAAAGAACTACCGATATCTCTTCAGTGATTCAGGAAATCGTAAACCAGGGAGGCTGGGTCAGTGGCAACCCACTGGTAATTATCATTACAGGCCCTGTCGACTCCGATACCAGAACAGCCGAGGTCAACCCGACTATCACCATTAATTATGGATCCGGTATTACCTTTTGTTCGTCAAATGTGGCTCTGCAGGATTCAGATGTAGACGGAGAAAAAGACTTCAGGGACAGTAACGGTGTTCCGGCACCCCCAGACCAGGACGCTGATGGGGTACCTGATGTAGACGATGTAGATGATGACAATGATGGTATTTTAGACGTTGACGAGGGCTGTACAGACACAGCAGTGGCCGGAGGCAATGCTACTGCTGCTACTGAGGTCGTGGCGAGGGTAGAAGATACAGCCGATGGTATTGACGGGGTAAACTCTACTTATGCCAGGTTCAGAGATGATGGCTCCCGCATGGATGTGGAACTCAGAAGTGGAGATATTGTGGTGGCCGGTACTCAGGTAACTGTAAGAGCCCAGAAGCGCAATGATGTGGCCAGTACTATGACAGTAGAGGAGTCAACAGACGGGACCAACTTCGTTAACGCCATTGAGTACTCCTTTGCCACAGATGACGTATATGAGGACAAGATTTATACCCTTACCACAGATGCCACCCACATCCGAATTACCTATAATGAAGTAAGTGGTGACCTGAGAGTTGACAATATCAGCTATCCGGCTTTTACTATAGTATGTACTGGAAATGATACCGATAGTGATGGCATTGCCGATCACCTGGATATTGATGCGGATGGCGATGGCATTGTAGACCTCATCGAAGCACAGCTCACCAGCGGCTCACCGGTTATTCCGGTTGGCAATGATACCGATGGAGATGGTCTGGACGATGCTTTCGATAGTGATTGTGCTCCCTGCGGTGTTGTGACAGGCGTTCCCACGGTACTGACCGATACCGATGGTGATACAGTGTTTGATTTCCTCGATTTCAACTCTGATGGTGATACCTTCTCTGACCTGCTGGAAGGCTGGGATACCGATGGTAATCTGGTGGCTAATATTGTTCCTTCAGGAGTAGATGCTGATGGCGATGGTCTGGACGATGCTTTCGATCTGGTTATTGGTATCAACAGTACTACCAATGTATACAATACCCAGGATGCCTTTGACTTTCCTGATCAAACCACTCAGGGTAATACGGAAAGAGACTGGAGAGAAGAAAATGTAGCTGATTCTGATTTCGATGGCATCCAGGACAGCAATGATATCGATGATGATAATGATGGTATTCTGGATACAGATGAGGGCTGCGTGGAAACACCTGCCAGCCCTTCAGGTCCGGTGGTAGATAACTCAGGCACAGGTGGCAGCCTGGCACTAATCAACGATGGTGATCTTACGGCCAATAACGGGATAGCCTTGAACGCAGTGGGAGAGTACATCATTGTCGATCTGGGAAGCATCATCCCTGCAGGAGTGGACGTGGTGTTCACCTTATGGAGAAATGGCAACGCCAATAACAGAGTACTGCGCTTCGCCCAGCTGCCCGATGATAATGTCAATTTAGGTGGTGGTACGAATCCTCAGACCATTGAACGCAATGATATAGCGGGTGGAGCCAGTGTTACCAGCTTTACTTATACCCTCACTGAAAATACCCGGTATATTCAGTCAGAAATGACAATCCGGCTGGGAGGTAGAATTGAAATCGTGGAAGCTACCATTCAGGCCTTCACCAACTGTCAGGATACTGATGGAGATGGTGTGGCGGATTATCTTGATCTGGACTCAGATAATGACGGTATTCCGGATATCATAGAAGCAGGAGGAGTGGATAGCAATAATGACGGCCGGGTAGATGACAATACGGATACCGATGATGATGGCTGGGCCGATACCTTTGACAGTGATAATGGTGGAACTGCGCTGACTAATCCTGATACCGATAATGACGGCATCAATGATATGCTGGACCTGGATTCAGACAATGACGGTATTGAAGATATCATAGAAGCCGGAGGAACGGATACTGATGATGACGGAGTAGTGGATAGCTTTACAGACCTGGACGGTGATGGCTGGGCCAACAATTTTGATAGTGACAATGGAGGAACGGTTCTGGCCAACCCTGATACGGATGGTGACGGCATCAGAAACAACCTGGATATCGATGCTGACGGAGATGGTATTGTAGACCTGATTGAATCACAGGCTACTACAGGCAGTCCCGTGGTACCTACAGGCTCAGATGCGGATAGCGATGGTATTGATAATGCCTTTGATACTACGGGAGGTACGCCTACCACACCTGTAGATACCGATATGGATGGCACTCCCGATTACCTGGATTTCAATTCTGATAATGACAGTTTCCTGGATGCCCTGGAAGGTTACGATACAGGTGGTGACTTGATTGCCAACACGCTGCCTGCCGGTACCGACAGTGACGGGGACGGGCTGGACGATAACTACGATACCGTAGTGGGCCCCAACAGCACCACCAATGTTTACAATAATGAGGATGCCAATGACTTTCCGGATGTAACTACTTCAGGTGTGACCAGTGAGCGGGACTGGAGAGAAGCCAATGCACTGGATACGGATCTGGATGGAGTACCTGACAGTTCAGATATTGATGACGACAATGATGGTGTCCTGGATGTGGATGAAAGTGAAGTGCTGGACTTTGACAACGATGGTATTGTGAACAGCCTTGACCTGGATTCAGACAATGACGGTATTCCGGATATCATTGAAGCCGGAGGTGTCGATACAGACAATGATGGCAGAGTGGATAATGATACCGATACCGATGGAGATGGCTGGGCCAATACTTTTGATAGTGACAACGGAGGAACGGCTCTGACAGATCCCGATACGGATGCGGATGAGACGGAAAACCGTGTAGATATAGACAGTGATGATGATGGCATAGTAGACCTGATTGAGTCACAGCTTACCACGGCCACACCTGTGGTACCTGTAGGAGCGGACTCAGATGGTGACGGTATTGACGATGCCTTTGACGTAGACTGTACCCCTTGTGGTGCTGTTACGGGCGTTCCTACGGCTATCGTTAATACAGATGGTACAGACAACCCTGACTACATCGATACAGATTCTGATAATGACGGCCTGGCCGATGTGATAGAGGCCTATGATATCGATGGAGATTATACACCGGATGAAACTCCTAATGGAAATGATAACGATAATGACGGTCTGGATAATAATTTTGACGATGTAGGAGGTCCTAACGCCACTACCAACCCCTCTAACAATCAAACGGCCAACTCATTCCCTGATGTGACTACCGCTGGCGTTACCAGCGAAAGAGACTGGAGAGAAAGCAATGCAGAAAATTGTGATCCGGGTGGTATTGACAGCAATTTCCTGCTGTGGCTCAGAGCTGACGAGGGAGGAACAGCCTGGAGAGATGTTTCAAACAATTATGTATCTGTATCGTCAGTAGGATCTTTCACAACAGGTGGCTCTATTAATTTTAACCCGTCCAACTTCTTTGGTGGCAGCTCTTACTATAACACAACCCTCAACATCAATGCTGATACTCATCCTGACCTGGCAGTCATTGTCGTCTATCAGCCCACAATCGACAACTCGGGAGCCCTTTGGGGAGAGGACAATGGTGGTTTTGACCGTTACATTTTAGACGATAACGGTGGAGGAGAAAACGAAGCGGTGAGTAACGGTACCGGGCTTACTTCCGGTGTTACAGGGCTGTACGCTGTAGGTACCACTACCATTTCGGCAGTGTTGTTTGATGAAGATCAGGCCAATGGTTCTACGGTTTACCTGAACGGGTCTAATACGCTGACAAACTTTACCTCTGATCATGGAGGCGAAACATCCAACACACTACAAATAGGAGCACAGGGAGATGCCACCCACAGGTTCAACGGGGTGATTTCCGAAGTCATTGTTTATAATTCTCTCCTTACCAGTGCCACCGACTTTCAGCAAATTCAGAGTTACCTGGCGCTCAAATACGGAGTTACCCTTTCGGCTGATACTGATGGTGATGCCACCGCTTTTGAGGCAGGAGAGGGAGATTATATCGCATCCGATGGAAGTACTCTTTTCTGGGATGCCTCTGACAATACCATGTTCCATAACAATGTGGCCGGTATTGCCCGGGATGACGCGAGCTGCCTGAACCAGTTACAGTCGCAAAGCGAAAACAGTGATGCCATCGTGGCCATTGGCCTGGACAGTGATAGCGATGGTCTGGAGGCCAGTAACTCCCAGAATGGAAGTAGCTTCAGTAATAACCTGTCTTCCCTCATGTGGGGACATGACGGGGCGGCACTGCACGATGCTTCCAACAGAGACTTCAACTCCATTCAGGTAGACAGCCGATTGAACAGGGAGTGGAGAGTTCAGGAAACCGGAACGGTAGGCACCGTGACCGTAAGGTTTGATGTGAGCAACCTGCTCGGGCCTACAGGGGTTGGTACTAATGATGAAAGTCAGATTGTACTCCTGATTGATGCAAATGGCGACTTTACCGCTGATGCCCAGGTAATCAATCAGTCATTTGTGGTAGCCGATGATGGTTTTGTCAGTTTTGAGGTAGACTTTACGGATGGTTTCTATTTCACGTTAGGCTCTACTGAAGATGCTGCGCTGCCTATCTCGCTGATTTCTTTTGAAGGAGAAGCCGAAGAAGATCAGGTAGTGCTGAGATGGACTACCGGCAGTGAGTTTGAGAATAGTTTTTTCCGTATTGAAAGGTCTTCCAATGGGATTGATTTCGTACCCATAGGCTTCGTAGATGGTGCCGGTACTACCAACGATGTGATCAACTATAATTTTGTAGATAGAAATCCGCTCCAACCGGTCAATTTCTACCGATTAGTCGATGTAGACTTTAATGGTATTGAAAACACCTCAGAACTGGTCAGAGTAGCTTTTACTGCTCAGATTGAAAAGCCCGTGCTTTATCCGAACCCGGTCAGACTCGGAGATGATATTTATATCAAGGTTGCTGAATCTGTGCAAATTGAAAACCTCAGACTGATCCAGCTTAATGGTGCTCAGGTACCCGTGGATATATACAGAGAGCGAGATAGAGCGGTGCTCAGAAGCAGATATACTCGTCAGGGTGTATATATTATCTCTGCTACCTTGAACGGTCAGCGGCATCAGTTTAAGTTTATCATCAGGAACTGAGTCATTTCACTGAAATAAGCCGGATATTGGTTATTCAGGCTGGCGTGAGCACCTGTTTTTTAACTAACTTCCCTCAACCTTTAACTACAAAAACTCACTATCATGCTGTATGATGTAAAGACACCGGAAGAGTATCACCAGGCTTTGGAAACTGACTGGAGAAAGGAGAAGCTTCTTGAGTTGAGAGAGATGATACTTTCGTCCTCCCCGGATCTGGTGGAGGGTATTCGCTACAAGATGCTCAGTTTTGGCGATGCGGATCAGGTAGTATTTCAGCTCAATGCTCAAAAAAACTATGTGAGCTTGTACATCGGGGATACCAAAAAAGTAGACCCCTCGGGAGAACTGCTGGAAGGCATAGATAAGGGGAAGGGCTGTCTTCGCTTTAAGAAATCTACCGTTGTAGCCGAAACGCGCATCGATGAGTTTATTGCCAAAACCATTGAACTCTGGAAGGCCGGAGAAGATATAGACTGTTAATGGTCTGTACTGTCATTTCCGGTTTGCCTGATAAACCTTGGCAGACAAGCCTGCCTCCCAAACTTTGTCATTCCCGGCTCGACCGGGAATCTCCATAGCCCATGAGTGTTATTGTCAATATCAACTTATCGATACATAAACGGATGTACCGTGGCTGATGAGCCCCCCAATCCAGTTGGGGTGACTATAGTTGTTCCGTCAGCACCGATAAAGGGTTGAGGTTGTTAGCTCTGTTTTTGTGATAATCATGTCTTCGTTACGTGCTTAAGCTGGTTGACATTAAGGTCAGACGGTAGAATAAATCTCTTGTCATTCCCGGCTCGACCGGGAATCTCCATAGTCCATGAGTGTTATTGTCAATATCAACTTATCGATACATAAACAGATAAACTGTGGCTGATGAGACCCCCAATCCAGTTGGGGGTGACATGCGGTTGTTCCGTCAGCACCGATAAAAGGTTGAGGTTGTTAGCTCTGTTTTTGTGATAATCATGTCTTCGTTAAGAGCTTAAGCTGGTTGATATTAAGGTCAGACGGATGCATATTTCTTTAGTGTTTCGCCATCAGGCCGGGAATCTCCATAGTTATTCAGTGATGAACTTATCGGGTCTCATCTATTGAGGAAGTGGCTATCTGTACCGGGCCCATTCCTCAAATTTCTCTTATCTTTGAATCATGTTAAATAAACTGCTTTATATCGATTTACGCCCCTGCGATTTCCGTAATGAGCCGGAAAACGGATTTGGGCGTGCCGTTTATTCAATGATGATATAGAGAAATCAGACATTTGTTCTTGAAATAAATAAGCGCCCTGACAGTACCGTCAGGGCTTTTCTTGTTAAAACTGAAAAAATGCCGAGGCTGTAAGAAACACATAGGACAAAACTTAAAAGTGAAACCAATTGAGAGACAGACAATTGCAGGAAACTTAAAACCAACTGAAAAGTAGGGCGGGAGAGTATTGTCTTTAGTTTTTTTAACTATCTGATAATCAGTGAATTAAAATATGTTTTTACTTGTTTGTTAATATTCCTTCCCACACCTTTGTGTCCATCGAATAAGACACAATAAAAGTCAATGATTCAGTATTCAGACATATTAAAGCCGATTATCAATAGCATGGCAGAGCCCATGATGATAGCTGGTGATTGCCCGGAAGTTGAATATGCTTTTAAGGAGATAGGAGTATTCAGGCTTGAGTAAAAGACTCAAACCTGTTTGCCAAAAGCATCTCCCTGAAAAGAGATGCTTTTTTTATGTCCTGAAATCAATGCAGTGCTGTAGTTCTTTTGATGGCTATCGGGAAGAGTGCCCGACTGTCTCTCGGGTAACCGATAAAGTCAAGGTGCCAGTACTGCATATATGGGGAGATAACGGTGGTTAGTTTACCCGCCTTGGACGCGGGAGGTCGCAGGTTCGAATCCTGTTCCCCATACTTTTTATATGGTGCCCTCTGCAAAGCTGTTAGTATATATGGTTGCCCTAAGAGCGAAATACGTTGTCTGTTGTTCAAGTCTAGGTTTGGTTTCTTTATGGAGTAAAGCTTTTTAAAGGTTAGCAAGTATTTATAATAGTCTTTGCCATAGAACTGAGCTTTGATCGAGCATTATTAAACCTGTTGGTTTTTGTCTTGGGTAATCCAAAAAAGTGATGATGCTTTTCTAAATGGTGCTTGACTTCCATTTCAAGATTGAAACCCTACTGAATTGGGAGTCTCAGTTGCTTGAGACTGATGATATTTTCCAGTTTTTTGTTCAATAAGAGAGTCTTCATGGTTCATGGTTTCATTCAGTTCAATCATAAAAAAGACAAATCCTATTACTATATGGCTAACCCATAAATGTACCTTTATAAAAGGTACATTATACGATTCATGGAGATAACTGCCCTCCCAAAAATGGGGCAACACTATATAGAAAACTATAATGGAAAACCGTCTGAGAATTTGAAATAATATAATAAAGTTTGTGGTGTTCAGTTTGAATTGAATAATACTTTTAGGTGAATTATTAGCTACTGCTATTTGAATATTGGTCCCATTTCTGGAAAAGCGAAATAGGCATCGAATTAAAATAACCGCAAAAAGATAAGATGAAAAGAGAAAACAATTCAAAAGTATTATGTACCAGCCGATTCCTGTTTTGTTGAGTCTGCGGTTGAGCCAAAGTGAGTACTCATTTTTGAATTGGGTTTCAATGTCTAACACTTCTAAAAAACCAACTTGTCCAAACCTTGATACATCATTTGACGATAAACTGAATTGCCCTCCTTGGAAAGGAATATGCTGACCATTTCTTAGAAGTAAAGGAGTTGACTTGTTTATTCTTAGCTTGACTTTCGATGGAGCCTTATAACCCTTATTAGTTTGAGTTTTGAGACTTAGTAAATAACTGCCCTCGGGTAAAGTAAATGAAGCTGTAGCATTGCCATAGTCATAGTTGCCATTTACATTTGTAGCGGGATAAATTAAGTTAATTACTTCTTTATGGTTTGAGTAATTCGTTTCCTTCATAGGAATAAGCATAAGCTCCATTCTTTTTTTATCATCCTTACTTAGAGCTGCAAGGCTTTTAATATCAAGTATTTGAACGTTGCAAGTATTGAACCATTGATTCAAAAAATTGTCAATTGTTGTCATCTCTGCATCTTTTGAAGCCGGCATTCGCAATAGTTTATACTTGACTAGTCTTGAAGTGTTATTCAGATCATTGACGGCTTTAAAGAACTCTAACTCATCACCCTCGTCATCGAAATCAGATATAATGGTAATTTGAACCAAATCTCCTTCTTTAGTCAGCTTTTCGATTTTCACTTTCAGTTCATTAATGAGAAGTCCAAAGTTGCTTTGAGTGCGGCTTTTTCCAGTGTTTGTTTCTTTTTTGTCTTTGATTTTTTTTGAAAATGCTTCAATTAAGTCAATATCTACCTCGCCTGGTGTGAATTTAGGCCCATCTGTGAGCGCTTGTCGGTTTGTATTGTTTTCTTCGACAAGATAAAAAAGATTCATGTTGATATTTGAAGACACGTTCACTCGTGTCATATTCAACAGAGCACCTGCCAGTAGAGGCCTTGTGCTGTAGTGATTGAGATCATCCTTATCAAGAGTTCCCAAGCTTTGAATTAGTAGGTTGTTTATCTTAGAACTACCACTAATAGTATCGATCGAGCGACTTGTATCAAGAATCAGAAATTCGTGAGCTGTCACGATGTTCTCTCCATTAGGTTGTTCTAGTGGAATTTCTAGGCCTGATAAAAAGCGATATTGATCAATTGGAAACTCTGCAATGTTTCTGAAGTCGAGAAAACTATAATTTTCTGTAGTATCCGGATGAAGAAAATCTTCTAGAGTAATAGAATTCAACCCGAAGATGATTCCCAATAATGTTACACAAAAACCCATGATAGAAAGTAAAAAACGGGTTTGTACAGCCCTTCTTGACAGTGCCTTGAAGTATTTTTTCAAAAAACTCTTCATGTTTTTATCTATTCATGAAATCTCTTTGTGATTGTCAACAGAAATGAATCTACTAATGATTTCAATTTAATTAAATTATTTATTGATCATATATAATAATTTTTTAGCAATTTTTTTTTTATTAATTTAATTCAATAAATAAAGAAATATAATATAAAAAAATAATAAATAATTGACAATCAAATACTTACGATTTTATCTTAGCTTGTACCTCTCATTGATACCCATGGCTTTAGTAGCCGGTCAGGAGGGTGGTATTGATACTACTTACCGCCACCATGTGATGGTATTGGTAGACCGTACAGGAGGAGCGCAGCCTGCAGGAGGAGGTGATGACTCCGATATAAAGGGTATTGTTAATCAATTGACCACCTTGTGTTTCGAAGCTAATTCTGCCATTGAGGGAAGTCCTCTATTAGTTCCTGGAAGAGATTATCTGACCATTTATCCTTATGGTTTGAAGTTTAAGGCCAAGTCATTTAGAAATTATTTTCCATCCACGGACCCTATATACACAAAGATGTCTAAAAGCTATGACGCAAGTGTATTCGAAAGTCAGTTCAGGAGAGGCGGATATAAATACTGGCATTATGATAAGTCTTATGGATTTACCTCTGTCGTAATGACTGAGGCCTTGAGTACCTTTTCAACCAACTCGGAAAACTTTACCCGTA
Source organism: Roseivirga sp. UBA6061 (assembly GCA_002427745.1). Taxonomy (GTDB): domain Bacteria; phylum Bacteroidota; class Bacteroidia; order Cytophagales; family Cyclobacteriaceae; genus Roseivirga. The sequence continues at coordinate 108,729 of DIYF01000116.1, read as the reverse complement.
CTTTTATAATTCTTTTAACCGATAATGCTAATAATGCTGCTGGTGCGGGTACACGGGTTGATCCCAATGTGGAATATAGAGGAGAGATCGATCAGGATTGGGTGTTAACAGAATTTAAGGAGAGAAATGTAAATCCTGTCAAAGATAGAAGGACGGCTATTCAAGAAAACTATAACCTGGTGCCTTTGACTGGTGCTGTTAAAAGTCAAAGAAGGAAATTCAAAGGAGGAAGGAAGAAAAACGCTTCGGGAGAATATTACCAAGGCCTTTATTATCGCCTGATGGTTTATGAATTGATGCCCAGCTATCAGGGGGTGACGTTACAAGGCGTTTACAATTACCTCAACGAAAGCATTGAACCGTTGAAAAAGCTTCCAGATGGAGGTTATTCCGGAAGTTGGCCACTTACTGTAGCTCCGGGCAAGCCCGATTTTATTGCACCCATTTCCTTGAAGGTCAATTACCTGTCTAGCCAAGGGCAAATGCTGAGAGAAGATAACCTTTCACTGACAGACAGATCTTCAAATTTTGTAAGTACCTATTTATCTGATCTCGATGGTGACGTCCAGGTTCAATTAGGTCTTACCGCATTGGTAGATAATGAGTATTACAAAGGTACAGTAATTACCCCTTATCGCTTCCCCGGATTTATTGACCGGTTTGTTTGGCCGAGGGAAAAGGAGGCAAAGGTATTTGGAGGAGTCAGTTTGCCTAATGAGCTTTTTCGCTTAGCCCCTGGAGATTCGCTGGCTGCTGCGGTAAAATTTTATGAGCGAGTAATTTTTGCGTTGCTGACGGTAATAGCCGGTTTGATTGGCTACATCATATTCCAGAGGCGGAAATTGCGTTTACCAAGACAAGACGAGTTCAGTATAAAGTGAGTCATTAGTATGTCAGACATTGAACTAACGATAGAATCAGAAGAGTCCCTGGATGGACGAAGCTTACTTCTGGAAGAAGAAGTGAAGAGGGGTCAATTGGATGCTAAATCCAGGAAGAAGAATTACAGCTTTAACGTGCTTGACGTGGAGGTTGTGAGTGAGAATAAGCTTGCTGAGCAATGTATCAAAGCCGTTCCCGATGAGAGTTTAAAAGTAGTAGGGAAAGATTTCTACAAATCGAGAATCAAGCCAGGGACATCCATTTACGAATTCCCGGTTAATTTATTTGTTGATAAGAAAGAGTTATACAAGGTTTTAGCCAACAAACCTTCTCAGGATCAGCTCGATATGGCTTTTCAACTAAGGCTGAGGATGCCCTTCAAACCACTTTTGGGTAAACGGGTCGTTTCTGAGGTAAGACTGCCGTCAAAAGATAAAGACTATGCCCTGACAGTAAAACTCAGACGTAGAGTGGCCAGAATGACGCTTCAAATAATTTGGCCTGTTGAAAACAAAAAGAACAAACTGATCATTTACCGAAAGAATCAGAAAAAGCCATTATGTGCAGTTAAGATAGCCAACAAGCCAGACCTTCTGTATGCTTACTCCCTCAATGTAAAGGACCTTCAATTCTCTTTAAAGGATAAAAAGACAGGTAGGGTTTCTTATTGTGTGGAAGTGGGAGAGAAGTTGGAAAATCATAAATCCGCAGGAAAGGATGACTATGGCTATTATCTTAATGAATTACCACCGGGACGCCATACAATCTGGCAGCTTAATATTGACTTTTCAAAGCTAAAGTATGATCACGAGCTTACGGAATATGAATTGTTGGTTGAAGGGAGTGTGCGTGAAAACGGCCACGATTATTTTGAGTTCGGTCAAAGGGCGCTGGATCGATTCAAAATAGACTGGGATCAACAAGAGGCAGAAATGGTAATAAGGCAACTGGATGGAGCTGATTTTGCTGATGTGGCAGATGGACAGGGTTTGACAGCTTCTACCTGCGTGTATTCAGCCAAAGATACTGGTAATCATACAGTGGTGAGTGGGCTCATAGCCAATCAAGCAACCACTGATCCAACCAAGAGTGAATTGACGGGGGTTAAAGTCAAAAATGCACAAATGGTATTTGCCATTATGGGCACTAATCTTTTCAAGTCGGGCCGGGATATTAATGAATTCGTCAAGACCAGTTTTGAACATAAAGGGAACCCTGTTAAGAAAGCGAATGCTGTTTTGCTTAAAAATGAGCCTGATTCAGTCGTGGAATTCAATGCTGATATCGACCTAAAGGCGTTGATGAGTGCTCTGGATAGAACCAAGGAAAATAAGACCCAGGTACGTGGTACATTGACCTTTGATTACAATATCATTGATGCGGTTGATGGTCACGGCCAGGAACGGTTTCCCAAATTTCAGAAGGTCACTAAGTCTTTTAATTTCGAGATCAGGCAGTTTGCCGGCAACGATTGGATTGTGGTAGATGTAGGTACTTCTGCTCATGTGGCTATTAAGCGCACTAGAGACGATACCATGGAACTGCTTGACCTGCATAACAGGTTCAAGGATGAACTGGCCAAGGATATCCTGGAAGCAGGTGAGAACCGCGATATTGGCAGGGCTCAGTTTGAAGAAGCTGATACCAAATTCCTGTCCAGCACAGTTTTGCTCTGGCCTACACACCAGGGTAAAAAACTGCACCTTTGGGAGGACCTGGTCATGTTATCCCCGGATATTCCTTACATGCAGGCCTCATCGGATAACGTGCTGCCCTACCTCAAAGCTTTGATAGGCAATAAAGAATTGCCCGAATCATTTATTGAGAAGCTTGATCCTGAAGACCAGGAAGCCGCAGAAAAGATTACGACCGATCAGGTTGTTGAGCGTATCTATGGCAAGCTCCTCAATAGAATATTAAAAGCGCCTAAGGAGACCAATAAACTCACGCTGACCATTCCTACTTTATTCAGCCACCGGCAGATTGAAGTGGTTAAATCGGTTGTAGATGCGGCACTTCCCAATATTTGGGAGAATCATCTGGTCTTGGTGCGAGAGTCAGATGCTGTGGCCTGGTATTACTTCAATAATTATTCTCGCCTAATTAAAGAGACGGTAAAGGTTAGTGATCAGGAAGCAAGCAAACTGGTTGAACAAAGGAGTGAGAGCGATCGGGTGCTGGTTTATGATATGGGTGCGGGTACCATAGATCTAACACTTTTTGAAGTCAAAACAGTGGGTAAGAGGAGAAGCCTGAAAATGTTAGCGAGGGTAGGGATACCTAAAGCGGGTAACTACCTTGATTATATTCTGGCCAGGGCCCTTTTGCTCGTCATGCAAGACCACTCCGACAAAATGGTAGACGGTAAAAAGGTTGACTTCGAAGAGCTTTATGCCGAATTAATCCAGGATTACCAGTCTAACAAAGGAACAGCCATCCCTTTTAAGCGATTTATCAAGAGTGAGCTAAAACCGGCTTTATCTCAAGACGAATTCAATTTTGTATACGAACCCTTAATTGGTGGCTTTGAGGATGCGGAGTATTTGAATGATATCGATCCTCAGACCTTGATTAACCATGAAGAATATACGGCTTATCTTTCTGAGGTGACCAACGATCTGATCCAACTACTTGGAAGAAATGCCGGGAAGCGAAAACTACAGATTGACACTTTGGTACTCTCAGGAAGGGGCGTTCAAATCCCGAAACTCGAAAAAGGCTTGTTGTCAGCCATCAATAAAACCTTTAAGAGTAGCCCTTTGGTTATTAAGCCAGAATCTGAAAAGCTGAAAAGTATTGTTGCAGAAGGTGCAGGCCATTTTGCCCGTTTTGAGAGAGGGAAGGCCGGAGTGCTGGAAGAGCTCAAGGTACCCGCCAGGTTCGGTCTGCTCAGCCATTATTCAGGAGGTATTCAAAAGTACCTAGAACATGTTTCGCCTGATTCTGATTTAGATGAGGGTGGTGTTTTGACCAGTGCAGGTACAGTCACCAAAAAACTGGTTGTAGAATTGGCAGGAGTGAAAAAGATCGAGGTGGTTCAGACGTTTGAAACAGAAGAGAAGATCAACGAGATCGTGTACGACCAGATCGCCCTTGACTCTACCGTAACCCGTTTGATGGAATTCAATGACGGACACCAATACCACACCAACGAAGCCGAGACAGGAGTTTTATGGCTTAGAGTAAATGCCAATGGGGAACTGACCGTAAAACTGAATGGGGTAAAACCTGACCCTGTTGTAATGTCCTCAATTGACCTGGAGAGAAACCCGATTTATAAACGAAGTATGTGGCCATTTTTATGAGAAAGACAAGACTAATACTGCCAATAATACTATTGATCCATGGCTGCTTTGTGCTGAATGCACAGAAAGATTTGCAGATGGAAAGAAAGGCGAGTAGGAAAGAAGATGTCAAATTGGAGAAAGTAGGCGATTCTATCTATCAAGCCAATTTTTCTTTGAAAGGCATTAAGAAAGATTCATTGCTACAACTCAACTATGACGAAGAGATTGTTAATATAAGTAGTTCTGGCTTTCCTAATAACGCGAAGGAGGGAAAGATTAGTTTTAGAAACGGACTGCCTGTTACAATAAAGTTAATCTTGCCGAGTGACCAGATAAAGGAAGTTCCTATTGTTTTTACCAGTGTGGTTAAAGATGAGGAGGTAATAGTATTTGATGGGATTTTTAAAAACCCCAATCCCAAGGGCTTGAAAATAGAATCCATGAACCCTCCGGAACCAGTAGAAATTCAAGAGATTCAGGTGACGGACGGTAAATTCGAACTGAAGGTTAGGTACAAGCTGACTAACGAGAGTAAAGAAGAGATTCTACTCCGCCCGACTTTATCGGGTATTCAGAGAGATGATATAAAAATAGCCGCAGGTAGAGATCAGGAATTTAACGGAACAGTTGTAGTTACCCGACCTACAGGTACAATTACAACCGGACAGGTGAAAATTGATCTGAAGCTTGAAAACGCGAAGTATTCCGGATCTGTATATTCTGAGCAAGGAACTACGATCACCTGGAAAATTGTGAAACCTGTAAAGGTTTTTAATTTCCCTTTCGATTGGGTGTTTCTTGGATTGTTGGTAGTTATTCTGGCCTTGCTTGTGTGGTTGTTCCTGAAGAGCAATAAAAAAGGCGGAGGCGGAAATGTACAAGCAGTAGCCCTGCTTCCCGATAACTTTCAAAAGGAACTCAATGCAAGCTTTGATCAAGTGAACAAGGGTACCAAAGTGCTTGAAGAGGCAATTGACAAAGTAGAAAAGAAGCTGAATAAAATTGAAGACAAGGAAGGTCTTGAAGGTATCGTACAAGACAAAGTTGTAGCCAACAATGAAGATTTGACCAGTGTTCTCCTTAATCGGTTAAAGTCAGAAAAACTCATCAAAACAGAGGAGGATTTTGAGAGGAGTGAAGTGCAGGAAAAATTAAATGAAAAGCTAAAGGTCAATGATTTTAGAGAGGCTCCTGAGGCTTTGGAAGAAGTAATCAAAACCTCAGGAGGACAAAAGATTGAAGAGGTACTTTGGCAACGAGGTTTGAGGCACTTCGAGGATCTGTTCGAACAATTGGGAAGTGCGCTGGGGTCCAACCCCTACTATGCGAGTAGCCGTGTAGGGCAAGATGATTTCGGGCAACTTTCGAAAATTGATAAGGTGGCTGAGCACTTAACACAAGAAAAGTACCTCAAATTAGTTACCAAGATTCTGAGAATCACCTGCTGGAAGGTAAATGGAGTCCAATTCAAGGATGAGGCACTTACCAAATTCTTCCATGATATCAACAGGAAGAGCCAACATATCGCTTATGCAAGGTCACTCTTATTGGATGCGCTTTACCTTATGCGATTTGAGCTGATTATTCCTGATATTTTTGTTGATTCTTATACTAACCCCGATGATTTTGTCGAAGCTCCTGCTGCCCCGGTGATGCAAGGCAAATGGAAGTCCCTTTCCAAAGAGCTCGGTCTTGCACAACATGCAGTGTACGACCTTTTTGCAGTGGGCATCAGAAAAGAAGGGAAGGTAGTTCAGAAGCCAATTGTGTCCAGGGTACCTTAATGGCGTGCGACTTGCGCCATTAACTTACTGATTCATGGAGAAGAGCAATTCGATTGCCTCCTCCTTACTTATTGATTATCAGGAATGCAATCCACAGACTATCTGACCTGATTGTCTGTATAGCTTAAAGCGCACTATACTATCTGGATGACAGTATAGAAGAGTTCGAAGTAAAATCAATCATGAAAAGAATAAGAGTAGCCTTATTTCTTATTGTGCATACCATGCTTTTAGGACAACTGAATGCTCAGCAGGAATTGCTGCTGGGAATGAATGCGGGCGAAGTAGTGGAAGTAATGCTGGAACGCATTGATGAGCAGACCTATCAGGCTGATTTTGTTCTCTTGAAGGATATTGGAGAAGAGCTGTCTTTAGTGACCAATTATGACGATAGAGTATTTGAGGTGACCAGTCAGGTTTTCCCTAATAATGCGAGAAAGAAAGGTGTATTGTTTTTTAAATACAAGATTCCAGTTAAGATCAAAATCTCGCTTCCCAGCGATCAAATTGCCGAAGTACCGATTGTGTTTACCAGCCAAATCAATAATGAAGAGGTTGTTGTGTTCAGAGGGTTTTGGAGAAACCCGGTACCAAAAGGCCTGAAAATAGAATCGCTGAATTCTTCTATACCAGTAGATGTTCAAGAAAATGAAGTTAAAGAAGGGCAATTCGAGCTCAATGTAAAGTACAAGCTGATCAATGAGAGCTCCGAAGAAATTCTACTTCGGCCTGTTTTATCAGGAAAGCCGGGAAATGATATTAGAATAGCCACAGGAGGAGAGCTGGAGTATATAGGCGTTGTTTCTGTTACTCGGTCAAGCAATAAAACTACAGGCCAGGAAGAAGTTGACTTGAGGTTTAAAAACACACGATTTCCCGGAGCAGAGTATGCTGTACCAGTCTTAAACATCGCATGGAAAATTTTGAAGCCTGCAAGAGCAATTCGGTTTCCTTTCGAGTGGGTGATGACAGGGCTGTTAATTATCATTCTCTTGATTTTAATATTTAGTAAACGTAATAGAAGATTAAAAGCATCGGGAGTGAGAAATCAGTCTGTTGTGGCTAGGGAACCGGCAGTACAGGTAGATGACAAGCTAAACAAAGTGTTGGCCAAGACCTCAAGAAATAATAACCATCTGCTGGAACGAATCTTGAAGGTGGTGGATGACCCTGAACGGAGTGAACAACTCAGATTATTCATCACCAGTGCCATAGCCGCAAATAATGAGGTGCTGCTTAAGGCACTTTCACAGACGTCTAGTACCAAAGCCGTGGCTTCGGCATCAGTAGATTCCGAAAAAGAGAAAGTGCTCGGCCAACTTGTACAAATGCTGGACGTAAATGACTATCAAAGTGCTCCTGGCGCCCTGGCCGATCTAGTAAAGCGATTGGGGGTAACGAAAGCTGGAAATGTGCTTTGGAAACAGGGCTTGACTCATTTCGAAAGCGCTTTTGCTGAAATGGATGAGACCCTTACCGGAAACAGCTATTACATCAGCAGTCGTATGACCTCTGACGATTTCTCTTATATAGAGGATTTTGATAAGGTGATTGAACATCTCGATCAGGACGGCTACCTCAAATTAATAACCAAGGTATTGAGGGTCTCAAGCTGGAAAGTGGGTGAAGTGCAATTCAGGGATGAAGAGCTTGCCGCATTTTTTAGAGAGATTAACTATCGAAGCGAGCAGTTGGCTTATGCAAAGCGCATGTTATTAGACGCACTAGGTATTCGGAAGTATAAGCTTATCGTACCGGATATATTCGTTGATATGTATTTGGATACACATATACGTGCTCCAACTGCCCCGGTAATGCAAGGTAAGTGGAGGGTTCTGGGCAAAGAGCTTCAGCTATCACAACATTCCATTTACGACATTTTTAGTGTCGGTATTATGAAAGAAGGAAAAATCATTCGTAAAGCAGTAGTGTCTGTCATTCCATGATGAAAAAAAATATAGTTATAATTCTTGTTTTACTGTCCTGCTCCTTGGGTAACCATGTGTTTGCTCAATCCACAGTTAAGCGAGATTTCTCATATGAGAACTTTGATGGAGCACAGGTCAACCTTACCCTGAACATCAATCAATCCTACCTCGATGCCTCGCTGGTCAATTGGTATGATATGTTGGCAGCTCCTAAGAGCGACCCCAAAGCCAATTACTTTGATCTGGTTGAGGCACATTTCAATAAGAACAAAGAGTCTTTGAGGTTTGTGTTCGATGTTTTTGACAAGGCTTTGCCTCATGTGTCGGATGCCTATTTTATCAATACCATCATACGTTTTGTACAAAGCATACCCTATCAAATACCGCCAGCAGATTACAAAAACATCAAGACAGGTGGTATTCTCGCACCAGCTTTAAGCCTCGATGAAGGTTGGGGTGATTGTGATACCAAGAGCATTTTGCTCATGTGCATATTAGGCCACAGGTATGAATTACTGTTTTTGGCCGGTGCTAGTCATGCCTTTATCGGAATCAAGGCTGAGCCGGGAGCTTCGCAGGAATATGTAGGGATAAACGGCAAAAAATACGTGCTCTGCGAAATGACCTCAAAATGGAGGCTGGGACAGCTCCCAGCCTCATCTGTCAAGGATATCAATTCGGGTAAATACAACTACAGGATATTTAAATATTAGGCTCCTGTAGCTGTAAGCGTTTTTAGAAATCAGGCACCTGATTCAATGGATCGATTGGGCCTGGCGCTGATCTCAACTTGTGCTGCTCTACGATAAATGGAAAGGCCTCCCATTTCAACCATGTGGCATCTTTTGCATTGGGTTGTTCGCAGAGCCCTATCGATTGGTCGTTAACCAAAACATTCAGGATGTCTTCTACGGAAAGCATTGGCAACCTGCCAGTAGGATTTTCGGCCGGGCCATAATCACCTTCACCCTTCTTTTCAATGTATGAATTCAGCTCTTTGCTATACACCGCATAAGTCTTCTTCATTTCCTTGTCGAGGCTTTCCAGCTCTCCAATTCTGTCCTCGAACTCTTTATTAGAGATTACCAGGTCAAGGTTAGGTGCATAAAAATCTATGCTGAAACCATGCTTGTTGATGTCACTGTAGCGCACTCTGGCATCCCTATAAGATATGGGCTGAGGGCTTGACATGGGGTTATTCTTATCGCCTTCCTGAACTAAAACCCATAAGGTCTCCAACGTAATCGACTCTATTTTCCTGGCTTTTTCTTCCTTGTCTTCTGCCGCAGAAGAAGGCGCAGGCCTGGCGGATTTTCTGTCTTCGAAGAATCCTACATGGTTCGAAGCTTCACTGAATATCTCTTTTAACTCACCCTCATTCAGTGCAAAGTCTCTTTTCTTGAGCAGAACATCTGCGTTTTTATGGTAAACATCCAGGTAAGCTTGCTTGCGCTGTTTATCATTAACAAAGCTATGTAGCTCTCTCAGTCTTGGGTTGGGAGTATTTAAAATGTTATCGTGCAAAGACTTAGGCAGCATAGGATAGGATGGATTGGTCAGATACTTTTCGAGAATCATCTGTCCTGTATCATCCACATCATCAGCGAGCTCATTCATTCTTTCAAACAAGAATGTTTTCATCAATTCTACCAGGCTGTAATAGTCGTTGTAATCCTGGGAAAAATCAGAAATCTTAACCCAGCGCTTCACACTTTCCGGTTCATTCATTTTGTTTGGGTTTTCAAAATGAACCAGCTTGGTGTCTGAAGCCACCTTGAGCACCTTGATATAGCCTCGCTTGTCTACCCCTGTAATACCCAGGTGGAAAGCCATGTTCCAGATGCCTGTCATTTCTGAAGAGTCCAACTGTAAGGTTTTGCCAAAAGGCTCTGTAATGCTCTTCATAAAGAAGGAGGAGCTATGAGCTTTTACCAGAAATTTCTCTTTGGCCTCATCGCTCGAATCGCTGTTCAACTCCTTCAAATAAAGGTTTTGTGCATTTTGTAGGTCTGTAAAGGCAAACAGCGGAATCAATCCCTGAATTCTGGTGAGCGTCACTCTTTCTTCATTTTCCTGTTCAATCAGTTTGGCGTTGTGAGTATAAGTTTGCCAGTTGTTGATGTTCTGAGCCAGGTAGTCCTTATCCGAGATTTCAAGGAAATTTTGTTGGGGGAAGAAAGTGAGCGCTCTTCCGGGATCTTTGAATTTGTTACTGTCAACAGCACCAAGGAAGTCCGAGGCACCCATCATTTTCTTCAGGTTTTCTTCTACCTGTTGTTTGAGTGTCTCGTCCTTTTGCATACTCAGGAACTTCATGTACTTGTCAATGGACCAGTTCTTCTCCCGGGTTTCCTCATGATAACGGATGGGTCTGATCCGTTCCTCTGAAAAGCCAGTCACTTTTGGATAGAGGTTGCGACCCAAGTCTTGCCCCATGGTGCCAAACATCTGTTCTACCACCTCATTATTGAAGCGGGTATGCAGGTCTCTTGAAATGTCTTTTTCAGGCAAAATATCTTCACAGAATCCCTTGAATTCATTCTCATGATCACCAATCATGTAGTTTTCGTTCGCCTCGCTTTTCATAGAAGAAATGCCCCCGAGTTTTTGATCAATCTCTGCTATCAAGCCGCTATCTCTACTGTCACTAGCAGAATTGTCGAGGTTGTCGATCAGCGCACTAATGGTCTCAGATCTTTTTTGAACGTACTGGTGAATAAATAAGGCATACTCTACATACTGTGCAGCATTGTACAAAGGCCTGATCTTTTTCAGGTTTTGATTGAAACGTCTTATTTTTTCACTGATCATATGCTTGGCATCCTCAGGGAATGGAATGCGCTCATCGTTTTCAGAACCAAATATTTTTGATATCAATGATTTCTTCTTGGGCTTGGTCACCCGCTCAATGATAGAGGACACATCTGAAAGTAAAGTACTGTTAATACCTTCTCTGACCCCGGCCAGTTGATTGTCAAACTCCTCTTTCAGCTTGACAAGTACTTTAGCACCGACTTTAAAATGAAAAAAGTCCAGGTTCTTCTCCGTGGCATAAGGGTTCGAATCACCCAAGCCTTTCAGAAAGAAAGAAGCGTTATAATCACCCGTTTCCTTGGTTAGGTCGAGCATGCGTTGAACGCCAGTGGTTAGCTTTTGATCCAGATACTTCAGGAAGTCATAAGAGAATTTCAAGCCAAAACCTTTGGTGAGGAGCGTTAACTGACTGTCCAGGACATTGTCAGTTACTTTTTCGGGGCGTTTGCTCTGCTCAAAAAAACTAATGGCATGTGTCTCAAATCTATTGATGACATCTGTCATGAATGAAAGCACCTGCTGCGGCTGATAATTTCGAGCATCTCCAGGGAAGGTCAGGTCAGATTCCTTGCCCTCAATAGGCAATCGGAAGTGCTTATTGAATTCCTGCTCAATGTCCCCCTGCTTGGTAGTGGCATAAGTATTGGGGTGAAACTCGTAGTCCGTGGGTTTATTCTCAATTTGCGGATAGGTGAGGTTCGCCAAATCAGACTCAAGGCCTCCGTTTAAGAAGTCATCGAGAATTTTTCGTGTAAAGTAGAGTTTGGTGTATTCAAAGAGTGCAAACTCGGGCATGACGAGGCTGTATCGGCCAATGCGACAATACTTGAGGTTACGAACCAGGCCTGTTTCTTTTTCAGGCACGGCTGCATCCTTTTTGGAGGTGTCATTGGAGTTAGAAGCCAGAATTTCCTTCGACTCTTCATTCATGATGAGAAAAGAGAAAACATTGGCCACGATTTGATTCAGACTTTGATAAGAGCTGATTTCGATACCTCGTTTTTCCAGCCGAGGGGAAATGTTATAGATGGAATTAATGAAATTTTCAGTCTTCGGGCTGCTTCCTCCTTTTCTAAAATAGTCTTTAAAGAAATTCTCATTGGCATAGCCTTTTTCCAGACACCATTCGATTTCCTTATAAGTAGCATATTGGTTTTTGAGAATGTAATTGAAAGTAGAAGGATCTTTAGCTAGTGACCTTCCCCGAGCCCTGAAGCACTCAGGCAAATAGTTAATGATCGAAATATTATAACGATCTCGTTGGTTGCTGAACTGCTTGCTGAGAATCTCTTTCGCCATGGCTGCAAAGATCAGGGCCATGCCCTTTCCAGTACCGCCACCGAATGAGCAATAAATGAAGACATTCAAACGATCTTCTCTGCTGTATTGAGCGTATTGAGATTTTGCCTTGAGGCGATTCATTGCATCGTGGCCCATAAGATCTGCGACAATGCCTTCGAAGGCACCACAAATTCTTGAGAAATTATCAGCAAAAGCAATTTTACCAATCAATCCAATGCCACTGGCACCATCCCCACCTACTTCAATGTGTTCGGCAGCATTGGGAGGAATGAAATCGCCATAATTGGTGGCGTTGGGATTGGCCAGTGTGCTCTTAATGGCTTCTGGTGTCACCCGGGTCTCCATCCTTTCTACCTCTCTGATATTCGAAGCATCAAAAGTTCTTACAAAGTTGAGCTCTTCCTTGTTGTGTGACTTGTCCATCTTGTCTGCCGTAAGGAACTCTGTGTCAATTGCCCAATAGGCTGTTAATGGAAAGTTGGGGTCACCATCAAAATACTTTTTTGCAATAGTTCTTTTGACCTCGCTAATGGCATAGAAGCCGGTGCCTCCCAGGCCTACATTAATAGTTGGAATAATAGATGGCATATAATTGGGTTTAAATTCTCAATTCGGTTCTTACAAACGGTTAGTTGCGACTACACAGGCTTTTTCCTCATAGTCAATGTCAGTTACTCTTATAAAAAGTTTGTCTTCTACTTCAAAGTCAAATTCAGTAATGCCTTTAGGTGAAGAAGCCCTGTCGTTATAACTCGCATGGGTATCCTCTCCATTTGGCCATTGAATATTAAGAGCATAGTTCTTGGCATGTACCACTACATAATCTGCATGAATGATAAGCTCTGCAATTTTGCCTTGTGCTTTGATATCGCGTAGCCTGACATCGCCATCTCCCTGATCGCTAAAAGTAATGTTGATCATACCATGGCCTTTAAAGCTAAATGAACTGGGCACGTTGGGAACCCCTAAGTCTTCTACCTTACGAGCGTAATTAATAAGTTTAGAGTTTTTAATGGTGTTTTTGTCCACTTCAAATGCAGCCCTCCAGAAGTCGACAAGTTTGGCCAGGAAGAACACAGGGAAAATGACATAAGAGAAGATCATACCGGTGTTAGAGGACTTGCTCAACACAGGCTGGTAACCAATTCTCTTTTTGATCAGCTTATTAGCCTTTTTGGGGTCCTGATTGTCGAGCGTAATGGTTTCTTTGACCCAACTATCAAAAATCTTCCTGGATTCCAATCCATTTTCATCAATGAACGAAGATTTAATCTCTTTAGGGAGCATCAGCTCCGGATTACACTTTTGATTGGTTTCCGGGCTGTTCCAAAGGTCCTGAGGCTTAAGGTGCTCATTGTGTAAGAGCCTTCTCCAGGTCCGCACTTTTTGCCTTGATTTTCGAATGGCCGCCCACAAAGGCAGCAAATAGGTCATGGCTATCAATCCTAGGATGGTCATTGCCAGTACCCGGTTGGCCCACCAGCGCCAAATGGTGGCCATACGGTCAAATGAATTAGTCTTTATGGAGATGATTGTAGTATTATCAGGTACTGCAATCCGCTGTGTGGCTCCATCAGACCTTTGGAACTCCAGCGCTCCCTGAGCAGTGAATTTAGGCTCTGGGTAAAGAGGCTCTTCAATGTTCATCGTTCCTGTACGCTTGGTGATCACTAACACGTTAGATGCAATATTATTTCCGGAAACACCTTTCTGCTGTGGGAAATTAAAAGTGACTGCATCGGACATATTATGAGAAGTTTGTGGCCAGCCCATTCCTTCGAAAGGCCAGAAAGGAAAAGTGATTTTGCCCACCTTCGACATGGCATAACTCTTTGACTGTGAGTCAATCAAAAAGTCGATATTGATATTTTCATCAGGAAATACCTTGTTAATGCTGATCTCGAAGTTGACATCATCTTGAGTGGGTGAATAATAGGGTAATTCATAGGGTACTGCCAGGTTCTTTCCACTGTAAGTGTAGGCAGAGTCAGGAAGATCATGGGCAGATGGGCTAAATGCATAGCGCAATTTGTCCCAGAAACTGTCGGGATTATAATTTCTTTTCAGGCTCGAAAAATCCTTTCCCCTGTAAGTGATCGTCAAGTCCCGCTCTCTGCCATAAAATGTGGTAACAGAGGTACTGTCAAGGGCAAAATTAAAATTCCGGTTGACGTTTTTAAGTGAGAGCGTGTAATCACGGCCCCTTTCTACATAATTCAAGGTGCCGTTATACGACCTATTATTTGAGGGGGCCTGTAGCAAGTCTATGCTGTTTCCTCCTCCTAGGTCCAAAACGAGCTTTCTGTTACGATTGGTAATGGTAGGATTTTGATCGAGTACTGTAGCTTTAAAAGCGATTTCCCGGCCTTCCCATGTGTAGGCAGTATCGTAGTCCAGGTGTACCAGACTTCCGTTCTGGGTAACACAGACAGTCGCTGTGACGGCCAGTGGCGGATCTCCATTTTTAAGTTTATCCTCATTATAGCTCCATGCACTCCTTACTTCGTAATTTCCCGCACTGCCAAAACCAAAGGATTGTGAAAAGAGCAGGCCTTTTTTTCCTTTTCCGGTGACGTCCACATTGTTGTTGAACATCTTATACCGATAAGCACTGTGAGAAAGAAAGTCCGGATAGGCCACTTCAATATCCTGGTCCAAATCCCAATACTTAAAATCAAAGTTGACAGACGAGTTCTCCAGAAAGCAACCACCTGCAAGGTCGGGTGTGGTAAATGGCTTCAACGTCATATTAATGCGCTCAAAGTTGATATAGTGGATGTTGTGTGAGCGACTGATGGTATTAGGGTCAAAATTGACCTGATAATTACCTGCGGGCACATTGCCATTGAGTACCACATTAAAGAAGGTGGCAGCTTGATAAACCGTATAATCCTTACTGTCTAATGCCCTTCCATTCTGGTCAGTGATATTCAATACCTTCAAACCGGCCGCAGCCCTTGGGATTGAGAGTATGGCCAGGTGGCTTCGCATATTGGAATGCTTTGTCAGTGGATATGGCTCATTAGGAGCAATCCGCTTGTCACCCTGGCGTACCAGGTAGTTGTTAATGTTATCAACAAAGCCGAACAGGGTCTTCACAAATACAGCGAAAACCTCATATTCATCGTTCACTAGATATTCTTCGCTGTTATTGACTATTGAAAGCCAGCCTTTTTGGCCGACAGAGAACTTTTGACCGTATACAATGTATTTTATTTCATCCAAAGCATCGTAGTAGCCAGGTGTCGGATTCGGTCCGGCACTCTGGTCCTGCCCATCGGTTAAAAAAATCGTTTTATGGTCCAGCGAATCATGTACGGACTGTACTACAGGGTCAATCCCCATGGTGAAATCAGTATTGCTGTACCGGGTAGAGGCGCTGACGATGTCATTTCTGAGTTTGTCTATGTCCTTGATCCTACCCAGTGGATGCAGTACATTCTGCTGCCCCTGTCCACCGAACTGGATGTATTGGAATTGAATGTTACCTATTTGGTCTGGAAATAAGTCCGTACGTCCCCAGATTTTAATCAGGTCGATGATGATGGCTGATGAATTCTTAGCCGCCCTGATGGGGTCGCCATCCATACTTCCTGAGTGGTCGATAATGATGGAAATAGCTTTGTTGCGATTATTGCCGATTATTTTAATGGTATCGGAGCCAGTCCTGACAGGTGTCGTACTACCAGCATTGATCCTCTTCTTGGTTGTGTCATTAGGGTCAGGCGTAATAGTCATGGAGCCAGTACCTCCGCCTTGTTTTACTGGGGGAACTACTTCTTGTCCATGAAGTATCAACGAGCATGTAATAAGAAATATGTAACATAAAGTTTTTTTCATTTTCAAAAATGATATAAAGATATATTTTATCATTTTATAATTGATAAAATAAATATATAATACTCAAAATGAATATAAATAGAAAAAATGACCGTTATAAAATATTGTACAATATATAATTAATTATATAATAGGTGTGAGCTATGGATAACTTATTTGAGCATTTGTATCTTACATGAGTAAATAATCCTCTAGAGGTAAGAATCAGCTTTGACTGAGGCATAGATTAAGAGTCAAGATGATTGTCTCGAAACCAGGCTTAGTCCGATTGTAATTCACTATGATTTGCCTAGGTGAATCATAGTGGAGTTATGGTTGTTTTTGTTAAACCTCCTATATGTTTTTTAGTAAAGAACGTCACGTGGCTGTGTTATAGCTGTACATCTGTGGGGCAATGAGTTGAACTCTTATGAGAAGAAAATCTAATTTATGAGTCACTCTTATCAGCTAATTAAGCCAATTGAATATAGTATTATATGGATTAGGAATATTCACTTCAAGCTAGTATGTCTTAACTAGCAAGCTCCTAATCAAGTTGTGGGTGATAGTTTAGTGGGGGAGTTAGTTTGGTTTGTATAAGTAGCTAATGAGATTACTCCTCATCCCCCTTTAAATATTCCTTGGTGAAATGCTCTTTGCGTTTTGGTTTAGCAAACTTATCAGCATTGTAAGCTGCTGAATCACCTTTGGGAATGGAGAGACTTTGCCAGTTAGCTCCTTTGATCATGCGTCCTAGATATACGATCTGTCCTATGTGATAGGAGTAGTGAGCAAACTGCCGGTTGATTGCTTCCACAATGGTATGACCCATATTACGGATATAGACCAGCTGATCAAAATTATCAGCATTTACTGAGTCCAGCGCTTCAAAAAGACAGGTCCAGCCCTCATCCCATTTTTCAACGAGCTCTTTCCTGGTTCTGATCAGGTCTTCAAACTCCGCATCCCGATTGCGCCATTCTTTTTCACCGTCAGAGGTCAGGAAATCGGTCCAGCGCGAAAGCATGTTTCCGGAAATATGATTGACCATAACAGCAATGGAGTTACTTTCTGCATTGTACTGCCAGAAAAGCTCGTCATCATTCAGTTGATCAAAGGTTTTCTCAGCCAGCATTTTGTAGTACTCAAATTGCTTTCGGATACTTTCCAGATAGTTTTCCTGCATGTTCATTCTCGTTTACAAGCTGAGCTTAAGTTAGTGAATTAGTGCCTTGAACTTTTCGGTAGGCCGGGAATCTCTCAGCTTAATTTCCAGGTGATGTCTGCAGACTATGGACCTGGTCCAGTACCCGTTTTACATTATGTTCCAACCGGGCGGCTCCGTCAAGTCTCAGAATAGGGCAGCTCAGCTCACTGATCCATTCTTCATGCAGTCTGAGGCTTCTTCCGGTAAAGCCGGGGTAATCATATTGTTCAGCCCAGTTTATGAAGGCCTTGAAAGCTTTGTTTCGCTCCTTGTCCTCATAAATGATACGTCCATACCGGGCTTCTTCTCTGGCTCTGAGCCGATCCATCCTGAGCCCGGGATCAATCCGGATAAACACTACCAGGTCAAAAGCTTTTTTCCAATGGTTGCCCCAGCTAAACATAGAGCCACTAATCACCACATCATCCTGCGCTTCGAAATCCCGGCTTATGTTTTGATTCCGTACATCCAGGGCAACCTTTTGCTGAAAGGGCGGATCGGTTTTTACCCAGTAATAATCATCCGCATCCAGGTGGTGCCAGCCAGATTTGCCCAGTTCACTGCCCAGCGTAGTGGTACCGGACCCTGATGCACCAAGAACATGGATTTTCATAAGCGGTGGAGTTTTTGAAGTCCGTAATCGTCAGAGAGGAGAGTTAGCATCTGAGACATTTTTTTTGAAACGGAGGTATCAGATTTGGGTTTGGAGAAATGGATTTCAGCAAGTCTCTCCTGGTCGATATAAATGAGTGTTAAAAGATTGCCAGAGGTATCTTGGAACATACTGGTATTCTTAACGGTCTTCATATAAGACCAGTCCTGCTGATTAACCAGGGGCATAAAAGTCCCGAATACCAGGTCCGTCAGTTCCTTGTGTCTGGTGAAGAATTCCCAGCCTTTTTCAGGCTTTAACTCAAATTCCATGACCCTGTTTACGGTATATCGTACTTAAGGTCGCGGTCATCATGAGTGAAAAAGTAGGCGTAGTTAGACCTGAGCTCTTCCCAGCCTTCTACCGTCAGATATTTTTCATTCTGTACATCTTCCCAGGCTAATCTCATTTGTCTGGCACATACCATGGGAGGTACCTGGCCAACTCCCGTACCTAGTCCTGGAATGGCGATGCTGCTTACCGCATCACGAATGGCAGTTCCATTGCTTAGCCTGCCATGCCTGAGTAGCGTGAGAATAGCTTTCATGGCCAGATATACATTAGGTGACCTTAGAATGGTCATCGGGGTACGCATGGTGGGGGCGGAAATGAGGTAGGGAAAACCAGTGTTCCCTGTTTCTACAATCAGGGCCTGACCTACCAGTAACTCACCTTGAAATTCCTGTCTGATTTTCTGCTGAACGGCTTTTTCAATATGCCATCCGAGGTTTTTGGAAATAGAAAAATCTATGCCCCCATTCATAAAACCGAAGCTGTTGGCTGGGCTGACAATGATATCACTGGGTTGTTCGAAGATGGAGGAGTTAAGGACTTCGACCTGATCTATATCCTGAAATACTTTTTGCCAGGCACTGGTTAGTTGAGGGTTAAGGTCTATCAACCTGAATTTTATGCTCACAGATGCAATTTAAACAGATTTGCTTTTTATGTGTTGTTTGTACGCAAAAAAAATCAGAAGTATAACTCCATAACCATATAATCAATCCCGCCCTTAGAGAAGGTGGCTTGGGTCGGTGTCATTCCAAATCTTTCGTAATAGGTGGTCTTGTCAATACGTGCGTTACACCAAAGTCGTTTTATGCCTTTGTGTCTGGCCTGTTTTATCAAGTGGGAAAGGAGTTGGCCACCGTAACCCTTGCCTTGTGCTGAACTAAGTGTAGCAAATTTTCGAAACTGAGCTTCTTCCTGTGTGATAAAAAGAGAGATCACGGATATCAACCCTCCGGATACAAACAGACCATAATGGATGCCCTGATCGTCCTGCGGTAGTTTTACATAATCTATAGATCTGCCAGGCCACATTACCTGATGCCGCAGAGACCATGTTTCAGAGGCTTTGATGAGCTCAATTTTTATTTGTTGATGGTTCTTATTCATACACAGTCAGCTCCTGGTAGATTAGCCTGGCTTTGATCTCCTGATCCCAGAAAAAATCATTAAAAACCTGAGTCTTAAGAAAGTTCTCAGTGTATTGTCTGTCTTTGGAGCCCCAGGACCTGGAAAGTTCTTGTAGCCTGTGTTGAATAAGATCCGTTGCCGTATCACTTTCGCTATCCAAGAGGAGACTCTCTGATGATAGCTTAAACACAGCTTTATAGTCGATTTCGAATATAGAGAAGCCTTGTTTTTGTATGCTTACCTTATGCGTCTTAACGAGTTTTGAAGCATAGGTATCAAAATCCATACTTGCTAAATCGTAGGCTATTACCTGCTTTGGTGTGATCTCACTATAGTCCTTGTATTTAATAAGCGTCTCAATAATTCGCGAGGGGCTTCCTCCTGCCAGGAGATGGACCTCTAAATCAGACAGATTTAAATCGATATTATGTTTTTCTGCGGCAGCCATAGCCTGAAACAACTCCGGTGAAGCTGTATTTCTGATTCCCATCAAAGAGGCATCGTAAAAGGAAATTTTAACCCCATGCTTTCGAGCACGGATAAGGGCCTGTATGGGACGATAGAAAATCAGAGAGGCCATGATCAGAAAAGATATAGCGACAAAGACATCCATCATCTCCAAATACCTAATGAAGCTCCTTCAATTCCTCCTCAAAACCTTTGCTTAGAATAGGAAAGCGGCACCAGGTTCTGGGGTCTACGTTAAACTCATCGAGGTGGAAGGCCGGGGCCAGTCGCTCGCGTTTCCACTGGTTGCGGCTCCAGAGTTGATAGAATTTCCTGATATGCGTTTTGAGTAAAGCCTCCGACTCGAGGTTCTGATCTTTCAGCACCTCAAAAACCTCAAGAGGGGATCGGTGGTCCCTAATGGCGAGCTTCTCAATCTCCACCATAATATGATAGGGCATCAGGTCGTCTTCATCCGTCTGCTCCTGGTCCAGAGGGCGAAGTTCAGCAGTAGGGGGTAGAGAATTTACAGGAGCCAGGCCTGTGTAGCCAAGTTCTTTTTCTGCATAGTGCAGCCACTGGCGAATATAGGTCTTGTCCACACTGGAAATAGGAGCAATGCTGCCACTGGTATCACCATCCATTGTGGCATAACCTACATCTCCTTCACTTCTGTTTGAGGTGGTGATCAGCAGTGCGTTTTTGATATTGGCAAGCATCCAGATGATAGGACTGCGGGCCCTGGCCTGGATGTTTTGTAAGGCGAGGTCATCTGTTTCCCAGGTCAACGTTCGCTGTAATACACCTTCAATGGATTGTGTATAGCTTTGTACGGGCTCATCTATTTGCCAGTCGTGAAAGACGGCTCCAATGGACTCTGCCAGTACTTTGGCAGCATTCAGGGTAGTGTCAGAAGAGTTTTTCGTACCCTGGTAAGCGGTAGTCAGCAGCCTGCCTACAATTTCTTTTTCCGAAAGTCCGGTATCCAGCTTTGGGGCCAGTCTTTTCAGAAACTCAGGGGTACCGAGTGCTTTCAAGCCCCGTCTGACCATTTCTGCCACCATAACAGCACAGGTAGCCGAATCGGCTCCACCACTCAGAGAAAGGACAAATCCGTTGCTTCGGCTTTTTCTCAGGTAATCATATAGTGCCAGGGCAGAGGCCGCGGGAAACTCTTCATCTTTGCCTGCTACCGGGGCAATGTTTGCCGCAAGAATGTCCGAGTTACCTTCTGATCTGACCTCACAACCCATTACCTGGAATTCGGCAAAGGAGAGGAGCTCATTCCTCAGGAGCATGTTACCATGCTGGGCGATCATCATGTCTCCGTCATAGATCATACGGCCGGCTTCATTGCCCAGCAGGTTGGAATAGACATAAGTACACTCAAAGGAACGAGACGACTCAGTGACCAGCTCAATGCGCTCGTGCGTCTTGCCCATGGCAAAGTGACTGGCACTGGGATTGAGTATCAGGTTGACCTTTTTGTCGTAAAGCCGGCAGGCCGGACGATCACTTCCCCTCCAGGCATCTTCACATATCTCAAAGCCGATTTTCCAGTCTTTGTAGTCGAAGGTCAGGTCACCTATCGGGTAGCTGTTACCGTCAATCTCAATTTCACCCAGTCGTTCCTGTGGCCAGGGGTTGAACCAGCGAGGTTCATAGTGCACCCCATCCAAAGCCATATACTGCTTTGCGTAGACTCCCAGTATTTTCCGGTCATGCACCACCACAGAGCAGTTGTAGAGCTTATGCTGGTAGTAGAGAGGCAGGTTGAGCGTGGTGAACATCCCTTCGGTCTCATCAACCAGTTCGGGAATAAAACTCATGGCTTTGGTTGGCAGCCATTCACTCAGAAACAGATCTTCACAGCCATAGGCGGTCATGCATAACTCCGGCAGGCAGAGAATCTCAATTTCCTGTGATTTCGCTTCACGCAGTGCTTGTTTGATTCTATGGATATTGCCTGTCCAGTCCAGAGGAGTCTGGTTGACAGTAGCCGTGCCAATGCGGTATGTCGCCATCTTATTCCAGTTCAAGTACGATGCAAGCTTCGCGGGCAGCATCCTGTTCTGCCTTCTTCTTGCTTAAACCATGACCTTTAGCGATTGGTTCGCTGTCAATCTTGACTTGTATCACAAACTCCTTGAAGTGGCCCTTATCTATGGTTTCTATATGGTCGAAAACGGAAACCTTGGAGTTCTTTTGTGTCCATTCTATAAGCTTGCTCTTATAGTTGCGTGTGGTGCTGATCAGCTCTTCGATGTCGAAGTGGGGCAGCAGTAATTTTTTGATAATGAACTTCCGGCTGGCGGTAAATCCTCTGTCGATATAGACAGCACCTACCAGGGCCTCCAGTGTATTGCCGTAAAGAGATTTGTGAGAATTGGGGGTCTTTCTTTTACCATCATATTTCACAATCTGCGGCACGCCAATGGTTCTGGCCAGCTGATTGAGTGAATCGCGGCTGACAATGCGTGATCTGATTTCGGTAAGGAAGCCCTCGTCTTTGAAGGGGTATTTTTGAAAAAGGTAGTCGGCTACCACCATACCCAGTACGGAGTCGCCCAGGTATTCAAGCCGCTCATTAGACTCTTTAAAGCCTTTTTTTACAGATTTGGCCACAGAGGTATGCTGTGTGGCGATTTTGTAGGGCTTTAAATTAAGAGGCCTATTGCCCACAATCATTTTGATTGAAGCAATAAGCCTCTTTTCTTCTTCAGTATAACGTTTGAATGCGGACAGTAAACGGTTTCTCACCAACCGCACGTTTAGTCTACTTTCTTAAAAACAACAGAGGTATTATGACCTCCAAAACCAAAAGTGTTGCTCAAAGCAATGTTGATTTCACGCTCCTGGGCCTTGTTAAAGGTGAAATTGAGGCGTGGGTCAAAGCTCTCATCATCCGTAAAATGATTGATGGTAGGCGGTACTATTTGATTCTGAATAGCCATGATGGAAGCTATGGCTTCTATCGCTCCGGCTGCTCCTAAAAGGTGACCTGTCATTGATTTGGTAGAGCTGATGTTCACGTTATAGGCGTGATCACCAAAAACTCTTTCAATCGCCATAGCTTCACTCATATCTCCCAGGGGAGTAGAGGTGCCATGTACGTTGATATAATCAACTTCAGTTGACGCGATATTGGCATCTTCCAGTGCATTCTCCATTACGCTTTGTGCTCCGAGCCCTTCCGGATGTGGAGCGGTAATGTGATGTGCATCGGCAGACATACCACCACCCAGCAATTCTGCATAGATTTTGGCGCCTCGCGCTTTTGCATGCTCATATTCTTCCAGAATGATGGCTCCGGCTCCTTCACCCAAAACAAAACCGTTACGGTCTTTGTCGAAAGGTCTGGATGCCGTCTCAGGACTGTCATTTCTTTCAGAAAGGGCCTTCATGGCATTGAATCCACCGATGCCGGCTTCAGTCACTGCCGCTTCAGAACCACCGGTCACCATAAAATCAGCCTTACCTAACTTAATGTAGGTCATGGCATCGATCATAGCATTGGTAGCCGAAGCACAGGCAGAAACGGTCACAAAGTTGGGGCCGTTCAAACCATACTTAATAGAAATGAGTCCTGCAGAGATATCTGCAATCATCTTAGGAATGAAAAACGGATTGAAACGGGGAGTTCCGTTCCCTCCGGAGAAGCTTACCACTTCATCCTGAAAGGTTTTCAATCCACCAATACCAGAACCCCAGATAACGCCACCTCTTCGTCTGTTGATGTTTTCAAGGTCAATACCCGAATGCTCCATGGCTTCTGTAGCGGCTACCATGGCATACTGAGTAAACAAATCCATCTTGCGTACTTCTTTTCTGTCGAAGTGGTCAAGCGGATTATAACCTTTTACCTCACAGGCAAATTTGGTTTTGAAAAATTCAGGATCAAATCTGGTGATTGGACCAGCCCCACTTACACCTTTAATAAGGTTAGACCAATAAGATTCAAGGTTGTTTCCTAAGGGTGTAAGTGCGCCAAGGCCAGTAACTACAACTCTTTTTAACTGCATATATGAGTCGTAAGAAAAGTTTTATTAAACGTTTGCTTCCAGGTAGGAGATGGCATCTCCAACAGTACCGATGTTTTCGGCCTGATCATCTGGAATAGAAATATTAAATTCTTTTTCGAATTCCATGATAAGTTCAACAGTATCAAGAGAATCAGCTCCCAGGTCATTTGTGAAGCTCGCTTCAGGCGTAACTTCAGACTCTTCAACACCTAACTTGTCGATGATGATGCTCTTAACTTTTTGTGCTATTTCAGACATTTCAGATAAAATTTTAGTTAAAACACGGTGCAAAGAAATGCAATTTAACTATAATGTCAAACTTATTTCGCAATCTTGTTCCACGACTATATAGCGGCTAGAATCCGCTTTTTTAGGGCTTTATGGCTAAAAACAGACTGGATGTTTCTTACGATTTTGAATTCGATCTTATCGCTGTCAACACCAGTGTTAAAGAGTATAAGCTGGCATGGGCTTTCAACAAGGAACTGGGCCTGAATCTCGCCAAAGAAGAGAATATTTCGATTGATTTTTCAGGAGGCAAATCTCTTTCTATCTCCAACTACCTCTGCAAAACAGAACACCAGGTCTTTCGCTTATTAAAGAATAAGGCAGAAAACCTTGAGGAGAAATTCAACGCTTTTTTAATTCCCGAGCTTAAGAATTTTGACTACTTCGTAATGGTTGCAGACGATTCCATGACTTTTGAGATTAATCCTTTCATTTCCACAATCAAAGAAATACCTTTCGTGCAATTTGTCGTGTCGGTAGATACTTCGGCACTAAAGTCAAAAGACAATCTAATATTCTAATGGGTCATAAAGCGAATACGAACCGGGCTAAGATCGTAGCCACACTGGGACCTGCCAGTAACTCCAAAGATACCATCCGCGAACTGATTGATGCGGGGGTCAACGTTTTCAGACTGAATTTTTCTCATGGGGACCATGAAACCCATATCAAAGTGATAGAAAACATCAGGGAGGTAAATCAGGAACTGAGAGTACACACCTCTATTCTTCAGGATCTCCAGGGACCTAAAATTCGTATCGGACAGGTCGAAAATAATGGCGTAAACATACAGCCGGGTCAGGAGCTGGTTATTACCACGAAAGAGATGGTGGGTACCAGTGAAATGGTGAGCACTACCTATGAAAACCTTGCCAAAGATGTGAACCCCGGGGATATGATCCTGATCGATGATGGAAACCTCGAGCTTTTTGTCAAGTCTGTCAATGGTGACGATGTAACCTGCGAGGTAAAGTACGGTGGTGTACTGAAATCCAGAAAGGGAATCAACCTGCCATTTACAGATGTATCAGCTCCTTCGCTCACAGAAAAGGATATTGAAGACCTGGCTTTTGGTATAGAGCAGGAAGTGGACTGGATTGCACTTTCATTTGTACGCCATGCTGATGATGTGCGTGATCTGAGATCCAGAATTGAGGCCAAGGGCAAGGACATCCGTATCGTTGCCAAGATTGAGAAGCCTGAAGCACTGAAGAATATTGACGAGATCATATCAGAGTCTGATGCCCTGATGGTGGCCAGAGGTGACCTGGGTGTGGAAATCGTAATGGAAGAAGTGCCTATGGCTCAGAAAATGATTGTAGAAAAATGCAATCACGCAGCCAAGCCGGTGATCATTGCTACCCAGATGATGGAGAGTATGATCAATAATCCGAGACCTACCAGAGCGGAGACCAATGATGTGGCCAATGCAGTATTGGACGGGGCGGATGCTATGATGCTTTCAGCCGAAACCGCTTCCGGAAAGTACCCGGTTCAAACGGTGAAGACCATGGCCAGAACCATCGCCTCTGTTGAGGGGTCTTCAGATGATATTTACGATAAGATAGAGCTTCCTAATAAGGACAGTGACCGATTCCTCAGTGATAACGTGATGTTTGGTGCAGCCAAGCTGAGCGAACGTGTGGGAGCCCGGGCTATTTTGGGAAATACCGTATCAGGTTATACGGCCTTTAAGCTTTCTTCTTACAGGCCACATGCGCGTATTTACATCTTTACACCCAATAAGAAACTGCTCAACAAGCTGAGCCTGGTATGGGGAGTGGATGCTTATTATTACGATAGTGAGGAGTCTACTGATCAGACCTTCAAAGACCATGAGAATATTCTGAAGGCTAATGGTCAGATTGATAAGGGCGATATCTTTATTACGACAGCGAGTATGCCACTCAAGGCCCGAGGTCGTACGAACATGCTTAAATTCAATGTAGCCTGATCAGGTTACTGACCAAGATTTGATGGTCCCCGGGAGGGGACCATAATTACTTCTTCTTTAGTTACTACTACCTGTCCTGCCGGAGCGCCCTTGCGTTTACGTACAAACTTTGATGGCGTGTGTATCACCGGGACAAGACTATCCGTTTTTCTCTTTGAATAGTAGGCCGCCAGCTCAGCAGCACGTTCAATTACCTGTTTGGGAAATGTTCTGCCGGCCTGGTGCTTGATGATTACATGTGAGCCGGGTACATCTTTGGCGTGTAACCATAGGTCTT
>DIYF01000116.1:5117-82597 GCA_002427745.1 Roseivirga sp. UBA6061 | reverse complement strand
AACCATAGGTCTTCTTTGTAAGCATACTTCAACGTAAGCTCATCATTGGCCTTGGCATTCTTGCCTACCCATATTTTGTAATTCTGAAATTCAAATGACTTATAAGGAACCGTGTCTTTTTGCTTTTCAGAGCTGGTCTGTTCCAGTCCATTGGCTTTTATGAATTGCTTCAGCTCTTTGAAATGCTGTAGCTTGTCCAGTTCTGTTTGAAGCTGGCCGAGATGCTCGAGTGCTTCGTATTTCTCAAATACATGGGTTTCTGTTTTTTCTACCTCAATCTTACGGTTCTTGCTTTTGCGGTAATAGTTCTCCGCATTCTTCTGAGGGCTGAGTTGCGCATTTAGTTTTATATCAATGTCTTCATTATTGTAAAAGTTAAACAGCCTCGCGGATTTAACCTTGGGCGGAATCTGGTGCAGGTTGGCCATCAGTATATCTGCAAGCTGCTCAGGTTGTATTTCCTCCGTGAGTGCTTGTAGGCGTGTTTCTGATTTTTTAATGTAGTTGTTGGTGCGTGTTATGCGTTTTGCCAGTTCAGCATGAATGCGCTGCTTTTCCCGGGTAAAGTAATAGGTGCGTGTATACGCCCTGAAAAAGGTGTTGTAGGCCTCTATCGGGTTTTCTGATAAGGGTTCTGCCTTATCCAGAGGGAGCAAGGAGAGGGCCGGTTTTCCTTTGAACTCAATCAGGTAGAAAGGATTGGCGTTCAACTGCTCTTCCAGTTTTTGAAGCACCTGCCATTGCTCTGAAGGCAGTAATTGATCGAAATGCTGTGATGCCAGATAAGCCCTGGGTATGGCTCCAAAAGTAGGGTAGAAGGCGTAAGCATCCGGGTTTGCCAAAAACAGTTCCTCGGTTCGCTCAATAGGGCGATCAGACTGATCTGGCAACAGGGACTGATCACCTCTCAGACTGTTTTTAAATAGCACGGGCAACTGCTCATTTTCGAAGAGTATCATGTTAGACCGATTGCCGTGCATTTTGAAGAGGAGGGAAGCATCCCCGAATTCAATGGCAAAGGCCCTTTCGTTTAAGAACATACGGAGACCAGATACTTTTTTGCCTTCCAGTGTGCTGAACTGATTGACAGAGTTGCGTCTGCTGCGTCTGAAATCATCAGGAAAAGAGAGACAGGTAAAGGTACTGGTAAGGGTGGCCCTGATATAGAAAGGTGCATCCTCTGTGGTAAGGAAGCACAAAATGAGTTCATCTTTTTCCTGGCTAAAGGACTCTGTAAAGGTGCCTCCTGTCAGCCTGCTGTTAAGTGCAGGAACCAGCCGCTTTAATGCATAGTAATTGAGGTGCACCTATAAAGATATTTTCAATCCGTCATAAGCCAGACTCACAGATTCCGGTAAGCTTTCAGAGATCACCCTGTGTCTGCCAAGCTTATGGCTGATGTGGGTGAAGTACGTATGATCTGCCCCGATGTCTTCGGCAAATGCCAGGGCTTCTTCGAGCGTCATATGACTGATATGATCACCCTGCTGCAGTGCATTCACCACCAGTGCTTTGGAGCCTCTGATCTTGGCTCTTTCCTCTTCGGCTACAGTTTTGGCGTCTGTAATGTAGGTGAAGTCACCTATGCGAAAGCCCAGCACAGGGAGTTTATAGTGCATAACCTCAACCGGTATGATCTCCGTGTCGTTGATACGAAAGGGAGCTTTATCTATAGTGAACGTATTTACCTGGGGGACACCCGGGTATTTGTGCTCCGCGAAGACATAGGCAAACTCTCTCTTTAGCTGCTCTATTACCTGGGTGCGTCCATACACCGGCATGTCTTTCTTTTGCAGAAAGTTAAAAGAGCGAATGTCATCCAGGCCGGCCGTATGGTCTTTGTGCTCGTGTGTAAAGACGACAGCATCAAGCTTTCTGACTCCTTCTCTCAGCATTTGTTGTCTGAAATCGGGGCCGGTGTCTATCACTAAGCTCAGGTCGTCAGTTTCTATATGCACTGAAGACCTGAGTCGTTTATCTCTGAAGTCTATAGAACGACAAACCTCGCATTGACAGCCGATGACCGGCACACCCTGAGAAGTTCCGGTACCAAGAAAGGTAACTTTCACAGGTTAAGCTCAGTTTGATGTAGTTCAGAAAGAAGTTTTTGGTTTTTCTCTGTCAGGCCGGATTGGTCAATATTCACGGATTTGAGAATATCAATCAGACAGCTGATTTTGCCCTCTACCGTGTAGTACTTATTGACGATGGCTATTTTGGTGTCTTTGAGTACACAATAGCCGGATTTAAAGTTGCCTTTTTCGTAACGGAGTATGTAGTCAGACTCTGCGAATATATCCTCTAGTTTTCCTAAGAATTGTTTCGTGTATCTGACTGCCATTAATTAGTCTCTACGTATTTTTTTACGAGTTCGATAAGTTGATCGTAGTCCAGTGGTTTCTGCAGGTACTCGTTCATTCCTGCTTCGAAGAATGAATCCACAGGCAGATTCTTGGCGTTACCCGAAATACCAATAATGGGTACCTCACCTTTTTTCTTGCGAATTGCCCTGATCCTTTTGGTAACCTCAATGCCATCCAGAGAAGGCAGGTTAATATCCATGATCACAAGGTCAAAATCGTCTTCTTCGAATTTATCGAAAGCGACCTGCCCGTCTTTGGCAGATGTGATTTTACAATTTTCAAACATTAGAATCTTCTTGAGAAGATTCTGGATTACCGAGCTATCCTCAGCCACTAATACCTTTTTATAATCCACTTCGGTCATCTTGTGTTATTTTAAAATCCGCTTGTAATTATCAACGAAAGTGCCGTAATGCTTTTGGAGTAGATCGAAGTCTTCAATCAGGTTTTCGTACCGAGCTTCCTTAAGTTTTCCTTCCATCTGCCGGCTATGGTCTGCCAAAACTAAAAGTCCCAAAGATCCAGCATTTCCCTTAATAGTGTGCAAGATACTCAAAATTTCAGGATAATTTTTGGCGGGTACTAAAAAATTCAGTTGTTCCAGGAAGTCCGAAGTCTCGTTTTCAAACTCTTCATAGATGTCAATAATGTCATCTGATCGGGTGAATTTTTTCAAATCTTCATAAACTGAGATGTCTATGATTTGGTCTGTCTTTTCTTCTTTATGTATAATTATTGAGGGACTGCCCGCTTGTTCGGCCAGCCATTGAGTAACGGCATTGCGCAACTCTGAAGGTTTGATGGGCTTGGTGATCAGGGCCTGAAATCCGGCTTCGGCAAAAGCTTCACGGTCCTGTTCATTAGAGAAGGCTGTCACTGCCAGTATGGGGCAATTGAGTCCAGGGAAGTCAGTCCGGATTCTCCTCAGACATTCAAATCCATCCATACCCGGCATCTGTATGTCCATCAGAATCAGGTCAAATGCCTCCTTCTCCAGTAGGACCAGAGCTGATTCTCCGTCTTCCACTTCTTCAATCTGCCAGTCGCTGCTTTTGAGAACCGAAAGGGCATACTTACGGTTGATGGCATTATCGTCTACTATAAGTATTCTTTTGACCAATTTGTAATTAGTTTTGCGATACTCGATTCGCAATGATACTTATTAATCCAATCTCTCAGAATAAATAATTCTCATACTTGAAATATTTAGTTGTTGTCGTAGGGCCCACTGCTGTTGGGAAGACTGCCCTGGCCATAGCCCTGGCAAAGCATTTTCGTACGGAGGTGCTTTCGGCAGATTCGCGGCAATTCTATAAGGAGATGGAGATAGGTACAGCCAAGCCCACTCCGGAAGAAATGGATGGCGTGCCACACCATTTTGTCGATTCCCTCTCCGTTCATGAACCTTACGATGTGGGGCAGTTTGAGCAGGAGGCGCTGGCATGTCTTGAAGCACTTTATCAGCAGCACGAAGTGGCGATCATGGCTGGTGGTTCCGGGCTGTTTGTAGATGCGGTATGTCGTGGCTTTGACGAGCTGCCCAAGCCGGGACCTGAAGTACGTGAGGCAGTGGCTGCACTCTACCGGGAGCAGGGGATTGAAGCGCTGCAGGAGGAGCTCAGAGCTGTGGACCCGGAATATTACGCGCAGGTTGATCTGCAGAATCCGCAACGGCTTATGCGTGCCCTGGAGGTTTGCAGATTTACCGGGCTTAAGTTTTCAGACCTGAGAAAGGGCCGGGTTAAAGAACGACCTTTTCGGGTAATCAAAGTCGGTCTTAATACGGAACGTGAAATACTCTACCAAAGAATAGATCATCGGATGGACCTGATGATAGAGGCGGGACTTTTTGAAGAGGCCAGACGGCTGGCTCCCTATAAAGACCTCAATGCTCTTCAGACAGTGGGCTACCGGGAGATTTTCGGCTTTCTTGATGGCGAATATGACCGGGAAGAAGCCGTGAGACTGCTCAAGCGTAATTCCAGACGCTACGCCAAAAGACAACTCACCTGGTTTAAGCGCGATGAGCAAACCCACTGGCTAAGCCCTGGCGATATCACCGGAGCCATTCAGCACATTGAGAACCGAATGGGTTTAGAAAGGTCTGAACCCGAAGACTGAAGCAACTGTACTGGCCGGTGCTTTTTTGATAAAGCGATTGTAAGTGTTGGAAGTACTCTGCAGCTTCTTGATCAATTCTTTTTGCTGATCGTTGAGCGACAGAATTTCTGATTTGGGACTGTCGTCACCTAAGCCATTGGCACCTTCGGTAGTAATGGCCAGCAAACTCTCTTCTTTCTTATAGCTCTGAAAGCGGTCTGTCGAAGTCTTTTTTAACTCAGCCGCAGCTTCGGCCAGAGATGATCCTGCGTTTTCCTGATCATAGTTGATGATGAGCATTTTTCTTTTTCGGCTCACCTCAGACATCTGATCGATTACACGGGTAACCGCAGCTTTGAGAGGTTTGATCTTATTATAAGTGAAAAGAGAGTAAAGCACAATCAGTGCTAGGAGTGCTACAGCTATTGGTAGATAACCCATGGGATTTAAGTTTTTGAGTGTGACCTGTCTAAATCTGACCGAAATAAATTTTTTTTATCAAGAATTGCAACTGCTTACTGAGTTGAAGGAAAAGACAGATCGTTGCAGGATGGATGGTTAGCGAAAAACTTTTCATATTTGGGCTTCATATCTTTCTATGTCAAAAAAAGTACTGGTCATCACCTATTACTGGCCCCCGAGTGGAGGAGGGGGCGTGCAGCGATGGCTGAAGTTTACAAAGTACCTGCCTGAGTTTGGTTGGGACCCTGTGGTTTTTACCCCGGAAAACCCGGCCTTCGATCAGAAAGATGAATCACTTCTCAAAGAGGTTTCTTCTCAGGTAGAGGTATTGCACTTTCCCATCTGGGAGCCTTATGGCATTTTCAAGAAGCTGAGTGGTAAAAAGGAGCTTAAGCAGGGACAGGTGCTCGAAGAAGGAAAAAAGGGAGTACTCTCCGGACTGGCCGTCTGGTTGAGGGGGAATCTCTTTGTGCCGGACCCCCGGGTGTTTTGGGTAAAACCCTCGGTGGAATACCTGAGCTCTATTCTTCGCAGCAATGAGATCAGCACCATCATCACCACGGGGCCTCCTCATAGTGTTCACCTGATAGGTATGAAGCTGAAAATGCAGAACCCCGGCCTGTCCTGGGTGGCAGACTTCCGTGATCCCTGGACGCAATGGGATATACTCAGGCAGTTTAAGATGCTGCCTTTTACCTGGGCAAAGCACAGAAAGCTGGAGCAGCAGGTGTTTAAGGTAGCAGACAGAATCATTACCGTGAGTAATTCCTGGCAGGATGACTTTAAAAGACTCGGTGCCAGAAGAGTGTCTGTGATCACCAATGGTTTTGATACGCCTGAAGGTCAGGACCCTGCACCACAGCGGTCTGATAAATTTATTCTGAGTCATCTGGGTATGATGAACAAACTGAGAAACCCGACCGCTTTGTGGCAGGCACTTGAAGAGCTGATTTCAGAAAACGCTGACTTCAGGAGAGATTTCAGTCTGCACCTGACGGGCATACTCAGTACAGAAGTATTGGATACGATTGCTTCCTTTCCGGGACTCAGCGACTGTTTACAAACTCAAGCTTCTATTCCCCATGAAGAGGTCTTCCGGGTATATCAGGAGAGTGCGGTTTTGCTACTGATACTGAACCAGTCTGAAAATGCACAGGGGCATCTGCCAGGAAAGCTGTTCGAGTATCTCAGTGCCCGAAGACCAGTGCTGGCCCTGGGGCTGCCATCCAGTGATGCGGCTAATATCCTGAAGGAGTCAGGTATGGGGAGCACCATCGATTGGGGGGATGATCGTGCATTGAAAGACCATCTCCTGTTACTCTATCAGCAGTGGAAGTCGGGAGAAACAGACTACGGTTTAATGAATATTGACCAATACAGTCGCAGGGCTCTGACGGGTCAGTTAGCAGAGTTGCTGAACGAACTTTGAGTCTCTAGCGCTTTGGAAGAAGCCGTTTGAGTGAACTATCCACGAGTCCGTTTACCTCAGGAGATATTTTGAAGAAGTATGTCGGGAGCATTATAGTCAGTGTGATGATGGATGAGCGCAGCGCCATATCAATAAACACGTTCTCCATGGCAGGTAAGAGATAGTTTATCAGAAGGCTCAGGCCTGCTATCAGTCCGAATTTCAAAGAGGAAAGGGTAAAAGGCTGGATGCCGAATTTCACGAGTACGAATGTGAACTTGGAAAGGTTGAAAATGGCCATGGCCAGAAAGGAAGCAATAGCCGCTCCTTCGATGCCATAAGTGGGAATCAGCAGCTGATTGAGGCCTATGGTGAGCACAGCCAGAATACTCACGGCCACCACATTGAAACGGTAGTACTTCGACATGACTATAATCTCTCCGTTTACGCCAAAGAACATATCCGTGAGTTTACCCAGGCCTATGAACAGCACTACGTTCATACCGGCTATGTATACTTCATTATTGGGGATGAACTGATAAATGTTGGCCAGATTTGCCCAGATGCCAATCAGTAGCAGACTGCCGATAATAAGCTGATTAATGGAGGTTTGTCTGTAAAGGGTCAATACATGGGCCATATCATTTTTCTGAAAGGCCTGAGAAATAAGCGGGGCTGTGATTTGCGTGATTGATCGTTTGGGCATCTCAATCACCACCCCGATAAAAAAAGCGATGGTGTAGACCCCGGTGGCCTCAAGGCCCAGTGCGGCACTGACCATAACACTGTCTATCTGCAGTACAATCTGTGTTCCTCCGGCTCCCAGAAGTGAATAAAGACCATAGCGCATGAGTTTGCGAAAGACTCCGTTTTGCAGGAAGTCGAATGAAAAGCTAAGCCTGAAGCGCTTTATGGAGATGAGATAAATCCCGAGAGAAATAACCAGACTGATGTAGAGGAAGACCAATCCCTGAATCATCCAGTCAAAACTGATTACCTCCATGCCATAAAGGAGCACTAATAGGGTAGTGATTAACCTGAGTTGTATATCTCTTATAGCCGTAGGAATTACTATCTTTAGGTTGCTACGGCAGTACGATTCAAGTATTTGAAACTGAATCAAAAAGAGTGTTATCAGAAGCGTTACCTGAAAGTATTCTACAAATAGCGCTGATTCTTTGGAAAAGTAGGCTACCAGTGGTTGCCTGAACAGCAGTGCCACTATTGAGAATATCATAAAGCCGGCCGTCCCTGCGGCAAGAACAAAGGAAAGAAAACCTTTCTGCTGTTTTAACTCGGGAAAGTATTTGATAGTGACCTGGGGAAGGCCAAACTGACCAAAGGTGGCCAGAATAAATGCACTGGACTGGATAAGTCTGAGAAGACCAATCTGTCCGGAACTGAGGTAGTAGGGGTATAGCCATAAGAGGTTAACATATCCGATAATCACGCCCAGGTAGGCAATGATAGAAGAACGAATACTTTGACGAATGACGATACCCATGTTAAAGTCACGAAACTAACCAGAATCTCTTGCTTTGAAGAAGATTAAAAAAGGAATTATCAGGAGGGGTTACAGGGCGCTGTTTTTTTGTTTATGTCTGTGGCCTGTAACGGTATTGGCCCAGGTAGATCTGAATGATGGACTCATTGCTCATCTTGATTTTAACGGAGGACCGGGTGACCGAAGTGGCAACGGATACCATGGAACTGTACTGGGGGCAGAACTGACCGAAGATCGTTTTGGTAATTGCCGACATGCCTATAAGTTCTCGGCTTCCCCTAACCCCAATGTGATCAGCATACCTAATGCTATTCTGGACCGAAAAGGCTCATTTTCGGTATCTGTTTGGGTAAAGACTGACCTGCCCGGAGTTGTCATTACAGCGGCCAATGTGAGGAGGCATAATGAGTATTTTATTCAACTGCTCCCTACAGCTAATATTGGTATGACAGTTCGTGCCAACCCGGCCCGATCAGGTCAGCGTATTGATGGGACTACACCGGTAACAGATGATCTATGGCATCACATTGTAACTACCCGTGATATGGAGTCAGGCGTGATGAGTCTGTATGTGGATGGGGTGAAGGAGGTGGAGACAAACCGGGTAAAGGCTGGAAATGAGTTGCCAAGAGACAGATTAGAGGTAGACCCTACCGGATTGCATATCGGAGCTGATCAGGATTGTCTGGGAGGCTGTTGGGATGCTAATCAGCAAATAAGGGGTGTAATTGATGATGTTTGGTTTTTTGACCGGGTTATTACCGAAGAAGAGGTGACGGCTTTGTTTGAGATTGATGAGACCGTTGACTACCCCGAGCTGCGGGTAGCTGATGAGGTGAATGTCTGTAATGATATGGCTGAACTGGATGCAGGTCCCGGCTTTGACAGTTATTTATGGAATACCGGAGAAACCACACAATCCATAGAGGTAAATACACCGGGAGTGTATCAGGTGGAGGCTTCTTTTAACGGATGTGTCTTTATCAAGGAGATTACAGTTGCTTTTTCAGAGCTGCCGGACCTTTCTATCAGGGCAGATGGAGATGCTGTAGGCTGCTCTGACCTGACTATTGACCTGACAGCTTCACAGGGTTTTGATGAGTATTTCTGGTCTAACGGGGCCCGAGGCAGGCAGATTACCGTAAATGCTCCCGGAGACTACTCTGTGAGAGGAGTAGGACTCTGTGGTGAACGTACTTCTGAAACCATCACCGTTTTAGATCAGGAGGAAGATATGATTGACATAAGCTCCTCAGGAAATGTAGTCTCTTGCCATGCCGATCCGGTGACGATCACGGCAAATGAAGGCTTCGATGAGTACCTGTGGTCTAATGGCGAACGCGGAAGAGAGATCGAGGTATCTCTGCCAGGTGAGTACTTTGTGACGGCTACCAATGGATGTGGTGAACAGGTTTCGGAAACCCTGATAATCCTGGAAGAAGAACTAAGCGATTATTTTATACCGAATACCTTCACCCCGAATGGAGATGGTAAAAATGAGACATTTCAGGTTGATAACAGACTAACCGGAAGCATCCTGAAGGTGGTAGATCGCTGGGGAAAGCCAGTTTATACCAGCACCGATTATCAGAATGAGTGGGATGGAAAGGATATTGTTGACGGTGTCTATTACTACATCATTTATCACCCCTGCTCAGGACAATCGCTGAAAGGCTGGGTGAAGATCATGCGCTAGTCCTGAGTTCTTACCGCCTCAATGATGTAATACCTCGGAGTAATGGTTCGCAGAACAGGCCTGAAGCCAGGTATGAGGGCCGGATTGGTCCACTTTTCTCTTCTGACCACGTTCCACCCTGATTTCTTCAATAGCCAGTCAAACTGCCAGTCTTCAAACTCATGATAATGCTGGTCCCATTCGTTGTGCTTGTTCCGATAGGCCTTGCTGAACCAGAGTCGCATAGGTATAGAGGCGTATAGCCTTTTGCAGGGTATCTGCTGAAGAACCCCCATGGGATTGATCAGATGTTCGAAAATTTCAAAAGCAGTTGCGGCATCAAAAGATTCATCCATTCTGACAATTTCAGGATGAAAATCAAGGTCTTTTTCAGGAGTATTACGGACCTTATAGCCATTCGTGGCCATGAACTTACTTAGTTCGTTGGGGGTACCAATATCCAGAATATCGCTGCCTGCCGGCAGAGTTTGCGATACAAATTCGAGGGTTTTTCTGAACCTTCTTTTTTTGGACAGAGCGGCTTCTTTTTGCTTTAGGCTTTTCAGCATTTTCTACTGTATAAGTTTTTCAAAAGTACGCTTATTTTCTTCTTCTGAGAGGCCTCTTGCTGCTTTATGAGCATTGCGTTTGGCCTGCATGATATCGTCTGCAGAAAGGGCCTTGATGGAGTCGGCCAGATCGGCAGCTTCAAAAGTATGGCTTACCACACCGAGTTGATGTTTTTCCACAATCTTCTGCATTTCAGGAGATGGGCCGATCGCTATGGCCAGCCTTGCCTGAATAAAGTCAAAAAGCTTGTTGGGTAAAGCGTTGGTATAGTTAAAGTTGACAGGCTCCAGTAAGAATATCCCAATGTCATATGCATTGATAGCAGGCACGATTTGTTCATTTGGGAGGGAGGGAAGCAGATTGACATTGGGTAGCTGACTGACCTCTTGCTTAAAACTCTCAAAATACTCTACGGTTGAAGGAGAGGCGTATTCCGGCAGCATAAGAATAAAATCAAGAACATAGCCATCCCCCAGGTGCTTCATCACATCAATCATTACCTCTACCTTACGGGACTTATTGATGATACCATGATGTACCAGGCGAACCGGTTTCTTTACTTCGGTAGGGGTCAGATCATGATACTTGGTGGCATTGGTGGTAATATGAGGTCTTTTCCCAAAATGCTTTTCGTATTCGTTAGCCAGTCCGTCACAGACGGTGGTCATCGCATTGACACGGGGGATCAGTGTTTTGCACAAATGCGTATACCAGGGGCCGAAAAGTAATTTCCACCATAGCTTATCTTCGAAATGCCGAGGGGCATACTCGTGAGCGTCAAAGATGATTTTTGCTTGCTTCTGAAGTTTAAAAGCAAGGGGGAGTGTTTCTACATCATTGGCTACAATAAAGTCGAACTGCTGCTCTCTCAGGGTTCCCAGCTTAGAAAAGTAGCCATGCTGTATGTTGTAGGCAACATTATAAAGCCGTAGTCCCAGGGCCATGGCGAGTCTGAGTTTTCGTAGCATGGGCAATGCCTGCATCTCAATTTCCACATAAGTGACATTCTCTGACTGAGGGAGACCTTTGAAACAAAGAACCGTCACCTCATGAGAAGCACTAAGCCAGTTGATTTGGCGGGTCACTCGGGCATCATATGTCAGGTCGGCAAAGACCAGCACCAGAACTTTCTGCATTTCTTATCAGGCCACTGTTTCCGGTTGCTTTCTTACCGCAAAATACACAGCTGCCAGGAATAAGAGCAAGGCCAGAATTGAGCAAATCTGCATGATAACTGTGCCGGTTTTATAAATGGCCGGAGC
Source organism: Roseivirga sp. UBA6061 (assembly GCA_002427745.1). Lineage (GTDB taxonomy): Bacteria > Bacteroidota > Bacteroidia > Cytophagales > Cyclobacteriaceae > Roseivirga. The sequence continues at coordinate 71,253 of DIYF01000116.1, read as the reverse complement.
AAATGTGAACTCAATGGTATGCTGACCAGCAGGAATCTCCAATGCCCGGAGTATATAATTGGCCCGAAGCATATCGGCAGGTTCTCCATCTATCGTTACCTTAAAGCCCTTAGGGTAGTAAATCTCGGAGAAGACCGCCAGACCGTTTTCTGCATTGCTCGATTCGTATTTCCAGTAGCCGGGATGGTACTCCGTTAATGTCACAACCCCGTTGGCTCCTGATTCAGTACCGGAAAGTGTGTTTTGCGATACGTCTACCAGCGCTGAGGTCTTGGTGTTGAGGGTGGCAATTTGCCCGAACTCCTCATCCGGAGAGTTTACCTGAATGATATCATCCACAAACCAGGCAGCTCCATTGGCCTGATTGTTTGTCAGTATACCTCTGGGGTCTGTCGGGTTGGCTATCGCAAATTTGGCATTCAGCATATTCATCAAAGGAATATTGCCAAAGGCATTGCTGCCGCTCTGGGCTGTCTGCTTCATCAGGCTGTACTCCATCATCAGGTACTGATCGAGCAGTTCCTGGAACCTTCTGATCCGGGCACCATTGTAGCCGTTGATAGAAGAATGATGATAGGAGGCCCTGGCATCGTAGAAAATTGAAGTTGACAGGTCTATCACTCTGTCGCCTGGTATTTTGTTCTGTTTGATATACTGATCTCCCGGGTATTCTGTGAAATACTGAGTGGCAGGAGCACGTTGAAAGCGTCTGTCGTCCATAAAACGCTGAGCCACACCCACCACATCAATCGTCACAAGCAGAATAAACAGGGTGTATACAATGGTTTTAGATAGCTTTTCTATGGAGTGCAGATAATAAACTACCGCGAATAGCACGATAAAGAGAAAGGTTCTGAAAGCATCAGCTCTCAGGAAGGCTTTTCTGTCTGCGATAAGGCCGTCCTTCAGCCAGTCAGGCCAGTTTGGATCAAAGGCTCTTCCTTTGAAGCCAAAGACTCCTGCAAACACGATAAGAAGTAAGGCCAGCCCGGCTGTGGAGCCCAGCGCGATCAACAGTTTCTTTCTCTCTGCCTTACCAGGTTTGGTTTGTAGTAATTTCTCCAGCCCCAGCATGCCCAGCAGCCCAATACCGAAAACGGGAAGGACTATGGTAAAAGTGACAGATCGGAATTTGTTATAACCAGGAAAATAGTCGAAAAGGAAATAGTTAAGGCTGCTCAGGTTACGACCATAGCTCAATAGTATACCGAGTATCACTACAGCCACAATCCAGATAACATACTTACGTTCGGCAAAGAGTATGCCCACCACAAAAAGGAATACCATAATCGCCCCTGCATAATAGGTGGTGGCAGTTTCCTGACCCCAATAGGCCAGACCTCCCATGCTGCCTAATTGCTGCATTATCTGAGCCTGAGTGGCACCTATTTTCTGAAGCTCGTCCGCTACATTTGAATCTATATCGAGTGTAGCATTCCCCCCCAGTACATTGGGTATAAAAAGAGACATGGGGTCCCAGATGCCATTACTGTATTGAAAGGCGTAGGTTTTGCCGAGCCCGTCCTTATTCAGTTCTTCATCTGTTTGTTGGGTCAGTTCTGACTGTCCCCGGTTGGAGTATTTACCAAACTCATAAGTGGTATAAAACTGACCGAAAAAGGTACCCACAGCCAGCAGGGCTGCAGCTACTAACAGAGCCAGTCGTTGCCCGAAATCTTTGAGGTTTCCCTCTTTATAAGCATATATCAGTTGTACGAGTCCGTAAAGGGCCACCACAAAGGCCAGGTAGTAGGTGATCTGCAAGTGATTGACCCGCATATGCATAGCCAGTGCCAGTGTGGTCAGACTGGCCCCAAGCCATCTGTTTCCTGTAAAGCACAGATGAATCGCTCCCAGTACCATGGGCATAAAGGATATGGCTGAGATCCTGGCATTATGCCCTGCATCAAGCCCTATGATCTGATAGGAAGAGAAGGCAAAAGCAATGGCGCCCATAATGGCCACATACGGCCTGACTTTGAAGCACAGGAGCATGATATAAAAGCTCAGCATGCACAAAAAGATGATACGCACCGGGTGAGGCAGACCAAGGGTAACCACGGCATGAAGTCCCTTGATAAGTTGATTTCCCCATTTAACATCTACCAGATAGGCGGGCATTCCTCCGAAAATGGAGTTCGTCCACAGGCCTTCTTCTCCGGTCTCTGCCCGGTAGTCGATCAGCTCTTTGGCACTACCTTCCCATTGCAGAATGTCGCTCTGAGAAAGGGTCTTTCCCTCGAAGAAAACTGGTTGGAAAAAGAAGACGGTAAGCACCAGGAAAACAGCAATGGCAATCAGGTGTGGAAGGATGTCTTTTTTGAAGTCGAATTTCCTCATAACGGGTCAAATCAAAAGAACTGCCAATATGTTGATTAGGCATGGATTAAGAAAGGCTTACATTCTTTTTTTGCCAGCGGAATAGAGGGGGATGTATCTTTCAAAGAAGAGATTTTTGGCTATTTTTGCAAGCTCAAAATAAGGCGAATATGTTCGAGAATTTAAGCGGGAAGCTGGACAGAGCGTTCAAGACGCTCAAGGGACAAGGGAAAATTACTGAAATCAACGTGGCCTCCACGGTCAAAGAGATCAGAAGAGCCCTGATTGATGCGGATGTGAACTACAAGGTGGCCAAGGATGTGACGGATCGCATCAAGCAGGAAGCCCTGGGACGCGATGTATTGATTTCTGTTTCTCCCGGACAGTTGCTGATTAAAATTGTCAGTGAAGAGCTTACCCGTATGATGGGCGAGCGAAAGGCAGACTTTTCCGTTCAGGGTGATCCCGCGGTTGTGCTGATCTCTGGTTTGCAGGGTTCTGGTAAGACGACTTTCTCCGGTAAGCTGGCAAAAATGCTCAAGTCTCAGGGGCGTCAGGTATTGCTGACTGCCTGTGATATCTACAGACCTGCCGCGATTGACCAGTTGAAAGTACTGGGAGAGCAGGTAGGTGTGGAAGTGTATGCTGAGCCTGAGAACAAGAATGCCCTTGAAATTGCCAGCAATGCCATCAAGCATGCCAAGGCGATTGGTAAGAAAATAGTCATCGTGGATACAGCCGGTCGCCTGGCGGTAGACGAAACCATGATGCAGGAGATTGAGAGCCTGAAAAATGCCCTTAATCCTACCGAGACCCTGTTTGTGGTAGATTCTATGACAGGTCAGGATGCAGTAAATACAGCCAAGACCTTCAACGAGCGCCTCGATTTTGACGGAGTGGTGCTTACCAAGCTCGATGGTGATACGCGGGGTGGTGCGGCACTTTCTATCCGAACTGTAGTAGAGAAGCCTATCAAGTTTATCTCGACCGGTGAGAAAATGGAAGCGATTGACGTTTTCCATCCTGACCGGATGGCCAACCGGATTCTCGGTATGGGCGATGTGGTGTCTCTGGTAGAAAAAGCACAGCAGAGCTTCGATGAAGAAGAGGCCAAGAAGCTGAATAAAAAGATCCGTCAGAACAAGTTCGATTTTGACGACTTCCTCTCTCAGCTTGAACAGATCAAAAAGATGGGTAATATCAAAGATCTGATCGGCATGATCCCGGGAATGGGCAAGGCCATGAAGGGGATGGATATTGATGATGATTCCTTCAAGCCGATTGAGGCCATTATTCGCTCTATGACCCTACAGGAAAGAGCCAACCCCGAACTCATTAACGGAAGCCGTAGAAAGCGTATAGCGGATGGTAGTGGTACATCCATTCAGCAGGTAAACAACCTGATGAAGCAGTTTGCCGACATGCGCAAAATGATGAAGGCTATGAATAAGATGGGAGGCGGTAAGCGTGCTCTGGCCGGACTCGGCAATATGCGCAGACGTTAATCTGAGGGAGGAGTAGCCTTCAGACCTCTGGATTCCTTATAAGATTCCCATTTAACCCAGGCCATCTGGTTTTCAAAATCACGACTCTGGAAGGTGAGCTTGTATCTGTACTGATCACCTGAAGCCAGCTTCATGTTTGAGTACTCCTTGCCCTTAAAGGCGGCCGTATCGGCCTTTTTATTTACCTGGTAAGAGATATCAAGCTCCTCACGCACCCACTTGAGGGTGTACTGATTCAGCTTTTCATTGATGCGTGTTTTCCCATTGACCTTGGTAAGCACGCTCTCGGTTTCCAGTAGCTTCTTATTGCTGTAGTCACTTACGTAGATTTTTGCGCGGCCGTACTTACCCAGAAAGTCATTGGTACGGTCAACCCTCAGAAAGGCCTGTACCTTGACCAGAACTGAATCAATGAAGAAAAGATTGATGTCGTCTATAAAGTGAGCCTCTGCAAGGTAATCGATGCGATTGAGCCGGTAGATGCTGAAATCCTCTGTATAGAACTCGCCAAAGTGAGAGAAGGCCTTCAGGTCCAGATTCTCGAGCTTCTCATTGATCTGAAAGTCGCCAATGGAGAATTGGTAATCGGGTATGCGTGAATTCACATAGGTTTGAGGCTCTTCAGGCTCTGCGACAGCCACAGGCTCCTGAACTTCTTCTTTTTCGGGTGGTTTGCAACCGGATACGATCAGTAGAGCTATCAGCAGGAGAGAGGTGAGCGACTTCATATGAACTAATTTCTTCGTTAATCTAGTGCTTAAAAACTAAACTCCCAAGACTTTAGTTTAACTTGTTATCTGATCAAGAATGGCAGGGTAGTCCTGTTGGCGGATATTGTGGTATTTCCGGGTCTTCTCCGGTTCATCCGGCAGACCATGAGTGAAGTGGCTTTCCCATACATGCTCGATAAACCAAAGTGGCTCGAAACCCCATCTTTGTTCTCGCTTACGTTCCGCGATAAAGGCGTCTTTTTCCATGCTAAGGTAGTATTGATGGCTAGCCTTAGTGGTTTTGGCCATTGGCTGAAAGGCAAAGAGACCTTCCAGGATCAGGTAGTCACAATCTTCCTGATTACTGTCTATCGCTTTTTGCCAGGCAGGCCAGTTGATGGAATCGGGGTGTTCCCAGTCAGTTCGATCTTTTATTTGGGGGATGTGTTCCTCGGGCAGCACGAAGTCGTCCTGGCTCAGAACCATACTTTTGGGGAGCTTTTGATGAAGCCACAGTGCCAGACTGGTTTTTCCCGATCTGCTTACTCCTCCGATGACAATAATTCTGGACATAGCTGGAAAAGAAAAATCCTAATCAACTGATCCGGATTTTTAGCCATGGGCTGATATTTTTATCTGTACATCACCGAATCAACGGCAGCCAGTGTTCTTTTTACATTTGGCAGAATCGCCTCTATCAGGGTAGGAGCATATGGCAATGGTAAATCCATGCTGTTTACTCTTCTGATTGGGGCATCCAGGTAATCAAAGGCATCTCTCTGCACATTGAAGCTGATATCCGTAGCCAGGGATGAGAGTGGCCATGCTTCTTCCACAATCACCAGTCTGTTCGTTTTCTTTACAGATTCAATGATAGTAGGGTAGTCAATAGGTCTTACAGAGCGCAGGTCAATCACCTCAGCACTTACCCCGTTTTTCGCGAGCTCGTCTGCTGCCTCATTGACGATCTTCATCATTTTACCGAAAGACACGAGGGTAACATCGGTACCTTCTTTAACCACATGCGCCTGACCGATCGGGAGCAGGTATTCGCCTTCAGGTACCTCACCTTTATCTCCGTACATCAGTTCTGACTCCATGAAAATAACCGGATCGTGATCGCGGATAGCAGATTTCAGCAGGCCTTTGGCATCGTAAGGGTTAGAAGGAACTACCACTTTTAATCCGGGAGTATTGGCATACCAGTTTTCAAAGTTCTGCGAATGCTGGGAGCTCAACATACCCGCGTTACCGGTAGGACCCCGGAATACGATAGGCATAGGGAACTGTCCGCCAGACATAGACATCATTTTGGCTGCAGAGTTGATCACCTGGTCAATCGCAACCAATGAGAAGTTGAAGGTCATGAATTCGATGATAGGGCGAAGGCCGTTCATGGCGGCACCCACACCGATACCGGCAAAGCCTAACTCAGCGATAGGAGTATCAATAACCCTTTCTGCTCCGAACTCATCCAGCATACCCTGGCTTACCTTATAGGCACCATTGTACTCTGCTACTTCTTCGCCCATGAGAAAGATCTTATCATCTCTTCTCATTTCTTCTGACATGGCTTCTCTCAGGGCTTCTCTGAATTGAATTACTCTCATTGCGCGTTCCGTTTAAAGGCCGTAAAAATAATCATTAGCAAGGCATTCGCAAAACAACTTTTATGCGAAATAGGGACTAAATAAAAAAGGCTTTCATCCGCAGATGAAAGCCTTTTCTGGTCAATTCTTTTAATGCTTATTTCAGCAGGTCAATGAAGGCCTGAGAACCAGAGAAAGTTCTGAATTCAAGATCGTTCAAAGCTTTTTGCTTCAGGCTTGAATCAGCATTCACAGCGTTTCTGAGGTGCTCAATTACCTTGTTCTCGTTTTCTTGTCTGGCAGCAGCTACAGCAGCTACATAGTGAGCCCAAACATAACCTCTGTCAGCACCAATTACTGACTCCAGTGTAGTTTGTGCATTTCTGAAATCTTTGTTCAACAGCTGAGCAAGACCTTTGTTGTACTGATCTACAGAAGCGTCACCCGCTCTACCCAGGGTAGAAACAGCACCACTGTAATCAGCTTGTCTGATTTGGATATAACCTTTAGCTCCGCTTACTCCCTGACGTACATCGTTACCCGGGTTCATACCCAGCGCTTTGTCAAGAGCAGCAAGTGCTTCCGGCAACAAGTCAGGAGAAGACTGAGCCTGCATAGCCAGTGCCATACCGATGTTGGCCTGTGCTTCTACATTAGCTTTTTTCTGGTTAGAAATCTGGAAGTGATTCAGGGCAGTAGAGATCAGGTTTCTCTGACCACGTGCATTGGCCTGCATAGCCATTTCCAGGTTTACAGCACCCAGGTTGTTGTGGATAACCCAGGTATCGTTTTTCTTAGCCGCAGCTTCGTAAATCTTTTTCTTTTCTTCCAAAGAAGGGTTTTTAGCAGCAGCGTAAGCCATCTCTTCAACAGAAAGCTGGTCAGCAGAAGTTCTGCCGTTAGCAATTTGCAGTGCCAGGTTGGCGATTTGCTCAGGAGTTTTCTTAGGCTTAACAGTTAATACTTCTGTTTTAGCAGTTCTTAACTCAGGGTAGATTTCATCAAACACTTTTTTGTAAGTGCTCAGCTTCTGGAGCTGCTTTTCTTTTTGCTCAAAAGAACCTGTTCCGTTGATGATGTTATTGTACTCAGACTTCTGAGCTGAAGTAAGGTCAGAGCTGGCAAGCATAGACTTGAACTCAGTCCAGTCATCAATTACAGGCTTCTGAATGAATCTGATCTGACCAGCCATGTCCTGGTAATCATATTTATCCATCTGCTCTCTGTACCAGGTTTCGATAGCCGCAGCTCTTTCCTGAGCCAGTTCAGAGTTAATTCTGTCTTTACCTTCAGGAGAGTGAGAACCAATGATAGTTACAGTTCTGGTTACGTTCTTTTCTGCGATGAAAGCAGCAAAACGCGTTCCTTCAGTACCTTCGATCTCAGATTTTTTGAATACTGATTTTCCCTGATCGAATTTGAAAGAAACATTGGTAGGGATCAGTTCTTCCTGATCATTGTAGCCGTGGTCTGCATAAGCAGCAGCATAAGAAGGCTGAACCAGTGTAGAAGTTGTGATCAGACCTTCAGCAATGCCAAGTCTTTCAGTTTCTCTGTAGGCACCGTTCTTAGGATTAGATGCTTTACCCTGAATCTCAATATTTCCTCTTTCCATACCTGGCTTGAAAGGAAAAGAATACTCCTGAGACACCTCAGTGGCTTCAGTGTTGGAGTTTGGATAGTCATCAGCTCTGAACTCTACATCCGCCAGTTGTTGCTCATTTGTACCGTAACGGTAGTAAGTGCTGATAGTAAACACTTTCTTAGGCTTCAACAATTTTGGAGGAAGTGTGGCTGACATGGTAAAAGTCACTTTGTCGGCATGTACCTCAAGCGGTGAAGGCTCCACCGTGAGTTTATTTTCTTTAGCCGCTTTGACCATCTGGCCTAAAGCACATCCGGTCATTGACAACACGCCAAGTATCAATAAGGGGAAGAGTAATTTCGAGGTTTGGGTTTTCATAGGGATTTTGATTGTTTTTTATACCGTTTTGCCTAATTCAAACAGAGTGCAAGTTTAAGAAAATTTTAGTATATTCCGACTGTAACGATTAATAAATTCTTTCGTAATTTTGTCTCAATAATTGCCCAATGGAGAGAATACAGCGGTTTTTTGAAAGTCAGGCCTTCGGTGTCTGTACTAAGCTTGGAGAGAAGCTTAGTTTTTCTACTTCCAGCATCCGGTTGTTTTTTATATACGCGTCTTTCCTGACGTTTGGATCTCCTGTAATCATTTACCTGGCCCTGGCCTGGGTGATTAACATTCGTCAACATCTGAGACGCAGACAAAATCCGGTCTGGTACAACTAACGGATAATTTCGTTATAGCGTTTCTTACCAAGTGCAAAGTATTGCCAGATAATGAGTCCCTGATGTCGGGGACTTTTCGTGTTTTTACGGACTATGTCCTTTCGCTTTTTATAGTTGGTGGCAAACGAAAGCGTGAAATGCCAGTGAGCCCTGATGATGGCTGCTCCATGTTTTAAACCACTATGAGAAGAAAAGTGTACAGCCGCAAGCCAGTCAAGCAGCATGCGCACGGGCAGCTTCCATAGCAGTTGTGAACTGCGCTCGTTCTTCAGCATCAGACTCAGACCGTTCCTGAAGTTGAGGTAGGTTTTACGAGGATGAGATTTGTCTAGTGTACCACCGCCTACATGGTAAATGGTGCTTTTGTGACTCATGGCTACCCGATAGCCCAGGTTCCATAATCGCCAGCAAAGGTCAATCTCCTCCATGTGGGCAAAAAAGTCTTCATCCAGTCCACCGGCTTCCAGGTAGGCATCTCTGCGCACAAAGAGGCAACTCCCTGATGCCCAGAAAACATCCCGCGAGTCATCGTATTGGCCCTTATCTTCTTCTATGGTATGAAACACCCTGCCACGACAAAAAGGAAAGGCCAGGGTGTCCAGGTAGCCGCCCGCGCCACCAGCATACTCAAAATGGGTCTTTTTCTTAAAGTCCATGATTTTAGGCTGCGCTGCAGCCAGATTGGTGTCACTTTCCAGTATGTCCAGAATAGGAGGTATCCAGCCTGCGGTTACTTCCACATCAGAGTTTAGCAATACGATATACTCTGATTCGATAAGCCTGATCGCTTCGTTATAACCACCGGAGAACCCGAAATTCTGATCAAAGCACATCAGTTTGACCTCAGGGTGATGCGATGTCAAAAAATCAACAGAATCGTCTGTAGACGCATTGTCCACCACGATTACCTCATGGGGCAATGAATGTTTGACAACACCCGGGAGAAATTGCTTCAGGAAGTCCCGACCGTTGTAGTTGAGTATTACTACTGAGAGTTTGTTCATCAGAACATGCCGCCCAGGTCCATGCCCGGAATGTTGGGGATAATGCCGTCTGTGCCGTTTTTGATCTCTTCTTTTGCTCTGACGTCAGCTTTGTCCATCGCATTGTTGATCGCTGCTACGGTCAGGTCCTGGATCATTTCCTTATCATCTTTTGTGATCAGACTCTCGTCTATGTCGATAGAAATTACCTTCTTTTTGCCGTTAACGGTTGCTTTCACCATACCGGCACCTGCTTCACCTGTTTCTTCTATGAATTCCAAACGCTCCTGTGCTTCCTTCATCTTTGCCTGGACCTCTTTTACCTTGCCCATCATCTTCATCATATCGAACATGTCTCTACTGTTTTGCCCAAAACTATCGAATTAATGTAATACTTCCAGTCAAAGAAACGGGACTATTTGGAGTGAAGTTATAATTGATACGATAAATGTAACTTCCTAAAGGAGCCTGCTGTCCGTTGATAAAACCATCCCATGGACGATCGGGGTCATTGGAAGAAAAAACGAGCTTGCCCCAGCGGTCAAATATCAGCATCTGAAAGTCCGGATAGACACCGGTGGGGACCCCGAAAGTATCGTTTTCAGTGTCGCCATTGGGGCTGAAAGCATTGGGGAGACGAAGCACTGGTGAGAATTCAAAGCAGACTTCATTCGTAAAGCGTGATTCAAAGCCGCAATCATCTACATAAGACACGACAAAACACACTTCCGAATCGGTTACATCAAAATCATTGACGGTGAAGTTGCGGTTAGCGGTGGTGCCGACTAATTGACGGCCCGCAGGTGTGGATGTATAGATACGGTATTCAGAGGTGGGTACCGGAGCTTCATCATAACTCAGAATAACAGCCGATCCTGCCAGTCTGCCTTGCAGGCCGGTAGTGGAAGGAGGGTTGAGGCCATTGATACTGTAATCGGGTAGTGTGGTGATGCTACGCGAAACAGCACCATTGAGTGAAATCTCATAAGAGTAGGGGCGTACATCTGAACAGTTAGCAAGAACTTTTCTGAATTCTCCTGAAGGGGCAGTCGCTACTGTTTCAGGGATACCATCGAAGATAAAATTCACTGCGTTGAGCTCTGTTGCAGCATGGCCGGTATTCCAGGTAGTCGTGATGGTGGGCTCGTTACCGTTCAGATAGTTGGCTGAATATGAGGTTCTCACGTTACGGATGATTTCAGAGAAGGTCTGGACGACCCCGCAAGCTTCTACTGCACTGATCTGAAACTGTAAATCCAGGGTGTTGGCTACCGGATTGTCCAGCGTATAAGAGAACGAAGTGGGATTGAGCGTGGGGTCAATATTGGCTACTATATTAAATGGGTTGCTTTCGATTTTAAGCAGCAGGTTATAGTTGATGTTATCAGTAAGTGCCGTATAGCTTATTTCAACAGTTTGCTCATCTGTTACGGTCAATGCTGTAATCTCCGGTGTGGGTATGGACTCGATAGTATTAATCACCTGAGCAGGAGAGGTGCCACAGTTAATATCGGAGCCGGCATTCAGTTTTCCACTCACCTGAATGGTGTAGCTGCCCTGAGCTGTATAGGTGTAGCTGGTCTCACTGCTTCCTGTTTTGTCCAGGGTCGATATGGCACTACCGTCACCATAGTCTATTTCATAAAAATCATAGTTGTCTTGCCCCAAATCAAAGGTCAACACTACGCGGTTGTTATTGCAGAGAGCTACGGTATAAACGGGAGCCACGGGTTCCAGGACCGTAATTTCTATAAAGTCAAAGCGATCGGCTATCGCTCCTGCTCCGGATTGGTCCACAACTCTGATCAGGAAAGTACCGGGCGAGGTATAAGTAGTGGTTAAGGTCTCAGTGGGGTCAAAGGTATCGGTAAAGCCCACATTGGAAAAGCGATCGTTGGCATCTCCCATAAAGTCTACGAAAAGCGAGCCGGAGCGTACACCCGTATTGGTGAGCCTGACATCCAGCGGGGAACAGCCTGCATCAAAATCAACGGTAAACCAACCTTTCTGACTGCTTATCTGGGCCTGCAGCCCGGGTACAGCGGTTAAGCTTATCCAAATGGATACAAAGACTGCCAGCTTATGTTTGAGTAGAAATGTTATAGGGTGCCTTGCCCGCTGCATGCATTAATTATGGTTGAACAATAAACGGCCTTTCAGATCGAAACTTATTCAAAAAACTAATAAATCCCCCGAAATGGCAGAGGGCTTACCCTCTGATGGACTTATTGTGAACTGCTTAGTTCTTTGATCAGGCTGTCTGTATCCAGTGTGCTTTGCTCACCGGTACTCATATTTTTCAAAACGAACTCTCCTGTTTCGATCTCCCGCGAACCGACCATCAGGCAAAAAGGAATTCCTTTCTTATTTGCATAAGACATTTGCTTTTTGAGCTTGGCACTGTCAGGATAGAGTTCGCTATTAATGCCGGCAGCTCTGAATTTTGCCAGCAGGCCCAGAGCGTAGTCAGCCGACTCCTGATCGAAGTTTGTTATCAGTAGTCGGGTGGTATCCTGGTTGTCTTCAGGGTAAAGGTTCATTTCTTCGAGTGTATCATAAATACGGTCGATACCAAAGCTGATACCCACACCGGATACGTCTTTTAAACCGAATATACCGGTCAGGTTGTCATAGCGTCCACCGGCAGTAATAGTTCCCATTTTAACAGATGTGGGTTTCACCTCATAAATGGTACCTGTATAATAGGAGAGGCCACGTGCCAGCGTAGGGTCGAAAACCAGTTTGTGAGATGTTAATCCCAGCTTTTCAATATAGCTGAAAGTGTCTGCCAGTTCATTTATTCCTGTGATACCAGCTTCAGAATCGGCAAGAAGAACCTTCAGAGCTTCCAGTTTCTCACTGTTAGCACCGCTCAGACTGAGCATATTGTCCAGCTGTGTCAGGGCATTTGGTGTGATACCGATTTTGCTGAGTTCCTCAAATACACGCTCCTGCCCAATCTTGTCCAGTTTGTCAAGAATCACACAGAACGTACTGAATTGCTCGCTGGCATTCAGCACCTCAGCCATGCCTTCAAGTACCTTGCGATTGCTTATAGAAACACTGAAGTCATTAAAATTGAGACGCTCGAAAACCTCGTGCACCATACACATCAGTTCGGCTTCAGAAATGAGCGAGTTGGTACCGATGATATCAGCATCACACTGATAAAATTCTCGATACCTCCCTTTCTGAGGTCTGTCGGCACGCCATACAGGCTGTATCTGGTATCGTCTGAAAGGAAAGGCGATGTCGTGCTGATTCATGACCACATAGCGGGCAAAGGGTACTGTCAGGTCATACTTCAGGCCTTTTTCGGCAATCTTTGAAGTAAGTGCCTTACTTCCGGCTTCATAATCAGCCGGTTGGGTTTTAGACAGGTAATCACCGGTATTGAGTATTCTGAAGAGCAACTGGTCTCCTTCATCTCCATACTTACCTGTTAAGGTGGAGAGGTTTTCCATGGCAGGAGTTTCCAGAGGCAAAAAGCCATATTTTTTGAACACAGACCGAATGGCGTTCAGAATGTAGTTTCTTTTCAACATTTGGGCCGGACCAAAGTCGCGTGTTCCTTTAGGTAAAGAGGGTTTTTGTGCCATTACTCCTGATATTTCGCCAAAGCTACTAAAAGGTCAGAAAACAATGTGGTACAAATACGGTCAAAGTGGAAGGTTTTTGAATTTTTATTTGGTAAAAGATGCGTAGTTTTTCTATTAACTCTTATCTTTGCACCTCATTTCGAGAATAAGCATAGTGACATGGGCGTAACGCGACTTAAAAGAAAGGCAAGAAGAAACAAGCAGACAGCCGCCAAAAGACAGGTGAGCATGCAGCAGTTGAACAGAAAGCCTGTAATCAAAAAGATTGACGCAGAAGCTATTAAAGCTTCTTTTGGAACTGCTCCGGTTAAAGAAGCAGAAGCACCTGCTCCGGCAGTAGAAGAAACCAAAGTTGAGGCAGTAGTTGAAGAAACTCCTGTAGCTGAGGCTGAAAAAGTAGAAGAGGTTGTCGCTGAGGCAGAAGAAGCTGCTGAGGCTACTGAAGCAGCAGAAGAAAGCGAAGAGCCTGCTGCAGACGAAGAAGAGACTAAAGAAGAAGCTTAATTCTGCTTCACATAAGATACAGCATAAAGCTCTGACGATACCGTCAGGGCTTTTTTATTGCCCTCGTTTTCCGAGCTCTATTACTTCCAGGTTTTTGATACTGCCCGCTTCCAGGTCAAAGCGGAGTAAGGTGCGCATTCGGTGAAAGCCCTGCCTTCCGGCAGCTCCCGGATTCATATAGAGCATATTATCCAGTTCCTTATCGGGCATTACTTTCAGTATATGTGAATGACCGCAGATAAAGAGCCTGGGTTTTTCTTTTTTCAGGTCGGCTTTTACCCCTTTGGCATACCTGGGAGGAGTTCCCCCGATGTGGATCATATATACCTTAACTCCTTCAACCTCAAAAACGAGTTTCTCCGGATACTTCTGTCGCACAGACTGGTCATCGATGTTGCCAAACACTCCTCTCACAGGTTTAAAAGCTTTCAGTTGCTCTATCACGGCAATGTCGCCCACATCCCCCGCATGCCATATTTCGTCACATGATTGAAAGTGATTAAACACTTTAGGGTCCAGAAAGCTATGGGTATCTGAGATCAGTCCGATTTTCATGCACAAATAAAACAGGAAAAATTTTCCCAATTTGGGAAAATTCTCAGAATTGGGGTTTGGGTTATTAGGCTGTACTTATGGAAAATGGTCTTGTAAATTGTTATATACCATGTTTCGATAAAACAAAAAGATTAATTATCTTAAATAGCTGGGTTGGTTAGGATTTTGTACTACAACTGAAAACTAATTGACATGAAGAGATTTTTAATCGCACTTGCACTTTTTATGGGGATCACGTCTGCCCAGGCGCAGACAGAAGATACTCCCTGGTGGCTCACCATAGAGCTGACTAACAATAAATTCGACTATAGATTCTGGGAAGGTATTTTTGACTTTGGTCAACTCGATAATTCGGGACTGAGAGTAGGTATAGAGAGGTACATTAACTCAAGCTTTGATATCGAAGCAGGTTTATCATATGGTAAGCTGATCTATGAGGATGTATACAATGGCAACCTGACAGATTTTGATCTGAGACTGGTTTACAAGTTTGACAACGGGTACATCTTTAAAGAAGACTCTAAAGTAGCCCCCTATCTTTTTGCCGGTTACGGTATGGCATGGCATGGCAATATCTCCGGCAGACTCCAATATCAGGAGTTTGAGGATGGCAGCTACTCCATGTTGCCCATCGGTGGCGGACTAAAGTTCAAGGTTGCTGAAGATGCTGAAATCAATGCAAGAGCTGCTTATAAAAGCAGTATTTCTCAGTCTCCTAACTATATGCAGTATGCCATAGGCGTTTCTTTCTCTCTGGGAGGAGAAAAAGATTCAGATGGTGATGGTGTAACCAATAAAGAAGATGCCTGTCCTGAAGTAGCAGGACCTGTTGAGAATCAGGGCTGTCCATGGCCTGATACCGATGGCGATGGTGTTTTGGATAAGGATGATGAGTGCCCTACAGAGGCAGGTACACTGAATGGTTGCCCCGATAAAGACAGAGATGGTATCAAGGATTCAGAAGATACCTGTCCTGATGTAGCAGGTGTTGCTGCTCACAATGGTTGCCCTGATACTGATGGCGATGGTGTGAAAGATAGTGAAGACCAGTGTCCTAATCAGGCGGGTACCCTGAACGGTTGTCCTGACAGCGATGGAGATGGAATCAAGGATAGCGAGGATCAGTGTCCTAACCAGGCAGGTACACTCAACGGTTGTCCTGATACTGATGGTGATGGTGTGAAAGACAGTGATGATCAGTGTCCACAGACAGCAGGCCTTACTACCAACAATGGTTGTCCTGAGGTGAAAGAAGAAGTGAAAAAAGTGTTGGATCTGGCTGTGAAGAGTATTCAGTTCAACTCTGGTAGCGATGTGCTGAAGCAATCTTCTTACGCATCATTAAACCAGGTGGCGGATTTGATGGCCGAAAATGACTTTAACCTGAGTCTGAGCGGCTATACTGATAACACAGGCAGAGAAGATTCAAACCTGGAGTTATCTAAAAGAAGAGCCAATGCTGTGAAGCAGTATCTGATTGACAAAGGTATTGATGCCTCCAGACTGGCGGCTGAGGGCTATGGTATCGCCAATCCGATTGCAGACAACAATACCAGAGCAGGCAGAGCACAGAACAGAAGGGTAGAGCTGGAGATTGTTTTTAAATAATTTATTTTATGAATCAGGCCATAGTCATATGGCTTGAATAAATACTACTTAAAGAAGAGCAGGTTCGGAAAAAACCTGCTCTTCCTGTTTAGAAAAGTCTGATTACCACTTGTGTACAAATTGTGAACAGGTGAGCTTTATATAGTCGGTAATCGGCCTTCAATGAGAAGTAGAAAGAGCTTTTGACGTTTTTTAAAGTTCTTAAAGTCAGAACTTAATAACGAAAATTCGTTGATATAGCTGGAATTAGTGACTACCTTCATATTTCAAAAAATCGAGTGATGAATTTTTTTATAAAGCAACTGGTTGTTTCTTGCCTTGGACTAATGCTATTGAGCATTGGAGCCTCTGCGCAGACTGAGGATGATAAGAACTGGCCTACACTTTCATACAATAACAATCAGTACGGATCCATCATCCGTATTCCGTTTGATAACATTACCAGTACGGATGCTGCTTCTTTTACTTTTGGATTAGAGAGGTATTTCAATAAAAGCTTCAACTTTAGCTACCTGGCATCTTTTGGAACAATTCTTAATGAAAACGGCACAGACAGAACGGACCTGTTCGGTTTGCATTTTGTGCCTAAGTTCAAGTTCAATAATGGTAAAATTCTGAAAGAAAATGCCAAGCTCGCGCCTTTTGCGGCCCTGGGAGTTGGCTTCCTGAACTTTGACAATGCTGGTAATTCTACCGTTGAGGAAGGGTTTGCTGTGAATGTAACACCCACATTGGGAGTGGACTGGAGAATTGCTGAAAAATTCAAAGCCTTTGTATCTACAGGCTACAAGGTGAATGGTAAGAATAATTATCGTGAGTATTCTGTAGGTATCGGGTTCTCCATTAAAAAGAGAAAAGATTCCGACAACGATGGTATCGTAGATGCTAAAGATGGATGTCCTGATGAATTCGGACCCGAAGATAACAATGGTTGTCCATACCCTGACCGTGATGGTGATGGTGTGATCGATGCAGAAGATCAGTGTCCTGACCTGCCGGGTAAACTGGCCAATGGTTGTCCTGATACGGACGGAGATGGTATAGCAGATGCCGAAGATAAATGTCCGGATGTAGCCGGTGAAAACGGAAAAGGCTGCCCTGAAGATACAGACGGAGATGGTGTGGCAGATGTTGATGATAAATGTCCACAGCAGGCAGGAAAAGACGGTAGTGGTTGTCCTGTAGATAGCGATGGTGATGGAGTGCCTGATGTAAATGATAAGTGTCCTAATGAGGCAGGGCAATTCGATGGCTGCGCTACAGACCCTGATGCTCCGAGAGTGATTGATACAGATGGAGATGGAATTCCTGATTCAGAAGATGACTGTCCGGCCGATAAGGGTTCAGCAGATACTAAAGGATGTCCTGTCTATACACCTGAACTACCTGTAGAGGTGATAACCTTCAGGTTCAATAGTACAGAGTTGCTACCTGTTTACCAGAAAGCACTGGATGAGATTGCACTACTCATGAAGGAATACGATTTCAGACTTGAGCTCAGAGGTCACTCTGACAATACGGGTAATGAAGCTTATAACCTGCATCTTTCCAGATTGCGTGGGTCAGCTGTATTGGAGTACCTGGTTGAGAAAGGCATTTCCAGGTCTCGTATGACCTCGGAAGGCTTTGGTATTGATGAGCCTGTGGGTGATAACGCCAGCAGGGTAGGTCGTGCTAAAAACAGACGTGTAGAGATTAAAGTAGTCCTGAAGTAGGCGCTTTGAATGATATGTACAGGAAGGAGTTGCTCTTAAAAGCGACTCCTTTTTTATTTATGAGCCTTTCTTTTTTATATGAACATATGACCATAAATTTACCGATATATGGCGGAGGAACTCGACAGAGAAAGGGTTGAAAAAATTGCGTTTGTGCTGAAAACGGTGGCCCATCCTATGCGTGTGGGTATCATTGATTTGTTGAGCCAGCATGAGAAGATGTCGGTGAATGAGATAACCGCTTACCTGGGGCTGGAGCAGTCCCTGACATCCCATCACCTGGCCAACCTGAAGATGAAAGGCGTGCTGGGCAGTAAGCGCGAAGGCAAACAGATTTTTTACTTTCTCAAATTAAAAGAGGTTGTAGATCTTATCGCCACGCTCGAAAAGGTGGATATAAATTACTTTTAGAGATACCCCATAACCCGGTAAGTAGCCAGGCCGGCAATTTCCTTGAAAATAAGCTCCCATCTGTCTATAGCTGTTGCTCTCGGGATAAACAGATCATCAAACTTAGGTGTGGGCCTGTCGGTGCGGTAGCCTGCAGGAAAAGTATCGAAGGATATACCCTGGGCTTTCAGGCAAAGTGACGAACGCTTCATATGAAAAGCTGATGTAATAAGCAGGTATTTCTGTCCGGGAAACTGCTTGTTAAGTATCCTGGCCGCATTGACCGCGTTTTCATAGGTGTTCACCGCATCGGGTTCTACAATGATGTCTTCCTCAGGAACTCCCGCCATCAGCAAAAAGTCGCGAAGCCTTTCGGCTGCCGCACTCACTTTTCTTTGCTGAAAGCCCAGCCCGCCAGTAACCAGAATGCGTTTAATCTTTCCTTCGTTGTAAAGCTGCAGCGTGTGGGTAATTCTGTCGGCATCCTGATTAAAATATACCCGGTCATCAGGTGTCTTGCTCCCCTTGGTGACACCACTGAATACTATCCCTACATCGTACTGCCCCAGAGTTTCAATAAGTACCGGCTCAGGTTCCCACCAGAGCATCACCCGGTTACTGATGTACTGATTGGAAAAAACTATGAGTAGCAACATGCCTGTCCAGAAAAGACCCTTTTTTAATTTAGGTCTTCTGAAGAAGTATGATCCCAAAAAGCAGAAAATGATCCAGACCAGAGGCCTGACGAAAAATGCCAGTATTTTGGAAAGGACGAAAAACATGCTTCAGCTATTTATTTACGAAAATAGGTTTAAGAAATTGAATATCCTTATCGTCTGATTATCAGAAGAGTACGATGAAAGTTGTACAGCTCTGAATATATTTTTCTACATTCCTGTAATGACTTATACCCACCCTCGTCTCTGATATTGAATGGAGTTGCAAGAGTTTAAAATCAAGGTCTTACCTGTAAAGGACCGCCTGTACCGAATTGCCCTGAATATGCTGCGATCGGTGCATGAAGCGGAAGATACGCTGCAGGATGTGATGGTAAAACTTTGGGATAAACGACAGCAACTGGATGCTTACCGAAGTGTGGAAGCACTGGCGGTAACTATCACCAAAAACCATTGCCTGGATAAGCTGAAATCTAAGAAGCATAAAAATCAGCTGGATGTACAGGAAATGGAACTGGATTCAGGCTTTACAACTCCTTACAGGAAAGTAGAACTGAGCGATAGTATGAAGGTGATGGAAAGGGCTTTTCAGTCCCTGCCTGATCAGCAGAGATTGCTGATTACACTCAGAGATGTTGAGGGGTATAGCTATGAGGAGATTGCTGAGCAGACGGGGCTTGAAGTAAACAACATTCGTGTGGGACTTTCCAGGGCAAGAAAAAAAGCCAGGGAGCTCTACTTAAAAATTGAGAATTATGAAGTCAGATAAAGAAATAGAATTACTGATCGATAAGTATTACAACGGGGAAACTTCTCTTGAGGAGGAAACGCAACTCCACAACTTCTTTCTCAGAGAAGTGGTACCCGACCATCTGAAGACTTATCAGGATCAGTTCAGACAAATCGGAATGATGCGTGATGTGTTACCCGAAGGTCTGTCTGACGATAAGCTATTTGGCAAACTGGAAGAATCACTTCAGCCTGTGGAGGAAGAAAAAGAGGCGAAGGTGATTGTGATGAAGCATACATCACGAGAAATCTGGTTCTACAGAGTGGCTGCAGCGGTAGCCCTGGTATTGGTAGGCTACTTTGCCGGTAAAGATTCTGTAGGTACTGAAGTGGATAGCCTGAAGCAGATGATGCTTACAGAAATGACGGGCTCTTCAGCCAGTGGCAGACTGAAAGCGGTAAACTATTCCTTTGAAATGGAAGTGGTGGACGAAGAAACACTGGAGGCTTTGCAGAAAGTGGTGCTCGAAGAGTCTAACATGAACGTGAGGATGAAGGGGGTGGAGGCACTGGCCCGGTTTGGAAACAATGAAAGTGTACGCAAAACATTGATAACAGCATTGGGTACCGAAAAAGAACCAGCGGTGAAAATAGTGCTGATAGAAGCACTGGTAAGCCTGAAGGAAGTGGGTGCTATTGAAAACCTGCAGAAAATAGTGGAAGATGATGACAACCTCAGGGAGGTACGCGATGAGGCCCACCTGGGTATGTTCAAGCTCCGCGAGCTTTAAAATGATTAAACAAATCGATTTGAATAGATCAGGGATTACCCACCTGACGGGTAACAAAAACTCAAAATATCTGAATTAAAAACGATTGAAGAAATGAAAAAGGTTAGCATAAAATTGATAATGATGTCTTTGGCGATGATAGCTGCCGTACAGCTGAGTGCCCAGGGCCATAAGGTCCAGGTCTCAAACCCGAGCCAGACTACATTGATTATAAAAGAAGTAAACAGAGTGTCAGTAGAGGCTTATGATGGCAGTGAGATTCAGATCGATGCTGATTCAAAGCGCGATAACCCTGAGAGAGCTGAAGGGCTCACAGCTTTGAGTGCCCGTGGTAAAGACAATACCGGTATCGGTCTCAATGTACAGCAGGAGGGAAATGAAGTAGTGGTTTTTCAGGCGGCCAGAAGAGGCCAGGGAAAATATACCATCAAGGTACCCAGAAGTGTGAACGTTCAAATCGAACACACCGGTAACTGGGAAGGCGGTAAAATTGAGGTCTATGGCCTGGCCGGAGAACTCGAGATATCCGGCAGATATAACAGCGTATATATGGAGGACATCAGTGGTCCTGCGCTGGTAAATACAGTTTACGGCAAGGTTGAGGCAATTTTCTCTCAGCTCAACCAGGAAAGCCCCACCTCACTCGTATCAGTGTATAGCATTGTGGATGTGACTTTGCCTGCCGGAACCAAGGCTGATGTAACGATCAAAACCCCCTATGGTGAGGCATTTTCTGATATGAATATTGCATTTGGTGGCGATGAAGATGGCATGAGAAAGGTGAGTTCAACCATTAAAGGAAAACTCAATGGTGGTGGAGTAGACCTGGATCTGAAGGCTTCCTACAGCAATGTATATCTCCGCAAAAAGTAAATAGAACGGGCCGCTTCAGAGATAATTGAAGCGGCCTTTTTCTTATCAACTCAAAAACTCAGACAATGAAAAGGATTATTTACACAATAGCTGTGATGCTGGCGGTCACTGCCGGTGCTATGGCGCAAACGAAGATCAGCGAGACCTTCGATGTTAAGTCGTTTGACGAACTCAACCTCGTTTTTGAATACCCTGAACTGGTACAGGTCAAGGTCTGGGACGGAAAAGAAGTGAAGGTAGAAGGTACGGTTGATATCCAGGGAGGAAAGTTCGATGAAGATTTCAAAATTGAAAGCAGTGCCAGAAATGGGGTGTTTACCATTGAATCGACCATCAGGGGGCTCAGAAACAGAAAGGGCAATTTCTCGGTGTATACACACAGCGATGATGACGATGATGACAAAACTTCCGTAACCGTTTCCCGCAAAGGCACAACCATCAATGTGGGTTCAAAGCGCAATGGTACTTACAGCAATGGTATCTGTATCTCCATCGAACTGGTGGTTACTGTGCCGCGCGATATCAAAGTGATGCTGGATGCCCGCTATGGCCTGGTAGAAGTACTCGAAAACCCGGAAATGCTTGAGGTAGACGCCCGCTATGGTGGCGTGGATGTAAAGATTGATGAATCACAATCACTGGAGTTTGACGCCAGCACGCAGTGGGGGCAAATTTTTACAAACCTGGACGTACCCATCAAAATGGGAGGAGATGACGGAATCGGCAAGTGGATGAAGGCCAGGGCATCTATCAAAAAGGGAGATAAGCGATTGTCTGTTGAGTCACAATATGGCAATGTATACCTCCGGAAGAACTAAGGCATAAAACAGAATCACTATGAAAAGACTTACTATGCTTTTAGTGTGCCTGCTGGCGAGCCAGTGGGTAATGGCACAGGCAGATGTACTGGAGAAAACCTATGCCTTCACAAATCAGCACCTCGATGTGGATATTGATATGGGAACTGACTTTGTGGTCAAATCCTGGTCAAAGAATGAGATTTATGTGAAGATTACCTATGAGGTAAACGGAGGGAAAGACAATGAAGCACTGCGTATAGACCTGGACAATTACGATGATCGCCTGGCACTCGATATCGATCTGAGGCCACATAAGCTCAGTGAATCTGATGACTGCTGTTGTCAGTCCCGGGAGGGAATACACTGGAGAAATAATGGTAAAAATGCCTGTCTGGAAGTGAAAGTAGAAATGATGGTGCCCAGCTCAGCCAGTATGACGGTAGAAACAATCGGCTCAAACGTAACGATCAGTGGCATCAAGTCGGATATAGAAGTTGAAACCATATCAGGTGTAATAGATCTTACCTGGGAAGGAAACACCGGTGCAGAAATTGGCCTCAAAAGTATTACAGGCGATTTGTACACCAATATGGACTTTAAGACCAGAAAGGACAGAGGCTTGCCAAGCCTGGGCGGACGAAAGCTCAAGGGTACCTATAAGGGTGGAGAAAAGGAAGTAAACCTCGAAACCATTTCAGGAGCGATCTATTTCAGAAAATCAGATTAAAAACTCAGAATATTTCAAACAAAAGGATGGCGGATGTCATCCTTTATTTATGAATAAAATAGTAAGTGCTTACATATTTATATACCTGATAAGTCAGAATCTCTGTGCACAGACCCCGCAGGCAGCACCGGGCAAGCTGGTTGAGGTAAATGGCTATAAGCTTCATTTATTAACAAAAGGTGAAAGCGGACCACCCATTGTTATGTTTCATGGTGCAGGTGATATCGGACTTATCTGGAATCTTGTGCTACCAGAAGTCGGGAAATTCGCTCAGGCCATTGCGGTTGATCAGGCAGGTGAAGGCTGGAGTGAACACGGTCATGCTATCCATATGTG
Source organism: Roseivirga sp. UBA6061 (assembly GCA_002427745.1). Lineage (GTDB taxonomy): Bacteria > Bacteroidota > Bacteroidia > Cytophagales > Cyclobacteriaceae > Roseivirga. The sequence goes on along the minus strand of DIYF01000116.1, from coordinate 48,533 downwards.
GCAGCAGGCCTACGATACACATACGGCCTTGCAAAATGCGGGTATCAAGGGACCTTATATTCTTGTAGGTCATTCGCTTGGAGGCTTGCTGACCCGGGTCTACGCGCATATGTTTCCGGATGAGGTAGCTGGCGTAGTGTTGGTGGATGCGACTCACCCTGATGTGGTCCTGCGCATTTATCAGCAGGGAAAACCGGCATGGAAGCGAATGCGGGAGACCTCTAAAGGCCGTGATATCCCGGCTGTGATAAGGTCACGACTGACCGCGCAACCAAAGCTGGAAACTTTTCAGGCCAGGAGAGATTTCGGAGATTTCCTTGACAAGTTTTCACAATCAGACCAAAAGCGTTTTCAGTGGATATACAATGAGCGGCCTTTCAGCTATGTAAAGGGACGCAGCAGTTACGAAGCTGAGACCATGCAGCTCATCTATGAAAAATCAGAAGAATATGCTTTCGGAGACAAACCTCTGGTGGTCATCTCTAAGGACATCTGGACCAAAAAGGAGGGAGATGAAGCATGGAGCAATGAGACGCTCAAAGCCGAATCAGAGAGACTACAGCGGGAGTTACTCACACTTTCAACCCAAAGCCGGCATGTTATTGCCAAAGAGAGTGGCCACCAGATTCATATTGATGAACCTGAACTGGTAGTGGAAGTAATCAGGCAACTCGTTGAGGAGTTGAAGCAGCAACACTAGACTCCATGGGGTTGTTGATTCCTGCTATTTGTCTTTTGTGCTGTTATGTTTTTCTCCTGAGACCGTCTTACTGTTAATAAGGTGTTAACAGAGGCTCTGTTTCCGGTTAATTTCTGTTAAATCCATAGGGCTATGCAACATTTTTCGGACTCAGGGCATCTATAATACAAAGGACAATGGAACTGCAGGTAACCATTCCGCTTTTCGGAAGTCTTACAAAGCAGGAATAAATTTTTAGCAATGTTTACTCAACCAACCCTATACTTTGGATCAATGAACGGCCACCACAAAATCAGCATCAGTGGCGTTGTATTTTATGTGGAAGAGAACTGCAGAAATCTACTGATGAATCATTTAAAGTGGATCCATAGAAATAGTACAGCCGACAATACAGGAGCTGCCTATGGTTCTGCTGAAGAGAAAGTTGCGGAAATCCTGCTTGATGAATTAAGAGCAGGTGGTGAAGTGATCACATGTGATGAAGTGAATCACTTAATAGAAAGGACATCAACGACATATAAGAGAACCTGATTTAGTTTTTGGTTTGAGGTGATTAATTAAATACAGGTGTTTTCTATCCAGCCCTGACGGTTCCCCGTCAGGGTTTTTTTACGTCCTCCGCTCATGCTGTCTCACATACTTCAGCAGTCACTATCTCTGTTGAGAGGGTATGGTGCTCAGTAATTCGAGCCGGGATCATCTTACCCTAAGAGGTACTTCCCACCGGGCCGGGCATAAAGAAGACTGATCAGCCACTACCGGATAAAGGTGTGCTTATGTGTCGTCTTTCTGTAGGTTTTAGGATTGGCAACACCCTCATTGTCCGGAAACGTGGTGGTCTCTCTTTCATAGTAAAGCACAAGCTCCTGATGGGTAAGGCTCAGTATGGTCCATACTTCTTCCGGTTCATCGTCAAGTTTTATCGTCAGCTTATCCGTGTCTTTTTGCCATGTGATCTGATAGGTACCATTATCTTCAAAACCCAGGTTATCACGGGAATACAGGCCTGTGTTGTCCGGCTCAAAGTTCAGTCTGGAAGTTGATAATATACCTCCCGGTGAACCCGGACTGAAAAAAAGATTGAATTCTAGTGGCGGAGAGTTTTGGTATTCTGTTCTCTGTGAGGCTTCGTGTTCGTTGATTTTCCATAGCCCGATCAAATCAGGAGCCGGTTCGTCTTCTGAACAGCTGAATAATAAGGCCAGTGAAATGGCAAAGAGCCACCTGAATGTAGTTGAAGAGTGCATCATGTGTAAATTCGGTTAGATGGCCTCAGTGAAACAATTGTCATGCCAGTGACGGATTTGCGGGGTTATTTCACTCATAAAGCTACCGGTGTAAAGGCACGTTTTTTTATCGGGGCAATTGGGTATATTATCGCCTGATATGGCTAAAAGACGCGATTTCATTAAAAAGAGCACACTGGCTGCTTTCTCTACCGTATTAGGAGCAGATATCGTTTTTGGAGATCGGCTCATGGCGGGATACACTCCGGTTTTAATTGAACAGAACACCCCTCAGGCACTTTTCGGTAAGCACAAAGAGATGCGGACCCTGAATGACCGGCCGTGGAATATTGAAGCTCAGGCCCATCTTCTGGACGATAAAATCACTCCGGCAGACAAGATGTTTATCCGTAACAATGGCATCATTCCAAAGCCTGATAAAGACAATTGGGTACTCACCGTTGAAGGCGAATCAGCAGGAAGTCGCAAGACTTACACCCTCAATGATTTAAAATCGAAGTTCAAAGCCTACACTTATCAGCTTACACTGGAGTGCGGGGGCAATGGCCGCAGTGAGTTTAATCCACCTGCCAAAGGAAACCAGTGGACGATAGGAGCAGTCAGCTGTGCAAACTGGACAGGCCTGCGCGTGAAAGACCTGCTGGCTGATGTGGGAATGAAGAGTGATGCAGTGTATCTGGCCTACTACGGAGCCGATACACATTTAAGCGGTGACCCTGAGAAGGTCGTCATCTCACGGGGAGTACCTATTGAAAAGGCGCTGGAGGACGAAACCTTGCTGGCTTATCAGATGAATGGAGAGGACATTCCGATTGCTCATGGCTTTCCTCTCAGACTGGTGGCAGGAGGTTTTCCTGCTTCTGCTTCCGGCAAATGGGTCAATCGTCTGAGCATTCGCAATATCGTTCATGACGGACCCAAAATGACCGGTACGGCTTATCGGGTACCGGTGAAACCGGTAGCTCCGGGTACTGAAGTACCTGAAGAAGATATGGGGATTATCGAGTCTATGCCAGTGAAATCACTGGTTACCTATCCGAAATCCGGAGCCTTGATTCAGCAGGGACAAAGCCTTGATATCCGTGGTCATGCCTGGGCCGGCCAGTTGGAAGTGAGGGCCGTACATTATTCCACTGATTTTGGCAGCACCTGGCAGCAGGCAAAGCTCGAAAGACCCAAAAACAGGCTGGCCTGGCAGCATTGGTCCGCCAGGGTGAACTTACCGGCCAAAGGTTACTATGAAATCTGGGCAAAGGCCACTGATAGCAACGGTAAATCGCAGCCAATGGTAGTGCCCGGCTGGAACCCCAAGGGCTACCTGAATAATGCCTGTCATAGAATTGCAGTGAAAGTGGTATGAAAGAGGATGATTTTTTAAAAGGCTTTTACGGACTGTTCAGGGCAGTCATAGGCATATTCGCTTTACTCGTCTTGGTGCTGGGCCTTGGCTGGCTGGCTTATGAAAACCCCGATCTCTTTAAGACCCCACCAAAAAAGGTTGAAGCTGAGCTGGTTACAGAGCCCACTATTATGGCGGAAGGTGAATTTGCAGAAGGGGAGCATAAGCTGTTGGTAATAGCCAACTGCACAGGATGTCATTCCGGTAAGCTTGTTACCCAAAACCGCGCTACCCGCGAGGGCTGGACCAATATGATTCGCTGGATGCAGCGCACTCAAAATCTGAAAGACCTGGGAGAAGATGAGCAAAAAATTCTGGACTATCTGACGGAAAATTACGCGCCAACAGAGCAGGGCAGACGAGCCAACCTGGAAGTAGAAGAGTGGTATGATTTGCGTTGAGGGGGTAAGAGGCAGGAGGTAAGATGTAAGAGGTAGGAGGCAAGATGTAAGAAGTAGGAGGTAAGAACGTCCGACTTCCAACTTCCGTCTTCCCACTTCTGACTCCCTGCCTCTCACCCCAACAGATCCCGCACTTCCATCAGAGCAAATCCAAGCAGATTTTTACCACGCCACTGAGCTGGTACGGAGGCCCTTTCATTTTTAGCAGACAGGCCTATACCCCAGATAATATCTCTCGGGCTGGCCTCTACCAGCACCCTTTGCTTTGTGTTGAGCAAGAAGTTTTTCAGGTCGGGGTGTTGATTGAACTTATGAAGGTTTCCCTGTACAACAATTTCTGAGCGTCTGCCTTCCCAGGTAGCCTGGTCAAAACCCCGTACCTGCCTTCCGAACTTCTTGGCCTGAGCGGGTGACTGAGCCAGCAGTATTTTCTCAAGCATCTCGTCATCCTGAAACAGCCGGGCTTTCTCTGCCATCATCCAGTGCTCTGCGGTTGGGTATGAATGACCATCTGCAGTAAAGGGAGCTACCCACCACTGGCTGAAGCAAGAGTTGGTCACTTCTCCTCCGGGGTGGGGCTGATGCCCCCAGAAGAATAGAAATTTAAGTTTCTTTCCGGAATCGTAATCCTTTTTGAGTTGCTGTAAATTATAGGTCATGGCACTCATAAACAGTCAGAGCACGACCTCTCCCTTACTCGCAGCGGTAGGTTTTTCCGTCCTTTTCAAAAGTGGTTTTACCATTCGGCCTCAAAGCACCATGCCATTGATCTGTGTACCAGTGATCGGGTTCCTTATCGTTGCGGTATCGGGTGGTAAACCATGAAAAATCTTCATTAAAGCTGATGATGATGTCTCCCTGTCCATCGGCATCCAGCCAGCGACCAGTCATACGGGTACCTTCCAGTTTACCCCAGATAGCACCAAGGCTCCGTTTGGGAGTAAGTGAATAACTGCCGCTTACCTCATCTTCATCAAACAGCATCTGGAACTTACCTATCTCAGTGCAGTAACTCCGGGTAATCGTGGTGTTTGTTGTGGTCTGTACTGAGGTAAAGAGCAATACAAACAGCAGGCAAAGCAGGCGATTTATCCATGATATATTCATGGAATTAAGTTAAGTCCCTTTACTGAAAAAGGTCAGTTTTTCCGTAGACCTCAAAAGGCTTTCTGTCTGCTATTTCCTGTCGAAGGTCATGTCACCGCTGACGATCTCCCTCGTTTCCGGACCAAAGCCCAGAAACCTTCCGCTTAGATGCCGGGCCGATTTGATACTTAAAAGTCCCGAACCAAACTGAGGTATTTCAGGGTCCTCGTTTTGATAATCCAGCCTCAAAAGACCGTTAGCTATCGTTCCGGTAAAGTTGATAAGCTGAGACTGATTGTTCTTCATGTTCTCCTGCTGAAAATCTACGGGAATACGGTTGAGATCAAAATTGAATACACCGATGATGTTGGTGCCGATCTGCTTGATTTCGGCCTCTATGCTATATTCAACTGGCTTGTCATCTGTAGGCTGTTTTACGGTTACAATCCATTTTCCATTAAGATCAACCTTGGTTTGACCATAAGTGAAAAAAGAGCAACAAAGCATAAGGGTAATGGTGAGAACTCTGACTTTCGACATGATGTACTTGCTTTAAGGTTTTAAAAATGGCGAAAGGGAGGAGAGAACGGTGTTGAATTTTTCCTCAGATTAAAAATATTAAATCATGAATTTATTTAAAAGAGAAAATTACAGCTCTAAGCGATAAGCCATCACCTTATTACTGTTGAGTGTGGGTACGAGTAAAAGATTCCTGGAAGCAACATAATCTATATCAGCGGCCTGAATCTGATCAGGGGAGGTATCTGCCAGCAGCGTCTTCCTGCCATTTTTGTCCACGTAATAGATGAGGCCGTTGAGCCCCGTCAGCAGTAAAGCGCCATTACCCACTTCTTCAATGCCATCCGGGTTCACAATTCCCCCGGCCAGCTCAGTGAGTTGCTGTGTTTTCAAATCAACGGAATACAAAGCCTGAGCATACCATAGCACCGTGAGAAAGCGATCAGGGGTGGACAACAGACCGTTGGGGCCTCTGACATTATCCAGTACTTTGTTCACCGTATCATCTTTCAGCGCATATACTGCATCGCCTCCTGTATCGCTGGCATAGACGGTGCCATCAGCACCAATGGCTATATCGTTAAAAGCTGTGGCTCCGGATACGGCCCAGGTATTGCTGATTTTGCCTTCTTTGATATCTATTTCTACCAGCCTGTCGATATCGGTGACATAGAGTTTTCGCTCATAAATGCCCAGCCCTGTAGGCGCATCCAGTCCGGTGATCCATTGAGTGTCAATCACCTTGCCATCTGTGTCTATGCGGGCGATAGTACCATTGCCGTCTTTTTCCATAAAGTGGCCATTGATGTTAGCAGCATAGATGAGGTCTGTTTCAGCATCGTAAATCACAGACTCCACACCGGGAAGTACCGTGGGGGTTTCCCAGAGTAAGCTGAGTTTTTGAGCCAGGGAGTGGTTTATAGAAACGTTCAGGAGCAGGCAGACGCCTGTCAGTCTGAGAGCGAGTCGAAGAGTTGTTTTCATTTTTGAGACTTGTTTGTGGCAAGTCTAGGCAGTGAAGCCCGGTTTGAGGTTCCTGATTATAATTCCGAACCGGTGTTTTTAGAAAAAATGTTCTGATGAAGGCCAGACAGGCCTTCATCATGGTGGTAGTATTCTACCGCACAAGCAATTTGGTCCGCTCATGATGATTTGCCGTTTTAACACTGAGGAAGTACAAGCCACTTTCCAGATGACGTATGGTGCTGATCAGCCCTTCTTTCAAATGTTGAAAATGCCCTGAGTCCTGATGCCGGACTTTCCCATGCTGATCAGAGATGCTAATGGACATATTCTCTTCTCTCAATAGAGAGGAATGTGGTCTGATATAAATGGCCTGATCACGGTCAACAGGAGAAGGCGTAACATGGAAAAGCCGGCCGGCCGGGTACTCAGTTTTCAGCTCCTGTCTTATTACTTCTGAATAATCATATGTTCCGTTAAAGTCTACCTGCTTCAGTCTGTAATAAACGGCCGGTTTTCCCAAAAATGAATCATTGGAAGGAATATCCCGGAAGCTGTATTCCACCAGGTCCGTACTGTTGCCTGTGCCTTTCTGAAACCCGATGTCCTTGAAGTTATCAATACCGGTAGTGGTTCTCTGAATAACAAAATAGTCATTTCTGTCCTCTGAGCTGGTAGCCCATGTGAGCAGTACTGCCTGATCATCTTGCTGCTCTGACCGGAAGTAAAGCATTTCCACCGGCAAAGGATTGTTAAAACTGGTAGAGCCGAAGGTCATATAGGTGGTAAGGTCTCCGGTGAGGTTAAAGGTGCCTCCGGTCAGCAGACCATCAAACTGGCCATTGTCGGTGATGGCAGACTGTCCTCCGTTTCTCCAGTTAGTAGCATCATCATCCCAAACACTTACCAGCAAATCGAGTCGGTCGTTGGCTTCTTCCCCTACATCACTGTTTACACCCCAGCTGATCTCAGGCTGGTAGCTGGCCGTGTTCAGAATCCTCAGCGACCATACTTCTTTATGGCTTACTACATCAATTGACAGCTCCTTCTGAGACTCATCGCAGGTGCAGATCTCTGACGGACTTTGTGCAAAGTACTGAACAGTAATCTCGGGTGTTTCCAGCCCCGAGGCCGTGATGTTTTTGGCTGTATAAGGCCTGTACATATCTGCATCCCCGACAGGAAAGGTAAAATCAGTGGTTCCGAATTTTCTGAACTGACCATCGACATGTCTGGCATCGGTGATAGTGCCGGAAAGGGTGCCTCCTTCCAGCAGAGACATAACAAATTCGTTGGCTGTCACCTTTCCGCTTACAAAGTTGACATTCGAGCTGATATATATGGCATTGGCTAAAGTGAGCTGGTTGGAAGGAGCGGTATTATTCAGTATCAGGTTCACAAATTCGCTTATGTTGATCTCCTGGGCGGCAGTGCCATTGTACTCAATGGTAGCGTTTCCGGTTTGGGATATAGAAGAGTTGTCAGAAGCATTTTGATAGCTGATGGCGCCCCCGATCTCAAAGTTGGAATCATCCAGCCCGGTAATTCTGCCTCCACTGGCTGAAGCAGCAGATATTTCTATGTTACCCTGGGTCAAAAGCTGAGAACTGTTATTGAGTGTGATTTCCAGTATGTTCGCAGCAACATCGTCTTGCTGTATCCTAAAAACGCCCCCTACAATCATCTGACTGGTTTGGAAGAGATTGAAATCAACATCAGGAAAACCGACCCCTCCCAGAGTAGAGGAATTTACAGCAGTAAGATTGCCGCTTACTTCCAGTATGCCACTATTGAAAATATCTACTGAAACAACCTTGGATATAGGAGCTGCGCCCGCATTGGTGATGCTCAGGTTCCCGTTCACGGTAAACTGACTGTCGCTTTCTACATCAACGGATATGTCGTTTCCGTAGGTGGGCATCACATCATCTGAATAGTTTGAATTCAGGGTCATATCATTGTTGATCGTGACCGTGGCATTGTTGCTTGATTTTATGGAAATGACCCCATCGTGATTGGATATGCCTCCGTCCAGATCTGCCTGTAAAGACCCCAGGGTAGCCGAGGCATTTTCCAGCACCTGAAAAGAAAATGTGCCGCCCCGCTGCATGTTGATGTTTAAGGCTCCGTCAATTTGCAATACGGTGTTGTCTTGTATATAAATATCACTGGATGATTCGGTTGAGGTTTCGTCATCATAGGTGAATGACAGGTTTCCCGTGATGGTGGCCGTAGAGGTGCCCTGTAATTCAAAACGGCACCGGCCGGCTGCGGTGCCGTCCGATCGGGTGATATTGAAATTTCCGCCTACATTGAGGTGCCCGGGCAGTGTTAGTCCCGTTACCCGTACCTGGGCGTTGCGGTTGGCAGTAGAGCTGGTTAGGGTCAGGTCTCCGCTGATGTTAAGTGTACCGTTAGACACTTTGAGTTCTGTGGTAACAGAAATACTTTCTACGGTGACCGAAGCAGCATTAAATGTACTACCTGAGGCAGTAACTGTATGATTGATCACCACATTGTCACTAATACCAGGTGTTGATACACCTCCCCAGGTGCTTGGATCGCTCCAGGCACCATTTTGTACCGAGGTAAACAAAGCTCTTTTTCTGTCTAGATCAGCTGACTCAGGGCTACCGGAAGAAGAAGTAGCTGGTCTTTCTACCTTACTACCCGCATCGGCTTCAGGCTTTACCGGCAGTGATCCGGTGACTTTATTGGCTGTAAAAAGCAGTGACAGTAATACGGGAAGCAGACGGTTAACAACGCTTTTGTTGAAGGGCTTTTTCATAGTAGTGATCATCGGTTAACCACACTCTGAAGCTGCGTCATAACACCTGCCTGAGTGTGTCAGGCAAATGTTGAAATACCGGGGATGATTGATTTTAAGCCTTGTAACAATTGTTGTTCGGCATGTAACATGCCCTTTTACGGCCGGGAACTCACGCTTTGCGGGCGATGCTTTCCCCGGAGGATATCTTGATCTGATCCACACACAGTTTTGCCCCGGCAGCCACCTCCAGCCTGGTAGACTCGATTCTTCCCGATCCTATTTGGGATGACTGTCTGAGAATCAGACTTTCTTTGACGTATAAACAGCCCCGAACAACTCCTTCGATGATCAGGCTCCTTGCATAAATATTGCCCAGAACAAAGGCCTTAGGGCCGATGCTCACCCTTTCTGTAGAGCGAATATCACCAGTGAACTCACCATTGATATAAAGTGGCGTTTTACAGTTGATATTGCCTTGAAAAGAGGTGTGTTCATTAATGCTTGAACACATATGATCCAGGTCGGTTTTTCTCAGAATCATGCTTACCTCCGAAGTAAGTAGGAGAGCTTGCCTTCTATTCTGAAACTTAACAGAAAGTACCCGTCATTTCTTTCCGGATTTCCTCGTTGGCCGCCCTTTTTGGCAGGAGGAAGCCCCATTTCCTGTCTTCGGTCAGAAAGAGCACTGGTAATAGTTGGTAGCGACAAGAGGTCGGGGTAATCTGTACTGACATCATCCAGGTAGTCTGAATTGGTGATTCTGTATCCGAAATCGGCCACAATGGATATATGGCGGTTCATTTTCAGCCTGACTCCCAGGCCCAAAGGGATGGCTATCGCAACAGCCCCATACCGTATCCCCTCGGTTTTCAGTTCTCGTAGCCTGTACTTCTTCCCCTTGTATCGGGTGGTGGGGTTCACATTGACCAAACCAATACCAAGCGAAATAAAGGGCTGTACCCTCTCTCTGTGTCGATAACTGTATTGAGGAACCAGTTGAAATTCAATATTAGCCGACAGCTCGAAGTTGCTCGACTGGAAGGAAAGATTTCGTATTTGAAAATCTTCTTCGGGGGAGTTTTTATCTGAGGCATTTAAAAGAAACCAGGAAAGGCTGCCTCTGAGCCGCATATACGGAGAAGTACGGTAAGAAATATCGGTGGTAAATGAAAAGGAGGGGAGAATGAACTCATCCTGCAAATCGCCATAGTAACCCGCGGAGCCCATGCCGAATGAAAAGAAGAATTGTTCCTCATGCGAAGGAGCGTAAAAGTTTTGTGCTGAAAGTGTGTTTTTAAGAAGAAGAGCCAGAAGCAGCGTGAGCAGTTTTTTCGTTTTCATAGGTCCGGGAGTTTGTTGAAATGTTGCGGCTAAACTCCTTTTGTTTTCAGGCTTTGTCTTTCAGAGAAGTATCCTATGCTTTAGCTGTTGTAACACAGCGCGGTTATGAGAAAAGTAGATGCGTGAATAGAGACATCGCCAGTAGTACCCGATCGTTTTGGGTAGCTCTCTCCACAAAAGTTCCTGCAGTAGCTCCTGACTAAGGGAGGATGGTGGAACAATTGCGGATGGAGCAAAGGTGAAAGGGAAAAGTATAGCTTGAACGATGCTCCATTCACTATTCGACATCTACTGCTCAAAGTGCCGTCTGCATCAAGAGGAGTGACCCAAATATGAAGGACTCCCGAACGGATGGCTTTAACCTGTGTAACCTATGTTTGTCAAATTGTAAAGCCGCCTTCTGGTACGCCTGTTAGGCACCGGGAGGTTGAGGGCTTCAGGCCATAATGGATTGCCTCAGGCAAAAGTCCTGGCATAACCTGCCTCTGATGAGATATGCGGGTATGATTGAGAAGAGGACTGATTGGCAAATTGCGTAGAGGGTATGGTGTTTACCTCCAGAGCAGAGGTATAAAAACAGGCTGAATTACTTTTGTTTAAGGCAATGGTCCTCTCTATAAACCCCTTCAGCCGTACTTTTTGTGTATAGCTCATAAAGGGTATGCATTGCTTGATGGTTCTTTTTCTGGATACACTCAGGTTTCTGTGATTACTTGGGCTGTGAAACACTAAAACGAGCCTGCACATGCATAGGTGAGTTTCTATCCGGTAATTCACAAGGGTGTTATTGGGAATCTCAAACCAACCGAGCACACCCCTCAATCTGAGCAAATGAGCAATTTTGTTAGGCCGGCATGAGATGATGGCTCCACATGAATTAAAGGACAAGAACAAGGAGTTAAGCTTGATTTCCATGACAGTTTTGATATATCCAAACCTGCATTGAATAGCTGCCTCTCTATTCCACATATGTATCAAATCGTGTTATTCCTGTAACATCGGGGCCTTGTACCCATCACCATAAAAGTGGGGTACAGTGCGTTTCTGCCTTCATATCAATGGAAGAGATTTCAGGATACATTGATAAGGGCTATCCATAAACTCAACCTTCGTATTGATAAATTCACTCATGACGGGTGTTCAAAGCAGTACTAATTTTAATGTATTACTGACTCGACATCTGTATGATAGACTTATTGGCCGCAAACTTCCGAAATGCAGTGATGGACGAATTCCTGCTGTTTTTTGGTGTAAGAAAGAAAAGACAGATTTTTGAATCATCAATGGATGATTTCCCCGGATGCAGCATGCTCATCAGGTACTTTGCCCTGGCCTTTGTGTTGTATACAGTGCCCCTGATCATATATGCGCTGGTGTCAGCGCAGTATCTGACCGCCCTTAGCCTGTCCTTCGTCAGTGTGTTTTCTCTCGGCTGCATTCCCCTGGTTAATCACGCTTATGCACGAATAGCCAAAACCTGTCTGGTATTACTGGTCAGCTTACTTGTTGTCATTTTGGCTTGTGGTTTTGGGACTGGCCTGGCCAACACCATCATACTCCCTATAGTTATCGGAGTTGCACTTTTTATAAACAAAGCCGGGAAAAGGCAGCTTTTGCCGGCAATGGCCTGGCTGGTAGCCTTGCTGATGATCTCCAACAGTACGGTTGCTGTACAGTGGTTCGCGATTGATCGGTCTGCGCTGTTTTTCAGATTGATGGAGTTGTACTCCTGGGCAATTGTTGTATTGGCCGTAGGCCTTCACAACAGATCTTTCTTCAGAAGTTTTTCTGAGCTGAGCCGGAGTAAAAATGATGAGATTGACTTGAGCCAGCTGGCCATTGCCCTGATGAAGCTTGAAAAGCTCGATGAGATCATAGACTATGTGCTTGAAAACTGCATTTCCAAGTTGCACCTGGAAGACTGCGTAGTCTATATATATGATGAGAAAAAGGAAAAACTAATCCAGTCGGCTTATCTCCGGGTCAATATCAAAAGCAAGGCTAAGGTGAACCTGACGACTGAACTGGCTTTGGGAGAAGGAATTGTGGGGAGTGCCGCTTTGTCAAAACGGGCCATCTGTGTACCCGACACCTCACTTGACAGCCGATATGTCGAAGACGGAAAATTTGGCTTGTCTGAACTGAGTGTTCCTTTGATATGCGATGGTAAAGTGATAGGAGTAATCGACAGCGAACACAGTCAAAAAGGGTACTTCAGGAAAGAGCATATAAAGTACTTTGAGGCAATCGCAGCGATTGTGGCCAACAAGATTGCCAGCAAAATGGCAGAAGATAAGTTAAAGGCCAATGAACAGCTCACGCTACAGGCTGAGAAGACAAAATCACAAAACGAATTCAGATCTAAACTATATGCTGATGTAGCGCATGAGTTCAGAACACCACTCACCCTGATACTCGATATTCTGTCGGGTTATGAAGATGGTGCCCAGGGTAAGATGAAGAAGGACTTTGAAACGCTTAAGAGAAATGCAGATACTATCCTGAAGCTTACCAACCAGCTGTTGGATGTATCTAAAGTAGAGAAGGGGAGGTTTAAACTACACCTGTCAACAGAAAACATCTCTGAACTGGTCAAGAGCATTTGCAGAGGTTTTGAGAGCAGTGCCATTAAGAAAGGAGTCCATTTCAATTATAACATAGCCCCTTCTGTAATCGGGGATATTGATATAGACATATTCCAAAAAGTGATCTCCAATCTACTTTCCAATGCCATAAAATATACCCAGACAGGAAATACAATTTTTGTCAAGGCCATCAAAAAGAAGGAAGGGCTTATGCTGACGGTCGGTGATAGTGGAATGGGGATGAGCCAAAGCGATTTGCGCCAGATATTCGATCGGTTTTTCGTGATTAACGAAGACGGCCGGATTTTTTCGGGAGCCAGCACAGGATTAGGGCTGTCCATAACCAAAGAACTGGTAGAGCTGCATCAGGGAGAAATTAATGTGCAAAGCCTGGAAGACTGTGGTACCCTCTTTGTCGTGACCATCCCCATTGCCGAACCTGAAGAGCCTGCACTGATTTCTGAACCTTCAGTACTGCCGGGGCATCTTGTGGAAAGTCATGATTCCCGTCAAAAGGAGACTGTTTTACTGGTAGAAGATGATCCGGAGTTTTCGAGTTATCTGGGCTCGGCACTGAAGGATTATGAGGTGATTTCTGCAGACAACGGTTTGGAAGGAGAGAGGCTGGCCGTCAAATATCTGCCCGATGTAATTATCAGCGATAATAAACTGAGCGGACTGAATGGGATAGACATGGTGAGGCGTCTTAAAAACAATATTAACACGGCCTCAATTCCAGTGATCATGATGTCTGCAGTCACCGGGGCAGATCTTGTATCAGAAAGCCTTGACCTGGGAGTCGAAGACTTTTTAACCAAACCCTTCAGAACATCCGAACTGAAGACCAAAGTCAGAAACATTATAAAAAGGTATAAAGAAGCCAGGCAGGCTGTAAACAGAGAGGTACTGACCAGGACTCCCTCAGACATTGTGTTTGAGTCAACCGATAAAAAATTCATCGAGTCTCTTACAGGGTTGATTAACGAGAACATGGATAACTCTGAGTTTTCAGTGTCAGACATTCAGGAAGCCTTAGGCCTCAGCAGAATGCAGATTCACAGAAAAGTAAGAGCCATTGCCAACACCTCCACCAGTGAATTTGTGAGACTCATGAGACTCAAAAGAGCTTCTGAAATGCTGGAGAATGAATGCGACAACGTCTCACAAATAGCCTATGCTGTAGGTTTTAGCAGTCTGTCTTATTTCTCCAAAGCCTTTAAAGACTTCTATGGCATGAGTCCCAGCGAATATGCCGGCAGACAGCTGGAGGAAGGGAGTCTCGTTATATAGTGTATCAGCGAAGTGAGCGCATAACTTCAAGGAAAGGCTCCTTGTTCTTCTGCGAAATATTGACCTCGTCACCATTGGTCATTACAATATAACCACCGTCTGATTTCACATATTTCTTCACCTTGATCAGGTTGATCAGATAACTGTTGTGAACCCTCATGAACTCTTTGTTGTCGAGTAAAGTCTCATACTCTTTTAAATTTCTGCTGACCAGGAGGGCTTTTCCTTCAGACAGCACAAACCGGGTATAGGCTCCCTGTGCCTGGCAGTAAAGAATGTTTCGGGTTTTTATGAACTCCACACCATCTGAGGTGGGCAGGCAGATTGTATTGGACGATGGTTTATCAGAGCTCAGGTGATTGAGTAGCAGCTCCACCTGTTTATTCTGGCTTTCCTTGTCTTTCTTCACCAGCGCCTTATTAACTGCAGAAACGAGCTCTTCTACATCAATGGGTTTCAACAGGTAATCCAACCCGCTGAACTTAAAAGCTTTGAATGCATAACTCTGATGAGCCGTGGTAAAGATGGTTTCAAAATGGACCTGGTCTAATTGTTCCAACAGGTTGAATCCGCTTTCATTCTTTAATTCAATGTCCAGAAACAAAACATCAGGCTGCGAGGCTTCAATCAGGGCTTTGGCCTCATCTACACCCGATGCCTCTCTGACCAGGGTGATATCCGGACAATACCTTAGAAGTAGTGCCTTGAGGCTTTCACGGCCTGGTTTTTCATCATCCAGAATTATTGCTGACAGCATAGGTTTAGGTTAAATCAGTGTCTTGGGTATATTTATTCGTACGATCGTACCGGTAGTTGTCTGGTCTTCTGATCGTTTTTCTTCAATTTTTATTAGATCAGAAACGGAAGAATGGCTCAGGTGTTCCAGTCTTCTTCTTACAATATGTGTGCCCTGAGATTTATGAGATTGACCGCTCTTGTTTGATTGGGAGGTATAGAAACCAACTCCGTTGTCTTCAATAGTGCAACAGATCCAAGCGGTATGATCTTTAAAGCTTATTGTGAGTTTCTTTTCACTGTTTCCGGAGGGTAATAAGCCGTGAACAATGGCATTTTCAACATAGGGTTGAATCAGCAAAACAGGTACTTCCTCATTGTGTATATCCAATGCCGGATCGACTATTATGCTGTATTCAAAGTGGTTGTCAAACCTCAGTTGTTCCAGAGAGAGGTAGGCTTTCAGCAGTTCTATTTCATCTGCGAACGATATTTTATGTTCTATGGCATCGTCCAGCACGCGCCTCAGCAGTTTAGAAAACTTGCTCAGGTAAATCAGCGCATTATCAGAGTCTTGCTTAAGAATAAAGTGCTGTATGGAATTAAGAGAGTTAAATATAAAGTGAGGGTTCATTTGTGCTTTTAAGGCACTCAGTCTCAGCGTAGCTGCCTCTTTTTGAATTTCAATTTTTTTATCCACAATCATTTTGTACTTGTACCCCAGACCAAGCACAAAGGTGAGCACCTCTGCAGATGAACCATAAACCATATAAATACGGAGATGGCCAAACCAGGTAAGGTAAGCACCAATAGAGAAGAAGAGTGAACCGGCCACCATGAAGTAAGCCAGTTTGTTTTTCGCATTCCTCAGTAAATAAACAATGAGGGCTATCCCAACCAGTGACATGAGCACTCTTATCGAATCCAGTAAGGTATCGCCATAAAACGGACTGAGTATATTATTTACCTCAAGGAGCATGAAGACCGTGTGAATGACCATAGCAGCGGCATAGACATAAACAGTCAAGATGATGGGCTTATAGAGTCTTGGGTACATTTTCCTGATTCTGAGAAAATGGATAGCAAACAGGAGGTAGAAAAGATTGTACAGAATCTGAACTTCTGAGTCGATGATCAGAGGGGCGATGGCCGAGTTACCAAACAAGGTGAATTCCAGGCCAAGAGGTCTGGCATTCAGGTAATAGCCCAGTGTGAGGATGTAAAGGGAGTAGTAAAGAAACTCTCTGCGTTTTTCGTAAATAAAAACAGCCAGTGAGCAAATAAACAGAAGAAGGCAGAACCCTGTAAATATAAAAAAGGGCAGCCGCTCGTTTACATCCTTCGTAGTTTTGAACTTTTGGTTGAACCTGATTTGCGAGGCAGGGTAGAGCCTCATCTGAACGGACCGGGTAGCACTATAGTTTTTGGGTGAAATAAACTTTAGGACGAGGTAGCGCTGGTCTATGAGCTCATCCGGAGAAAAAGTAGCATATGAGTCGGTGAAGTTGATTTTGTCCTCTCTGTCGTTGGCAATGAAACCAAAGGGGCGAGAACTGATGGTGCTGTCCTGCCTGAAGTACATAGATGAGTGATGAGCATAGAGGCTGGTTTGTATAAACCATTTACTTTCTCTTTCGAGTAGCGCTTTATAGGCGTCAAAAGAGATTTTCACCCAATGATATTTGAGCCTGAGCTCAGCCTGGTCAGTTTTTTCAAAGGCAGCCCCGATAATCTCTCCGGCCGACAGGTCCCGATCAGATGAGAATATTTCAAAGCTCAGTTCTGGACTTTTCCAGGTAGATTGAAAAAAATCTTGACTAAAGCAAGAAGAGCTGTATACCAATACAGCTATAGAAAGAATGACGACTTTTCTCACCATCCGAACACACATATACACCGGCATAATATAGGTACTTCTGGTGGAAGAGTAGCCTTAAATTCAGTCAGAATAGGGGTGGAATCAGAATAGGAACTAGTCTCGTTTTGTGGAGCTGGTCGCCTCTTTATACTGTGCCGGGGTTTTGCCCATCACCTTTTTAAAGGTGGTAAAAAAGGTAGACTTAGAACTGAACCCCGCATCATAGCCTATGGCTTCCAGGGTGTAGTTGGGCTCGGCTCTGAGCAGGCGGCATGTTTCTGCTACGCGGTACTCACTGATCAGCTGTGAAAAACTCTTGTTCAGATGTTCGTTAACCAGTCGGGATAACTGATGAGGGCTGATCCTCATGGCTGAAGCTACCTCGGCCATTTTCAGATTTTGCTGTTTGTAGAGCTGCCGTTCGTTCATCACCGCTTCCAGCTTTTTAATCAGCCCTGCGGCTGCTTCCTGCTCTTTACCATGGGGTTTCTTTTCGGTACCTCTCCGGGAGAGAAGCTTTCTGTCTTTTGAGACCAGTATGAACAGTGAACTGTAAAATACCAGCGAAAACGAAAGTGAACCCAGTATATAAGTAGTGAACAGGGAGATCACGTTGGCCAGGCAGACAATGAGGTTACCCGTGAAAATAATCAGGGGCCAGCGCTCATTCTTCTCAAGCTTTGCCGAAGAGAAGTACTTTTTAAAAACAGACCTGAGCTCATAGGCTGTGATCAGTATGTAGACGGTCAACTGAAGGTTGATCAAGTGCCAGATATACTGCCCCCAGATGTGGGGGTATTCTGCGTATGGAAAAATGACTCCGGGCACCAGGGGAAGGAACAGGAGGATTGCCATATGAACCCATGCCTGCTTTTTGAGCTGGCTGGTTTTGTTCAGGGCCGTTCTGATGTAGTAATAGAGGGTAGGGCCAATGAAATAGCAGGCTGTGAGACCAACCTGCAGAAAGCTCCTGGGAATATCCTGAGCAAAGAAGTAAATGGCAGATTTACCAATCCGTATACTGACCATGGTCAGCAGTATGCCCAGAAAGTAGCTGGAGAGATTTTCCTTTTTGTAAAACAGCAGAATAAAAAGGCCTGCTATCAGTCCGTTAAACGCACCTACAGCACTAAAGAAGAAAAGCCCTTGTACCGCTAAGCTCATAAAATGTGGTTTTCACTCAGCTCAAAAAAATCAGTCAGTCCCACTCACATAAATACGCATTACCCACTACTCTCTACCCAATACCCACTACCTACTACTCTCTACCCAATACTCAATACCCACTACTCATCTTCCTACCAATCCGGCTTACTTCTGTCTTTTCGCTTGGTAGCTTTGCGTTTATTTTGCTGTACGTATTGAATCTCGTTGTTGCGCATGGCTTCCAGAATCATCTGGGCCTTTTCCGGGCTGATCTTCATTTCCTTCAGCTTGTCCAGAAACTTCTGCAGATCGTCTTTCTCCTTTTGCTCTTTCTCTTCTTCAGTAGGCTCTGAGTCTTTCTTTTCCTGATCTTTCTTCTCTTCGTTCTCTTTGCCCTCGTCTTTTTCTTCCTTTTGCTCCTGATCCTGATCTTGCTGCTGTTGCTCCTGGTCTTTCTTTTCCTGATCCTGCTTGTCTTGCTGCTGCTGATCTTTTTGATCCTGCTCCTGCTGTTGTTGTTCCTGCTGCTGTTGCTGCTCTTTTTGCTGTTGCTCCTGTTCCTGCTGTTTCTCCAGCTCCTCCTTCAGCTTTTGAAGCTTTTCATCACCGGGAAAACGGTTCAGCCCACGGTTTACCGTCTTCAGAGCGGTCTCTGTATTGCCATCAATAAACTGGTTACCCGCTGAAGTAAAGAAGTCGCTCGCGTTTTGTGCCATACAAACCGAGCCTAATACGAGTAGAAATGCTGTTAGTAAAGTCCTCATATCGCTGCTACAGTTTGAAGTTTCGCCATATACTGCTGATAAGCCTTGGTGGTCTCATCATTTTCCAGAGCCTCCATCATCGTTTGCATCGCTTCTTTGAACTTGCCTTTCTGGCGCAATTCATCCGCCATTTTTTTCATCATTTTGGCATACTCCGATGGCTTCAGGTCATCTTCATTCTCCTGCTGATCCCGCTCTCTTTTGATTTTCTTCAAAAGCTCGTAATTGTATCGGGCCGACTCATTCATCGGGTTATTGCGCAGGGCATTTTTGAAATGATCCAGGGCTCCTGTAAAGAGCTGATCCTTAGAACTGCCCTGCTTTTCCTGCTCGCTTTGTATGTAGGCGATGATGCCGCGCTGGTTATAAGCATTGGAGGCAATGGCCTTATTTGCTGAGCCCACCAGTTCCAGGTACTTGCTTTCAGCGATTACCGCAAACTTCAGTTCGGTATTGGCGTTGAATACATCAGAAGTATCTACACTGATATCTCCCGGATCACCCGCCTCTGACTGAAGCTGCTGGTCCTGTGTGCCGTAAGAGAGGTTATAAGCCGCATTGGCCATGTTCATCTTCAGGTTGTCGTTATCCACCAGCAGCGAATCCACCAGTTCTACATAGTGGAGCACAGCCTGAACGTATTGCTGCTCCTCCATAGCCTCTTTAGCATCTCTTTTCAGGTCGTTCACCTTGGCAATCCGCGTTACCGGATCGGTGAATGCCGTGAAGAAGAGGAATACTGATAGTATATATCTCATATTCTAAGGGTCTTCATTCTTAAAAATGCATCAAGCATCAACAGCCCCAGGGCAATGGCCAGGGGGATGTAAAATTTGTTGGCCGAAGCATCAATTTGTCTGGCATCTCTCAGCTGGCCTTCTACTTCATTGATGGCTCTGATTAGTCGCTTGACATCGTTTCGGTCCTTGTTGATCTCGAAGTACTTGCCTCCGGTATCATCAGCCAGTTTTTGCAGCGAGCTTGAATTCAGTCGTGTAACCACTTCGGTACCACTGCGGTCTTTCTTAAATCCGTTTCGCAGTGGAATCTTGCCACCTCTTTCTGTACCAATGCCCAGCGTAAAGAGCTTGATGCCACTCTTCACTACTTTTTTGGCCGCCTCGTCAGTGTCTTCGCCAAAATCTTCACCATCGCTGATCAGCAATATGATTTTAGACTTCTGTTGGGTTACCGGTCCGTTAGGATCTTCCAGTTTATCCAGGGCAATGTTCAAAGGCCCTCCGAAGTCTGTACCCGCATTGGGCACCAGCCTTGTATTCAGTGTGCTGATGAAAAGCCCCAGGGCACTCTGGTCGTAAGTGAGCGGGCACTGCACAAAAGCTTCGGATGAGAAAATGATCAGTCCTATGCGGTCTGAGCTGAAAGCATCCACAATGTTGTTGGTCAGCTCATATTTGATTTTGTCCAGCCGGGAAGGTACCACATCCTCTGCATTCATTGACTGAGAGAGGTCCACGGCAATGTAAATGTCCTTTCCTTCTGATTTCACTTCTTTCGTAGTATCTCCAAAGGATGGGCCCAATAGCGCAATAATCAACAAGGCGAAGGCAATGGACCGGATGAAAATCTTGAAAATCAGTGGTCGGAAGCTGGTCGCGAGTCGTTTGGAGATGACTACCAGCCTGATGACATAGAGTACGTAGAAAATGACAAAGAGCCCAATGAATATCCCCTCGGTAATGCCTACACTTTTAAACCAGATCATTGCTTGCTTTTGTTACAGCCTCCAAAGATAAAAAAGGAAAGTTATCGCGAAAGACCGTTTGTCATTGTCTTACGAAAGGCGCCTGTTAAAGATTGTTAATTTGTGTGAAAAGAAGGCGCGTGAATAGTGGAGTTATTTTATAACTTTAGTAAGCCCTGTTTCACCTTTTACGGGCAGAGATTGTGAGTAAGACCCCGGTTCATATCGATGATTTTTTGTTGGGCATAGCAGAAGCCATTAATGCTATGATATCCGAAAAGCTGGATAAAGGTATCAATCTGGCTATAGAACTGCTCGGTAAGCATTTGGGAGTCAATGCAAGCTGTGTTTATGTAAACGAAGAAGATGAGGCCGGGCAGACTTTGAGCTCCATCAGGTACTACTGGTCTGATCATCATAGTGCCGAACGTACAGCCCGTAACCAGCAGGTACCCCTGCAAATGCTTGGTGATCTTTACACTAACCTGAATCAGGGAAAGCCCTACGAGGTGCTCTTTTCCCAAAGCGCAGCCGGGCTGCAGGCCCACATGAAAGCAGACGGTACCAAATCCATTGTGCTTTTTCCCATCATGGTAGAAGCTAAGTTCTGGGGAGCGGTCGCCCTGGTAGAGTTTATAGAAGAAAGGCTCTGGACGGACTCTGAAAAATCCCTGCTGCAGTCTCTCGCCAACTCCATTGGTAGTGCAGTCAGGAGAAATCTACTCGAGGAGAACCTGGAAAAACTGGTAGCTGATCGCACCGAAGCCCTGGAGCGAAGCAAGAGGCGTTTTCAGTTGGCCGTAGAGGGTTCTCAGGATGGTATCTGGGAGTGGAACCCGGTTACTAAAGAGAACTACTGGTCGCCTAGAATGTATGAACAGTTGGGGTATGTTCCGGGCGATATGCCTCATATAGGAGAGGAGTTTTTTGAGATGGTTCATCCTGATGAGCGGGACATGGCCAGAGACCGCTTCTTTAGCCACCTGAAAAAGGGAACGCCTTATGAAATGGAATTCCGGCTCAGAACCAAGTCAGGTGAGTACCGCTGGTTCAAATCTACCGGACAGGCCCAATGGAATGCCCGGGGACAGGCCGTGCTGATGGTAGGCAGCCACGAAGACATTCACGAGAAGAAAGTAAGTGAGAAGTTGCTGAGGAAATCTGAAGAACGTTTCAGGGCAGTGATTCAGCACGATCCGAATGCGACTTTTCTGGTAAACGCAGCAGGCAATATAGAACTGCATAGCGACAGAACTATAGAGGTATTTGGGTATAGCCATAAGGAGCTTGCCGGCATGAAAATCCACGACCTTATTCCCGGTGGAAAAGAACGAAAGCACAAGGCCCATTTTAATCAGTATATGAAGGCTCCGGATGCCAGAATCATGGGCCAGGGAAGAAATCTGCAGGGGCAGCGCAAGAATGGAGAGTTGTTTTGGGTGGAGGTAGGCCTGAGTCCTCTCAAAATTCGCGGTGAACAGTTTGTGATGGCAGTAGCTACTGATATATCCAAAAGGCGAGAGGCTGAGGATGCACTACAGGAGAGCCACAGACGCATGAATGCCCTGATCAATAACCTGCCGGGTATTTCCTATCGCTGTCTCAATGATACGCATTGGTCTATGGAATATATCAGTGCTGCCTGCCGGGAGATTACAGGCTATGAATGCAATGATTTTTATGGCATTCCGAGCACAATCAGCTTCGGGGAGCTTATCCATAAAGATGATCGGCAGGATATGTGGGACCAGGTACAGCAGGCCGTGACAGAAAAACGCTCTTACAGGGTGATCTACCGTATCATCGATCGAAGAGGGAGAGAGAAGTGGCTCTGGGAGCAGGGCAATGGCGTTTTTGGGGATGCTGATGAAGTGGAAGCTCTGGAGGGCTGCATCTTTGACATTACCCCGGTGGTCAGAAATCAGGAAAGGGTCAACAGTGCGATCTATAATGCGGAAGACAGTGAGCGCAGACGCATTGCCGGAGAAATTCACGATGGTTTGCAACAGACACTGAGTGTAAGCGCCCTGAACCTTCAGTATCTCGATACGGAAATTGATAAGCTATCTGAAGAATGCCGGCAGCGTTATGCCAAGAGCCGTGACTATCTGGAAAAAGGTATCCGCGAGAGTCGTCAGATAGCACACCGACTGATGCCCAAGGCCATCCATGACGTGGGGCTGAACAAGGCCCTCGAAGATCTGGTAAATGAAATGAGAAGCCTCAGTGACATCGACTGCAATTACTATTGCAATCTGAAAAAACGACTCGCTGAAAAAGTAGAGGTAGGCCTTTTCCGTACCACTCAGGAAGCGCTTAACAACATTCTCAAGTACGCAAAGGCCACAAAAGTATCCGTGCAGCTCATTGGCTTTGCCAATGAAATTCAGCTACTTATAGAAGATAATGGCATTGGTTTCGATAAAAATAAGCTCGATCTTTATAAGACAGGCTTTGGGCTTACCGGAATGAAAAATCGGATTAATTCACTTTCCGGCAACCTGTTGATAGACTCAAAGCCCGGTCACGGAACCAGTATTGTAGCACGAATACCCCTTGGGGCCTAAAATGAGTAAAGCCATACGCATCTTTATCGTAGATGATCACCCTATGGTGATTGACGGATTATTGGGTTATCTGGAAGATACCTCTCTGTATGAAGTGGTGGGGACGGCTTCCGGAGGCATCAAGGCTTTGGAGCAGCTGGAGAAAGTGACAGCAGACATCATTCTCACCGATATTCAGATGCCTCATATAGACGGTCTGGAGCTGGTAAGAGAGCTACTGCGAAGAAACCCACAGCAAAAAATCATTGTGCTTACCATGTTCAACGAACCCCAGCTGATTAAGCGAATGCTGCAGTTGGGAGTAATGGGCTATGTACTCAAAAACGCAGGTAAAAAAGAAATACAGCAGGCCATTGATATGGTGATGCAAGGAGGGCAGTATTACTCAGCCGAAGTAACACATGTGATCATGAACAAGCTGAGGGGAGCAGGGCAAAAAGCCGTGGTGAGTAACAGTCCTGCCCTGACAGAAAGAGAAATGGAAATACTCCACCTTATTTTAAAGCAGCAAACCAATCAGGAAATAGCCGAAGAACTCTTTATCAGTGCGCGCACAGTCGAAGCCCACAAGCGTAACCTTCTGGAAAAGACTGGTAGCAAAAATGTAGCAGGCCTGGTACTATACGCTATTGACCATCAGCTTTTCGAAGATTTTTGATTGAATAATTTACGGACGGATCAAAAGCAGGACAGCGTCCTTTTGCGTCTTTTCTTACTAGAAGAATACTTGGCTTTTACAGACCTAATCATTTGGGTTTTCTGAAGGACATTGTCCATCTGATAGTAACAACACGCTATGTTACCCAACCTGAGTTTCCGGGAATTATGAGTTACTGCAAAGCCACTCTTACTCTGGTCTCGTCCCACATCAATGCAAGCACGGGCTTACTGCCTTGATCTTCCAAAGTAATGGTGAACTGCTCAACAACGTTGCTGAGAGTTTCAACAGGTACCTTCACCTGCAGCGCATCATGCTCTGCTTCCCGGGTGACCCCATTTCTGTTGACGCCCCAACTGTATTGCTTGCTGTTGAAGATGACGGTCCAGCTATCAGCTTCGGGAATGGTCCAGAGGGTATACTTGCCAGCCTTCAGTGATTTACCTCCAATGGTAAGATCAGTGGAGGTTTCAAAAGTGGTGGCCTCATTGGCCCCGGTGCGCCATACCTGTCCGTAGGGTACCAGTCTGCCGAAAATCACACGATCCTTTTTATAAGGGCGGTTGTAGAATACCTCAAGGTTATATCCATGGGTATTATAAGTCACCGTTTCTTCCGGGCTGTGTTTCTTGGTCTGAGCCACCATAAAGAGGTAGGCCGCATATAGGAGAATACCAAGGGCAGCGACTATGATCAGGCCCCGCTTTAGATACTTATTCATGACTTCGTAAGTTGGACTAACTAACTGACGTTTGAAACCGTCTTTCGTTATCAATTAAAGTAACTCAGCTGACAAAGAAGATGGTAAGCCTGCCATTTTTTGCTCAAGTCAAATAATTTGCCTCTGAAGCAGGGGAGACGGCTCCCACTCAGGCAATGATCCTGTCTCTCAAATCATGCAGTACTCCGAGTTCCTTCACCTTTTTATAGAAGGCCTTGCGATAATAGCCCGGTAGCTCCGTGCTGTTGGCAAAGTACTTTTCGTATTTGTCAATGAATTGGGGGTAGTGTTTTTCCACAGCTCTGAGTATCAGTGTTCGGCTGTCAGAATTGCCACTGCCAAAAAGAGTAAGGTCTGCCGGAAAGCAATAGTGAGCTCCCTGTTCTTTAAAGGAGCTGAACATAGCTTCCATGCTTTCGGCTGTATCTGAGATCCAGGGCAGCAAGGGCATCATACTGACCCCGGTCAAAAAACCTTTTAGTGAAATGGCGCTCAGTGTATTGAGCCTGAGTGTGGGAGAGGTAGCCCCGGGTTCAAATATGCCGGCTACCTTTTCGTCTATGGTAGAAAAGGAAAAGGTAATGACGGCACCCCGGTCGAGGCCGGGCAGGTCTTTGGGCAGAATGGCCTTTTGATCAATGCGTTCTATCAGGTCGAGATCGCGGAGTATCAGGTCAGACTTGGTAATCAGGTGAACCGGAAACCGGTATTTCAGTATGATCTCAAGTAGTTTGCGGGTGAGGTGAGTTTCTTTTTCCAGCTGTAGGTAAGGGTCGGTGGCGGAGGCCAGTACAATAACGCCATATTCTCCTTTATCGGCTCTGCGCCTCAGGGCTTTGTCCAGCAGCTCGGGGGCATTTGATTTCACCCCAAGCTTTCGTTCCATATGAATGCCATACTTACTGCCACGGATGTAGCAGTAAAGACAATTGAACGAGCAGCCGCTGTAGGGATTGACCGTATAGTCATCCAGAAACCAGGGGTCCCGCCTTTTGCTCTTGTTCAATATGCTCTTGGCCACAATTTCATTCATAATGGAAGGGGGCTGCTTTGGCCATGGATAGGCCTGTATTTACTTTGGTAATAAACCAGCGGGATAGTTTGGTGTTTCTCATAAGCTCGGCATGCTTGTGAATCAGGTCGGGGTGATATTTGGCGATGGTCTTACCGGCCCAACCAATTCCTTTTTTGGTAAAGTACTGGGTTTTCCAGGCATGCCGAATCATAAGCAGTAATAACTGCTCTACCTGGTCCTTAGGCAGTTTCTTTTTAGTCGCATAATGGCTGGCGATACCGATAGAGCGTTCTATCCACAGGTTGCCATGATCTCCCATAGCATTCATAAGCTCCAGGCTCAGCTCGAAGTTTCTCAGAGTGCCCTCACCAAATACCCGCTCACTGATGATGTCGCAGGCATACCACTCATTACCCCGGATGATGTGCTTTATGGCCAGATGATAAGCTGCTTCAAGATCAGTGTCCAGACGTAGCTGTATGAGTTTGCCGATTACCGGATAGCTGGAAATGTGTCTGGCTTCCGCCATTTTCTCAATCAGCTTGTCTTCTTCGTCTTGCCTTAGTGTCGCATTGATCTCGCAAGCCACATACTCCAGTATCGGGAATTTTACTTTGTGCTGTAATATTTCCTTATCCAGCAGTTGCCAGTAGGCTGCTGTATTTCCTTCTCTGCCGTATTGAGAGAGTGTAGAAAGAGCAGGGGCGATACTCGCTTTGGCAGTAATTGTTTTCAAGAGTGCTGAGTTTTGACGGTAACAAGATCATGATTTCCGGGGGAAGTGGCAATTTCCCGGGATTGTCACTGATAAAACAGATCGGAGATGAGTGAAGAGCACAATGGTATTTGAACCTTTTTAAAAGTGAGTTGAGAAAAGAGAGGCAGAAAATCAGGGAGTTAGCGAGAATTGTGGATAACTAGGTGGATAACCCTGTTGATAACCCTGTGTATAAATGCGTGGGAAACTTGTTGAAAACTAGGTAGTTATAAAGTTTGCACGTAAAATTATTAAAACTACCTTAGGTATACCAAGTGAGGGATAAAGAACAGAAGGTAAGACTTCAGTCTCTCTCCGGGGGAAGCTCGGAAAATGGTAGTGAAAGGTTCGGAATCGCAAGATGACGTTCTGAGACAGTAAAGCAGAAGCATGATGCCTCCGGTATTCATGTGGAAGGTAGAACTAGTCAATGTCAGCTCTTCGGGGTGGATGTTGGGATAGCTACCCAAAGTGAAAGCTTCAGGGTAATCACTTTGGCGGACTTGGACAGGAAACTACGGTGGAAAGTCCATTGATCAGCGCAGTGTCATAGTTCTTTCGGGAATGCGGCAAAAAGCGAGGTCAGCAAAGCTACACCTTCGGGTGTAGTGGCGCCAAGAGTCCGGGAATTACTTGCCGAGCAGGTAACTCTCTCAAACTGCATGCTTCATTTTAATTGCATCGCACTGAGTGCATGCATAGGGCGAAGCTGGAAAAAGACAGAATCCGCCAGACAATAGCTTGGGCCATTGTACGGAGGATGAAGTTCTGAACAGTAACTTGGTATTCTGCACCAACCACGGTTGATGCAGGATGAGTGGGGGCAAGCAATTGTCCCCCGCTTTTGTTATTTGGGGGTATTTTTAAAAAAATACAGAAAGAAGCCACTGGGGAGTGGCTTTTTTTGTGCCCTTCGGCCCATTTTTTTTGATCCAAAAAAGCAAGAGTATTACCTTTAGGCCTCCTTTCGTGTAAAAATCAAACATTTTCAGAACTATTTCAGCCTTGGTGCGTTATGTTACTGACTTTTATGATAGTATTACTATTATAAAGAGTTGGAGAACATTTTAATTCAATAGTTAAACATGGCGCTTTTACGTCTGGAAATGAACGAGAATCTCTATTTAAGAGATCCTCAGGACACAGAACTGGGTAGACGGATCATCAGACAATCGATTTGTATGATTGAAGAGATGGGACTCGAGCAGTTTACATTCAAAAAACTCTCAGTGGCGATCGATTCAACTGAGGCTTCTATCTACCGGTATTTCGAAAATAAACACCGGCTTCTGGTTTATCTCATCGCCTGGTACTGGAACTGGCTGGAGTATAAAATCGAATATGAAACCAATAATGTAAAAGACCCGCATGAGCAGCTTGCTATTGCCGTAAAACTGGTGACAGAAAAAAAAGGAGCGGACCCGATGTTCCCATCAGTAGATGAGGTGGCACTTCAGCGTATTGTTATCAATGAGTCAGACAAAACTTATCATACCAAACAGGTGGATGATGATAACAAAGAAGGCTTGTTTCGGGGCTTCAAATCTTTATGTAAACGCATTGCTGTGATCATTAAGGAAATCAACCCCGACTATGCTTATGCCCATGCACTGGTAAGTACCATGCTTGAAGCCTCTCATCAACAGGTCTTTTTTGCCGAGCACCTGCCATCACTAACGGAGCACAAAGCTTCAGAAGGAAAAATTCATGCACAAAACAATGTGTTTTTGCTGCAGTTGATAGAAAAGACCATCTCATAAAGTCTACCTCGACCAATGACAAATCAGCATATTGCTAACACAATAAAGGAGGTTGCTCTTTTGCTTGAAGCAACCCTGGAAGATGCGCTCTTTGAAGATCTGCAGATCAACTCTAAGTCTTATAGTATAGATGAGGCTTTTGAGTTTAAGCGAGACCTGATAGAGAGTGCCAACAAAGTACGTCTGGTACTACTGGATAAGAGCCTGGAATTAAAAGACCTGCCGACTTTTGCCAGGGAAGTGGAAATTCCTATGGTGGTCTTTTACCAGAAGAATGGCGACTTCTTTCCGGTAATTCTTACCAAAGCTAAAAGGAATGTTACAAGAGCTCAGATCGTACATGAGCGAAGCCTGGAAGAGGTAAATCTAAGCGACATCGAAGGCAGCCTGCTCAAAAATGAAGAGGGCGAACTGATGTTACTGGGAGCCTTTAGCTACAAGAGCCTGGTGTCTGAGCATGGAGATAATGACAATGAAGGAGCCGAAAGACTCTCACCTGTCAGGCGTCTTTTCAGACTACTGAGCGAAGAGAAACGAGACATCTTATACATTTTTGTATATGCCGCCTTTGTCGGAATTGTTTCCCTCACCCTGCCTTTGGGTATTCAGGCCACGGTAGAGCTTGTGTCAGGAGGCGTGGTGTTTAGCTCTATTTATTTATTGATCGGTTTGGTGCTGCTGGGTATACTGGCTTCCGGAGGCCTGCAGGTAATGCAGATCACCCTGGTGGAATACCTGCAGAGGAGAGTGTTTACCAAGGCAGCCCTGGAGTTTACCTTCAGGATTCCCCGTATGCGTATGGAGTCGTTGAGTGGACAACATGCCCCGGAACTGATCAATCGCTTTTTTGATGTACTCACTATCCAAAAAGGCCTTCCCAAACTTCTGGGAGACCTGATGTCAGGCCTGATCCAGATTCTGTTCGGGCTGATTCTGTTATCTTTTTATCACCCCTTCTTCGTGTTTTTCGGATTGGTGCTGGTGGTAACGCTCGTCTTAATCTTCAGACTCACCGGCCCCAGAGGTTTGCAGTCATCTATCAATGAGTCTAAATACAAGTACAAGGTGGTATACTGGCTGGAGGAAATAGCCCGTACGCTCAATTCCTTTAAACTCACCGGTAATACCAACCTCCCGATCAAAAGGACTGAGTACAATGTCAACAGCTACCTGACTAACAGGAAGGCACACTTTCGCATACTCGTAAATCAGTATCTGTACATAGTGCTGTTCAAGGCGGCTATTACAGGTGGACTGCTGATCATCGGTACCTCGCTGGTAGTCAACCGTGAGATTACCCTGGGACAGTTTGTAGCATCTGAGGTGATCATCATTCTTATTCTCAATTCTGTAGAGAAGATCATTACCTATATGGATGTAGTCTATGATATGCTTACGGCCGTAGATAAAATCAGCCAGGTAACTGATCTGCCACTGGAAAAGGTCGGAGGGATTGATCTGAAAGAGAAGGAACTGGAAAAAGGTTTTTCTATTCGCCTCAAAGACGTTAGCTATACTTACCCGGGAGCCAAGAAAACGGCCCTGTCAGGTATTACCACGGGCTTTGCCTGCGGAGAAAAGATATGCATCTCAGGTAGTAACGAATCCGGTAAAACAACCCTGACAGACACAATTGCGGGGATCAATCAGAATTATGAGGGAGCGATTACCATTAACGACTATAGTCTGCGCGATCTGGACCTGACCAATTTAAGGGATAAGATGGCCCGAAACGTGTCTCATGAAGACATATTTGAGGGGAGTATTCTTGACAACATCGTGGTGGGCAAGCCGCAACTCACCAGCCGTGATGCTGTGGAAGCCATTACCAAAGTAGGCCTGGCAGACAAAGTCAATATGCTGCCACAGGGTCTCAACACTCATATTCTGAGTAGTGGTAAAGGTTTTTCCACCTCATTTGTTAATAAACTCATTTTGGCTCGCTGTCTGGCGAAAAAGCCCAAGCTCATGATTCTCAACGACTTCTTTTCTTCTTTTCAGACCAAAGAGAAAGAAGAGCTTATCCAGCTGGTAATGAAGGAAGCAGAATGTACGTTGCTGGCTGTCTCGAATGACCCGATGGTGATGTACTACTCCGACCGCGTGATTGTTTTGGAAGATGGCGGTATTGTGGCAGATGGTGAGTTTACCGAGCTAATTAACGAACAACGCCTAAGAAGAATTATTAACGTTTGATACCATGCTGAACTTATCCAAAAACAGAATTCCGGAAGCATTTGGGGAGCAAAGCATTTTGTTCAAAACGCTCAGAACCCCCAGTCCGGGCAGAATCATTGCCAGGGTACTGATGGGGGTGACCTTCCTGTTTTTTATTCTTCTCTTCTTTCCCTGGCAGCAGAATATCCGTGGTAGCGGTAAGCTTACCGCCTTTTCTCCATCGCAAAGGCCTCAGTCAATCGAAACGGCCATTGCCGGAAGAATTTCTTCCTGGAGGGTGCGTGAAGGCCAGTTTGTGAATAAGGGAGATACCATTCTGACCCTGTCAGAAGTCAAAGACAAGTATTTTGATCCCGAGCTGCTCCGCAGAACACAGGATCAGATTGATGCCAAGCGGGGAGGTATTGCCTCTAAACGCGAAAAGGCCGATGCGCTGGAAAATCAGATTTCTGCCCTGAGGGCATTACTCGTGGCCAAACGAGAGCAGGCAGTCAATAAGCTGCAGCAGTCTAAATTTAAACTGGCCAGTGACAGCGTGGACTTCGAGGCGGAGAAAGTAAGGTTTGCCAACCAGGAAAACATCTTCGATCGAAATAAAAGGCGCTTTGATGCAGGAAACATAGCACTCACCAAGTTTCAGGAGATTGAGTCGAAATATCAGGCAGCTAAAATGAAACAGATCAGTGCTGAAAACAAGTTTCTGGAGAGCAGAACTGAGGTGATCAACGCCACAGTGGGGATCAATGCGGTGGAAGCCGAGTACAAAGATAAAATCAGCAAGGCCCAGTCTGACCTGAGCAATACACTGGCCGATGTTTTTGAATCAGAGGC
Organism: Roseivirga sp. UBA6061; assembly: GCA_002427745.1. Taxonomy (GTDB): domain Bacteria; phylum Bacteroidota; class Bacteroidia; order Cytophagales; family Cyclobacteriaceae; genus Roseivirga. The sequence continues at coordinate 17,537 of DIYF01000116.1, read as the reverse complement.
ATCACTCACCAAGCTGGAAAATGAATATGCCAACCTGAGCATTCGTAATGAACAGTATCAGATCATCGCACCGCAGGACGGCTACATTGTAAAGGCCATGAAGGCTGGTATTGGTGAAACGATCAAGGAGGGAGAATCTGTGGTACAGATATCACCTGAAGATCCTGATCTGGCAGTAGAGATGTACGTAAAGGCCATGGATGTGCCCCTGATTCAGCCCGGTCGTAAGGTGCGGGTTGAGTTTGACGGCTGGCCGGCCCTGCAGTTCTCCGGATGGCCCAGTGTATCTGTCGGTACCTTCGGGGGCGTTGTACAGGTGATCGACCGGGTGAACAGTGTCGGGGGAGAATACAGGATTCTGGTAATTCCCGATCCCGAGGACGAACCATGGCCTGAGCAGCTCAGAATCGGGTCTGGTACCAAAGGCTGGGTAATGCTTGACAACGTCAGGGTATGGTACGAGATATGGAGACAGCTCAATGGTTTCCCGCCAAGCCTCTATGAAGCCCCGGTGGAAGATGCAAAGGCCGAAATGAAAGCCGGTAAATAGTATGAGAAAGTTCCTGATCATATTATTGGCCATAGGCTCGGTATATTCTCTGCCCGCCCAGGAAATTGAGATCAAGTCGCTGGAAGAGTTGCTGGCAACAGCTCCTTCTGATTCTACTGAGCTGATGTCGCTGGAATCTTTTGTAGCTCTGGTGATGGGCAATCACCCGGTGGTAAAGCAGGCTGATTTGCTCCCCGAAGCCGCCAGGCAGGAGATACGGCTGGCACGCGGAGCCTTTGATCCCAAACTGGAGGCCAGCCTGGACGGCAAACACTTTGACAACAAAGAATACTGGAATATTCTCAGTACCAGTCTGAAAGTACCTACCTGGTTTCCGATTGATCCGAAGATCAGCGTAGACCGCAACCGGGGCCTTTTTCTTAATCGCGAGAACTCTATTCCGGCTGAAGATAACTTCCGTCAGGTATCGGCAGGTATCAGTCTTCCTGTGGGCAGGGGGCTGCTGATAGATCAGCGAAGGGCTGCTGTAAAGCAGGCGCAGATCTTTGCCGAGATCAATGATGCCGAACGCATCAAAATGATCAATAAAATACTGCTGTCAGCAGCCAAGGACTACTGGAACTGGTATTTTGCCTACAGCAACTTTAAGCTGGTAGATGAGAGTCTGAGAATCTCAGAGGAGATTTATCGCAGGGTCAGGCTGGATTTTGATTTTGGCGAAGTAGCAGCCATCGATACCGTGCAGGCTGCTATTACACTCCAGACCCGTCAGATCGACCGGCAAACGGCCCTGATTGAGTTCAAGCGATCCGGACTGATGCTTTCCAATTACCTGTGGGGGCAAAATGAAGAACCCCTGGAGCTGAAAGATGAGCTGGTTCCGGAATTGATGCTGGAAGATCAGGCACTGGTTCCTGTGGCCACGCTGGACAGCCTTACACAACTTGCCCTGGTGCGACATCCGGACCTGGTAAAGGCTACCGGAAAACTGGGGCAGCTCAGTGTGGAAGAGCGACTGGCCAAAGAAAATCTGAAACCCAGACTGGATCTTAACTACAATGTGCTGAACACTCCAGTAGGGTCCGGAGGAGATTTTACGGAGTTTCGGCTACGCGAAAATTATAAGTTTGGTATCTCCTTTGAGTTTCCGCTGTTTCTGAGAAAAGAAAGGGCCAAGCTCAAGCAAACTCAGATCAAGATTGATCAGGCGAGCTATGAACTGAACCTGCGTCAGCGCGAGATCATCAACGATATCTCGGCCGGGTATTTTACCCTCAGTAATTCCCGCGATATGCTGGGACTTATGCGGGGGGCGGTTAACAATTACGAGCGCTTGCTGGATGCAGAGCTTTTCAACTTGAACACCGGAGAAAGCGATCTGTTCAAAATTAATTTCCAGCAGGATAAGCTGCTGGAATCGCGGATTAAACTGATGAAGCTTAAGACTGAGGTAGAGAAAGCCCGTGTCAGCCTGTTTTGGTCGGCCGGAGTGCCTTATCTGAATTTCAATACTTCTTATCTGGACTAATTATAATCAAACTTTCGATGGTATTCTGTGTTGGGTTAATAACTACCTTTACACAGTAAATAAGAACAAATCATCGAAATGGAAAGACAACGAGTAACAGCTAAGCGATCTCTTACAGAAGCTACAGAAGCCCTTTTGAACCGTCAGATAGCGATGGAAGGTGAATCTTCTGCTGCTTATTTGTCAATGGCGTCCTGGTGTGAAATGACGGGTTACGAGAATTCTGCCCAGTTTTTATATATGCATTCTGAGGAAGAGCGCGGTCATATGCTCAAGCTGTTTCATTATGTAAACGAAGCAGGCGGGCACTCTATGCAGCCTGAAATCACTGGTATCAAACATCACTTTTCTTCACTCAGAGAAGTATTTGAGACCATCCTGGAGCATGAAATTGCCGTGACCAATTCTATCAATGAGATAGTGAACCACTGCTATGAGATCAAGGATTTCACCACCATGAACTTCCTCAACTGGTTTGTGGAAGAGCAGCGTGAAGAAGAAACCCTGGCAAGAAGGGCCGTGGAACTCTTTGACCTGATTGGTGAGGATGGCGTAGGCCTCTGGACGATCGACAAGGAGATACTCAACCTTGGGAAAGCTGCCGCTGCGGCAGAATCAGGAGAGTAAGAGATTTGAATAATATGATAGAAAGCGTCTTCAGGCCGCTTTTTTTATGTCCACATCCGGGAAGACCTGACCAAGGTCATGTTCTTATGTAACTCTGGTCACACAGAGCCTGAGGATAGATGACTAATCTTAATGGTTGAAAAGTCTGCGCGCTCGCAGGCACATTAACCAATAAACAAAGACCATGGAAAAGTCACATCAGATTCTCATTATCGGAGGGGGCACTGCCGGTATCATGACGGCCTCACAGTTGCTCAAAGCCAATCCCAAACTGGACATCGGATTGATAGAACCAGCCAATAAGCACTACTACCAGCCGGCCTGGACTCTGGTAGGAGCCAATGCTTATGACTATGAGAAGACCGTCAGACCGATGAAAGACCTGATTCCCTCAGGAGTCAGCTGGATCAGAGACTATGCAGAGACACTTGATCCGGAGAATAACGCGGTTGTTACCCGTAACGGAAACATCTATTTGATATGCTCCATCTGGCACCCCCTCAGCGAGCTCCTGATTTTATCAGAAATTCATCCCTTATAAATGAAGCAGGCTGGTTATCAGTAAACATAGAAACGCTGCAGCATACGGAGTATCCCAATATTTTTGGCCTGGGAGATGTAGCGGGTTTACCTACGGCCAAGACAGGCGCTGCCATCAGAAAGCAGGCTCCGATTGTGGTGGCCAACCTGCTGGAAATGATCAGAAACGATAAGCTCACCTCCATGCAATACAATGGGTATTCGTCTTGTCCGCTGGTAACCGGCTATGGTAAAATGGTGCTGGCTGAGTTTGATTATCAACAGAACTTTCTGCCCGACCCCCAGCTGAAGAAAATGCTGGTGTTCGATTCTTCTAAGGAGCACTGGAGGCTTTGGATGCTGAAAAAGTACATGTTGCCCTATCTTTACTGGAACAAGATGATGAAAGGAGAGGCAGTTTAGAGGGAACTCTGAAGCTGACAAAGTCCTTCTTTAGTAAAAGAACAGATACCATATGGCATATGAAATAGGACCTGTGCTGACAGGCCTGGGTTTGGAGGCCGAATTGATAGCAGAGATAGAGCAGAATGGCAAACTGGTGAAGGTGAGGGAAGATATGCCTCTGATCAGTCCGGGCATGCGGGCTACCTCTTTTCCACTGGTGATGGAGGGCACCCTGCGGGTTATGCGGGAAGACGCTGAGGGCAATGAGATATTTCTGTACTACCTCACCGGGGGCGATGCCTGTGCTATGTCAATCAGCTGTTGTCTGGGCACTCAGATGAGCCAGTTCAAGGCTGTGGCGGAGACTGACACGCTGTTGTGGATGGTACCCATGAAGCTGGTAGATGAGTGGATGGGCAAGTACCGGTCTTTCCGCAAGTTTGTGATAGACTCTTATCAGGAGCGTTTTGATGAGCTGATGCAGACCGTAGACAGCATTGCCTTTATGAATATGGACGAGCGGCTGATGAAGTACCTGCTGGACAAAAAGCAGAGCTCGGGCTCCTATGTAATTCACAAAACCCATGAGCAGATTGCCCGGGAGCTCAATACTTCTCGTGTAGTCGTATCACGTCTTTTGAAAAAACTGGAAAGAGAAGAAAAAGTAGAACTGTTTCGGAACAGGGTAGAGGTGATGTGAAATCAATACCTGAGTGTAGTTGAAAAATCCTGGCAAATCAGAACGCCTTTTCAGTCTTGTAAACCTCCAGGTAGCTCACAGGCAGGGTATCGATGTTGGAGCGGATCTGCTCCCGCAAACTGACCAGTTCATCAAACTGATAAAAGAACAGTACCTTTTGGGCGCCATCATGGTGAGGTGCAGGCTTTTCTGCCAGCACAAAGAAGGCCCATGATTCGGCTATGTCCTCTTCCGGGTTTTCAGCCGCATATTCAGTCACAAACCGGCTGCTGTATTCATCGTAGAAAGCAAACAGTTTCTTAGCTCTTCTGTCTTCGTTTTTTGTCTGGTCTATCTTATCCCATTCCAGCAGGAAGTCAGCCGGCCAGAACTGGTCAACGAACTTGCCCAGGTAACTGCTTTGAATAGCGTAGCCCTCAGAGGTAAGGTAGCCTTTGGTATCATCCTGTCTTATGTCTTTGGTTGGTTCTATCTGGGTGGCATTCAGCGTAAGCAAATGGCCGAACTCGTGAATAAGTGTATGCGTATAGTCCAGCACGAAAACGGAGTCCTGATTATAGAGGTTAAAGTCAGCCGTATCCAGATCAAGCTGCCAGTATTTGTTGGATGCGTCCAGCTGATTGAGGCCTCCCAGATCTTCCTGCGGGCCATCTGTATATAGTCGAAGCGAAGTGACATATTTCTCCAGGAGGTCGGTGGGAAGCAGGGAAGTCATTTTATCCCAGTAGCTCACAGCCAGACTGTCCTGATAGCTATCGTTCAGTTGCAGGCTGGCATTTGTTATCTGCCAGTTGCCCACCTCGGTACCCACTTCCAGGGGTACCATATTCCGTTGACAGGAGGAGATGAGAAGAAGCCCTGTGAACAAGGCAAGCAATCTGATGGGGACTGAGTATCGGTTGTTAGGTGGGTAAGTGATAATGGTGGAGATATGAATGGGTTATTGATAGAATTTTTCAATCAGTCTGATCATTTCAGCCTCATCGTTCCATTTGAGTTTATTGCTCTTTACATAGGCGCTTATTTCCTTGCCTTTGGCTTTGTCAAAGAGGCCCAGAATCCGCTTTTTGCTCATCCCGAATTTGCGATAGACTGCATCGCCCTCAGTTTTGATAAAGTATAAGGCGCGAAAATTATATACCGTTTGCTGCCCGTCTGCCTTAAAGCCCACAGGTTTATAACTGCTCTTATTGTCTTCTGAAACTTCTCCTTTCTGATACTGTTTGAGTACGGTAGGCTGCCCGTCTGCTTCATTACCCGTCAGTACCTCAAAGAAGGGCATACGGTACTTGATGTCCTTAAAATCCTCCTTCTGTTTTCTGATAAACTGCCGGTCTGCTCCCTGGTCGTGAAGAATGAAACTTTCCACCACCTCAGCTTTCAGGCCAACGGGAGAAATGCTCTCATCAAACTGAACCACCACGGTATTCAGGTCAATATCAAAGTTAAATCGCACCGTGTCCATGCTGGTATTGTCATTGAAAAAGAGCTTGCCATAATGCCATTTTTCAAAAATTAGTGGTGTTCTCTCAAAGCCCTTTGAATAATCAGGGCTTCTTTTATCGCGATTGCTGCGATCTATTTTGCTGCTGAGCTTCTTCAGAACTGCCTGCGCATCTGATTGCGACATTTGCGCTTCGGCTGTTTGTACTATCAGTGGCAGTAAAAGCAGTAACAAAAGCTTCTTCATAGTCAGAAATTAGTAAAAAAACCGCACCACTGCCAACCCGGCCTGCCCAAAGGCTACTTATGCCTGACCAAAAGAAGGAAAACACAGTTTTCGCAGGTTCATCCTGACTCCTGGCTCAGTTGATGGTGTTCAGATAGGCCAGCACCTTTTCCTCGGTTTCTTTTCTCAAGGTGATTCCTTCAGGGAACAGCGAGATACGCAGGTCCTGGTAAAGACGTATTGTATGCCTCAGTGTACTTAGGAGCGATGTTTTCGAGTACTCAGGCAGGGTGGATTTGAGACTGTTGAAATCAGAGGGTTGAAGTTCTGTTTCGGCTTTTCTCACCCCACGAGGCAGGTTCCCATTTTTTACGTGTAGCAGAGGACCGAAAATGACCATTCTCATAAAGGCAAAGAAGTCGGTAGCTTCCATATACTCGCCACGACCGATTTTTGTGGTAGCATAGTGAACCCAGGTCCAGAATCTGTCTTCAATCCACTGATAGTCAGGGAGGGGGAAATGTGCCTCTGAGCTTTCAAAGGCTTCTTTCAGCTTAGCCTCTTTGTCCAGGAGTATATGTGGAGTCTCCACTCTGTGGTTGAGCTCATCCGGGGTGAGAAACTTAATGTCTACATGCAGCAGAGGCCTGTCATACAGGCAGATCAGTAATCTGGGTTCTCCCACATGCTCACCGGTGAAGCCATTGAGGAGGGGACCCAGTTTACTGGCGTATGCCATCATCTTTTCCTTGTCATTAGCTACTTTGTCATGTGTTACCAGGATCAGGTCCAGATCTGAAAACTCATCAATTTCATCAGATAGCCATGAGCCGCCTACGGCCAGGCCAGTAACATCGGGCTCCTGCTCAAGGATACCCTTCGCCCTGAGAGCAAATTCTTGCTGGATCATACGGAGTTAGTACAGGTTAAAAAATTATTAGGTGTACGGCCAGCTACATTTTGGGTTACACAATTCTGCCTAGCCGAATGGTTTTAGCTTTTGAAGGCCTGATGAAAAACCTATCTCAGCTTCAATCTGCCTGAGCATCTTTCGGGAAAGACTCAGAGGATGCATTCTGAACCGATTGTCATATTCCTCGGATTCCGACAGGTTCATCAGGGTACCTCCCAGGAAGCCTTTGAGATAGGGGTCGCAGGCCCAGCCTTTGGGGTTTCCTGCCTCATCTATTGTTACTTTTCCCTCACGTATCAGTTTATCCAGCATAAAGCTGTCGCGCATTCCGGTAACTCCTCCCTCCATGGCCTGTATTTTTACCACATAGCTGTATTTGGCAAAAGGGAGAGTAAGCGAACTCAGATAAGTCATGCCTGATTCTGCCTGGGGGAATTTAAAAATGGCTTTGATCAAGTTATATCCCCTGAGCGTAATAGGTTCTACCTCAATCAGGCCGCCTTTTCGGGGAACAATCTGATTTCTGTAATACCTTCTGAGGGCATTCCAGTCGTCCATGGTGGGTATATCCGGTTCTACTTTGAAGAAATTCAGCGAGAGGGCAATGGTCTGCTCCGGGTTTACCCACTGCCTGATGCTCTTTTCTTCGCGGGTAAGCTCCCAGCCAAAATCAGGGATGCTGATGTCATCGATGCTGGCCTTATTTCTCAGTAATCGGTTGATCATATCAAAGCGTTTCGCTCAGAACAAAGGCAGAGAGATTAAGATTCCGTCAGGGGCACTTTATGCTGATGGCTCCAGGGGGATAAGCTTAGTCAGACGGCCTCGCACGATTAGATTTTCCGAAGAGTATGGAGGCCCCCAGGCCCACCAGACCAAAAACTGCCAATACCCCGAACAGTAACTGATGACCGGCCGCTCCCGGGTTGTTATCCAGGATATAGCCCATCAAAGGCCCCATAAATACATCAGGTGTATAGCCAATCACGGAAATAAAGCCAATGGCACTTCCGGTAATGGCCAGCGGAATTTTAGACTCCTGAAAAAGGGCATAATAGAGGCCTCGTAATGCGTATATCCCTACGCTGGTACCGGCAATGGTCAGGGCTATAAAAAGGGTCATGCCCGGCTGTAAAACTCCCGTGCTGATGACAATGCTGCCCAGTATAAGAATGATAAAACTGATGGAGGACATTCTGGAATGCCCGAAGCGATCGCCCAGAATACCGGCCAGGAGTGCGGCAAAGGGCCTTACCCAAAATGAGATGGTGGCGATATAGGCAGAGTCGACATCATTGTAGCCGAATACATCACTGGCATAGAGTCCGAAATCATCGGTACACTTATAGCCCACATAGCTGCAAAGCAGGATAAGGGCCTGTAGCCAGATAGACTTTTTCCTGATTACCTGCGAGACTCCCTTCAGGGAAAGTCTCTGATCGCTGGTAGTAGTATCACCTTGCTCATTGGGTAGTATAAACCAGACCAGCAGTGCACTGAGTACCACTACGCCACTGAACAGGAAAATAATCTTACCCAGCGCACCCGCCAGGTCCTGTGTTGTAGCTACATCAGCATTTACGGGCAGAAAGAGGTCCAGCAGCAATACCGAAGCGGAGGCTATTACCGCGGCAATCAGTCCTCTGCCTCCATCTACCAGCCCGTAAGACCTGCCCTGTGAATTTTCTCCGCCATACTGGCGCGTGGCTTTGATAAAGGCGGCCCAGAACAGCAGTATGGTACTGAGGCCCCAGAAACCGTAGAGCAGGGTGAGCGTGGCCAGGGAGGGGATCAATCCCATAGAAATACCTCCAATAGCCGTCACCACCAGCGACACGATGATCAGCTTTTTGGGTGAGTAACGATCGGCTATAGGGCCACCAAGAAAATAGGAGGCCATGGCCACAATGCCATAAACCGAGAAAGCTGTGCCCAGTTCCAGGTTGGTAATATCAAATACTTTGAGAAAGGTGGGCCGGAACACCCGCGTTACTACAAAGGGAAGCAGAAACACTCCCTCGCCAATCAGCATCAGGGTAAACAGAATAAGGGCCTTCTTCAGCTTCATAAAGCGGGAAGATGGCCAAAAGTCAGGGGATAAGCAATTCTATTACTCCTCTCTTAGCAGCCCGGACTCACTTCAGACATTTCTTAATCAGCTTAAAGGCCCAGTCGTAGTGGCTGGCGGTAGCAGAGATAAAGTAGGCGCCCATTGAGGTAGTGCCCGTCCATTTATAGCGCTTCTTTTCAAAGAGCTCTTCATTGGGGTGTTTTTCGATAGTGGCGCGTATGGTTTTGTAAGATTCGGAGAGGGTCTTTCCGGCCTCTGCCAGTGAGGTGCCTGCGTACTTTTTCTGAATTTCCTGATTGAGCAGTGGCAGGGTTTTCCAGGTATAGCCCTCGGCCGGCATACTGGGTTTTTCTCCCTTCATGCCTGTATCATACCAGCCCAGCAGCATCAGGTGCCACTCGTGCAGGTGCATTAATACATCGGGAATATTCCGGTTGAGATAGCCTTCCGGAAAGGTGGCACTTTGTTGTTCGGGACTCAGGGCATCAATGAAATCGAGCAACTTGTGGTAGTTGTTAGCTCCCAGGTCCAGCAGTTCGGTTTTGTTCTTGGGTTTGGGCATAACAGGGGTATATTAACAAGGATTGAGTCAGATCACAACCCTTGTTAATATATACGAAACCGAAGTCAGTCGGTATCGGATTTAGCCCGTTTTATGACTAAAATCATCTGTTTTCATTCACTACCCTGATCAGTTTTCCATCGTCTTCATCAGTGAGCAGGTAGAGCTCTCCAAGGGGCGATACAGCCGCCTTTCGTAATCTCACGCGATCGTTGATAAAAAGCTCTTCTGCACTGATCACCCGGTCGTCCTGTATTACCATTCTCCACAGGCTACCCCGGCTCAGGCCCGGAACAATAAGGTTACCATGCCACTGGGGGAACTGCCGGCCATTGTAAAAAGTCAAACCGGTGGGAGCTACCGTATGTGTCCAGAAGTGAATGGGGTCCGTAAACTCTGTTCCCGGAATCACAGGTGGATTATAGTCTTTTGACCGATAGCCTCCACTGGTTACATGCGGCCAGCCATAATTGGCACCGGCTTGCAGAATATTCAGCTCATCCCCCTGAATAGTGCCATGCTCGCTGAACCATATTTTGTTGGTGGCCGGATCTACCGTCAGGCCCTGTGCGGCCCGTATTCCCGTAGCATAGAGCCCTTTGATGGCGTCAGGACCGAAGTCAGGATTATCTTCCGGAACAGAGCCATCCGGATTGATGCGGATGACTTTCCCCCGCTTGTCGCCAATATCCTGTGAAAGGGGAGGCACGGGATTCAGGTGCTCAAAAAGATTGCGCTCACCTACTGTGATATAGAGCTTGCCATCAGGGCCAAAGCACATGCCACCACCATAGTGAAAGAGCCCGTGAGAATAGGGGGCTGCTACAAAGAGGGTTTCTACTTCGGTGAGCTGGGTACCTTTCAGCTTTCCCCTGATCACCTTGGTGGTGCTGGCGCGTTCCTTGTTCTCTGCTGCATAAGAGATATAGAGATAGCCATTCTCTGCGAAAGCAGGGTCGGTTAGTACCTGAAACCAGCCGGCATTATAGCTCTGGGTGGTGCCGTGTGCCCGGGGAGGGAATACCCCCCAGGCATGCTTTGCGGTGTCTATTTTAATCTTGCGGGCCACATCGGTGGGCAGGCCACTGATGGGCTGCCGGGTTTTGGTGCTGAGGTTGACCCTGAGCAGGTCTCCGTCTTTTTCGGCTATCAGGGCTTCGTTTCCGGGCAGGAAGGCAATGCTCCAGGGGTGGTTCAGGCCACTCATAACTACTTCTTTGGCTGGCCTGGGTGTCATCTCAGCGGCTGTTTTAGGAATGGGTTCTGCGGTGGCCGCCTTGGAAATAATCTTCCAGCTTCCCTCAATTTTTTTGAGCAGTACAATGTCCACAAAGCGTTCGCCCCAGTTGGGCATCAGGGTTTCTATCTTGGCAGAAGCAATGTCCCTTTCAATATCAATAGCCAGTACTTTGGCATACCGGGCATTGGGCGTGCCGGGTTCTTTTCTGCCGTAGAGCGAAGCATAGCGTTCTGAAGACATGATCAACACGGTATCGGCCCGGTTATAAAGAAACATAGGCGTGTTGGGGTAGAAGGCGCTTCGTACTTTGTCGGGGTAGTTAAAGGAGGTGCCTTCTATAAAATTGTCCAGTACAGTTCTGATCTGTTCCTGGTCTGACTGACCTTTTAAGGTAAGGCCAAGGCCTGTATAAATAAGTGCGGCAAGAAAAATGCGTCTCATGAATGCGATGTTTTTGATCCACTCGAAATACGCTGATTTGGCCTGTTTGGTGGGTGTTATGGGGCCGGAAGAGGTGCCGGATGATCAATCTGGACTCATTTTAGCCCTGTGCAGCTTCGGCTTTCTGGCTCAGGGACTTTTTATAGGCAGCAGGGGTAGTGCCGGTGATTTTTTTAAAGGCTTCAAAAAAAGAGGATTTAGAACTAAAGCCGGCCTCGTAACCTATGCCTTCCAGAGAGAGCTCGTGCCGGACCTCAATCAGCTGCCTGGCCTCTTGCACCCTGTGGGTCTTGATATAATGGGCAAAGCCATGTACATACTGCTCGTTGAGCACGCGCGATAGCTGGTGTCTTGACATATGGGTCATCAGGGCCAGCTCGTCCAGCTTGAGCTTCTGGTTGATAAAGGGCTTTTCCCTTTGCATGAGCTCTTCTACCTGCGCCAGGAGCTGTGCTCCGTTTTCAAGGGGCAGGGGCGTGTTCGATTTAGGAATAACCGGTTTTTGCCTGAGCAAAGCGCGACCGGCCAGGTAGTAAAAGCTGAGTGAGAAGATCAGGCTGCCCCAGATATAGGTAAAGCCTTTGATAAACAGGGCAAACTGATAGGTGAGTGTAATAAAGAGCATGGAAAGGGCTATGGCCAGGAGGTAACGCTCCTTGTGGTCCAGGCTGAGCGGAGACTGTAAAGTCTTCTTAAAAATACCTTTCAGCTGATAAAAACCCATAAAAAGAAAGGTGGCCCAGACGATATAGATGCCGCGTACCATATAGCCATTCCAGATCTCCGGACGGGTAGGATAGGGGAAGAGCACACCCAATATGAGAATGCCCGCAAATAACACAGAAAGAAGGGCCAGGTCCTTTTTCTTAAAGCCCGTTTCTTCTCTTTGCACGGCCCTGGTATAGAGGTAGAAGAAGGGCCCGATAAAGAGGCAGGCAGAAAGCCCTATTTGTAAAATCAGGCGGTCTGTGGTCTCATTAAAGTACACCAATACCGATTTGCCGATGCGGATACAAAGCATCAGGATCATACCGGCAAAGTAGATATCGGTAACGCGCTTCTGCTTACGGAATATCAGGTAGCTGCTGAACAGCACACCATTGATAACACCCAGGCTGGCAAACAGAAACAAAAACGACATAGGTCAGAGGGTTGGGGGATTGGTTAATTGGATGATTAGATAATTAGATGATTGGTTATTGGTTAGTGACTACTCATTACTCATTACTCATTA
>DIYF01000116.1:0-5040 GCA_002427745.1 Roseivirga sp. UBA6061 | reverse complement strand
CTCATTACTCATTACTCATTACTGATTACCGATTACTGATTACTAATTACTGAATACTGAATACTGAATACTCTCTACTGAATACTCGATCTACTGATTCTTCCACAAGTTAATGAGGAAGGGGGAGGGGATGCAAGGTTTTGCCCTGATGATTGGGGGATTGGAGGATTGGATGATTAGATAATTGGTAATTAGATGATTTGTGAATTGGGGGGTGGGTGGATTGGATGATTGGGAGATTGGATGACTGGAGGATTAGTAAATTGACCATTGACCATTGACCATTGACCACTGGCTACTGCTTACTGATCACCGAATACTCTCTACCGATTACTCTCTACTCGATCGACTGATTCTTCCACAATCCACTGAGGAAGAGACCCGCTGAGATTTGTATGCGATAAATATCGCGTATTCGAAATATCTTGCAGTGAAAGGTGGAAAGGGTTCTCATTCTGTGCTTGCCTCCTGGCGGGCCGTTACGCTTTTAATCATGAGCCTACTTAAATCCAAAGCCCACTCTGAACACCCAGGGGCTGTTATAGGGGCTTTTGGTATCGTGCAGAAAGTTGTACAGGGTGGTAATGCTTCCCTCGATGCTTTTCGTGATGGAAAAGCGATTGCCCAGGCCTAGCATAGCGCTTTGCACCCACTGTTTGCCCTGAGGTATATCGTTCTGATCGAGTACTTCCAGGCTGCTGGATTCATAAAGGGCTTCAGCATAAACGGATCTGAAAATGGTATAATCAAAAAAGGCGCGTGTGGTAAATACCTGGTCATCAAAATCAAAGTTGGTGACGCGCTTCTGCGTAGCGATGCGGTAAGAAAAGCCCGTACCGATGCGTGCATTTTCGTTGATCAGATAGGAGAGCTGCAGGGCTGCATCAATGGAGCTGGGCTGTTGCCGGTTGGCTTGGAGATTACCACCTACTTTTATGCGCTTCAGAAAAGGTTCTCCCTTATAGGGGTTGGGTTTGCGTTTGGGGGCATCTTCCAGGCTGTTGAGCGAGCCGAATTTCTCCTTGGCTTCTGCCATTTTGCTCTGTGCCTGGTCCAGTTTTTCCTGCAGACTTTTGCCGCCTACTTTCTTAATTTCTTCGGCTTTGGCCTGTAGTTTTTCTTTGACGAAGTCGTTGGTCTGAAAGCCTTCCATATTCTGGCGATAACCCTCAGGCAGTGGTTTGTAGGCGTCCATTCTGGCTTTTTGCTCCTGCAGTAGTTTTACCTCTTCCAGGCGGGTTACCTGTGCCAGTAGTTTTTCTTCCCAGCCATCAAATTCACCCTTATACTGATTGAGCAGGCCACTGTACTCAGATAACTGAGATTCCAGGTCCGCTATATCTTTGGGCAAGAGCGTTTTTATATCGGGTACTTCCGGCACGGCTGGGAGCTGGAGATCGGGCACCTCAGGCAGGTTCGGGGCCTGCAGCTGCTTCATCAGCTCTTCTGTTTTTCCCAGTTTGGCCATGGTTTCGCCCATATCCTGGTGGATATCCAGTCCCCTGGGGGTAAGATCTAAATCGGCCAGTAACTTTTCTCTTAGCTGCTGAATAGAAGTAATGGTAGAGTCCGGCAGATCGAGGTTATTCAGCTCTTCGGTTCCAGGGCTTCCCGGGTCTGGAGTGTTGGCTGTCAGGCTTTCTGTCGGTAGACCTTCTCCGGCCTGACTGAGTTTTGCCAGTCGGTCCTGCTGGTAAACACGTTCTCCCATCAAAGAGTCCAGGTTGATGCCTTTTAGCTGAGGGTAGCGTTTGAGCAGCTTTTTCTCCAGCTTCCGGTTGATCTTATCCAGCTTTCTGGCAAGGGCACTGTTTACCTTATCCAGCTTTTTGGTAATAATATTGACAGAAGGCGTCTCCTGCTTTTCCTGAGCCACTAAACCCAGGCTCAATACACTGCAGAAGAATAAGATAAAAAGTGGCTTCATTACCTGAATTTGACTGAATATGATGAAGTATACAAGATGGCTTACCCAAACGGTATGTTATTTATCCACCTTCGCTGAAGCTTCGCTGAATAAATTCACTTTGACCATAGCTTCGGTGGATTAACTAACTCTTGTAAAGAGTTAGTTAGGCCTTTGATCTAAAGGTCATCAGGTTTTTTGAAAAAAGATTATATCGAGGCTTTCAAGGCAATGGCCATTTATACAATAGTGCTAACCCAATGTATAGATTGAAACTGACCAGGAGAATGAGAAGAACCGCCCAGGCTTTTTTAGTGACAACAGAGTATAACAGGAATAAACCTAATGTGCTCAAGCCCCAATAAAAGGGTGTTGTAAACTGTATAACACCGTATAACCCTACCTCTTTTGTCTCAAATAGATTTGGAATCGCAAAAGAGAGGACAGCACTGAGAAGTATTAAATTTAAATACTTTACTCTCTTACTCATTCTGGTTGCCGTTTGTGAAAGCACTGCCATCTTGATTTCATTCTTGTGTATAACGAAGGCTTCGCGCCCTGTAATATGCATACTTTTAGTACTTCAGATAGTTGGAGACACCAGCGTTTAATCCCAGAGGTGTTCAAAGTATTCCGCAAAGTACTTAAGGCCCTGGGCTTTCTGTTTTTCAAGATCATCAGGGCTTAGATGAGTATAGTCAGTAGGGGCAATGTTAAAATGAAAAGGTACCATCATTTGGTTTAAGATATTGATCCATTCCTGACGTAGTTCGTCTTTATTGGATGACTCGTTTTGATTCTTAACCCAATTAGGGATAGTCATTATTTCATCCTTTTCCACTTTTTCAATATACATTCTCAACCTTGGAACAATGAAATGTGAGATATCATATTTTAAATCCCAGGGCTCATAGTTATTTAAATCCATAACTCAGTTTGTTATTACATTTTGGCGGTCTTGCCTGGTGACAATTCCCAGATATTTGGAGTCATTACTCCCTTCTCATTCTCGTTACAAACGAGAATGAAAGGCTTCAATGGAATTATATCCCGTCTGATTTTTCAACGACATCCGTAAGAGGTGCATACCACTGATCTTTTACAATTAAATAATCTCTCTGGTCTTTTTTCTGTAAAACTATCCACTCAGGATAATTAGAAAGAATAGTTAATAAAGCGTCTTTTCTGAAGAAATTGCCCTTTTCTAAACGACTTTTCATTTGCTCAGATCTTTTCTCTGAAGACATCATTTCAGTATAATAAACTATTCTTACCCCGCGATATACCTCTATCTTATTAGGAATATCGTCAGTCCTACCCATCAACTGAGGGTTCATATGCATTCTATAGGCAAAGTAATCTGAGTGACTTGAATCAATTTGGACTGTCAAAAGGAATTCCCTGCTTTTTAGATTTCGATCAAAAAAATCATCGATATAGTCATGTGCAATCCTTTGTATGTTTAATGACTCATGGTTTGGTTTGCAGCTAACTAAACTGGCAATCAAAACCAATAAACAGACCTTAGTATTCAACTCCATAGTGTTTAGCTTTTTAGCCTTATATCTCCTCACATATTCTCGTTTGTAACGAGAATATGAAGTCTTTGCGTTGGCAGTACAGATATCGTACCATCACCATCTCTTATGCGAGCGATTCTCCATCTGACTGGCCTCAAAAAGATAAAGAGCGGTTAAAAATCAGTCTTTATGCTTTGTGTGTTTATGTTTTTAGTGAGATCAGATAATTGGAGGTACTGCCGATTGATAACACTACCGATCACCAGTCAATCAAAATCCTACGATCTGATGTTATCATGGTCATAAATGACTTATCATTTATGATTGTCCACTCTACCCTGTCTGCTCAGTAAGTATATTTTCTCATTACAAAAGAGGAGGGCAGGGGGGTTCTGTATTGTTATGTTTTTGGCGTGACCAGATGTTTGGAGGCACTACCCACTACCCTAACTGGATGAACCTCACCCATCTTTATCAACATTACTCCCCGGGAGTTTTTCTAGCCAAAGAATTGTATTCCAAATACCAAACATTGTTTTTGAATTATGGAGCCATACTTTATCACCGTTTTTTAAAATAATATTCTTGTATAAAAACATCATTTTAAAATAGCCTTTACCCAAACGTAACATGTTTTGAGTCAATTCTTCCAGAAGGTCTTTGAGTAGAATTTGACCTTTCGTACCAGAAGAAGTCAAGTAATGGACATACTGTTCACCAATAATAGTATAGACCCCTTTTTTTTGAATCCCAAGTAAAGCTTTTTCCCCTCGAGATCGTAATTCTTTTATTGTTTCTGAATTCTCATCTATGAAGTATTTCCCAGCCGAATGAATGAAATCATTTCTTTCGACTTTGGCTTTTAAAGTGCTTAATTTCATAATCTAGAGTTTACCCTTTATGCTCTGTATGTTTATGTTTTTGGTGTGACCAGATATTTGGAGGTACTACCTACTACAATCAGTATCTATTTGTTATAGGCATCACTTCAACTCGAACAGGGTTTTGAATGGGGAACTTCCATAATGAATCCATTGTACTTTTGGCATAAACGAAATCTTCATCTATACTCACCTCACTGAAAGGATTAGAATAAAAGAAGAAGGCCACCCAGATGAGTTTATCATTGGCGCTATCAACTAGAGCTAAGAAACCATCACTTCCATAATCGCATTCTCCACCCAAAACTCTAATTCCATTATTGATACCGTCCAATGTGATCAATGGGAAACAGGTATTCCATTCCAGTTCACCAGTTCTTTGTAACTCTCCAATACTAGTCTCTCCTCCGTAACTTACCTCATATGTAACTGGATGATTGTTCCAGTCTATGCGAAGATTTAGGAGTTGTAAGCTGCCATCCGGGAAAGTGATGCCGGTGATCTTCGGACATTTTAAATTTGTAATGAAATCCTCAAGCTCAATCATTTTATCTATCTGGGTATAGTATGCAAAGTATCCCTTTCTCATTCTCGTTTGTAACGAGAATGTAGGGTTTTTGCGTTTGCAACGCAGTCATTACATCAATTCTAAATTAACCAATCCCTTGCCTCCCGCATAGTCGATGGCACTGCTATAGAGATAATGGTCAGGTTCGTTGACAATGCCTGCTAC
>DIYF01000108.1 GCA_002427745.1 Roseivirga sp. UBA6061 | reverse complement strand
GACCCCGCCACCACGGCCTCCGCAACCTACTACGGCTACATTTACCTTGTCAGCTGCCATCAGCGGTTTAGCGGTAATGCTAAACGGATTGGCTAAAACCAGCCCCGTTCCGAAGAGGGTAGAGGTCTTAATAAAATTTCGTCTGTTAGTCTTACCTGTAGTCATAGGCCAGTGAGTTTTTGAGGGTTAAAAATGAAATCCAGCGCGTTAAGCCGATTAAGCCACGAAATTTAAGGGATTTCGGCTTAAAAAGTGAAGTTTTCCTTCCTTGCTGTAAGCCACCCATGTAATTTCTGTAAGGCTGTCGACCAGCTCCTTAATTTCTTCGACTGACAGCAAAAAGAGTCCGGTGGAAAACGCATCGGAATAAGCGGCATTTTCAGCAGCCACCCAGATGCGGTCAAATTCAGAAACTGCCGTATTACTTCCCGTTCTGGGGTCGAAGATATGGTTGCCCTGGTGAAAGGTGCCCGAGGCACTCACTACTACATTGCTCAGACTCAGTTTTTTCCTTTCGGTGGCGGAGGTAATGTCATAGATCCAGTGGGGTTTTACAGCGGGCTCGTTCTTTACCATTACGGTACTGTCTCCGGCACTGATGCTATAGGTGGTTACCTCCAGATCGTCCAGTAAAACAGCGAGCTGATCCAGGGCAAAGCCTTTGCCTATGCCGCCCAGGTCAAAGCGCATACCGGGCTGAATGCAGTAGATCACCGGGCTATCCGGGCTCAGGTAAATACTGGATCCCATTTTGGCTTCCTGTGCCTGCCCAAGGGCCTGGTTCATCTCAAACTCATTGAGAATGCCTTGTTTTGCAGCTCTGAAGATGTCCATATGCTCGGCCACGCCAATATCAAAGGTGCCCGAGGTCCACTGCTGTACCTGTATGGCCTGCTGTATCACCTGCCAGGTTTCGGTATCCAGCGGCAGCTGATCTTCATGGACCATTTTATTAATGCGGCTGATATCGCTGTCTGCTACAAAGCGGCTGAGCTTCGCTTCCAGGGCATCCAGTAGCTGGAAGCACTGAATGGCTGCGTTTTCAGCATAGTCTTCTGCTTCGTTTTCAATACGAATCAGAAATTGCGTGGCCATGGCCTGGTGTTCAAAAGAGTGCATTCAAAAATTCAAATGGATGGTAAAGGCGATTAATCTTTTTTCAACTCACTGCGCCCCATCAGCTTTACGATCATATCCGCATCGGGCATCTGGGCCAGAATTACCCGGGCCAGCACAATCAGTGGTACGGAAAGCAGCATACCGGATACACCCCAGATATAGCCCCAGACCACCAGTCCGAGAATTACCGTGACGGTGTTCAGCGCTACAGAGGAGCCCATTACCAGGGGCTCTATCACATTACCCCAGACAAACTGTGTGGAGATCAGCAGTATAATAAAGAAGGTATAGGTGCCTCCCGAGTCAATCTGGATAAGTCCCAGCAAAATAGGGGGGATAGTAGCGGTGATGGAGCCTACCGTGGGAATGAAATTGAGCATAAAGGCGAAAAAGCCCCAGAAGAGAGCAAAGTCTATTTTGAAGGCCCAGCAGATCAACCCGAAGCAAACTCCGGTACAGAAGCTGGTGAGGAACTTTACTTTCATGTAGCTTACGATCGAGTCGCGCACTTCTACAAAGGCCTTGACCAGGCGTTTCTGCCCTACGTCATCATCACCTTCCAGGTAGTGGATGTATTTTTCATAGCGGACAATACTGCCCAGAACGGCTACCAGGTAAATCGTTGCCAGGATAAAATTCCAGGTAAAGGTGCCCAGCTGGCCCGCTACCACGCCTGAAGTATTCAGAATAAAGTCAGAGGTAGCCACTTTGTTGATCAGTTCGGTAAAGTTGGTTACTTCAATTTTGTCTACCCCAGGCAGGTGATCGAACTGTACAATCATGGATTCCACTTTGGCTTCAATCTGCCCGAGAAGCTTGTCTTTTTCAGAAACAATCTGGGAACCTGTGTCTACGATAATCAGTCCTACCAGGTAGAAGAAAGCTACGGTCAGCAGGGTGATGAGGGTGATGGATATGGTATAGGGCCACTTTTTCTTCTCCAGGTAGGCAATGATGGGCTGTAGCAGAATACCAGTGAAGATGGCAAAGGCCAGTGGAATGAGCAGTCCTGACAGCGTTTTGATGATCAGAATGATCGCAATCGCCATAAAAAAAATCAGGATGTTCTTTATGGTAGCCAGGTGTGCTTCGGAGGTCATAAAATGTCCTTTTACGGAAAAGTAGTAAAAATGGAGGGGCCTGACGAATTTTTCACCTGACTTTACCCAGCGTAGTCGATTAATATTAATTTTGTACCTTCAAAAATGTCCCTATGCTGGAATTCGAACAACCAATATTTGAGCTGGAAGAGAAGCTGGAAGAGATGAAGAAGCTTGCGGAAGGCAGTAAGGTAGATGTATCTGATACCATTTCTTCACTGGAAGATAAGATTCAGAAGCTAAAGGAAGATACCTACGGCAACCTTACACGCTGGCAGAAAGTACAACTTTCCCGCCACCCTGAAAGACCTTATACCTTAGATTATATATACAATATCACTGACGATTTCATAGAACTTCACGGAGACCGTACCGTGAAGGATGACAAAGCCATGGTAGGTGGTTTTGGTACACTGGATGGACAAACCGTGATGTTCATTGGTCAGCAAAAAGGTAGAAATACCAAGCAGCGCCAGATGCGCAACTTTGGTATGGCCAATCCGGAAGGCTATCGCAAGGCCCTGCGTCTGATGCGTATTGCCGAGAAATTCAATCGTCCTATCGTAACCCTGATCGATACCCCCGGAGCCTATCCCGGCTTTGAGGCAGAAGAGCGCGGTCAGGGAGAGGCAATTGCCAGAAATATCCGTGATATGTTTGGTCTTAAGGTACCGGTGATCTGCATTATCATTGGCGAGGGAGCCTCGGGAGGTGCCCTGGGTATTGCCATTGGTGATCGTGTGCTGATGCTGGAAAACACCTGGTACTCAGTGATCTCGCCAGAGTCTTGCTCTTCCATTTTGTGGAGAAGCTGGGAATACAAAGAGCAGGCTGCAGAGGCACTGAAGCTTACGGCAGACGATATGAAAGGCTTTGGCCTGGTAGATGCCATTGTGAAAGAGCCACTGGGAGGGGCACATCAGGACCCCGACTGGATGTATGCTGAAATGAAAAGAACGATTCTGGAAGAGCTGAAAGCGCTGATGGCGATGGATCCTGACGAAAGAATTGACAAACGCATTGAGAAGTTCTCCGATATGGGAGAAGTGGTAGAATAAGCTACCCCTCAAAACTTATATAAATGAGACCACAGGCAGCTGCTTTGTGGTCTTTTTGTTTTTAGTTAATTTTCAAGAAACGGCTATAGTTTGGCAGATAACAAGATTAACTGGAAAAACCACTTTGTAGAACTGATTGTGGTGATATTCGGCATCACCATTGCCTTTGGTATCGATAAATATGCCGAGAGGCGCAAGGAAGACGGGCAGATGGTGCTGGCACTCATTTCGTTCAAAGATGATCTGGAGCGCGATATCCGCAACTTCGAGTCCAGCCAAATCCCCATTAATCAGGGAAGGGTAGATGAACTCGACTTCATACTGAAAAAACTCAGGGCCGAAGAGCTTGAAAGCGATTCATTGCACAAGACCATCAGTCGCATGTTCGGCTCGGCCAACAGCCGTATTACGAATGCCACCTATGAATCACTCAAATCATCCGGTAAGCTGGAAGATATTCCCAATGCTGAGCTGCGAAAGAAAATTGTCAACCATTACGAAAATAACTTCAAGCAGTCAGAATACATCTCCAATGTAAATACGGACTACTATGACCGGCTGCTTACCTATATCTCTGAGCACTCATCGGCCATCTTTGACAGAGATTTTGGGGATAAAAAATTGCTTAAAGACCCGGGCTTTCGCAGTATGGTAGCCCGATGGAGAAACATTATCAGTTTTAAGGTAAGTGAGTATAAGCGGATGACGAATTCGTCTAAAAACCTGCTGGAGGCCATAAATGAAGAACTCAAATAGGATGGCGAGAACTAAATTAAGGTGGAGCGAATACCTGATAGAGCTGTTGGTAGTAATCATTGGTATTTCCATCGCTTTTTCTATCGAAAACTATGCGGCCAACCGGAAGGAGAAAGGTGAAGAGCTACAGCACCTGAAAGGCCTGATGGATGACCTGGAAAAAGACGCTAAATCTTTTGAAGAGTTTGCCGGCTATGTAGGCAACACACTGAACTATGTAAGACGCCTGAATGAGCTGATCAGAGATAAGGATGTCGGGAATGATTCCCTGAATTTTCTGTTGCTTAGGGCAGGTTGGGTGAGCAGTACAGAGCCCCGAAGTATTGGCTATAACTCGCTGAAAACTTCCGGTGACTTGGATAAACTTTCCAATTTCGAACTGAGAAAAAGTATTGTGTATCACTATGAGCATAAAATGGATGATATCCATTTTCTCAATGAGCTGCATGCGGCCTATCTGGAAAAATATGTCACACCCATACAGCTGAAATACTCAGATTATACCTTTGCCGAGAAGCTGGACAGGCGGTTTTTCGACCTGCGTGAGAACCGAAATACATTTGCAGGCCTGGAAGGTCAGCTGGTGAATATGAAGGAGGGATATATGAAGGCGAGTAATTATAGCAGGGAGATTTTAGAGCTGGTCAAAACTGAGGTAAGTAACTTTTGATATGAGTAAGAACAAGATTCAGTGGAGAACCCATTTTATAGAGCTGTTGGTAGTGATTATTGGTATTTCCATTGCTTTTGCCCTGGAAGGCTGGTCTGAAAAGAGTAAAAACAGGCAGCTGGAGATCAACTATCTGCAGTCACTCAAAACAGACCTTATGCAGGACAGGGAGGATATGAAGGTAGTCATGGATTCGTCCAGAGTAATCTGGAATTACGTAGGGGAAACTTTTCAATTCTTGTTTACCAACCGCAAAGTGGAAGTGTTTAAAAGGCACCACGTCACCAGCACCTATACGGCTCCCTATTTTTACCCTAAAAACGGCACCTACATCTCTTTGGTGAACTCAGGTAACCTTAACCTCATCCACAACTTTGAGATCAAGTCAGCCCTGGCCGATATGTATGATGTACAGTATGCGGAGATCGCGCGCCTTGACGGTGTGATCAGAAATCTGGTAGACAACATGATTTACCCTTATGTGATCGACAATGTGCGTTTTTCAGCTCAGCGGGACGGGGTAGATGATGTAAGTGCGCTTCGGGCCAATAAGGCGATTAATCTCATGGGTAGCTATATGAACTTCCTCAGAACGAGAGAAGCCGGCTATGCCCTGGTAAGCGAGAAAAGAGAGGCCCTCGTAGCCAGGATTGACAGTGAACTGAGCAAGCTCAAATAATGTCGAAGAAGAAGTTTTCTATACAATCCATAGTTCTTGAAATCCTTATTGTCATTGTAGGGATTACCATTGCTTTTTGGCTCAACAACTGGGGTGAGGAGCGCAAGGAGAGAAGACTGGAGCAGGAGTTTCTGAAAACCCTGCGCTCAGACCTGGCTGCAGACAGTGCCGCCTTTGTCTATCAGGTAGAGGCCAATCAGGCCAATGCCAGGCGCGTGTACAGCTTTAAAGAGATACTGAGAAAGAAGCAGTATGACAATGACTCTATCCAGTGGTTTATCGGCTCGTTTCTCAACCGGAATAACTGGGTGATCAATGACAATACCTTCGAGATTTTAAAGAGTGGCGGTAAGCTGGATATCATCCAGGATTTTGATTTGAGAACCGAAATCGGTCAGTATTTTCGCATCCGCACCTACCAGACCGAACATATGTTGAATATCATTCAGACTTTTATGGATGAACATATGAACGTCTACCTCACTAAAAACACGGATTACTTCATTCAGAACAAGCCCGATAAAGCTTTTGTCAGAGATACGGAGTTCCAGAACCTGTTGGCCAACTGGGCCGATCTCAATGATGAAAAACTCGCACTCTACGAAGAGATTTTAGAGAATATCAGCTATTTGATCTCTAAATTGGACGAGCAATTGAAATAGAGGAGAATATGCAATTACATGTGATTGATACCGGCTTTTTTAAGCTGGATGGTGGCGCCATGTTTGGCGTGGTGCCTAAGTCGCTATGGCAACGCACCAACCCGGCTGATGAAAAGAATCTGTGTACCTGGGCCATGAGGTGCCTGTTGATTGAGGATGGTGACCGGCTTACTCTGATCGATAACGGCATTGGTAACAAACAAGACGCTAAGTTCTTCAGTCATTACTACCTGCACGGAGACCACTCGCTGGATGGCTCTCTCAAACAAGCGGGGTTTTCTCCGAATGATGTCACCGATATGTTTCTGACACACCTGCACTTCGACCACTGTGGAGGAGGAGTAGACTACGTAGGTGACGACCGGGATCGTTTGGAATTACACTTCCCGAATGCGCGGTACTGGTCTAATGCAGACCACTGGAAATGGGCAACCGAACCCAATGCCAGGGAGAAGGCGTCTTTCCGCAAGGAGAATATTATGCCTATGCAGGAGAGTGGCCATCTGAACTTTATCGACCTGGATAGAGAGAATGCTTTTGATCAGTTTGATGTAATCACAGCCGATGGTCATACTGACAAGCAGATGTTACCGAAGATTCAGTACAAAGAACATACAATCGTTTTTATGGCCGACCTGTTGCCATCCACCGGGCACATCCCGCTACCTTATGTCATGGGCTATGATACCCGACCGCTGATTACCCTGGAAGAAAAAGGGAGTTTCCTGAAAGAAGCAGCGGATAATGGCTATATCCTGTTTCTGGAGCATGACGCCATAAATCAGTGCTGTACCGTAAAACATACCGAGAAGGGAGTAAGGCTTGACCGAACTTTCCCGCTGAGTGAAATTCTGTAAACATCAATATTCGAAAACAGTTGAATAGAACATGAGAGTAGGACTGGCATTATCGGGAGGAGGCGCAAGAGGGCTGGCACATTTTGGGGTGCTCAAAGCGCTAAAAGAGCTGGGTATAGAGGTACACGAGGTAGCAGGCACCAGTGCCGGAGCCATAGCCGGAGCCTTTTATACCAATGGTTATGATCCTGAGGAGGCCATGAAACAGGTGTCCGGCACTAGTCTTTTTAAGGTCGTCTGGCCCGCATTCAGCTGGCGCGGCCTGTTCAACATCAGCAAGGCCGAAGAGGTGTTTCGCAAGTACTTTGAAAATGACTCCTTTGAAAATGCCCGGCTGCCATTTCGTATAGTAGCCACCAACCTTAATTCAGGGCAGAAAGAGGTCTTTTCAGAAGGCCCCCTGATCAGGCCTATGATGGCTTCCTGTTGTCTGCCTTTTATTTTCGATCCGGTAGAGATCAATGGTCAACTCTATGTGGACGGGGGCATTGTAAATAACCTGCCCGCTGAAGTGCTGAAGGAAACCTGTGACATTGTAATAGGGGTGAACGTGGTGCCGGTGATTCATGATGATAACCTCAGCGGAATGAAAAAGATGATCGAGCGTATCTCTATGGTAGCCCTCAGTGCCAATGTGAACAACAGCCGTAAGCACTGCGATATACTCATTGAGCCCCGGGAGCTCAGGTCCTTCGGTACCTTCGATTTAAAACAGGCCCAGGGTATTTTTGATATCGGCTATGAAGCGACCCATCACCTTTTTGAGATGGACAAAAATGAGGCTCCGGTAAAGAGCCTCCTGAATTCTTAATAAAACTATTAGCCAGGTACTTATTCCTTTATCCAGTTTTTGATATTGTCTATCAGTTTTTCCGGCACACGCTGAATTGTGTTGATATCCGTCATAAAGAAAATTTTGGAGCTGGGATGGTTCAGAATGCCCATGAAGGCCATGCCTGTAGGCTCATTTTCATCCCTCACACCATCAAAATTCAGATCAGCAAAGGCCTCATCAGAAAACCTGCCCAGTACCTCGATGTTCGTGTTACTTTCTGCGTTGACCAGGGCAGAAGCTGCAGGAATGTTGTTGATTTCTTTGATTTCGCTGGTGATGATATGCTCGCTAAAATCAACCACATCTGCCATGGGAGCCCCATTAGATGCATAGTATTCATTGATAGTTCCCACTATCTCAAGACCCAGCATTTCTGCCAGCCGATCTCCATTGGTATCATGCGTTTTATGGTCTGAAAGCAGCAGTAGTTTGATGCCCCTGTTGAGGGATTTTTCGTAAGCCTGTATTTCTTCTTCGGCATAGTCACTAAAGCCACCCGCCCGAATAATGATGCTGTAACCTTCCAGTACCTCATCGCTGATGGTGGTATTCCTTCCCAGCTCGTCTACCACAAAACCGCTATTTCTCAGATAACTGGCCAGCTGGGTACCCTGATGGTATTGTTCCTGTACAAAAGTGCCGCTTTGCGGAAACCACCAGACTCCTCCGTCATGTGTGGCATCTACCAGAATCTTCAGTGATTCTCCCGGAGTCTCTCCGATACCGATCTCCTCGCCTGTTTCAGGAAGTACTTCATCCAGGTTGTCACAGGAAAATGTAAAAAGTAAACACAAGGCTAAAAAGCCCTTAACGGTTAAGGTTTTATAATGAGTTCTTTTCATAATCGATTTGTTGTTTTGAAGTAATGGCAGGGTCTTAACCCTTTACTTTATAGACAGACAGATCAGTGGTGATCGATTTTTGATTATATGCTATTGGTGATTATCTGGTTTTAATGGTTTTAAGTTTGTCTGATCGGTTTTTTATTTGTGCAGGGACGAGCAATTAGGCGATGGTCTGATTCATACATCTCCTGAATGGATTTAGTGGTTTTGTCGTGGTTTACAAACCTATCGGGCAGGCCGGTATAAATTGAGTCAGGTCAATGGATCGTTTCTCCCATATCTATGATACCTTTGGGCCTCCCCATACTACGGGGCTATGACTTATGATGTATTTGCTGTCAAAATTGTGGTTCTGGCTTAAGGGCTGGAAGATAGAAGGAGAACTGCCGGAGGGAGTAACTCAGGGAGTGATGACAGCGGCACCTCATACCAGTAACTGGGATTTTATCTGGGCCAGGGCTTCATTTTACGTTTTGCGGGTGCCACTGCGCTACACCATCAAAAAGGAGTTCATCAAAGGTCCTTTGGGCTGGATGCTCAAGAGTATGGGTGCGATTCCCATAGACCGAAGAGCTAAAAAGGAGGGAGAGCCCAGAAAGAGCACCGTAGAGGCAATGGCAGAACTTTTTGAGAAGCATGATCCGCTTTTTGTCATTGTGACACCTGAAGGTACCCGCAAGTATGTGAAAGAATGGAAAACAGGCTTTTACTATACCGCTTTAAAGGCTGGTGTGCCGATAGTCGTAGGCTTTGTGGATTACAAAGAGAAGCGTGCCGGTATAGGTCCGACCATTTATCCTTCTGGCAACATAGAAGAAGACTTTGAAACCATCAGAGCCTTTTACCGCACCAAAACAGGTAAGTTCCCTGAGAATGGGGTGGATTGACAGATTGGCATTTTGTTTTCCCCTCAACGCCCGCTATGTAGAGTCTACTGAAGGAGTAGGCGGCAAAGGTTTTCTAAGCCCTGCTGTAGCTCGGCAGGGACTGTTCTCAGACAATGTTTTTGGATAAAATCAGTCTCTCACAGCTGCGCAGACAAGTGGTTGAGTAGCCCGGAATATTGTTTCAAAATAAGTGGGAGTATTATGCTCACCTTTTGATCAAACCATCCACTAAGCCTAAGAATCCAAAACTAATCTCATACAATGAAAAGATTTTTTCTAGTAGTGCTGCTCGGACTTTTTAGCACATTGGTAGTCAATGCCCAGATAGCGGTAAAGGGCAATGTAGATGTTCAAAACGAGGCGGGAAGCAAGCTACAACTCACAGACACTGTCGCTAACAAAACCTGGGAGCTGGTGAGCGGATTATACAGCGGTTTTCAGATCGGTTATTATACCGGTAACCTCACTGGTACAACGGCCCCTTTTCATATTGATGAAAATGGGTTGGTAAGGATAGGCACAGCTACGATTGATCCGAATGCAGCTCTTACGGTTGGCGGAAGCCTTGCCCTGAGAGGAGACCTCATGCTGGATACCGACTTTGGTATTACACTCAATGGACTTCCTTTTGCTTCAGCCAGTGGAACTAGTAATGCCTTTTATGGGATTTCTGCCGGCTCAGCCAATACGACAGGAGGTAACAATGCTTTTTTTGGTAATGAGAGTGGTAAAAGTAATACAACTGGTAATTTTAACGCATTTTTTGGTGCAGCTGCCGGTACTTCCAATGATACCGGATCTAAGAACTCATTCTTTGGTTTTGGCGCTGGCCGCCTTACCACTACAGGTGGAGCTAACAGTTTTTTCGGTGCCGAGACGGGCAGGTATAATACAGCGGGGCATTCAAATTCATTTTTTGGAAATGAGTCGGGAAGAGCCAATACAACCGGTAATAATAATGTGTTTGTTGGAAATTCAGCCGGACGATTAAATACGACTGGCGGGAACAACACTTTTGTGGGTTCAAGATCCGGTACTGCCAACACTACGGCTTCCTCCAACTCATTTTTTGGCTATGAGGCAGGTAAGAGCAATACAACAGGTAATAGTAACGTGTTTGTGGGACTTATGGCTGGTTCACTCAATGATACAGGTGGGCAAAACGTGTTTGTGGGTAATGAAACAGGTAAGTCCAACCTGATTGGTATCAGAAATACTTTTGTAGGAACATGGGCTGGAAGGAATAACACAGCCTCTAATAACTCATTCTTTGGTTATAGTGCAGGTGATAAGAACACATCAGGCGATAAGAATGCCTTTTTTGGAAATGTCGCTGGTCTGGACAATACAACCGGAGCTAATAATACATACTTAGGCTATGCAGCGGGTTCAGCAAACAATGGAGCGAAGAATGTGTATTTAGGAAGCAATGCAGGATCAGCAGGGGCTCTGGCCAACGAAAATGTGGCCATTGGATATCTGGCAGGGCAGAATAACAGCAGTGCAACCGGGCGAAATACATTCATAGGTACGGAGGCAGGTAATAACAGTATCAATGGTAGTAGCAATATCGCCATTGGTTACCGCGCAGGTGAGGCACTGGAAGGAGAGGGAAATGTGGCACTCGGAACGCAGGCAGGAGGAAGCGCAGCTAATGGTAATTATAATGTTTTTCTGGGTTATGAAGCCGGTCTTGAAGCGGCTGATGAATCAGATCGTCTGTACATTGCCAACAAGCGCGCCTCTTTGAGAGAAGCTTTGGTATACGGTGAATTTGACAATGGTAAAGTAGGGATTAATACCACTACCCTGGAAGCAAACTCTGCACTCACTATAAACGGCAAGGTAGCGGCTACTGAATACTTGCTGGCAGATGGCACCCCCTTACTCTCCACGATCACTACACCATGGACAGCCTCTTCATCAGATATTACTTTCGACACGGGTAAGGTGGGGATAGGAACTGCTACACTCGATGCCAACTCTGCCTTGACGGTAGCAGGTGGTTTAAACCTTACCGGAGCCTTAAAACTTGATACAGATGTTGTCATTACCAGAAATGGGGATGATTTTCTTACTTACTCTTCTGTCGCGCGAAATATCGCTTTTGGACATGCAGCCGGTAATTCTTCTATGACCGGTGAAAGGAATATGTTTTTTGGTAGATCTGCAGGTTCCGACAATACTGAAGGAGCTTATAATACCGTCTTTGGTTACGTAGCAGGGGGAGCTAATACAACCGGGAATAACAATACCATTATGGGGTATGTTGCCGGAAATATTAACACCACAGGCAGTAACAACGCATTTATCGGACATTCCAGTGGTAAGGGCAATACTACAGGTTTATCGAATACCTACATGGGATATCAGTCAGGACTACGTAACAATGGAAGCTACAACACGCTGATAGGAGATAAGGCAGGAAAAGAGTCACTACTGGGTATGCGAAATGTCATGGTTGGTCATGGTGCTGGTAGAGAGAACACTAATCAGGCAGGAGGTAATACATACTTGGGAACCGAAGCTGGTGCAGTAGGTGTCAACGCCTCGCAGAATGTCGGAATTGGCTATCGGGCAGGATATGACTCCGAGGGAGAAAGGAATGTCTTTATCGGATATAATGCGGGTAATGGAGCTGCTTTGGCATCTAACAGGCTCTACATTGGTAATGATGAGGTTTCTCAAACGGGAGGTTCGCTGATTTACGGTGAGTTTGATAATGGAAAAGTAGGTATCAATACTACTACCCTCGAGGCCAACTCTGCCCTCACCATAAATGGTAAAGTAGCAGCTACTGAATATTTACTGGCAGATGGAACACCATTGCTTTCGACTCTTACCACACCCTGGACAGATAACTCAGGAGATATCCAGTTCACCTCAGGGAGAGTAGGGATCGGAACCGGTAATGATGTACCAGCCGGTAAACTTGAAGTCAGAGGAGTTACTGTAATTGATGGTAATATAAAGGTATTGGAGCATAATGATGTTTCCGGAGAAATGACAACGCTGGCGTATAAATTTTCTGAAGGCAGAGGATGGGGGTATAACAAGATAAATGATAGGGTCTTTTATAATGGAGCAAATGGTTTGGTGCCGTTTTGGGTAGACCTTAACTCGTTTCATTTCGCCAATGGAGGAGACATCGGTGGAGATCTGATTATAAATGGTGAGGCGGAAGCTACCAAGCTCATTGTTACGGCCACTCCCGGTCAGGGCTGGCCTGACTATGTCTTTGAGCCTGAGTTCAGACTGAGACCGCTCAGCGAAGTAGAAGCCTTTGTCAAAGACAACAAGCACCTGCCTGAAGTACCCTCTGCCAAAGAAGTGGAAGAAAAGGGGATTGACCTGGGCAATATGGATGCTACACTTTTAAAGAAAGTAGAGGAAGTAACACTCTATCTGATTGAAATGAACAAAAAGATAGAGAAGCTGGAAGAAGAGAATAAGAAGCTGAGAGAATTGCTGAAAAAAGATAAATAGCCGCGAGTCGCGGATTAAAGAGTAGAGTTTTGGATTGGTTAAGGGTGTAGGCGTGAGTCTGCGCCCTTTTTTCATGGGCTGTCGAAAAAAATAATGGCCTTTTTTAGCCCTTTTTTGAAACCTTTTGGCTTTTTATTCGACCTATTGGTAGAATTTTTGTTTTGCTCTACGTGTAATACCCCGGTGGGTCGTCACAGGGGTGGAGCATTCAAAAGGAAGGCTTCAGAAGAGAACAACATCAACAACAACACATCAAAAACTCATTTTTAAAATGCGTAAAACTTTTTTCGCAATACTGGCAATGCTATGCGCAGTAGCGGCATTTGCCCAACAGAAATACACCCTCAATGGCTATGTGCGAGATGCCTCCAACGGAGAGGAGCTTCTTGGCGTAACGGTATATGTCAAGGAGCTCAAAAACGGGGTGATCTCCAACAGTTATGGCTTCTACTCCCTCACTCTGGCACCGGGTACCTATACCATTCGCTACAGCTTCATCGGCTATGAGGCAGTGGAAATGCAGGTGGTACTCGACAAAGACATTTCTCAGAACATTTCTCTGGAAGAAGAGTCTGTAGAACTGGAGGAGGTAGTGGTTACCGGAAAGGCACCGGAAGAACATGTGACCAGCATACAAATGAGCCGTAATGAGCTCAATATCGATCAGGTTAAGAAGCTGCCGGCACTCTTCGGAGAGCCGGATATTATCAAAACCATTCAACTGCTTCCCGGTGTAATTTCAGCAGGGGAGGGAACTTCCAGCTTCTTTGTAAGAGGAGGTAGTGCCGACCAGAACCTGATCCTGATTGATGAGGCTCCGGTATATGATCCTTCTCACTTATTCGGACTGTTTTCAGTCTTCAATGCTGATATCATCAAAGACTCAGAGCTTTATAAAGGAGGAATTCCGGCTCGTTTCGGGGGCAGACTGTCTTCCATACTGGACGTCCGTACAAGAGACGGTAACAACAAAGAGTTTGAGGGCGAAGCGGGAATTGGTCTGCTGGCCAGTAATATTTCTCTGGAAGGGCCTATCAAACAGAACGAAAGTTCCTACCTGATTTCTGCCCGCAGATCTTATGTCGACCTTTTTCTGAGAGCGGCCGACAATGATAACCTGGTATACTTCTATGACATCAATGCCAAGGTGAACTGGAGGGCCAATAACAAAAACAGGTTTTTCCTTTCACTCTATTCAGGTCGTGACGACTTCAGTTTTGGCGATGATTTTGGCTTCGATTGGGGTAACCGTACGGCCACCTTCCGCTGGAACCACCTTTTTAATGATAAGCTGTTCAGCAATACCTCGCTTATTGCTTCTAACTTCGATTACGGGCTGGAATCTACCAGTGCAGCGGATGGTTTTACCTGGGATTCTGACCTGCAGGAATACAGCCTTAAAAACGACCTGAATTACTACGTGAACCCAAGGCTGGAACTTGACTTCGGCTACCATTTTACTTACAGAAGATTTGCTCCGGGAAAGATTGTACCTAAGGAGGGGTCGATCTTTAAAGAAACCGAGCTACAGAATGAGTACGCTCTCGATCATGCCTTCTATCTGGGAGCGCAGCATAGCATTTCCGACAAGCTGACCTTTGTATACGGAGCCAGGCTCTCTATTTTCCAGAGTGTAGGAAAGGGAGATGTCTACCTCTATGAAAATGACCTGGATAATGTGAATCCGACCCGTATCGATACGCTTTCTTTTGGCCGACTGGAGCCCATCAAAACTTACGTGAACTTTGAGCCGAGGCTTTCCATGCGCTACATGCTGAATCCGCAAAGCTCTGTCAAGCTGAGCTATAACCGCATGGTGCAGAATACTCACCTGATCAGTAGTGGTACCGTACCCTTGCCCTTCAATACCTGGGCACCCAGTAGCTACTACCTGAAGCCTCAGCTGGCCGATCAGATTGCAGCTGGCTATTTCAGAAACTTCAAGGACAATACCTACGAAGTATCTGTCGAGGCCTACTACAAGAAGATGGATAATGTGACGGATTTTGCAGACAATGCCCAACTCTTCTTCAATACGGATCTCGCCACTGAATATCGCCAGGGAGAGGCAACAGGTTATGGTCTTGAGGTATTCGTACAAAAGAAAAAAGGAGCACTTACAGGCTTTGCCAGCTACACACTTTCCAAAGCGGAAAGAACTATTGACGGAGTAAACCTGAGCAGGACTTTCCTGGCCAATCACGATCGCAGACACAGCTTTAATATGCTGGCTACCTATGATTACAACGATAAGTGGTCGTTTGGTGGAAGCTTCACTTATGGTACCGGAAAACCCACTACAGTACCCTCGGGTACCTATCAGTGGGGCGATGGCTATATTGCTGACGTGATCACTGAGCGCAATGGCTACAGATTGCCGGCATTTCATCGCCTGGATCTGAGTGCTACGCTGACTCCGCGTAAGAACAAAGGGAAGAAGTACGAGACTTCCTGGGTGTTTGCCCTGTACAATGCTTACAGCCGTAAAAATCCATTCTCGCTTTATACCCGTGTTCAGCAAAATGATGATGGAGACATTGTGGGCGATGGCACCTCAAAAGAGGCGCGCATGATCTATCTCTTTCCTTTACTCCCTTCAGTTACCTATAACATCAAATTCTAATCAAATTCACCATGAAACATATATCAAAATACTTATTCGGTCTGATCCTGGTCAGCTTCTTTGCCTGCGAGCAAACCGTGAGACTTGATACGGATCCATCTGAAGCCAAAGTGGTGATAGAGGGCCTGATTACCACCACCGAGGACCTGAACTATATTAAACTGACCAAATCCCGAGATTTCTATTCCGGAGGACTGGCCGAAGGCATCAGCAATGCTGTAGTGGTGGTCAACGATAATGCAGGTGGTGAAGTGCGCTACCTGCACAACCCTGAAAACCTGCCTGAGCTGGATGGAGTATACCTGCCGGAAACGCCCTATGCAGGAGTGGTAGGAAATACCTATACCATGTCTGTAACGGTAGATGGTGAGAGCTACACGGCTCAGGAAACACTTATGCCGGTGACCAAGATTGATTCACTGACCGTAATTGTGAACGAAGATGAACTGGCCGATCCCGATGAGGAAGAACACTTCTTTGAAGTGCTCTTTTACGCCCAGGAACCACAGGATAGGGTAGACCATTATCTTTTTAAATTCTATAGCAACGATGAGCTGATAAAGGACAATGAGGAGGATATTTATTTCGCTGAGGATGAATTCATCGGAGAGGCGATAGATGACTTACCGATTGCCGGTTTTTATGCCCTGGATGACCTGGTGAGAGTGGAGATGTACAGCATCACCCGGGAAGCTTTCATCTATTACAATGACCTGTTCAATATCATCAACAATGATGGAGGAATGTTCAGTCCGCCACCGGCTAATCCACGAAATAATCTTTCTAACGGTGCTCTGGGCTACTTCCAGGTGAGTGCCATTGAGATGGATGAAATTATAATTACTGACCCCAGGGAGGATTAAATTGACTCTATGAAGTATACAACAACAGTCAGGGGGCTGGCTTTGTCCCTCTGCCTGCTCTGGTCAGGTTGTTCAGTTACAAATCTTCAGAAAACAGGAACTGTTGAGCCTGGTAACTTTTATGCAAAACTTGATTTCACTACAAAAAAATCAGTGATTGTTTTAGAAGCCACAGTAGATGGAGATGTGAAGAACTTTCTTTTCGATACCGGAGCAGACCTGACTATAGTCCAGCGAGGTAATACCCAGGGAAAGACAGCCAGGTACTCAGGTGCCTCAAAGAGAAAAATGAGTCTTGGGAAAGAAGTACTGTATTCGTTTGAGCTGGGTGGGGTGACCTTCAAGAATACCAATGCACTTAATGGGGACCTGGCAGGCTTAAAAGAGCAGATTCCCGGTTTTGGAGGAATCATCGGCCAGCCGATTATCAGTAAAGCAAACTGGCTGATAGATTACCCGAACAAGTCGTTGGAAGTGTCTAATGCTGACCTGGCGGATGATTCTTTTGAAGAAATTGAACTCTTAAGGTCGGAAGGGGCTCCTTATACCTATATTTCAGTCAACGGCAATAGACACAAGGTGATTATAGACTTCGGTAGCTCCTCAGTTATTAACCTGCCAGAGGGGTCAAAGCTGGCGAAAGAACTGGCAGATCAAATACCATTGGCAGATAATCAAAGAGAGCGCTATACTCTGGGAGGACTTCAGAGAATAACAGAGAAAGTCGGAGTTATCCCGCAGGTCAGACTGGGGAGCTTCAGCTTTGAGGATGTAGCGGTGAATATTAATACATCAAGTCAGCCAAGAATTGGTATCAGCTTTTTCAGGGATTATCTCATTTATATCGATAATATCAATGGAGCCTATAAGCTCAAAAAGGCAGAGTAGTAATCCCCCGGATTGAGCAGGAGGCTGTTTCAAAACCAAATAAGTCGTCATTACAAATAAAATGAAGTAACCCCGACCTTTATTTCCGGGTCGCACGAGGAGATTACCTGACTACCTTCGTAACGATTGAATACTTTTGAGACAGCCTCTTTTTGTTTTGGTTACAAATCCCGCACCCAGTTGATTTTGCCACTGCCTAAACCGTAGTCTTCGCGGCTGAAGATCTTCATTTCAATATGCAGTGTATCGGTCTTATGGATACCATCCATGATAAACTGCTCTTCGGAGGGTTGTGAATAGCGCATTTCATAGCGGTCGGTACTGTCTCTTCGTGAATAAAAGACGAATGTCTTATTTACAGTATCTGCTTCATAGACATAGAATCGACTTCTTCCTGTCATATCTTTAACAGACATGCGGGTGGGCGAATAGGAAGAACCCACCATCATTTCGTCCCAGCGGTTGGCATCACCTTTCAGAGGTGGCAGGGTGTCCTGGTTGATGACAAACTGATCAACTACGTACTTATTGTGCAGTACGGCATTCTCGCGATTACTGATCCGGGTGTCTCTGATTCCCCCTGAAAATTGCAAAGTGGCAATCAGTATGTAGCCGATGAGAAGGGTCTTGACTACATAACCGGGGATGCGATACTTCGGGTTATTAATAAGAGGTAGCTCCCGATGGGGTGAGGTGGCTCTGTTAAACAGCAGCACATTGAAGAGCCTTTTGGCATCATCCAGCAGCAATACCATCACCATGAGTGTCAGGTGAATCGCAAACATTTTTACCGTGACATCATAAGCGATATCTATCAGGACCACATTGGCCATAGCCACAAAGCAAACAATGCCTCCCAGCAAAGTGGTACGCCTGAAAAGCAGCAACACACCTCCTATCATTTCTATCAGGCCGGTGCCGATGTTGTAGGTAGGAGAGTAGCTCATAAAGAGCCACAGAAAACCCATGGGGCTGTTATTGCCTACTGCATTGTCCATACGGTCCAGGCCCATATAGCCAAACTGATAGAGGTAGACTTTAGCAATACCATAAAGAAAAAGGGTGAAGCCTACATGGTATCGCAGGATGGTTCTCAACAGACTGTTGAGCTTAGGGCTGTAATGCCAGCGTCTGCGGGCATCTACAAAAAGCCAGATGATTGTTAATATAAATGACAATGCCGCAATGAGTATAAAGCGCGCGAAGTCGTATTTGGTGTCAAAGCCTTTGCGTAATCTTTCCGGGTCAAAAGTCCAGCCCAGAAAGGTTTCACCA
This sequence comes from Roseivirga sp. UBA6061, assembly GCA_002427745.1. GTDB lineage: Bacteria > Bacteroidota > Bacteroidia > Cytophagales > Cyclobacteriaceae > Roseivirga. Next base: position 7,291 of record DIYF01000108.1, on the reverse strand, counting down.
AACCACTGGGTAATACCCGTCCAGGGAGAAATATCGTCAGGTGTGAGCCAGTTCAGGTATTCAAAGCCATAAGGAAAAATGTAGAATACCCAGTAAAGAAAGCCGAATCGAAGCAAAAAATTCTTTAGAGGAGTCCAGGTCGTGCCGGCCTGCTCAGAGCGTAAATTCATAGTGTTGCGAATGTTGAGTTACCTTAACGGGTTTACCAAAAGAGTAAAGTATTTAGTGAACGCGCATAATAGCCCAATTTATCAGCAATAGAGCAGATTTATGCCATCAGCACCGCAATATGTGTTGGATGGTCGCTCCTGATTATGAAGCTACGGTAACGAGGAAGTAGTTTCTTCTTCCTCTTTGTACAAGAAAATACCTATCCTTTAAGAGGTTAATCTGAGGCAATTCATTGATGTCCAGAAGTTTTGCCTTGTTAATGCTTACACCGCCACCCTGAATCATCTTACGGGCCTCTCCCTTGGATTTGAAAATCACGCTTTCAGTCACGGTTGAGAGCAGGTCGATAGGGCTGGTAGTAGCATCAAAGTCTTCCTGGCTTATAGTTACCTGGGGTACACCTTCAAAAACAGCCAGTAGGGTGGCTTCATCAAGCGATTCGAGGTCTTCTGAGGTAGACTTGCCAAAAAGGATTCCTGAGGCTTTTACGGCCATCTCGTAGTCCTCTTCGGAGTGTACGCGGATGGTGATATCTTTGGCCAGAGCCTTCTGCAAAGTACGCGTATGGGGAGCTTCAGCATGAGCAGCTTCCAGCTCCTTTGTTTCGTCTTCACTCAGTAAAGTGAAAATGCGAATAAAGTTGGCAGCATCTTCATCAGAAGCATTGAGCCAGTACTGGTAGAACTTGTAGGGGGAGGTCTTCTCTTTATCGAGCCATACATTGCCTCCTTCTGACTTACCAAACTTAGAACCGTCTGCCTTTTTGATCAGGGGAGCGGTCATGGCAAAAGCTTCACCCTGTGCCTTTCTGCGAATGAGCTCAGTGCCCGTCACAATATTACCCCACTGGTCTGACCCACCCATCTGGATCTTGCAGTTGTGGTTTTGGTAGAGGTGCAGAAAGTCATAGCCCTGCACCAGCTGGTAAGTAAACTCAGTAAAAGACATGCCGGTTTCCAGCCTGTTCTTTACAGAGTCTTTGGCCATCATGTAGTTTACCGTGATATGCTTACCTACATCTCTGATAAAGCCGAGGAAGCTAAAGTCTTTAAACCAGTCGTAATTGTTTACAATCTCAGCCGAATTCTCACCACAGTCAAAATCCAGAAATTGCCTCAATTGCTTCTCCTGGCACTGCAGATTGTGGTTCAGCAGCTCTTCCGAGAGCATGGGGCGCTCTGAAGACTTGCCTGAGGGGTCGCCTACCATACCGGTAGCTCCTCCTACCAGAGCGATCGGTTTATGCCCTGCCCGCTGTAGGTGTACGAGTAACATCACAGGTACCAGGTTACCGATATGCAGTGAATCAGCCGTAGGGTCGAAGCCTACATAACCGGTCGTCATTTCTTTAGAGAGCTGATCTTCGGTGCCGGGCATGATATCGTGAATCATACCTCTCCATTGCAATTCTTGTATTAACTGGTTCATGTTACCCTGAAATTATGGGGGGCAAATATAAAATAAGAAAGGGGAGGGGAAAAGCAGAAAAGAAAAAAGGCCTGTTTACCAGGCCACTGTTCCGTAATTGTCTCCTGAAGCCTGCTTTTGAGCTGGCTTGGCAGGTTCTATTTTCTTGACGGGCTGCTGCTTTGGCGGGGCTTTAGTATCCAGATCAGGAATCTCTACTTCCACGCCCACATTTACCTGGCCGTTGAGTTCAGCCCCCTTTTCAATAGATATTTCCTTCGAAAAGATTCTGCCGAGAATCACCGCCTTACTGGCTACATGCAGGGAGCCTTTCGTAAGTACATCTCCATTCACATAGCCTTCGATCGTGATATCTGCACCATGCAGGTTGCCTCCGATCTCACCATGAACCCCAATGATTACCTTTTCCTCAGAAATCAGGTCACCTGCCACATAGCCATCCACACGTATACTGTGTTTGGACTTCATATTGCCGGTGATTACAGACCCTGTTTTGATCTGTGTGATATTGACCGAATGATTTGATGCTACTGAGTCTCTCGCCATGAATTAGTAGTCTGCCGGTATACTGGTTTCAGAACTAAGATTGTTTTCATCGAACATTGATACGATGGTAGATGCATTACCAATATCAAGTCCTACGGCTGTGCTTTTCACGCCTCCATTGAGCTGAGAAGAGTTGATGCAATAGCCTCTGCTGGCCAGTGCCTGTGGTTCGTGAGCAACTTCCAGATCCAGAATGTCCTGGAATTCCTGCTTAAAGCAATTCACCAGTTCAGGGTACATAGCACCGCCTCCGGCAAGGTACATTACATGAGAGAGTGTAAAGTCATTATCGTTGAAAGCCTTTCTCATTGCCGGAGAGATTACATCTTCGTAGTACTGTCTCAGCACTTTGTCTCTCAGTGGCTTAATGTCAATACGCTTTCTGTTCAGGAAGATCACACCTTTCTGGAAGGCGGCATCAATCTGATGTTCCGTTTTCAATTCAAGGTAATACTGCTTTGAAAGCTCTTTTTCCAGCAGGTTTACTGCATAACGCAGTCCGTAAGTAGAAAGAGAGGTTCTTTGTACAATACCACCTTCAGTACTCAAGAGACCTTCCAGCGTACCGTAACCAAGGCTCATTACAAAGAAATTGCCTGTGGCGTTGGTCATTCCCTTTCTCAGGGCAATGGCACAACCGATTACTTCAGGAATCACCTGCACGTTGTCTATATCGACCTGTACATTTTTCTTAGAACCTCCTCCGTAAGTAGCGGCATCGTATTCAATCACATGCTGATTGTTGATCAGGTTTGAGGCCATTTCCTTATACAACTGGAAAGTAGAAAAAGGAAAACCTGTAGTGATTGTCAATGGATTGCCGAGACGCTGATTGGCGATAAGCAGACCGGATTTTAACAGGATGTTGTAATCCAGCTCATCAGGGGCACTGTTTATGTTTCTATGAGGAGAAACACCTTCTGTTAAGGCCAGATTTCCTATGACATACCCGTCACCATTGTGAAATATTTTAATACCGTTGATAAGGTCGGGGGATACGTTTCTAAGGTCTGTAATGTTACCCTCAAATACACTAGGGAACGTGTAGGTCTTAAACATAGTAGGTTCTTTGTGTTAGGCTTTATTATTGAAGCCGCAATTAAAGCAATAATACGACTAATTCGTATGGATTGCCGCGTGGTTAAGAAAAATCAGGTCGAATTTCTTAAAAACTTTTGTATTTAAAAACCCAATATGGTTCAACGGTCTACTACCAGTGCCATTTTCGTGTTGTCAGGACTTACCGCAATTCGTGTAATGTTTTCAACGCCCAAATCTTTTAGGTCAAGAATTTGAGACCAGGCGCTGTCAAAAGCAGGGTTAATTTTCCAGATAGTGCTGCCCACACTTGTGAGGTAGGTGCCCTGTGGTGTCACGGCCCAGTCATTGGCATTTTTAGGCGTCACCGTCATGCGTCTGATTTTATCACCACGGCCGGCAATCATAAAGATCTCCTGATTACCCTTTTCAGTTTTCTTTGAAAACAGAAAGTTTCTGCCTCTGGTCTTAAGGGTTCGGCCGATGTTTTCTTCCAGCTTGCGGTCGTTACGCACCTTAGTGCTCGACAGCATAAGTGAGTTGGGGTCACCCAGAATAAACATGGCTACTTCTGTACTGGCCCAGGCATGATAACCCACTGGTTCCAGCTCTTCAAACATAAGTTTGGGAGACTCCTGACCATCGATGGGAAACTGCCAGAGTCGCTGCTTTCCGTCTTCTTCAACACGTACTACTACAAACGATTTGGTACGAGACAACATGTGGGCTGAGTACTCACTGGTATTGGGTGTATTGGTCACATTTTTAGACGTGCTGTCCATCAGGTTGTAATGGATAATATCTGTTTGTCCATCAGGCTGGGCAGAGGTGAAAAACACCTCATTGGCATTGCGGAAATGAGGCTGGTTGTCGTAGCTGTCCCGGTTGGTAATATTCCAGGGGTTCGTAATCTTGACTCTGCGTTTTACCTCCTTCAGATTGAAGATATAAATGTCAGTACCCGGAGGGTTTTGGGCTTCCATTTTAAGACCGGCAAAAATAGATAGGAGCAGGGTGAATACGATAGACCTTTTCATGATCAGATAATTTCTGTTTTTGATTTGGGGAGCGAACATAGAGACTATTAAGAAACTTGTCAACCATTCAACGGCCGACAGGTAGGAATGGTACACGGTAGATAATTTCCGAAGAGAAAGGTTTAACAAAACCGCATAGAAACGGGGGTGACGATTTGTCAGTTTTTATCACTATGACCTGAATTCAGAGAGTGGTTCTTTTGAAAACCCCGGTCTGAATATCTGATTTTTTAGTAAAGTAAATGTTTAATTATATATTGTTAGAAGTCTGATTTAAAATGATTTATAATCATATGCAATTTATGTGCTCAAATTTTGAGCACAGCCAGGCTGGTATGGTATGCCCCCAGGGGGACATTTCTTTTATATTCGGAAATCAATTTGGCTTAAACTTGTGTTGTTAGGGCAATGACAGAGATTTTTTACACGAATGAACTGCTGGATAGGGCCAGACATATACAGGATGAGCTGGCGGATGCGGTGATCAATTATTACTTCCCGACACGGAAAAAGGAACTGCAGGAACTGTTGGTTGGTGTGAAAGACAATAGTTATCAACCCGATGCAAAGGCACATGAGAGCCTGCAATTACTCTGGCAAAATATCTTTCAGCACCCGGCCATAGCTGACGAAAGTTTACTCAAAACAGGTCAGGCTTTTTTCTCAAAACACAGCTCGGATTTAATGCTGCTTCTGGGCTTTCTTTCATTGCCCTATTGCTATGCGGCAGCCAACGGTGCCGAGGTGTTGGTCCGGTCTAACCGCATCAAGGATGAGCCTGAAAAAAGACTGCTGGAAACGGCTGAGTTTGTCTTTGATGTAGTGGCACCAAATGCTTTTGATCATGACGGAAAGGCCCTGGCTTCTATCTTCAAAGTAAGACTGATGCATGCTGCCATCAGGCATTATGTGGGGCAGGATAAAAGCTGGTCTGAAGCCTTTGGAAAACCCATCAATCAGGAAGACATGGCAGGTACCAATCTGTCGTTTTCGCTGATACCCATGAGAGGGCTGCGCAACCTCGGAAAGAACATTGTGGGGGAAGAGAGTCTGGGCTACATCCGTTACTGGAATCTGATAGGTGAACTGCTGGGACTACAGGCGGAATTGCTACCGGCATCTATGAGAGCTGCCAATGTACTGGAAAGGAAAATCCGCAAAAGACAATTCAAAAAATCAGAGGCTGGTGTGATATTGACCAGCTCCTTACTGGACTACTTTGAGAAGGCAACACAGGGTACAGAACTGGAAGGCAAAAGCAAACCATTTGTTCACTTTCTGCTGGGGGAGAAAGTAGCCAAGCTACTCGATCTGGAAGTGGAGCTGGTAAGGCAAAGGCTCTTTCAGCCCATTCCGAAATTCATTAAGCTCAAGAATGTATTCCTTAGCAAAGAAGACTCTTACCTGAATTCACTCCATAGATTTCAGGAACAGAAGAATAGCATAAAAACGAATAGCTCCTTTGGTCTGCCGAAAGGGGTCAGCTCTGATTGAGTCGTTTCTTCAGGCGCGTATCCTTCAGATACTTCTTATCTACCACCTGAAAGATCACAATGAGAACCACCAGGGCAATGACGGGACCTACCGGACTGTTCTGAAAGAGGTCGACCGACTCGGTAGCATTCGAAGTAAAAATAGAGAAGGTCAACGCAGTAAGTATCACCACACCGGCAATGGCAGCGGCAAAGAGCAGAAACTCCCATATGGTTTCTCTTCTTTTCCTGGCTTCCAGCTTTTTAATGATATCTGCAGAAAAAGTGGGCTTGATCCTGATCTCAGACTCTTTGTCGAGCTCAGCCATGAGCAGCGTGTAAAGCTTCTTGTCTTCTTCTGAAAACGGTGCTTCGTCAAAAGCTTCCTGATCACGAAGTTCTTTGTCAATGTTCATAACAGCTCCTCTCGTTTTACAAATTTACTTAATTGTTCCTTCAAAAGTTTTCTGGCCCTGAAAAGGTAGTTTTTGACCGTTCCTATCGGCAGTCCTGTAATTTCTACAATTTCAGGGTAGGTCATTTCCTCAATATGGTAGAGGTACAGTATGTTTCTGTAATGTGCAGGAAGCTTCTGAATATGCTCCTGAATGTATTGTCCTGTATCCTGAGCCTCATAGACACGTGCCGGTGTTTCTTCTGAAACGAAGAATCTGTCTTCGCTGGCCTCTTCCAGTTCTTTGTACACCATACGCTTCGATTTTCTCAAGTGGTTCACAGTATGTCGGTAGGCTATGGTCGCGATCCAGGTAGAAAGTTTGCTTTCAAACCTGAAACCGGGAAGTTTCTCATGCACTTTCATAAAAACGTCCTGGGCCAGTTCTTCTATACTAGGTTCATCGTTTACCAGTTTTTGTATCATATGGAATACCAGCTTTTCATATTTCCTGATCAGAAAAGAAAATGCCTGCGTGTTTCCATTTAAGATGCTCTTTACCAGCGACTGATCATCCATGAGTTAGGTGTGACACAAAAGTTTCGGTAAGGGTTGCCGATTTCTTCTAAAAAAATGCTTTCTCAACAATTTCGATAAAAATTCAGATTTTGCTGCAACATCTGAAAATGAGCTCGTGTCTCAAGGGACGTAACAATTGAAAAGATCACGTTATGGACGGAATGGAAATAGTGCTAATGCAGGTGGTTGTATTTAGCTTCACAGGTTTTACTACAATAGGCATCATTAAGGCAATCACCGGTTACAGGCTTAGAAAACGCATGATTGACGCTGGTCTGGTAGACGAAAAATCAATGGAACTTTTGAAAGAAGGATCAAAGCAGAGCTTTTACAGCTCATTGAAATGGGGGCTCATTCTTTTCTTTTCAGGAATCGGACTCATGCTCATCGAATATGGCCGATTCTACTATGAATCAAGTATGGCCTTTGGTATTGTCATCACAGCAGCTTCACTGGGCTTTCTGATCTACTTTGTGTTTATGCGCAGAGAAATACAGAAAGAAGAAGAAAAGTAGGAGCTGAGCTACCCGGAAACCGGGGTTGAAGAAAACAGCAGGTTGTTTTCAGATGGAGATTGTCTCAAAAGTGATTGGTCATTGCGAACGAAACGCTTGCGCTGAGTCCTT
>DIYF01000147.1:132135-134771 GCA_002427745.1 Roseivirga sp. UBA6061 | reverse complement strand
GCAACCGGCCTTTTCGGGTAAGAGAGGCAACCTCCCTTATTCAGTTTCTTCTTCCGAGTAGATAATTACCCCGGTGGCTTCGAACTTATATTCCTTTTTAGGCTCTGTAATTGCATCGATCTCGATCTGAGGCTTACCTGCATCTTCTGCAAAATGCTTAAGTGTAGCCACATCTGTAAGCGTTCTGCTCACCACTCCCTCGATCACAGCCTTGTTGCCCTGCATACCTTCAGTAGGAACAAAGAAAGCATAGTCTTTGAATGTGACACGCATTTCCTCTCCATCTTCAAGCTTCAGGTTCATCCAGCAACCTTTGGCAGCACAGGTAGCCGTAATTTCAGCCTGCACTTTCACATTAATGGTATCAGCCTTCTCAAGCCTGGACATCATCTCTGAAGGAGAGATGGCGTTTTTAGCATCAATGGTTTCTCCATAATTCCCCACCAGGCTGGCATTGGCGAAGGGATTTTCTGTTTCGGATTCTTTGGCCGGACCACTGCAGGCCACAAAAGCTCCCAACAGGGCAAAAAATAATAGCTTCTTCATCATTTCAAATTCATTTACCTGCGCAAATTTAGGCAATACAGGCTAGAATTCTTATTGAAATGGTTGCTGATTAGCGTCTGGATCGCACGAGTAGTTCTCTTACGTCTACCCCAAGGATATCGGCAATTTGGTAGAGAACAGGTATGCTGGGCTGAGTTTTGTTATTCACATAGTTGGTAGTCACTACATAACTTTTACCTATTCGATTGGCTAGCCAGGCCTGGGTACGACCTTGCTCCAACAATACTTCTTTTATTCGATTCATCATATCATCCTTTTTTTAACTTCTCAAAGCCTTCCCTAAGCTTTGATACCGTTTCAGTCAATTGCTCAATAGTCTCGGATAACTCCTGAGTATCTGAGAGCAGAACGGGCTCCTTTTCTAAAAACATGCTGCCTTCTCCTCTCATCAACCACTCGGCCGATACTCTGTTGCCGTCCTTTTCAATTGACAGTATTTTATCCAGCACAGGGCCACTGGGATAGCTCCTGCGCCCCTTCGGATTCACCACGTTGAAGACCACCGATGCAGAAACGGATATCCGCTTGGCAAAGAGATTTTCATTGTCTTGCAATGCATGTATCAGGTCAGCAACACGGTCATTAATACTCATTCGGGAGACACTTTTTCTGTTAAGTCAGCCTTTCACTCTTAGAAACTGAAACCCTTCAATTGATAATTAACTATTGTGCGTGTTAAAATAATCAAAAAGCACTAAATCTGTTACTTTTTGAAGACATTATAAAACTATCTTTTCAAAAGAATGAATCTTGCTAAAATTTATATTTAATAAAGATATGTTTTATTATCAAAAATCAACAATAGCGATTTTCAGACCTTTCAATAAAAGCCTAGCTCTCAGTTGCATAGTAAGGGGTAAAAATTTTTAAAAAATAAAGTAAAAGCCGGGACCCTCAGAAGTAGCTCGGGCGTGTCCAGGAACTGCCCGGTAATACCGCACAGTTGAGACACTGAGGCTCTACAATGCCTTCGTCAATAAGACATTGCCTGCAGCCCAAAGGCACAGTAAACAGCTCCGCATAGTCTTCTCCCCTTTTAACACACTCATCGAAAAAGAAGAGCGGAACGTCATTGCGGGTAACAGCCAGACGTGTAGTATCTAACGATACCACCTCGAAGTAGCCCAGCACTTCTTCATCTCCGCCAGAGAGAATATTGCCCCGGACCCCTGCCGGTGCCACATCGAAAATTGATCCCTGCCTGTTCACCACCTGATCCAGCTCAAACCAGTATCGGTGTGTGCGCTGTGACATGGATGAGCGTATTACATTAAAATAGTGCAATGCCTGAAAGCTCTTGTCTATGGGCCGGCTGAAAAGGTGTTGCTTGTTTATGAACTGAGCCCTGTTACGCTCTCCATTATGCAGAAACATCTTCTGCTCGTTGAGCCGGTTTGTGACATAGCACTGAATCTGCCCTCCGCTTGGAGGAAAATGACTGGCCGGAAGATAAGTTCCCAGATAGGTATAGGCCTCTTCCAAATCCCAGCGGATGTAAAACTCCTCGGGCAATTCACTGAATTCGGTATCTATATAAAGCTCCAGCACATCATCCTGAATCAGCACCCCCTGGCTGGAGATGGTTTCTGTCTTTGTCAGTTCGAAATACAGTGAGTCACGACCATATAAACGGGGCATAGCCTGGGTCTCCGTATAATAAACCTGTCCGTTCAGTTGAACCTCCAGCTGATAATCCTCCCCCACCTGGCCTCTGAAGGCAGTGTCGCTGAATTTGTAAAACCCGGAGTCTGCCGCGATAAGTCTTTGGGTTTCGCCTGAACCACTGATAATGGTGACCTGCGCATTAACCACAGGTTCAGGAGGCCTGCCCAGCACTCCCGTGCGATGCACACTCACATAATTACCTTCGGTGCTGTTACTTACGCGCCCTGAAATGATCAATTGTCCATCGGCCTGCCTTACCGAAATATCAATTACTTCAGAGCATGCCGTTAGTATCAGCAGCAATGCTGTTAAAAACACTCCAGGAAGCTTCCCGAAACTCTTCATTAGAAATAACTGGGTCTGGTGGCTGAACTACCGGGGAGCACATCACACCTGAGGCAGGT
>DIYF01000147.1:0-132082 GCA_002427745.1 Roseivirga sp. UBA6061 | reverse complement strand
CACATCACACCTGAGGCAGGCAGGCTCTACAATTCCCTCATCGATAAGACATTGACGACAATCCCGTGGTACAGTAAAAAGTTCTAAGAATTCCTCACCGCGCTTTTCACACTCATCAAAGATAAAGACGGGAACATCTCTGCGTGTCAATGCCAGCCGCGTAGTATCTACAGAGATTACCTCAAAAAAGCCAAGTACCGTTTCGTCTCCTGCCCCGGCCATAACGTTGCCGGGCACCGCAGCCGGAGGCACATCAAAAATCGATCCCTGGCGATTGACAATACCATCCAGACGCGACCAATAATCATAGGCCTCCTCCGACAATGATGCCCGAATAAGGTTGAAATAATGAAGGGTCTGAAAGCTCTTATCTACGCGTCTGCTTACAAAAAGCTGATCAGGAATGCTGGTAGCTCTGTTCTGCTCTCCATTATGTAGAAAAATGCGCTGCTCATTCAGATCCCCCACCACGTAGCACTGCACCTGTCCTCCAGAAAGGGGGAAATGATTCAGTGGCAGAAATGTACCCAGATAGGTATACGCTTCCTCAATATCCCAACGGAGATAAAACTCATCAGGCAGTTGACCGAATTCCGTTCTTCCATAGACATTGATCACATCTTCTTCCACTGCCACACCAGCGGAAGAAATATCTGTATTCTTAGTGAGCTCCCAGGAGAGAAAATCCTCCCCATAGTTCTCAGGCATTACCTGTGCTGCCGTATGGTAAGACTTGCTCCCCACCTCAATATTCAGTACAAAGCTCTGGCCCGGCTCTCTGATCAAAAGGTTACCGGGTAATTCATACACACCGGAATCTCCCTCTATGAGTACTTCCGTATCCCCCGCACCACTGGTAATACTTACCTGGGCCCCGAATACCGGAACAGGCTGCTTCCCCAGCACGTCTGTTCTCTGTACACTGACATAGTTGCCTACATTGCTGTTGCTCAGGCGGCCGAAAACAACCAGCTGACCTCCATTTTCGCTGATATCCAGGTCGATTACCTCCGAACAGGCAAAAAGACTGATGAGCACCAGCAGGTAACATAAATAAGGACGGTTTCTTTTCATTTATATGGTCATCAGAAATAGCTGGGCCTGGTCAGAGTACTATTAGGAAGCTTACTGCAGAATACACAGGTCTCTTCCACAATCTTCTCTTCAATAAGGCAGATAACACATTCAACCGGTACAGTAAACACAGGCAACCACTCTTCACCATTCAGTTCACAGGGGTCGTCCCAAAACACGCGGATATCGTTATTCGTCAGAAACATTCTGGCTGTGTCGATCGCCACTACTTCGAAGAAGCCCAGTACCTGCTCATCAGCATCACTGCTAATGATATTGCCGGGAACAGGAGCCGGAGGTGTATCAAAGATAGACCCTACCCGGGTGGTCAGATCATTTACCCTGGACCAGTAATCATAGGTTTCTTTGTTGATGGCCGAGTGGATGAGATTGAAATAGTGCTTTACTCCAAAACTACGGTCAATGGGCCGTGTGGCGAAGAGCTGCCGCCCCAATTCACGGGTCCTGATTTTGGTACCATCGAGCAGAAAAGTCTCTTGTTCACTTAAGTCATTGATGATGTAGCACTGCTCTGGCGTATAACGCGGGAACCATGACCGGGGCAATACCAGACCAAATACCGTATAGGATTCTTCAATGCCCCAGCGTACATAAAACTCCTCTGGCAATTCTCTGAAAGAGGTTTCCCCGTACACTTTTACCACATGGCTTGTGGTAGTGGTACCGGTTTCTGAGATATTCTCTTCTTCCACCAGTTCCCAGTCCAGCCTGTCTTCACCAATAACCTCAGGCATTACCTGAAGTGCCGTATTATATGTTTGTCCCAGCGCCTCAACTTCCAGCCGATAGGCCTCCCCTACTACACCTTTATAGTCAGACTGCTCAGGCTGATAGATGCCGGGATCAAAAGGCCTCTCCTGTAACACCTGCTCCTCTCCGCTTTCGCTGATAATACGCACCACCGCCCCGCTTACAGGTATGGGAGCCTGCCCAAAACTACCTGTACGGGTCACACTTACCTGATTGAACGCTGAACCATTTGTGATTCTGCCGAAGATCACCACCTGACCTCCCACCTCTCCGGTCTCCAGATCAATTACCTGACTACAGGCAAATAGGAGCAGGAGTGCCAGCATGCTGAACCAGGCAGGCTTCAAACCAGTATGTTTCGCGGGATCAGCCATATGAATTAATAAACTCTTTTAAATCAATATGTTTCAGCTTTCTGTTCATTAATCAAAATAAGAAGGCCGCTTATGAGAACTGTTTGGTAATACCAGGCAATTGAGGCATTCAGGCTCAAAAAACCTTTCAATACAGGGAAAACACATAAATGGCGCAAAATCCACTTCGGGTGGTGTAACACAGGGCGTTGGGAAAAACCGGTCTATAATACGATTGGTTATTTTAAGCCTGGCCGTATCCACGGCCATTACTTCAAAGTAACCGATTACCTCCTCGTTCGGGTCATTGACATTGAACAGGTTAGTAGGAAGAGCTCCAGGAGGCTGGTCAAATATGGAGCCCACCCGATTGGTATTCTGGTCCAGTGCTGACCAAAAAGCATATGCCCCGGCTGTCATATTCTGTTGGATGTAATTGAAGTAGTGCACTCCTCTGAAATCATCGTCAATGGAACGATTGGTAACCGTCTTGCCATTGATACGCGAGGCACGAAGCTCACTGCCATCATACAAGTCAACACGCTGCCCTTCCAGCTCTTCCGTCATATAGCAGGTATGTCTGAAATACCAGGGGAAGTTATGTAGTGGCAGAAAAGCCTGCTCAAAAGAGAATACCTCTTCCACATTCCACTTCAAAAACAAATCGGGCCGGTTATCGGATATTTCAGTGTCAGCCAGAATGCTGACAACAAACCGGGTAGTGGTTACACCTTGTGTTGATCCTTCTTCAATTTCCTGTAGTACATAATACAGTGAATCGCGAGCTCCCACCTCAGGCATAATTTCGGGTGTAGATTCATATACCGAGCCATCTCCCAATTGAATACGAACATGATAGGCCTCTCCCGGCTGCCCCACAATGGTCCCGTCATAGGTATAGACTCCATCATCTTCTTCACGATAAGCTCCCTGGCTACCCTCACTGTCGAAAAGCTCTATGCTGGCACCTGAAACTGTTTTGGGTGGTAGTCCTGCCAAAGTGGTGCGGCTCAACTCAAGCCTGTTTCCTTCCCGGCCATTCGTTAACCTGCCATGTATGACCAGCTGGCCGGCTTCGGCTTCGGTTTCCAGGTCTATTACTTCACTGCATGCCAGTGACAAAGAAAGCAGGGCAATGATCATTGCATTGTGCTTTACATTATGTCTCCGGCATCGCCACATAGATTAATCGAAATAAACAGGTCGGTCTAAAGTACTTTTAGGAATCAGCAGGCAGTCCAGACACTCAGGCTCAAACAAGCGCTCAATACAGCGGAAGCACATGAACCGTGTAGCTTCAACTTCAGGAGGAGACACACAGGGAGTCGGGAAAAACCGATCTACAATGGCATTGGTTATTCTGAGTCGGGCCGTATCGGCCGCCATTACCTCAAAATACCCCAGCACCTCTTCATCGGGATCATCCACATTAAACAGATTGGTTGAAAGTGCTCCCGGTGGCTGATCGAAGATGGACCCCACCCTGTTGACATTCTGATCAAGCCCCTGCCAGAAATTATAGGCTCCGGCCGTCAGACTTTGCTGAATATAGTTGAAGTAATGCACACCTCTGAAATCATCATCAATGGTACGGTCGGTCACACGCTGATTGTTGATCTCCGTATTCCGAAGCTGGCTGCCATCATAGAGCAATACACGTTGCTGCTCCAGCTCTTCCCTGACATAGCAGGTATTTCTTACATAGAAAGGAAAGTTATGCAGTGGCAGAAAGGCCTGCTGAAAAGAATACACCTCTTCAATGTCCCATTTGATAAATAAGTCCGATCGGGGGTCGAGTATCTCGGTATCGGCAAAAATACTAATTACCGAACGTGTGGTGGAAACACCCTGATTGGATACCTCATCTATTTCCTGTAATACATATTTTAAGGTATCACGGGCACTCAGTTCCGGCATAATCTCAGGCACAGATTCGTAAACACTACCATCTGACAGTCGAATTCTGACATGATAGGCTTCCCCCGGAATACCGGTGAGTGATCCGTCAAACAGATATACACCTTCACCATCCTCAGTATAGCTACCCCTATTGCCCTGGCCATCGATTACCTCTATCTGTGCTCCGGAAATAAACCTGGGCGGTAGTCCGGATCGGGTACTGCGCGAAAGGGTGATCTCATTGCCCAAAGTGCCATTGGTAATACGGCCATATACCACCAGTTGACCTCCTTCATTGTCGGTTTTCAGGTCTACCACTTCGGAACAGGCATACACTACCAGAAGTAAGCTCACCAGAGCCGGCATCTTCCACGCATTCAACTTATTCTTTATCATCCGGTTACAAAGTAAGGTTTCACTTTTTGGCTATTACTGAGTATCAGACAATTGTCACATTCATCTGTCAATGGTCCGAAACGCGGGCAAGGTGTACTGATCGCAAAAGGTGTATCATTTGCTCTGATGAGCAGTCGGGTGGTATCTGATTTAGACACCTCGAAATAACCCAGCACCTCTTCCTCCGGGTCATTTATATTGTAAATATTGCTTTTTACAGCGGCCAGTGGTCTGTCAAAAATGGACCCTTGTGCATTAGCCACCTGATTTATCTCATTCCAATAACGAAACGCATCCTTCGTAAGAGATGATCTCACCACCTGAAAGTAGTAGGAAGAAACAAAAGCGTGGTCTGCAAGCCTCCGGGTCATCAGTCTTCTGCCTATTACCGGATTTTTCAAAGTACTGCCATCATGCAAAAATACAGACTGCTCCTCCAGGTCATTGGTAATATAGCACCATTGTGGAGGGTAGTCAGGACTGTTTACTTCCTTAGGGCGCTCTGGGAAAAGGTAGGTTTCCAGTAAGTTCCAGCGAACGTAAAAATCCTTGTCCAGGTCTTCAAACTCTGTTTGCATAAACAGGCTTACCATGTTGCGGCTGATCACCGCATTATTCTCAATGGGAATCCTGATCGGGCCCGCCTCAAAATCCAGTACATCAACCGTGTTATTATCCGGCATTGTCTCAGGTATTGAACGATATATAGCCCCACCCGGTAGGTCAATCTCCAGGTGATAAACCCTGCCCGGTTGCCCCCTGAGTACCTCATTGGCCAGTTGATATTTCCCGGGATCTGTCTCACGATAAACCTCAGACTCTCCGCTTTCGGCTACCACCCTGACGATAGCACCACTGACCGGGTCTTGTTCGCCATTCAAAGGCGAGGTACGGGAGATCTCGATGATATTTCCCTCTAACCCATCCGTAATTCGACCAAATACCAGAAGCTGAGAAGCACCGGGATCCGTTTTCAGATCTACCACTTCCGCACAGTCTTGTATCAACACCATGCTTAAGAACAGGTATATGATCATGCGCAGCCGTTTCATCAAAACTTGAAGTTGTAGGTGATAGTAGGGAAGGCAGACCCTAACACCGTAAGCCGGTGTGCTCTTGGTAATACCCCAAAGTCATCAGGTCTTTTGAAGAATACCGAAAAGGCATTTTTCCTGGCCAAGATGTTGTACACCCCAATGGTGAGGGTACCCACATACTTTCTGTCTCTGAGTTTATTTCTCAGCTCCGGTTTCAAAATATCTCTGTCAAAGGTAAAGGAGAGGTCCAGCCTGAAGTAATCAGGGATTCTGAACTGATTTCTTTCAGAGAAATGAGGTACGGCCGTACTCCCTATTCTGTAGTTACTGACGATGGCACTGATAGGTCTACCGGTGCTGTAGGTAAGGTTCCAGTTAAAACTACTGTTGCCTCTTAAAGTCACGGTTGATACAAAGGCCAGGTTGTGAGTACGGTCAAAACTTGCCGGGTACCATTCTCCATTGTTGATGGTCAGCTCATCGGTATCTCCCTGTATTTGTATTTCCGTTCTGGACAATGTATAGGAAAGCCACCCCGTGAGATTACCCTTGGTTTTCTTGATGTACAACTCCAGGCCATAAGCACGCCCCTTACCACTGAGCACATCTGTTTCCAGATGGTTATTCAGAAGCAGATCCACAAAATCCTTGTAGTCAAGCAGGTTATCCATATCGCGGTAGTACACCTCCAGTGAGGTTTCATATTTGGAATCACTATAGTTTTTAAAGTAACCGAAGGAAACATTGTTAGACACGAGCGGCTCAAAGTAGGTATTACTCAGCTGCAGGATGTCAGTAGGCGTGGCAGCCGTACTGTTAGACAGCGTATGTATATACTGACGGGTACGATTAATACTGGCTTTGATAGAGCTGGTCTCATTCAGTTTGTAACGAATACCGATCCTTGGCTCAAAACCACCGTATTGCTTGATCAGGTCTCCATCGGCATATGACACGGTATCCGTAATGTTTTCGAGGGTACGATTGCTGCTTTCAGCATACTGGAAGACATCATAGGCGCCCCTGTTTTGAAAGAGGGTGTAGCGAAGCCCTACCGAAAGCGCCAGCTTGGAATTCAACCCAATCTGATCGTTGATATAAAAACCAATTTCATTGCCCTGTTCTTTATTTACCGTTTCAGGTACTACTCCCGATTCTGGTGTTGTAGGAATCGAAGTCTCATCCTTACCCAGGTATTTGACTGCATCCACACCTAAATTGAGGGAATTTTTCTCATTAAGCTGATAAGAAAAATTCTGTCTGAGCTGGTAGTATTTCATACCATTTTCCACTTCAGCAGCATCTACCCCACTGGGGTCAAAAAGGGTACTTCCGTAATTACCATAGATCAGATTGGTATTACTTACCACCTTATCTGTAAGACTGGTGGCGTAAGAGAAATTGAGAATGTCTGTGTCCCAGGAAAAGCCGAAATCCTGAGCAAAACGGAAAAAATCACCACTGCGATAATAACTCAGGGCCACCTTGTTCTTGCTGTTAAAACTATGAGTAAGCTTCACATTGGCATCGTGGAAGCGCGCAGAACTATTGACCACATCAATATTCTTGGCCCGCGACAGCACCCAGTCAGAATAGGAGTTTCTGCCGGCTACCATAAAGCGGGTTTTACCACCATTCAGGGGACCATCAACTACCAGTCTGCTGGCCACAAGCCCCAGACCACCCTGCACCTTTACCTTCTCATTGTTCCCTTCGCGCATTCTTACGTCCAGTACAGAAGAGACCCTACCACCATACTGTGACGGCATATTTCCTTTGTACAAGGTGAAAGTCTCGGTAGCATCAGGGTTGAAGGAGCTGAAAAAGCCCAGCACGTGGGAGGCGTTGAACATAATGGCTCCATCCTGAAGAATCAGATTCTGATCGGTTCTTCCCCCTCTTACATTGAAACCACTGGCGCCTTCTCCTACTGTAGAAACTCCTGGCAGGGTTTGCAAACTCTTTACTACATCTACCTCGCCCAAAAATGTGGGCAGGCTTTCAATTTCTTTGATACTCAGTCGCTGCACACCGGCACTAATCTGTGTCACATTACGATCTTTGCCTTCTGCCTCAATCAACACCTCATCCAGTTTGGTCACGTCATCTTCCAGCTGCACATTAAATGTACCACCACTGACTACCTGTACATCAAAGGCCTGCGTAATCTTACCTACATACTGAACCACAAATACGTAGAAGCCGGGCCTTACATTGAAGCGATAATTTCCATCTGCATCTGTAACATCTCCCGTATTCTGGCCTCTGATACCAATAGTTGCAGAAAAGAGAGGTTTACCATCTTCTTTGGAAGTAATCTTACCAGTCACCCGAACCCGGCCGGTTGTGGTTTTACTGGGATCACCAATAATCGTCCTTTCCTGGCTATACAGGGCGATTGAACATAATAAAAGGAGTGATAAAAACAGAGACCTGACCAAGGTCTGCCTGCCAAAGGCGGAGTTAGATAGATTGAGGTTCATAATAGTTGCGCGTTACCTAACAAAATAGGACGTAAACTTTAATTAACTAGCTTAAAAACAAGTTTTCTCAGGTTTTACCTTACTTTTTTATGTGTGCGGTGACGAGTATTTTAAAATGCCATATAGTTGTAAACTACACTTTACATCAAACTTAAAAATTGTGCTTTCGTTTGTTATTTTTGGCAATTCAATGCGTTAATCGTTAGAAGTGAGGGCAAAGGCAATATTGTTGGCGGTAATTACGGTGGGATCACTCTGGTTCAATGTTGAGATTCCAAAGAGAGCATTCCGTTTTTATGAAAAGGGAGATCTTACCAAAACTGTAGAAGCCCTCGATAAATCCCTGGCCAAAGATTCCATCAACCCGGCTGCCAACTACCTCTATGCCCGGCTCTTTGTAGATACTGCTTTTGCACGCTACAATGTAGATACAGCCTACCTCTTTATTAATGAAGCGATTCGTGACTTCCAGTATGTGTCAGAGGTAAAGGATTTTGGCTCTCTTCAGGATGTAGGGGTGGATTCGGTGAGCATGGAAGTGCATAGGGATGTAATCGACAGCCTTCAGTTTGAAATCATGAAAGAGCGCCATACCATTGCTGATTACAATTGGTTTATGGAAGCCCATACGGATGCTGCTCAGGTTCCCGAGGCCATTGCTCTCAGAAATCGCATTGCCTATGAAGATGCGAGTAAAACAGATACCTGGCAAAGCTACTTCAGCTTCATGCGCATCTACCCGGCTGCCAATGACTTCAGCGAAGCAGAAGACAAGTATAAAAAACTGATTTTCGAAGAACGCACAGCAGACGGCAAATATCAGAGCTATGTAGATTTTCTGGAGGAGTTTCCGGGCACACCCTATCGCGAGATTTGTGAAGAGCAGATTTTTCTGACCAGTACTACGCTGAACACTATTGAAGGCTACACTGATTTCTTAAAGCAGTACCCCAATGAGAAACTGGCTCGTAAAATCTTACCGAGGCTCTATCATCTCTACAAAGAGGAATTTGTCCCGGGCACCTTTTTCGATCATTTTAATCTGCCCTCTGTCAAAGACTCACTCAATCAGGTAATCGCCCTGGAAGAAGGTTATTGGCTGCCAAAGCTGGAAAACGACAAGTTCTCTTTTTTTAATGCGGACGGACAGGTAAAACTTAACAGCCCTTTTACGGCCATTACAGACAGCTGTAAGTGTAACCCCATATTTACTGACTTTGTAATGGGAGCCAGCAATGGCAAACAGCAGGTACTGGGCAGAAACGGGAACCTGATTTACGAAGGGATTATCGATGAAGCCAAAGACCTGGGGTTTGGCTTTATCACCGTGGAGAATCTGGAAGGAGCCAGACTGGTACACAAATCCGGTGAGGTGATCATCGACATGCCACAGGAGTCTATCGCAGTATTGAACCAGCACTTTATTCGCACCGGGCAGGAGGGCAAATTCGGGCTGACGACCATTAATGGCAAAGTGATCTTACCCCATGCTTATGACAAAATAGACACCTTTCAGCAGTATCTCTGGTTTGAGCAAGACGGACTAATTGCTCTTGCTAAACCCGAAGTGCTATTTCCGGCAATTTACGAGAAGCCGGTCAAACTCAATTTCCTGTATGAGGAGCTGGAAATGCTGGACAACGGTATGCTGTTGGCGGTTAAAGACGGTCAGGAGGGTATTCTGGACCTTGACCTGAACCAGGTAATACCTTTTGATGACCACAGTCCTTATGACAAAGCATACGGCTGGCTGATCGAAACCGAAGACAACAGTCAGATCGTTCATGAATCTTACCCCTTTCTCCGCGACTCTGTGTATGACAAGATTATCGAAAGCAGCCGCTGGATAGGCCTGAAAAAAGATTCCACCTGGACCTTGCTGGATCAGAAAGGACAGATGGCCATTGCCGAAGGCTACGACTCCCTTCAGTTTTGGGGTGAGAACATGGTTATGCTCTATAAGCATGACAGCGTACTTGCCCAGTTCAAAAACGGCAAGCAGCTACTGATGAAAAAAGCCTGGGAGCCCAAGTTGCTGGTACCGCAAAACTATATCAAAACGGGTGAGCCGGCCCTCTTTGATTTCTTTATGCTCACCGGAGCTAAAAACTACCGCAAGGTTTATAATAGTGAGGGAAAGGAAATACTCAGTGCTACCTACAAGGAAGTGACCGCTATGGGGCCTGACCTGCTCAGGCTGCAAAAACGTAATACCGCCCTGGTAGACAGCACCGGCAACTTTGTACTCAACTTTATCTATAATGGGGTTGGCTCTTATGACAAGGGCTATGTGAGCATTCTGAAATCGGGTAAGGTGGGCATTCTGAACATTGACAAGGGGCTTACCATTCCTCCTACCTATGACAACCTGATTGTGCCCTATGCCGATACGGTTCTGATTGCCAGAGAGGATGACCTGCTGGGTTTTATCAATGCCTCCAATAAGCCGCTGAGTGGTTTTGACTTTGATGAGGTGCTATACTGGAATGATACCATTGCCATGGTACGCATAGAGCAGGAATGGATTCTACATGATATCACTACCGAAGAGGCAATTTATGAGGGTATCGGCAAGTATGAGTTTCTTACCGATAACTCTGAAGAAAAACTTATGCTGGTCACTACCGAAACAGGTAAGGGTATTTACTCAAGTCTGAAAGGAGAAATCATTGAACCTACCTTTGATGAGATTACACAACTGGGCACCCCGGAGCAGCCCATCTACTTCGCTGTGAAAATTGTGGCAGAAGCCAATATTTATGTAGCCATTTACTTTGACAGAAATGGTAACAAACTCTTTACACAGACCTATCAACAGGGCGACTATTATAACATAGCTTGCCCCGGTCAATAATATGAATACCATGAAAAAGTACCTCTTCGTTTTTTTAATTCTGATTACCACCTGCCTTGCATCCCAGGCGCAGGAGATAACCGAAAGACCTAAGCTCATTGTGGGCATTATGGTAGACCAGATGAAGCAGGAATACCTGATGAGATTCTACGATCAGTTTGGTGAAGGTGGCTTTAAAAGACTGGTAGAAGATGGCTTTATGGCCCGAAACGGGCATTACAACTATGCGGGTACCAGCACAGGCCCTGGCCATGCTTCGGTATATACAGGTACTACCCCATCAGTGCATGGTATTGTCGGTAACAACTGGTACAGCCGTGTGTTGAAAAGAAGTGTTTATTGTGCAGAAGATACTACCGTACGCTCCATAGGTGGTTCCGTACGCAACGGGCGTATATCACCTGCCAACCTATACTCATCCACTATCACAGATGAGTTAAAAATTTTCACACAAAAGAGAGGTAAAGTAATTGCCATGTCGATTAAAGATCGTGGCTCAGCACTGCCGGGCGGCCACCTTTCTGACGGCTCTTACTGGTTTGACTCTTCTACCGGCAACTTCATGACCTCTACCTATTACATGAAGGAGCTTCCTCAGTGGGTGAAAGATTTTAACAATGAAAAGAAAGCTGCGGCTTACCTGTCAAATACCTGGAATACTTTGCTGCCCATTGAACAATACACGGCCAGTGGACCAGATGACTCCCCTTATGAGCGGGGTTTTAAGGGAAAGGACACGCCTACCTTCCCTTATGATTTGAATACCCTCAATAAGCAGAACGGCAAATTTGGTATGCTGCCCAGCACGCCTTATGGCAACACCATTCTCGCAGATCTGGCTCTGGCGGCCATCACGGGAGAATCGCTGGGAGAAGATGCCATCACTGATTTTCTGGCAGTGAGCTTCTCCAGCACAGACTACATCGGCCACAATTTCGGAC
Organism: Roseivirga sp. UBA6061; assembly: GCA_002427745.1. Classification (GTDB taxonomy): domain Bacteria; phylum Bacteroidota; class Bacteroidia; order Cytophagales; family Cyclobacteriaceae; genus Roseivirga. Next base: position 120,274 of record DIYF01000147.1, on the reverse strand, counting down.
CTCAGTCCAAGGAGGTTCAGGATACCTATCTGAGACTGGACAAAGAGCTGGCCAGGCTTTTCTCAGCCCTGGATGCAAAGCTTGGTAAGGGTAACTATACCGTTTTTCTTACAGCAGACCATGCCGTGGCAGAGAACTCTGTGCGTATGAAAGATGATGGCTTCAGAGCAGATAACATCAATGGCAGGGCATTCTCTGAATTTCTGGTCGAAGCCCTCAACAAAAAATTTGGCGAAGGTGACTGGCTGGAGCGTCCCGGCACGAATGTATTCATCAACCACGATCTGCTGGCAGATTCCGACATTGACCTTTACGAAATGCAGATTTTCATTGCGGAAACTGCCATGAAATACCCTGGAGTACACATGGCACTGACCGCCCGTGATCTGATACGTAACTCTTACGATCGTGGCGCAAAAAAGCTAATCCAGAATAACTTCCACACCAAAGAATCAGGTGACGTATTCATCATTCTTGATCCGGCATGGCAAAGCGGCTGGGAAAAAGGTACCGGCCATGGCAATCCCTGGACTTACGATACCCATGTGCCCATTCTTATGTATGGCTGGGGTATTAAACCAGGAAGCTCAGTGAGAGAAATTCATATTACCGATGTATCTCCCACTATCAGTATGCTGATGAATATGCGCCTGCCCAATGGCGCTACCGGACAGCCTATTACAGAAGTGTTTAAGTAAAAATGGGGCTACTAAAAAGGAGGGTGATTATTCCTCATCTGATCTCTTAGCTGCCCCATAAGTCTGTCACCGGGAGATTCTTTACTACTTCCTCCATCAAAGTAGGGATAAGACCGGGGCTGTGACGCGGCCCAGTCCATATGAGTTTTCCTACGTTCCCAGAAGGCAAGTTTCTCTTCAATTCTCTTGTGGATTTCCGGGTTGTCAGTCGATCTGCGTAGAAGCCCTATTGCCAATAGTGAGACTGACTCTACCGAATCGTCAACAGCCTTTATCAGTAAGCTTCGAATATCCGGGTAATCTATAGCGAGCAGACCTTCCAGTGCTTTTATCCTCAAAGCAAACAGCTCCCGCTCAAAAGTAAAGAGCAGCATACGTTCATTGCGATCTGCGATCCACTTATTCACCCTCGACTCGGTGATTTTCAGGAGCTTCTTTCTAAATAAAAGGTCTGTCAACAAACTGTTTTCGATTAAATAATATGTACGAATGTCATACCTGCCTACTCCACCATCAGTACATAGCCTTTTCCATGCTGATTAGTAATCTTCATTTTCGGGTTTAGCGCCAGCTTCTTACGAAGACGGGAGATGAACATATCCAGGCTTCTGCCCGTCACTACCCCTTCTTTGACCCAGATCTCTTCTACGAGATAATCTCTTGTCACCAGCTTACCCACGTTTTCAAAGAGGAGAACCGCCAGTTTTAATTCCTTATTAGTCAACAGGATTTGCTCTTCCTTAAAATACAGGCAGCTCTGTGCCCGATCTACTTCAAAACCTCCTGCCTGTAGTTTCCCGTCAGTCCCGGCATTCTCCTTCTTTCTTTCAGTAAAGCCCTGAAAGGCCAGAAAGAGCAACGCAAAGCCTGCCACACCCATCATGGATAACTGATAATTGCTTGCCGATTTAGGCTGATCATAGAAATGAAAATCAATATGATAATCACCTGCAGTAAGCCATCTGCCCAGGCAGGGAATATCGTGTTCCCCCTTCCGGTCAATTTCAAAAGCATACACTATTTTCTGACTCTCAACCTCGCGCACATTCACGATAAACCGTGTTGCCAGTGATTCATCTATTCTCCGAAGTGAAAGCCTGGCCAGGCTATCCGGCTTTATCTTCAGGGCAGTACTGAACCCCAGCCTTACTGTAGATTCATTTAAATATTCCACCGGAGGTACCGGTGTTTGTGTATCTCCTGCATGACGCAGTAGCTGATCACCGATGCCCCTTATGGCCAGCTCTGTTTGCTGATCCAGCAGAACCGACTCCTGAGGCCTGTCTTCTGTTACTTCCAGCACAGCGAGCACAAAAACAGACAGCAAGGCCACCAGGGTTACCATTCCTCTCTTTTTCAGCGACTTAAAGGATTCAAATATTCTTTTTACAATCATGTTACAGACTTTTTACACTGTGGATCTTATTGATAAAGACAGCTACCCGTAGGTTAGCCCAACAACACATCAGCGATCAAAATTATGATTAAAAAACTATTAGAACCAAACGCATCATGGGCCTCAGGGTTGGTCATTGTCAGGATTTTCACAGGGGGCATCATCATTGTTTTCGGTTTTGAAATCTTTGATACGGAAGGTATGGCCGGTTATACGCAGTGGCTTACTGATGTCAAGGTTCCGGCTCCCCGCATCATGGCCTATGTGGGCAAAGTAGCTGAACTGCTATGTGGTACCATGCTCACTCTGGGGCTCTTCACCCGACTCGCCAGCATCCCCCTGATGATCACCATGATCGTCATTAACTTTGTCATGCTGGATGGGAACCCCAGAAACAGCCCCTTCTATCTGTTACTGCTATTTACCACTTTCCTGCTCATGGGCGGAGGCAAATTCAGCCTGGATGAGTTGATCAGGAAAAGAATAAATCGTGAGCGATAAATATTGGAAATATTGGCTACTCTTTGCGCTCCCCGGATGTCTTCTTTGGAGCTGTGAGCATAAGGGCACCTCACACCATATCGATGCAGTGCTCTGGACAGCTGCCTGGAGTCCTGATGGCCATACCATAGCCATGGGCGGTAATCATGACTCCCTCAGGTTGTTCTCAGGTGATACCTATAGGCTTACCAGCAATCGGCCTGTCCCTGGCACTATCACCAAGCTTAAATGGCACCCCACTGAAGGCCGACTCGCCATTGCTACTCAGACATCCGGCCAACAGCCTGGCACTTTCAACCCTGACACAGGCGAAATAAGCTTTCTGAACGGCACTTCTGAGCTGGGTTCGCGTGGCATAGGCTGGAATCATGACGGTACCCTCTTGGCTGTGGGCGATCTGGATGCCAAACTCCATATTTTTAGTATACAAGGCGAATTGCTGCAGACTGTCGATACCGAACAAAAAGGTATTACGGGATTGAGCTGGCACCCCAAGAAAAATCTGATCGTGGCGGTGGGTGAATACATCAGCGCTTACGACTATGAAACGGACAGCCTGAGCTCAATTATCTCAAGGCCTGAAGAAGTGTTGATGCTCAGTGTAGCCTGGCACCCATCCGGGAACTTCTTTGTCACTGGAGATTATGGAGATAACTTCAAACCTCTCCCACCCCTGTTACAGTTCTGGACGGAAGAGGGTGTAAAAATCCGCAGTATCAATATGAGCCTGAAGGAGTACCGCAATATTTGCTGGAGCCATGATGGCCGCTTTCTCGCAACAGCCAGTGATGCACTCAGAATCTGGACAAGTGAAGGAGAGCTTCTCCATACAGGCTCTTCAGACAATTTACTGTGGGGAGTAGACTGGAGCCCCGATGACCGACACATCGTAACGACAGACATCGGTGGCAGAGCCTTTGTCTGGACTAAGGAGGCCAAAAAAGTAAGAGAACTGGTTCATTAAGCTCACTGCCTTCAGCCCTTGTCGGGGTTTTTCATAAGGCTATATACGACTTAGATCACGAAAGCCGTTTTTCAACTCGTAAATAAATATGTGTTACTTTAGACCTAATGAATGTACGCCTGCCAAAAGACGAAGATATCCGAATAGCCAATCAAGATGATATAGCCAGGATTATGCAGAAGGTTCTTATGAGACAGAACCGTCTTCACAGACAGAAGGAGTATTTCTGGACAATAGGCCTTAATACATCAAATGATATACAGTACATAGAGCTCGTAGCTTTAGGAAAGGTGAATACTGTTTCTGTGGACCCTACTGAAATATTCCATATTGCTGTGTCTAAGAAATGTAAGTCCATCGTCTTAGTACACAACCATCCATCAGGCAGTATAAAAGCCAGTGAAGCAGACAAAAGAATAACCAGAGAATTAAAACTGGCAGCTCAAATACTGAAGATAGAAATCCTCGACCACATCATTATCACAGAGGACAGTTTCAGTAGTGTGATTGATCAGATCTAAAAAAAGACCACCATAAGTCTTTCGACCCTTGTTGGTGTTCTTGAGGCTGACCGAGAATTAGGTATAAGTTTTATTTTAGTGTAAGAACAATTGAGCACTTATATGTCAAAGTTCAAGCCTTCCTGAGCTCAACCATCCTAGTCAAGAACTGACATTTAACGGCCGTAAAATAAAAAAGCCACTCATTTGAGTGGCTTTCATACTTGGTGGAGAATACCGGAGTCGAACCGGTGACCTCTACACTGCCAGTGTAGCGCTCTAGCCAGCTGAGCTAATCCCCCCTCTTAATCACCGAAGCTTTAGCGAAGGTGATTCTTCAATAACACCGGATTTTCACCCGGCTGATTTATACTTACTCCGGGAGCTTACCTCCCGAATGGAGGGCAAATATAGAAGAGTGTTTGAATAAATCAAAGCACTCTGCGGGCCCTCTTAAATCTTTGGATATAATATGGTGAGTACAGGTTACTTTCCGTCACGCCCAGCTTGGTGGAAGCATGGATAAAACGTACATCTTTTCTCCCTCGTACAGCTGTGACAATACCGGCATGAGTGATCTGATTTTTCTTTTTTCCCGTGGCGAAAAATACCAGATCTCCTACAATCAAATCCTTCAGCCCTACTTTCTCACCTTTTTTGGCCTGATCTCTCGAAACCCTGGGTAGTGTAATACCAATGCTTCTGTAAGAATGATATAGCAGGGCTGAGCAATCAATGCCGGAGCGGGTAGTACCTCCGTATTTATAGGCTACCCCTGTGTATGACCGGGCCGTTTGCACTACCATATTAATCTTACTCATTCGGGCCTTTCCTCCTCCGGCACAGGAGGTCAGCAGAAAAATTGTCAGCAGAAAAGTAAAAAGGGTACGGGTTTTGTATCTGTTGGCTTTCAATACTATAGTGTTTTTAACCTGGAATATGGATTAGACTATCCGTAACGTGCTTAAAAAGCTTCATTACGATTTCTAACACGTAACTCAGGTTTGACAAATTTATAAGTTTTGAACAGAATGCAACATTCCAAAACTTACTCAGTTTTTAATCCGTAACTTCCACGTTCCTATGTATCGAAGTTTGATTTTAAAAGTAGTTTCACTGCTTGTCATTGTGCTGATCACCAGCCCGGACGCTGTGGCCCAAAGAAAGTGGCACGACAAATACTATGAAACTCTTACAGATAACGACTTCCGGGATTTTAAACTGTTCAATCAGCCAATTAATTTGAAAAAGATTGATTACAAAGTGCTGAATGCTGCCGTCTTTTTTGTGTCAAATGAGGCAAGGCTGGAGCGTGGTTTAAAAGCGCTCACCTATAATCCGCATTTGGAGGTCATGGCCTGGAATCATTCCAGGTCTATGGGACAAAAGGATTTCTTTGCTCATATCAATAAAAAGGACAGAAAGAGAAAAGAGCCTAAAGACCGGGCGGAGCTGGCAGGAATAGCCAATCCCCTGATTGCGGAGAATATATCCTCCATTGGTGGTTATCGTTTCAGAAGTTACCTGGAACTGGCAGACTACCTGATAGATGGCTGGATTGATTCTCCTCCGCACAGAAAAACCCTGTATGGTACTGATGCGGTACAGTTGGGCTGTGGCGTGTATTATTATACAGGGTTATGGCAGAAAAACAGAGATATCTATAAACAAGGAAACGGCTTTTGGCTGGCTACTCAGAACTTTCAGTTATATGAAACAGTAAAGAGTAAAGACGCCAAAGACAAAGGCCCTAAATAATGTCAGACTCATAATTTTGAAAACGACTTAAAAGAAGAAATGAAAAGACTAATGATCATAGCCATCTGTGCTTGCCTGACGACAGGAGCCATGGCACAGGAACTGAGCAAAAAAGACAGCAAAGCGATTGACGGAAAGGTAACGACCTTTCTGGGATTGATGGAATCGAAAAGCTACACCAAAGTACTGGATCTGATATATCCTGAGTTTTTCAAATACTCACCTAAAAAGGACCTTTTTCAGATGTTCCAGCTACTGGAAAGGTCGGGCATAGAGCTGAAATTCAATGACCTGAAAATTCTGGACAAGGCTTCTTTGGGAAAAGAGGGTGATATCGACTATGCCTTGATCAAGTACAGCCTGAATATGGAGCTTCCGCTTACAACAGATGATCTCAAAGGTATTGCGGGGTTTATTGTGCCACGACTGGAAAGTAACTTCGGTAAAGAGAATGTGGAGTACAACAAGGAGAAAAGCTATATCAAGGTAAAGGGAGATAAATACCTGGTGGGTGTCAACGACCCTGAATACCAGGACTGGCTTTTCCTGATTTATGACAAAAGCTTCAAAAACGAGCTGGAAAAAACCTTACCGGCCAAAGTGAACACGGCCGCTGCCGCAAGTGCTTTTTAAGAGTTAATAACAAAGAAATGCAAAAGGGGTTGTCAGTTGGCAACCCCTTTCTTTTTTAGCCAAACTTTAACCCCGTATGGGTGTGAAGTTTTTTCTTTAATACTCTTTAAACCAGTACTCCTTCTTTCAGGTCTCTCGACAACATCTTTGCCCTTTCTTCCACCCGGTCTACCGGCAGGTTGATATGGAGCTCCCTGAATAGATTCATCATGCTTTCCGTATGACCAACAGCTTTACCCAGACCAAAGTCAAAGTGGAAGAACTTCGTCCAGAGTACGGCTTTTACATGTGTCTTTTTAGCATCATACATCACCATTTCAGCCTGTACATAGCGTTCCGTAAAATCAATCAGTCGGGTCTGTATTTTCACTTTTTCCATCACCAGAGATGGCTTCAGGTAAGCAATCTCATTTTGCCCCACAATCCATGACTTTTTATCCCGATGGGCCATAAGGAACACATTAAGGTCATACTCTTCCACCAGATGGTCCTCCCTCACATTGATCATGTAATCGATATACTTTGAGTTATTCAGGTGACCAAAAGGGTCACAGTCCTGAAAGCGAATCAGTCTGTCGCTTTCAGGTTGTTTGTTGTGTGTTTTCATATGCTCTCATTTGCTAGACCGGTCTGTCTAATTATGGGTAAAAAATTTTAACTATTCAAAATCATAGCAACCAGCTTCTTTTGCTGCTCCAGGTACTTCACATCACGATGGGCCTTACTGAGGATAAAACCACCCTCCAGCATGGCATAAAACTGCTCTGACTTTTCAAGGCCGTTGGTAATTCCCCGCTTCTCCAGCCAATGTGCCAGGCCTATCTGCCAGCCCTTGAACATCTCGTCACAAGCCTTGCGGATGTCTTCAGTACTCTCCGAAGCTTCCAGGGCCACAATCGCAATCGGGCAGGCCTCTTCAAAGTTGGTACGCTCCAGGTCCTCAATCATCACATCAATAATGGCCAGCAATCCTTCCTCCGCTCCTTTTCCTCTCAGTGCCTTGCCATAACGTTCCATCTGAGATTTACCTCCGAATTTCACGGCCTCACAAACCAGGCTCTCTTTTCCCTTGGGAAAATGATGGTACAGCGAGCCCTTTGGAACCTCTACCAAAGCCAGTACTTCGTTGATGCCCATACCTCTGAAACCCTTGCGGCTTATCAGGTCAGCAGTAGTGGCAATCAGACGTTCTTTGGTATTCACAGATTAAAGGTAAGCATTTCCCTAGACAGACTGGTCTATTTTTTCTTTTTTCTTTTCATCATCAGTTTCTGTACTGGTATTCCCTGCACAGAGAATCGGGTTTGATCTATATATAACTCCCTGAGAAGAAGTCAGTAACGCTTGTCCGTTAGTTGTCAATCTCCCTATGTTCGACCTTCACGGCATTGTGAACTGGCAATATTTCAAACCCCATTTTATCGCTGATGACCTTTACGAATGACGCACCGAGAAAGACAATTTGAGAAATGTAATAAACCCAGAGCATTATAAGTGCCAGAACACTGGCCGAGCCAAATGCTGTACCACTATGCGTATGTGCTATATACATACCGATTAAAATCTTTCCGATAAAGAACATCAGGGCTGTTAACAGTCCACCAAGCAGAGCAGCTTTCCAATATACCCTGGCATCGCCCAGCGATTTAAACATCAGGCCAAATACCAGAGCAATCATGATAAAAGAGACAAGGTGCTCGTACACATTCAGCAGTTTATAATCTGCAGGCAGGTCTCCGGAGTACTTCATCAACAGGCCGTTTAAGGAGGTACTGACAAGAATCAGTGAGAAGAGCAGAATCAGGACCAGGATGGAAGAGATGTTCTTTGTCATATATCGGATGATCCCGTTTTTCGGTCTCTCCTTTATATCCCAGATACTATTAAAGGAATTGTGTATCTGATTAAACATGCCTGATGCACTGAAGAACAATGTTATAACTCCTACAATAGATGTTATGACACTATTATAGTGGGTATGCTGGTTTTCAACCACGTTTTGAATTTGCATAGACGCCTTCGGGCCCAGTACGCCTTTCAGCTGTAGATACACCTCTCCTGCTGCGGCCTGTTTCCCCAGAAAAAGCCCAAAGACCGAAACAATGATGATAATCATGGGCAACATTGAAAACACGGTATAGTAGGCCAGGGCGGCTCCCTTTTGAGAAGCATCACTATGAGAAAAGTGGTTAAAGGTTTCCTTTAGCGTTCTCAGCATTTCTTACAATCAATTTAGTTCTCCACATACGCTGTCTACAGACATTATTCTATATCTCTGTTCAAAGCTTTACCTGCCAAGGCATCTAAGCACAAAAAAGCCCTGACGTTACCGTCAGGGCTTTGCATATATATTAAATCGAGTACTACTTAACTTCTTCGTACTCTACATCTGATACATCGTCTCCGCCAGCAGCACCGGCACCGGCATCAGCTCCTGCACCTGCACCTGCGTCAGCACCAGGCTGTGCACCGGCAGCGCCACCTTCAGCACCTTGCGTGGCAGCATACATTTCCTGTGCAGCACCTTCCCAGGCTTTGTTCAGGCCTTCCATGGCTGTATCAATAGAAGCGATATCCTGGCTCTGGTGAGCAGTTTTCAGGTTAGCCAAAGCTTCTTCGATAGGCTTCTTGTTACCTTCAGACAATTTGTCACCATACTCTTTCAACTGCTTCTCTGTCTGGAAGATCAGTGCATCAGCACCATTCAGTTTTTCAACCTTCTCCTTTTCAGCTTTATCTGCCTCAGCATTCGCCTGAGCTTCCTGCTTCATTTTCTCGATTTCCTCGTCAGTCAGTCCTGAAGAAGCCTCGATACGGATGTTCTGCTCTTTACCGGTTCCTTTATCTTTGGCTGATACATTCATAATACCGTTTGCATCGATATCGAAAGTCACCTCAATCTGAGGTACTCCTCTTGGTGCCGGTGGAATGTCGCTCAGGTGGAATCTACCAATGGTTCTGTTGTCTTTAGCCATTGGACGCTCACCCTGCAGTACGTGAATCTCTACAGAAGGCTGATTGTCAGCGGCTGTTGAGAATACTTCTGACTTCTTGGAAGGAATCGTAGTATTTGAATCAATCAGGCTTGTGAACACACCACCCATCGTTTCAATACCCAGAGAAAGAGGCGTTACGTCCAGCAGCAGTACATCTTTTACTTCTCCTGTCAGTACACCACCCTGAATGGCAGCTCCTACAGCTACTACCTCATCGGGATTCACTCCTTTAGAAGGTTTCTTACCGAAGAAAGCTTCTACTTCTTCCTGAATCTTAGGAATACGTGTAGAACCACCTACCAAAATCACTTCATCAATGTCAGAAGTAGAGTATCCGGCATCATCCAAAGCCTTTTTAACAGGCTCCATCGATCTGCGAACCAGGCTGTCAGCCAGTTGCTCAAATTTTGATCTTGACAGAGAACGCACCAGGTGTTTTGGTACACCGTCAACCGGCATAATATAAGGCAGGTTCACCTCAGTGGCAGCAGAAGAAGAAAGCTCAATTTTTGCTTTCTCAGCAGCTTCTTTCAGGCGCTGCAGTGCCATTGGGTCTTTTCTCAGGTCAATACCTTCATCATTCTTAAACTCCTCAGCCAACCAGTCGATGATTACCTGATCGAAGTCATCACCACCCAGGTGAACATCACCATTAGTAGATTTTACTTCAAATACGCCATCACCCAGCTCCAGAATAGAGATATCGAAAGTACCTCCACCTAAATCGTATACAGCAATCTTCTGATCTGTATCTTTTTTATCCAGTCCATAAGCCAAAGCCGCAGCTGTAGGCTCATTGATAATTCTTTTTACTTCCAGTCCGGCAATCTGACCTGCCTCTTTGGTAGCTTGTCTTTCTGCATCGTTGAAGTAAGCCGGTACAGTAATTACTGCTTCTGTTACTTCAGTGCCCAGATAATCTTCAGCTGTAGACTTCATTTTCTGCAAAATGATAGCCGAAAGCTCCTGTGGCGTATAATTTCTGTCACCGATCTTTACGCGAACGGTGTCATTATTGCCTTTCTCCACTTCGTATGAAATGCCTCTGAGCTCTTCAGATACATTGCCATACTTCTTACCCATGAAGCGTTTTACCGAGCTAATGGTATTCTGTGGGTTGGTGATCGCCTGACGTTTGGCAGGATCTCCTACTTTTCTCTCACCGTTGCCATTATCAAGGAATGCTACAATAGAAGGAGTGGTGCGCTTACCCTCACTGTTAGGGATTACCACAGGCTCGTTACCCTCCATTACGGCCACACACGAGTTGGTAGTTCCTAAATCAATTCCAATAATTTTTCCCATGATCTATTTATAAATTCTTCTAATAATTTCTTTCAAACACCTCCCCAATCAACAAGGGTTGTGCCAAAGGAATTTATCTGACATTTGATGACACTTTGACAGAATTGTATCAGACAGGCTCGCCATTTTGCCTGAAACGACAGGGTACACTGACGCAAATTCAGGCCTTTCGTCAGGTTATCCCAAGAACTACCTGTTTACATCTGTCAAAGCAGAAAACGAAGACAAAATATCCAGGCTATCTCCTGACTCAGATCACTACGGGCAACCCTCGATTCAACTGTCAGCCAGAATACATATCTTGCGGCCTTGTAATCCAGGCTTCATGACTGCTTTCTTATTTTACCTGTTTGTCAAACCCATCTCACGGCTTCCGTTTTCTGCTCTGTATGTCATCTCAGACCTCGCCTATTTCTTTGGCTATAAGCTGGGACGCTACCGGGTAAAGGTGGTGAACCGAAACCTCAGAAAATCTTTCCCTGACAAATCAGAGAAGGAGATCACTCAACTCAGGCGACAATTCTATCATCACTTTGCCGACATCATTGTAGAAAGCCTTAAGATTTTCAGTATCACCGAGGAAGAAGCCATGAAACGTTTTAAGGTGAACAACCCTGAAATACTGGATCAGTATGTAGAGAAAGGACGAAGTGTATTACTGGTGGGCGGACATTACAATAACTGGGAAATGCTGGCCGTAGGTATTTCCGGCTATATCCAGCACGAACCCGTGGCCATCTACCATAGATTAGGCAACAAATTTCTGGATGCCCAATTTCTCCAGTCTCGAAGCAAATTCGGCTTAAAAATGATTTCGAGACAGGAGGTAAGAGATTATTTCGCCACTGATGATAAACTTACCTGTACCATCTTTGGTGCAGACCAGTCTCCGAGTATTGCCAAGAAAGTATACTGGATGGATTTCCTCAATCAGGACACACCTGTCATGTTCGGGGTGGAGAAATTTGCCAGGGAGAAGAACTCACCGGTTATTTTCGGAGGGATCACCAAGGTAAAAAGAGGCCACTATGAGTTTGACATGGAAGTGCTCTTTGACGACCCTTCTCAATGCGAATATGGGGAAATCACCAGGGCGCACACCCTGAGACTCGAAAAGCAGATACTACAGGATCCACAGTACTGGCTTTGGACCCATAAGAGATGGAAACGAAAGCGTAAGCCGGGAGAGACCAATTGACAGATCAGTAAGATAAAGGTGGTGCTTTCTGGCTTTTTCCAATAGTTTTGAAATATGCGCTGTGCACGGTCAGGTCTTATACTTTTGCTTTGGGTCAGTCTTCACGCTGTGGCAAAGGCTCAAAACGACAGAGGCCTGCTTTTCCGGTCTTATGAAAGCCCTATTGCCACGCGCTCCTCACTTCACATCAGCCCCTCAACACCGCTGGCTTTTGAGAATCAAACAGAGGTCTCCTTTGACTTATCATTCTGGCGCGCTACCGAGCTTGGCTATATCCTTCGCTTCTCTTCCCCGGATGCTACAGACCGCATAGACCTGATCTATAAACCCGGAGAGGGTGATGTAACCGGAGGCGTGTTCAAACTTACCATCAACGGTCAGGAACAGGGAGCTCAACTGATTATTCCAGCCAATCAAATAGTCAGGAATAACTGGCTGAAGACTACGGTAAGCCTGAATAAATCTGACCAAAATCTGACACTGACCATAGGAAAGGAGAGAGCAAGCTTCCAAAGCCCCCTGTTGAAGTCTATAACAGCGCTGAATCCTGTTTTTGGCAGGAGCCCTTACAGTCTGCCTTCATCAGTAGCTACCCCTCGTTTTGCCATCAAGGACCTTAGCCTTCGGGTTGACAATAAAAGTTATAGCTGGTCTCTGGAAAAAGAAACAGGGTCTGTGCTGGCTTCTGAAGAAGGTGACTACCGAATCGAAGCGCAATACCCCGAGTGGATCATTGACGGCCATCAGCGCTGGCAGCAACAGTATACACAGCCGGCTCAACCGATACCCGGTATTGCCTTCGACAAAACAAGAGATGAAGTGCACATCGTGGAAGAAAAGCTGATCACAGTGTATAACCTGACCACACGCACCAAGGTGGAGTTCACTCCTCAAAACAGCTTTCCCAAAGATCAGGGGACACAGGCAGCCGTGTACAGCACTCAGCATCAGGAGTTATACGGCTATGATCTTGGCCCGGAACATGGCTATCGCTTTAACACCAGCACCGAAAGCTGGGAAGGACTGGAAGATCAGGAAGCCCCTCCTATTTACATCTGGCAACATGCACCACTGGAAAACGCTCTGAATGGAAACCCCATGATCTTTGCAGGCTATGGCTTTTTTGAGGCCCGCAATAAACTGCTGGAATTCAATCCCGGGACTCAAAAATGGGTAGAAATACCATTGAAAGGGGATATACCTGAGCCACGCTTTATGCTGGGTGCCACAGAAGGCTACAACAAAGGAGAATACTATATCTATGGGGGCTATGGCAATGAGTCCGGAGAACAGGAATCAGGTTTCGATAACCTCAGCGATCTGTACTTACTCAACCTGAATGACAGCACGCTGAAAAAACTCTGGGGAAGAGCCCCCGGAGAGACGCCTTACCTCCCCTCTTCCAGCATGGTACTGCACCGTGAAGATTCTGCCATTTATGCCATTGGTCATGATTATCTGGATGGCGGCAAAGCGCTGGAGCTTCTGAAAATCAGCATTAACCGGCCTGAAGTGGAAGTAATCTCTCTCGAAGAAAAGCTGCCTTTTGAGATCCGGAACATCGGGGACTATAACCTCTTTCTCTTTTATGCCGCCCAGACCAAAGAACTGGTATCTGTATTACGGATCAATACGGACCCCAACAATGCCGAGGTAAAAATTCATACTATTTCCTTTCCCCCGGTAGCCTATACCGCTTCAGAAGTTGAATCCGCGGGCATTCCCTGGCAACTGATTCTTCCCGGAGCTACCTTGTTTATCGGCCTGCTGATACTGGGATTAAGAAAGCGAAGAACACCACTGGTTCCGGTTTCTGAAACCAGGTCTGCACCTGAACCCCCAGCCACTGATGCCCCAACTGTACATGCCATATCCCTGATGGGTGAATTCAAAATCATGGATGCGGAAGGCAACAACCTGACAGCGAAGCTTTCTCCCAAGCTGAAGGAGCTTTTTCTGCTGATCTTACTGCACACACTCACTGATAAACAGGGAATATCTACGCAACAGCTAACGGAGGTGCTCTGGCCTGATGCCTCGCCTTCAAGTGCCAAAAATAACCGTGGTGTAAACCTGCAGAAACTCAGACAGGCGCTGGCTCCTCTCACAGGTGTGGAAATAAGCTTCAGGGAAAACCGATGGGCGGTGATCTTTCAAAGCGTAACTGATTGCGACTTGTACCATGCCCGTGTGGCCATCCGACAAAATGACCTGGACACCGTCATTACCATTGCTAATACCGGGATGCTGTTACCCACTACCTCTTATGAATGGCTGGATGCATTCAAGGTTGACATCCACTTCAAGCTGATTCAATTCCTCATGTCTGGTGCAGAAGCAGCGAAGGCCGAAAAAGACTGGGCTCAGGTGGTAGATGTTTCAAGAGCTGTGTTGAACATAGATCCGGTTCATGACGAAGCCCTTCACCAGCTACTTTTGAGCCTTACAGCCCTTAAGAAAGTAGGCAATGCCAAGTCTGCCTATGAGCAATTCACTGAGAGGTACAGAACCCTCTACAATGAGCCTTACCCGGTCGAATTCGATGATATTCTGAAATAATTTCACCCTGACCTCCCGAATTAACCCATTCATTAACCCTCCCGCTAAACCTTTTCTCCTTCATTAGATGCTCTTGAATAATTAAATTCAGGAACAGCTATGGCAAAAGTCAAAACATCTGGAATTACACTCAGGCATGCCGGCATGGTGGCACTGCTTTTCATCTCATTGGTGATCCTGAAATCCTGCGGTCAAAAGGAGAAGAACAGTCTTCCTCCCGGGATGACCGCCAGGGCCGGGACCGACTATTTACCAGAACAGGTAGACTTCAATTTACATGTGAGGCCATTGCTCTCAGACCGCTGCTTTGCCTGTCACGGGCCTGATGCCAACAAACGTGAATCAGGATACAGACTCGACACAGAGGAAGGGGCTTTTAAAGCCATGAAGGACAGACCGGATGTCTTCGGTATAGTAGCAGGGAATACCGAAAAATCAGAGGTAATTCACCGCATCTTTTCAGATAACCCTGATGAAGTAATGCCACCTCCTGCCTCCAACCTGACACTGTCGGAAAACGAAAAAAAACTCCTGTCCAGATGGATTGTACAGGGCGCTAAATGGAAAAAGCACTGGTCGTTTATTCCGGTTGAAGAGCCTGCCACACCAAGGCGAACAGACTGGACTCAGAACAACATAGATCGTTTTGTAGCCAGGAAGTTTGAGGAGAAAGGTTTTACGCCTTCTGAAAAAGCCAGCAGAGAAAGACTTCTCCGCAGAGCCAGCTTTGACCTGACCGGACTACCCCCCTCAGATGAACTCAGAGCTTCATTTATGGCAGACAACACTGACCAGGCTTTTGAGAAAGCGGTTGATGCGCTGATGGCATCACCTGCCTATGGCGAACACATGGCTACCGGCTGGCTGGACCTGGCCCGCTACTCTGACACCCACGGTTACCAGGATGACCTGGAGCGCATCATGTGGCCCTGGCGTGACTGGGTAATCAAGGCCTTCAATGAAAATATGCCCTATAATACCTTTGTGACCTGGCAACTCGCGGGAGACTTGCTTCCCAACCCAACGAAAGAACAGATTCTGGCCACGGGTTTTAATCGTAACCACAAAATCACCCAGGAAGGTGGCGTTATATCTGAAGAATACCGTGTGGAATATGTCACTGACCGGGCCAACACCTTCGGTAAAGCTTTCCTCGGACTGACACTGGAATGTGCTAAATGTCACGACCATAAATACGATCCTATTTCGCAGAAGGACTACTTCAGCGTTTTCTCCTTTTTCAACTCTGTACCTGAAAAGGGTCGCATTGAATATGGTGAAATTCCTGAGCCTAAAATCAAAATCACTGAGCAGGACCTGAAAGGTATTCTCAGCTTCGTCAATGCCTCGGATTTCAACGGTGATGACCTGAGTGTTATGGTTATGAAGGACTCTGTAAGGCGCAGACCCACCTACGTTCTCAACAGGGGACAGTATGATGCGAGAGGAGCCCGGGTGTCTCCCTCCACACCGGCAGCCATCAGCCCCTTTGGTGATAAGCTATCGCAAGACCGCATGGGGCTGGCCAAATGGCTCTTTTCAAAAGACAATCCTCTTACAGCACGCGTCACAGTCAACCGTATCTGGCAGTCTTTCTTTGGTACGGGACTGGTAGATACACCAGCCGACTTTGGCAACCAGGGCAACCTGCCTTCTCACCCCGAACTGCTCGAATACCTGTCCTATGATTTCGTGGAATCCGGCTGGGACATCCAGAGATTGCAGAAGCAGATTCTCCTGTCAGCTACCTATCAGCAAAGCTCCAGAGTGAGTGAAGCGCTTCTGGAAAATGACCCCACCAACAAATGGCTGACCCGTGGACCACGCTACCGCATGTCATTCGAGATGATCCGCGACAATGTACTGGCCGCCAGCGGGCTGCTGAATAAAGAAGTCGGAGGCCCCAGTGTAAAACCATACCAGCCGGAAGGGCTCTGGGCAGAAACCACCTCCGGACAAGGGCTTACCAGCTACCAGACCGATAGCGGAGATGCACTGTATCGCAGAAGTCTATACACCTTCTGGAAACGTACCGTACCGCCACCTGCTATGATGACCTTTGATGCTGCCTCACGTGATTTATGCGAGGTAGATCGGCAAAAAACAAATACGCCACTCCAGGCGCTGGTTATGATGAATGACCCTCAGGTACTGGAGGCTTCCCGTGTTTTGGCTTATAAAGCACTGTCGGCACATCAAAACGACCAGGACCGCCTGATCTTTGCTTTTGAAAAAATCCTGGGCAGAAACCCGTCTGAAGAAGAAAAGACCGTGCTGGAGAGCTTTTTGGAAGCAGAACAGACGCGATTTACCGAAGCTCCCGACCAGGCCAGAGAATACCTGGATGTGGGACAATACCCACAAGAGAATCAGACACCGGAAGCTGCTGCTTTCATGTCGGTGATCAATACCATTTTTAATCTGGACGAGGCCATTTCAAAAACCTGATCATGCACAAAGAAGAACAGGACTACCATTATCATCTTAACCGGAGGCACTTTCTTTCCAAAGTCAGTCTGGGCCTGGGGGGCTTAGGCCTTGCCTCATTATTGAACCCCACGAGTTTACTGGCCGGTAATCGTCCGGGACCTGAAGATTTCAGGCATATTGCTCCTAAGGCCAAGCGGGTCATTTATCTCTTCCAGAGTGGCGGCCCTTCTCAGCTTGAGCTTTTCGACTATAAGCCGAAGCTCCGTGAAATGGTGGGACAGGAACTACCTGACTCTGTCAGAAATGGTCAGCGACTTACCGGAATGACATCCGGGCAAAAGTCATTTCCCCTGGCGGGTTCACTATTCGACTTTAAGCAATATGGTAACAGCAGGGCCTGGGTCAGTGACATTATGCCCTACACCTCCAAGGTGGTAGACGAGCTGTGCTTTATCAAAAGTGTGCATACGGAGGCCATCAACCATGACCCTGCCATTACCTTTTTTCAGACAGGTTCTCAGCAGCCTGGTCGTCCCAGCATGGGCTCCTGGCTCAGCTACGGCCTGGGAAGTGATAATGAAAACTTACCGGCCTTTTCAGTGCTGTTATCCCGGGGCAGTGGTAGACCACAGGGCCAGCCCCTTTATTCAAGGCTTTGGGGCAATGGCTTCCTGAACTCAGTACATCAGGGGGTACAATTCCGTTCAGGAAAAGATCCGGTGCTTTACCTGAAAGACCCTAAGGGTATGTCAAAGATGGATCGCAGAAATATGCTCGATCACCTTTCTCAACTCAACTCTATCCACTCACAGGAGTTTGGAGATCCGGAAATCAATGCCCGGGTAGCTCAGTACGAGCTGGCTTATCGCATGCAAACCAGTGTGCCGGAGACCATGGACATCTCTAAAGAACCTGACCATATTTATCGTATGTACGGAGCGGATGTAGCCAGACCTGGTTCTTTTGCTGCCAATTGTTTGCTGGCACGCAGGCTGGCGGAGCGCGATGTACGATTTGTGCAACTCTACCATATGGGCTGGGATCAGCACGATAATCTTCCCGGGGCTATTCAAAAGCAGGCAAAAGATGTAGACCAGGCTTCCGCAGCCCTCATCATGGACCTGAAACAACGGGGCATGCTGGATGATACCCTGGTGATTTGGGGTGGAGAGTTTGGCCGTACCAACTACTCACAGGGAGCTTTGACCAAAAACAATTATGGCCGTGATCACCATCCGCGCTGCTTTAGCATCTGGATGGCTGGTGGCGGTGTAAAAGCCGGTATGACTTATGGAGAAACCGATGAGTTCGGCTATAACATTGCCAAAGACCCGGTACATGTGCACGACTTCCAGGCCACTATACTCCATTTGTTAGGTATAGATCACGAAAAACTCATTTACAAATACCAGGGCAGGAGATTCCGTCTGACTGATGTAAGTGGTAGTGTCATTCACGATATTCTGGCCTGATAGATGGATAGAAGAACCTTTGTACAAAAATCCCTGATCGCGGCTACCGGACTGGCCACTATGCCGCCACTGTTGATACCGGAACGCACAGAAGACCTCGTGCTGGGACATAACTCTCATCAGTATCACCTCGATGTGAATTGGGGCAACCTCAATCCAAACCAGTTCCCCGTCAAGGACTGCCACGAAATGGTGCAGGACTCACAGGGAAGGATACTTCTGCTCACCAACGAGACGAAGAATAACGTATTGGTGTACGATAAGTCAGGAAAACTACTCAAAACCTGGGGTACTGAATACCCCGGAGCTCATGGGCTCACCCTCTCCAAAGAAAACGGAGAAGACTTCCTTTTCATCTCTGACAACAATCGACACCAGGTCATTAAAACCACTATTGAGGGGAAAGTGGTGATGATACTGGACTATCCCAAAGAGTCCGGTCACTATCAAAAAGCGGAACAGTATATCCCAACAGAAGTAGCCATTGGCCCGAACGGGGATATCTATGTGGCCGATGGCTATGGAGAACAATGGATCACACAGTACTCATCCAACGGTAGCTATATCAGAAGCTTCGGAGGTCGGGGCACCGGACCTGAAAATCTCAAAAACGCCCACGGCATCTGTCTGGATTCCCGTGATGCGGCTAATCCCTGCCTTGTTGTGTCTGCCAGGGAAGAGAATGCCTTCAAGCGCTACTCACTTTCCGGTGAATACCTGGAAACTATTCCGCTACCCGGAGCTCATGTTTGCCGCCCTGTAATACATGGCGACTACCTGTATGCTGCCGTACTCAAATCACGGGCCTATGGCGATGACCCTTCAGGCTTTGTTACCATTCTGAATAAAAACAACAAAGTTATCTCCAACCTGGCGGGAAGTACCCCCACCTATACCGGCTCGACACCTGAAGAAATGTATCAGACCATGAAGGTCTTTATTTACCCTCATGATGTTTGCATTGATGATGACGAAAACATGTATGTGGCCCAGTGGAATTCCGGCAATGTTTATCCTTATAAGCTGAACAGGATATGAGATCGAAAATATGCTTCATATCATGCCTGCTGTTGTTTGGCAGTTTTCTTTCAGCACAGGAGTATCAGTTGAGCAAACCTCTGGTCAGGATTGATGGTGGTGGGTTCTTCACAAAGAAAGCTGACATTACCTTTGACTTCAGGCTGGAAGGCGCCAGTCTCCGCTACACGCTCGATGGAACCGAGCCTACTGAAGCCTCAGCACTTTACACAAAAAAGCTGACTGTCAAAAAGAGTAGTACAGTGAAGGTGAAAGCCTTTAAAACCGGCTTTCGTCCCTCTGAAACCATTACCACAGAAGTACACAAACTCGGTAAGGCCATCAAATCGATAGAACTGAGTCCCGGCCCCGGCCCTTCCTATGCCGGCCAGGGTGGACAAACCCTCATTGATCAGCAGGCCGGTTCTCTGAACTTCCGGGATGGCCACTGGATTGGTTACAATAAAGGCCCGATCACTATTACACTGGACCTGGGAAAAGTCAAAAAAGTTGAGGAAATACTGGTGAGCACACTGACAGCTGCCGGTGCCTGGATCATGCCACCCACAACGATTGCCGGTAAACTGTCAGAAGATGGCCGGGAGTATACAGAAGTGCCCGAGCTACAGATCAACGAACAGAAGCAGGAGGACCCTTCCGGAAAAGTTTACTACCATATCAAGACAGAGAACGCCCGTTGCCGCTATGTAAAACTGGTCATCCAGCCTCTCCCCGCACTACCGGACTGGCATCCGGGTAAGGGCAATGCCGGCTGGGTATTTTTAGACGAAATTATTATCAGATAGTATGCCTATTTCCAGGAAAACACTTACTCGCTTACTCTGGGCACTCAACCTGCTGCTGGTCATACTATTTCTGGTCCCGATACAGGAACTGGCTGCCATATTTCAGTTTGTAGGGAGGCTCCATCCTCTGGTCCTTCACTTTCCCATAGGACTACTGATGATGGCCCTGCTTTTTGAGTTACTGGCCAAAAGAGGTCAAAAGGATTTTGCCAGGGGAGCAGAATTGCTCTTATGGCTGGGTGCTTACACCGCTGTCATATCGGCCATTGCCGGTTTTTTACTCTCTGTAAATGGTGGCTATGCGGGGGACGGCTTTGTCTTTCACAAATGGTTCGGGCTGGCCACTTCACTGATTGTGGTATTGCTGATTGATTTAAAAGAACGTCTGTCCAATGCGGTATTACCCCTTTATACGGTCTTAGTCGTCCTGTTGATTATCACTGGTCACTATGGTGCTTCTTTAACACATGGTGAGGATTTTCTGACTGAGGTTTTTGATACACCGGAAACACTGAGCCTTAATACCGAGGCGCCCGTCTTTACCCAGGTGGTGCAGCCCGTACTCGATGTTAAATGCACCAGCTGTCACAACCCCAATAAGTTAAAGGGGGGATTGCTATTGGATACAGAGGAAGGTATTCTTAAAGGAGGAGAATCAGGCTCTATTCTGACTCCGGGTGACCTGATCAACAGCAAGCTTATCAGTCATTTACTTCTGCCGATGGAGGATAAGCTGCATATGCCGCCCAAGGGCAAAAATCAGCTTAGTAATGAAGAAGTGAAACTGCTCTCCTGGTGGGTAGAAACAGGGGCTTCCTTCACCTCCCTTGTTAAAGAAATCGATAAAGGCGATGCCATTCAGCCCGTACTGGCCAGCTATTTCGCTCCGGAAGAAGAAATTGATATTGACTTTGCCGATGATGACCTGATAAGCTCTCTTATGAACAGCGGCTTCAACATCAAGCAAATAGAACCTGATAAGCCCTATCTGGAAGTGTACCTCGGACAAAAGAAAGCACTTGATACTGATCAGCTCAAAAAGCTCAGGAAAATACGGGAGCAGATTTATACACTCGACCTGGGGGGAAGTCGCATCGACAAAGCCATTCTCAAAGAAGTAGCCCGGTACGAAAACCTTCACCGACTGTACCTCGACAATACTGAAACGGATGACAATATGGTTTCGGCCATCCGTAAGCTTGAGCATCTTGCTTACCTCAACCTCTATGGCACCAAAATCACCGCCAAAGGAGCCTCTCAAATGGCTAAACTACCAAAGCTCAACCAGCTCTACCTCTGGCAAACTGAGCTGAGCGGAGAAGAGCTCCTGGCGCTTCAAAGTGACCACCCTGCCGTAAAGATCGATGGTGGGCTACCTGAGGATTCTGAGTTCACCAGGGCTGAACTGGCGGCCCCAAAACTGGAGTATGAATCCACTTTCTTTGATCAGGAGCTGACGGTTGAGGTTTCATACAATCTATCAGAAACCAACCTGTTTTATCAGTTGGGAGACGGGGTGACTCAGGCCCTGGAAAACGGCCGGATCAGGCTTACGGAAAGTGGCAAACTCAGTGTTTTTGCGAAGAAAGAAGGCTGGGAAGACAGCCCTGTTACTGAGCAGGTATTTATCAAAGTAGTAGATAGTGGCCTGCGACAAACCACACTCAGACATGACCCCAAGGGAAGCTACAAGGCCAAGGGTGTCACCACACTGTTCGACCTGAAAAAGGGCAGCGAGAATTTCCGGGATGGTGAATGGCTTGGTTTTAATGGGGATGATCTGGTGGTGGATGTGGAATTGAAACAAAGTCGCGAAATCAGTACGGTATTTATCAGTACACTGGATGATATCGGCTCCTGGATTTTTCCGCCTACCTCACTGGAAATATGGGGAGGCGCAGAGCCGGGCAAGCTGACCAAATTGCAGACCCTGGATCTCGAAAGACCTGAAGGTCCGGAGCCCAAACATATGATCATTCATGAGCTGGCCTTTGACACTCAAAAATTGAAGCATTTACAAATCAGGGCTAAAAATTACGGTAATCTTCCTGAATGGCATCCAGGCAAGGACACTCCTGCCTGGTTGTTTATCGATGAGATTGCTTTTAACTAATACTAATCAAACCGTCATTCCCGCGAAAGCGGGAATCTTATTAGCTTCCCTGGTTGACCTTGGGATTCCGGTTAAGCTCAATAGTGTTCAGGGAAAGATTTTTCGATGTGAGGAATAGTTTATGAACGCCCTTTTGATTCCCTGAAGGGATGGTTTTCGTTTCACCCTTCAGGGAGGGGCTGGTTTTTTGGTTTCTGTGAAAAATCTGTCTTCTCAGTACTTATAAGACCATTTTGCGGTAAAACAACACTAACCAGAGAACAGTGAGTCAAGCCTATCCACCAAGTCTTGGTAGACAGGCTGGGGATGACGATGAAAGCTTTTCTTCTTATGCCGAGGAACGAGGTATCTAAGAAAAGCACTTCGATAACTGACCAGCTATCCCATGAATGTCATTCTCGTGTTTGTATGTCGCTACAGCTTTAGCGAAGGTTCAAAGTGGGAATCTTATTGGCAAACTCAGGTTGACCATGGAGATTCCCAGTCAAGCTGGGAATGACATTTAAGGTGAACGAAGTGGTGCGATTTGCTTCAGCTGTTATCACCGCAACATCAAGCTCCTTCCTCTGCCAACTCTTTAAACGCCCACAAAACCGTAGTATATCTCCTGATCAGTTGCTCTTCCGTATACTTGAAATCCTGAAAGGCCGATTCCCATCGCTTCAGGTACTGGACCCGGTTGTAATTCGGGTCTGAGAACCTGACAAAATACAGCGCCTGGTCAGACAGAAATTTGAGCTTGTCATATTCCTCATGCCAGCTATAGGTTTCCGAAAAGGCCAGGGCCAGGTCATAGTCCAGCAGATGCAAAACACCTGAGCTCTGAGCGGCATCCCATGCGCTCTTGATAATCGGAGCCGTGTTGAGCTGTAGTACCAGGTTTTCAGGGTCGGTATCAAGTTTAGTCAGAAACTCCTTATGAAACTCCAGCGACCGGTTCACAACCTGCCGGTTTTGCTGCACCTCTCTGATCAGAGCATCCAGCACTTTTCCCACCAGCTCTTCTTCCTTCTGTTTCTCATAGTAACTGTTGGCAAACAATGCCAGAAACACGCCAATTGTTACCGTCATAAGTTCCCATAAGAGCCGCAGGGACTTTTCTTTTCTCACCATACAACAGTAGATATCAAAAGGCCTTTAAGGTTGCACATTCACGGCAATTCCTCATATGGACAAAATCTTCTCAAACCGCTACGGATAAACCGCGGAGAGCCATTTTCTTTTATCTTTGCACCTCAAATTGAGTAGAGATATGGATCTTACCGCGGAGATAGCAAAGAGAAGAACGTTCGGAATCATCAGTCACCCGGATGCGGGTAAAACCACATTGACGGAAAAACTGCTGCTCTTCGGGGGTGCCATTCAAAAAGCCGGAGCTGTAAAATCGAACAAAATCGATATGCATGCCCGCTCCGACTGGATGGACATTGAAAAGCAGAGAGGTATCTCTGTGGCCACCTCGGTGATGGCCTTTGAATACGAAGGCATGAAAATCAATCTGCTCGATACCCCCGGTCACCAGGACTTCGCAGAAGACACCTACCGTACCCTGACTGCAGTAGATTCTGTGGTTATGGTAATCGACTGTGTGAAAGGCGTAGAGATTCAGACAGAAAAACTTATGGAAGTCTGTCGGATGAGAAAAACCCCGGTGATTTCCTTTATCAATAAGCTGGACCGTGAAGGACAAGATCCTTACGACCTGCTGGATGAGATTGAAAGCAAGCTGGGCATCAATGTACACCCTCTGAGCTGGCCTATCGGCATGGGTAAAACCTTTCAGGGAGTCTACAGTCTCTATGACAAGAGTCTGCGTCTGTTCAAAGCTGACAAGCAGCAGCTTCATGAAGAAAGTACCCGATTTGAGGACATCAACAGTCCGGAGCTGGAAAAATACATTGGGGAGAGTCATGCTGCTCAGTTGAGAGAGGATGTGGAAATGCTTGATGACCTTTATGGCCCACTGGACGTAAACGCCTATCTGAGTGGGGACGTAGCTCCGGTATTCTTCGGCTCAGCCGTAAATAACTTTGGCGTGAAAGAGTTGCTGGATGCCTTTCTGCAGTTCTCACCGGAGCCTATCGGCCGAATGCTGGATGAGACTGAGATCAAGCCGGACTACAAGAAATTCACGGGCTTTGTCTTTAAGATCCACGCCAATATGGATCCTAAGCACAGAAACCGAATCGCCTTCCTGAGAATATGCTCAGGCAAATTCCAGCGAGGCTCTAACTACTACCATACCCGTCAGGACAAAAAATTCCGTATCTCTCAGGCTACTGCTTTTATGGCACAGGACAAGGAGACGATTGATGAGGCCTACCCGGGTGATATCATCGGTCTTTATGATACCGGAAACTTTAAAATCGGTGATACGCTTACGGATGGTGACAAGGGCATGTACCGGGGTATTCCCAGCTTCTCTCCTGAGATTTTCCGTGAGGTGATTAATAAGGATGCTATGAAGACCAAACAGCTGGAAAAAGGCCTGAATCAGCTAATGGATGAAGGGGTTGCCCAGCTTTTTAACTTCCAGCTCGGTAGTCGTAAGGCCGTGGGTGTGGTAGGGCAGCTACAGTTTGAGGTAATTCAGCACAGGCTCAAGCATGAATATGGTGCTACCTGTGAGTTTGCCGGAATGCAGCTTTACAAAGCCTGCTGGATCTCATCGGATGATCCGAAAAAACTCGATGCCTTTATTAACTCCAAGCAGAGACATATTGCGAAGGACAAAGATGGCAAGCTCGTATTTATGGCCGAGTCCAAATCCTGGCTGCAAATGGTGCAGGAGAACTTCCCCGATGTTAACTTCCACTTTACCAGCGAATTCTGATGAGCATTGTACAGCCCATATATGAAGATAACCACCTGTTGATTGTCAATAAACCCTCCGGCATACTGGTGCAGGGTGACCACACAGGTGACAAGCCTCTGGTAGACTATTGCAAAGACTACATCAAGGAAAAGTATAACAAACCCGGTGAGGTTTTTCTGGGGGTCGTTCACAGGCTGGACAGACCTACGAGCGGAGCTGTGGTATTTGCCCGGACTTCCAAGGCTCTGGAGCGAATGAACAAGCTCTTTAAAAACAGAAAGGTCTATAAAACCTACTGGGCAGTAGTGAAGAGAAGGCCTCGCCCGGCTCAGGGCAAGCTGGCCCACTGGCTGAAAAAAGACCCCGACCGCAATGTGACCACAGCGCATGACCACCAGGTAGACGGGGCTTTAAGGGCGGAACTGGAGTATAAAACCCTGGGCAAGCTGAATGACCACTTTCTGGTGGAGGTAAAGCCACTGACAGGAAGACCTCATCAGATCAGGGTACAACTGGCCTCCATTGGTTGCCCTATAAGAGGCGATCTGCGCTATGGCTTTTCCAAGCCCAACCCCGATCGCAGCATCAACCTGCACGCCAAAGGACTCTACTTTGAGCACCCTGTAAAAAAAGAGCCCATCATGATCCGGGCCGGCTTACCTGAAGAGCAGTTTTGGGAGCAGTATCTCACCCTTGAAAACATCAAGGTGAAGGATAAGAACATCGACAATATCTATTAATCATGAGACAGGATTTGATTCGTCCGGGAGCTTCAGAGCTCTCGTATGAGATTCGCGGTATTGTTAAGAAAGCAGATCAGTTGGAGGCCCTTGGTCAGAAGATCTATTGGGAAAACATCGGGGATCCCATTCAGAAAAACTGGCAAATCCCCGGCTGGATCAAAGACATTGTTTCGGAACTGGCCCAGGACGATAAAACCTACGGCTACTCTCACTCCATGGGCGATAAGTCTGTCAGAGAATTTCTGGCAGATCAGAATAACCAGGGCAACGGGGCAAAAATTGAAGCAGATGACATTCTCTTCTTCAATGGATTGGGGGATGGCATCTCCACACTGTACCAGTTCATTAACCCGACTGCCCGAATCATAGGCCCCTCTCCGGCATACTCTACACACTCGAGTGGCGAAGCAGCTCATGCCAATGCTGCTCCCCTGACCTATACCCTTAACCCGGCCAATCACTGGTATCCGGACATGACCGACCTTAGAAATCAGGTCAGGTATAACCCCAATATTGTGGGCATTCTACTCATCAATCCCGACAATCCTACGGGCATGGTCTATTCTCTGGAAACTTTGCTGGAGTTTGTAAAACTGGCCAAGGAGTTTGATCTGTTTCTGATCTCGGACGAAATCTATGGTTCCATCACCTATAACGGGGCTCAACATCACCCTTTGGCAGAGGTAATAGATGATGTTCCTGGGATTGCCCTCAAAGGGATGTCGAAAGACCTGCCCTGGCCGGGTTCGCGATGTGGATGGATGGAGTTTTACAATCGTGGTTCCGACCAGACCTTTGACAAGCTCTACCAGACCCTGGTAAATGCAAAAATGCTGGAGGTATGTTCTACTACACTGCCACAAATGGCCATTCCGAAAGTTTATGGAGACAAGCGCTTTGACACCTACAGGGCAGCAACCAATATAAAAATCGGAGAACGAAGTGAACTCATCTCTTCCTTCCTGGAAGATGTGCCTTATCTCTACTTCAACTCCACGAAAGGCGCCTTTTATAATACCATCATTTTCAAGCCGGACACGCTCAACAATCATCAATCACTGAAGATAGAAGACGAGTCAGTCAAAGACCTGTTAAACACCTGGCTCAGCGAAAGTAATATGAAACCGGACAAGCGTTTTGTCTACTATCTGCTGGCAGCAAAAGGGGTTTGTGTGGTACCTATCTCCTCTTTCTGTTCAGACTTACTGGGCTTCCGGGTGACCTTGCTTGAAGAAGACGAGGCTACCCTCAAAGAGACTTTTTCACGCATCAGGGATGCTGTGATTGAGTACTGCGAGTCGTAACAGACTGCATGTTATCCTCAAAATGTTTGTCGATCAGGATGCCCATGGGGTCAATCCCGGCACGCTCCGGGGCCTTGTCGAGCACCAGACGAATTGTCGATTCCCTTTGGTCGAAGAAATGCTTTTTGAGATAGATCAGCTCATTACTTTCAGCATAGACTCCGATGTCAATCCATTCCTGTAGCGCGGCTTCTGACTCATTTCCTATGCCATCGGCATAAAATTTTTGGGCCGTTACCACCAGCGTCAACTCATAATGTCCATCCGGCAACTCAACCACATCGGCACTTTCTGTCTTAAGCTCATAAAGGGTAATGCGTTCTACTAAGTCGGCTACTACGGTACTCAGAGATTCTGGGGTAGCCCTTTTGATATACTCATACAATTCCAGGGAATGAGCACTGCGGATTTCCTTTTTCAGATAGTCCTGATAATAATCTCTCAATACGGCATTCAGGCTTTCTTCACCCAGATAGTCCTGCAGGGCATAGAACACACATGCCCCTTTGTTGTAGTGCAAATAATTCTGTCCCTGAACATACATCAGTGGATTTTCATGCTTGCTTTCTGAACCACGAAGCCTCAGATAGGACTGTTGGGAGACCCTGAGATGCCTGGCCACCTCCTCCAGAGAACGATGATGCTTCAGATACATAAGGGAAGCATATTCTGCCAGAGATTCAGTAAGCATGGTACTCCCCTGAACAGCATCCGTTTCCAGTTGGTTTCCCCACCACTGATGCGTCACTTCATGGGCAGTAACCCGGCCAAGTCGGTCAATTTCCACATCTTTTTCATAGTTCTCAATAAAGCCCAGTTCCGGATAGGCGATCATACCCGGAAAGGAAACCGCATGCCCGGCATAGCGTGGATACTCCACAAAATAAAGCTGCTTCAGGGGAAGCCTTCCGAATTGTTCGGTGCCATATTTCAGGGCTTTCGCAATGGCATTCTTAAAGCGTTCAATATTAAAATCATGCTTCCGCAGGTACAGTAAAGACACCTCTATTCCTTCTGCTACAAAATTACTCTGCTCATAGGTACCTGATAAAAAACCTGGCAAGCAAGCCGCTTGAAATTCCCTGTAAGTCCTGCCGTTATCCTGGTACTCAGCTATCAATTCTCCCGAGGCCACAGTGGTATGGCCGCTATCTGAACTGATGACCAGCCGCGTAGCTACGGGTTGTGACTGCTCAGTGCCGGGTGTACCTGGTTTGGGCATGGGTATGGAAGGTCCAAGCCCATACTGCTTTCTCAACCGATCACTTTTCAATTCCATATTATTATTGTATCCAATGCGGGGCCAGTACATAGAATAGAAGAGCGTGCCATTGCTCAGTACATCCAGATGCGGGTTGGACTGGTTTCTGAAACCTGTGGTGGTGTAATCCATGGAAAAATTCAGCCTCACCGAATCCCCGGGGAGCAAGGGATTCTCCAGCTGAAGGATGAAGTAGTTATGCACCCGATCCTCCAGAACCGCAGAAGAGGGTTCGCTGAGTTCGAGGTGCTTCACCTCGAAGGACTCTTCCATCCGTAAAGGCGTCTGGTAGACAATGGCATTATTTGGTACCTGAACATGAATAGAGTCAATGGCTTTCTCTGTATAGTTTTTCAGAAAGTAGTGCCCTTCAACCTGCATATCACGTGATTGGCCCCTGAGATCTACATTGAGAAAAGTACTGATGACATCGGGCTGGGCAATCTTCTCAAAAGCCTTGTACTGCTTCTCATAGGCTGCTTCTTTGGCATAAATGGCCTGGAGCGGCTGGTAGTCATTCAGGATATTGGTATTGTAAAAAATATAGCCTCCGGTACTGACAAAAAAAGCGATCAGCAGAATCCCTGTGAACAATACAGGTCTTGTCAGTCGTCTCCTTCCTCTCCTAAACCTTGACCTGAAAGTATCCTCAACTCCCATGGGCCAAAACAGATAGGCAACCACCATAAAGACAGCAGCCAGCAGGGACCAATAGATACGAAACCACCAAAAGGCTTCCCGATGATAGTCGAACCCAAAGAAATCGGAATAGACCATCCCAGGATCCGTACCATAGAGATACAGGTGGTGATCGAAGCCAAACTGAGGTAAAATGGTAGCTCTGAAAAAGAAGTAGATAATCAACAGTGCATGCGCCTGGTATTTATGGTTGATCACGATATGGACCAGGAAGACAAGGGCCGTCATTAGTATATGGTAGCCCAATTGCATGAAAAGAAAGCTTTTCAGGTAGAGGCCCATATCTATTTCCACACGACCAGAATTCAACTGTACCACAACCCCGGTGATCCACAGAATAAGAAAGATGAACAGGACCATCAGCAGTATGGCAGCGAACCTGGCAAGCATCTGTACTGCGGTACTCACGGGAAGTACGGCATAGAACTCATTCAGCCGGGCCTCTCTTTCTTTCCAGATAAGTTCACCGGAGAAAAAGGTGATCATGATCAAAAGGAATAGCTCAAAGTTTCCGTCCAGCGTCTCCAACACCACATAGGTGACCGGATAGGCCGTAAGTCCGAACCTTTCGAACACACCGGTAATGCCGAGCAACATAAATGATAGCCCTGCCACGAGTATCAGCAGAAAATACCGGTTGATGATGATTTCTTTCGTATAAAACCAGGTAAGCGTCAGCCAATATGTAAAAGCCCCCCACATATGGCAATGCCTCTATCTGTGCTTCAAAGCCTTTGACCGCTTATGGGTAAGTATGAGCAAACCCGCTCCGATGGCTATCCAGAGAAGCCGGTTGGCAATGAGTGGCGCTGTTACCGGGATTATCATCTCGTTTTGCTCCACTACCGTCCAGTACTGCGTAATCTGAGCCAGTGAAGTAGATCCAAAAGGGTTGAACAAACCGGCATAAGTAGTATTCTCCAGGCTCAGTACAGCAGATTCGACAAAACTATAGGCCACAAAAAGCAGGACACCTCCCACATAGCTCATCAGCATTTTTCGGGTCAAAGTGGCCGCGGCAAAAAAGAAGCTACCGGTAAAGAAAAGATTGGGAATCACGATAATCAATAATGGTTGCAGATAAGCCATCAGCCTGACAGGGCCGATGCGATCAGGGTCCATTCCCGGAAGTGCGCAGGTAACTGCCACCCCCAGAAAAACACCCAGAAAAACGATCAATGTTACCAAAAAAGCACCTGCGAAGCGCCCGTACAGATAACCGGCAGAAGAAAGGGGACGTGTGCCAAAGAGTGGGCTCGTATTATATTTGAAATCTCTGTATATGGCATTGCCCATAATGGCCGGAACAATGATCAACCCCACAGTAGTGGCTGAAGCTAAAAAACTGGTGATCACGAAAGGGCTATTCAAAAAAACCTTGCCACTTGTATTGGGGGGAGCGGTGTAGATTTTGCCGAATAAACCACCCATAGCCCCATAAATAAAAACTGCCAGCCCGAAAAAGAGCACAAAGTAGATATAGGTCTGAGGCCTTTTTAAATGGTATTTAAACTCAAAGGTCAATATCTCGCGAATCGCCATCATCCCTCCGTTTTGTTTGTGGCCACTTCTGATAACCAGAAGAAATAAGCATCCTCCAGAGTAGGTTCTACCGGGTCAAATCCCTCAGGTCTTTCATGGCTTTGAACTCGTAAATGCGATTGACCTTCTGACAGCTTTTTGGAAATGACGGTATGACTAATCTCAATCGCCTGGCTCTCCTCCGGGCCTGTCCAGAGCTTGCCTTTGAGTTGTTCAATAGCCTTCTGCGTCTCTCCCTCATAAGCAATTTGCCCATGATGAATAATGGCCATCTGGGGGCAATTGCCAGCTACATCATCCACAATGTGTGTAGAGAGCAGCACGGTGCTCTGTCTGCCAATCTGATTGAGCAGGTTAAGAAAACTGGTACGCTCAGCAGGGTCAAGTCCTGAAACCGGCTCGTCCAGAATAATGAGTTTAGGGTCACCTATCAGGGCCAGGGCAATGCCAAATCGCTGCTTCATCCCCCCTGAAAAGGTCTTTAACTTAGATTGCCGTACCTCAGTCAGGTTAGTAAGCTCAAAAAGCTTATCTGCCATTTCCAGCGCCTGTTTTTTACTTGTAAAGCCGCTCAACCTGATGAAATGGAGGAGAAAGTCCTCTGCGGATAAATGGGGGTACAAACCGAATTCCTGGGGCAAATACCCCAGCTTTTTCTTCAGTTCCTGCTCATTCCCCGAAAGCTCCAGACCATTGAACTGAACACTACCGGAATCCGCGGTCTGCAGTGTGGCCAGAATACGCATGAGGGTAGATTTACCGGCTCCGTTCGGGCCCAGCAAACCATAGAGTCCTTTCGGAATATCAAGGCTTACATCATCCAAAGCCCTGACTCCATTGGGATATTGCTTGCTAAGGTTTCTGATGATCAGGGGCATATTAAAAAATCAGTCTGTTAAGAACTCAGCTACTTTTGGCAAAGGCGCTTACCTGACAATCAATAAATTTCACCTAATAAATCATAGAATTATTCGACTAATGCAGTGAAACAGCACTTTTTCCTAGTCAAGCGATAACCTAAATACAAAATCAAAAAACCTGACCCCTCAGGGTTTAGGAATTCTGGTAGAAGTCATTTTATAGATTTTCCATGCCCCGTTCAGCTTTTTGTATTCAGAGGTCCAGGCAAAATAGGTAGTGTCAATACCGGCTTCCGGCTCATCCCAAAGTGTGGAAATGGTGATTTTGCTTACTGAAACAGTAGCTAGTGTAGCATCCGATGATATTTGAATCAGTGGCTCCTGAAGATCATCCCAGCGTGAGTACTTAACTCTTTTGAAATAGGCCTCCCAACGTTTGATCATATCAGGTTTGGTCGATGACCTGATCACACCTCTTTGAACAGTATAAACAGTATCGGCCATTTCCTGAACCAGGATTTCAGGGCTTCCTTCAAAATGGGCCTTTCTCTGGAGTTCGTTTGACGCTAACAGCAAGTGCCTCTCCTCTTCAAAGTCTATGGCCTGGCTACAGGAAAGGGCCATTAAACCCATAAAGAGTATTAGTGTGATTCGGGTAGTTTCCATTTGAGTATAGTTTTATCCTTGAGTTCTTTATAAGGTCTGATTTTACCATTCCCGTCAAATGCACTTCTGATCTGTGAATTGGCCAGATAGTAGTAGTAGCCATCCCCTCCCAGCTCTCCGGTGGTAGGACTGTCAAAAGCAGGGTGATTGGCATCCACAATCTCTTCTCCGATAATGCTTTTACCATCTTCGCTCAGCATATACCGGGTAACACTATTGAGCATCTTCTGATGACATATCAGCGAGTTGTTGTAATAACTCAGACCGTCAATGCCAATCAGTGAGATATGCGAAGGTTTTTGCAGTCTGAAAAGCTCTCCGGATCGCCCGTCAATCACTAATACACCTGTCTCGTGGGCTACATAAAGCTGGTGGGTTCCCGGTTTTGCAGAGATACCATTGAGGTATCTGAAACCCGATTGGCCCAGGTCCAGAAACAGCCTGAATTCATTCCCGGAAGCATCAAAGCTATAGAGCTTTGCACCGATACTTCCCGTGACGAAAACACTTCCATCATCAAGTACTGTCAGGTCATTGAGTAACTCTTCGCAGGCCTGATAGACCTCTATAAGTCTGCCTGTTTCGAGGTTAATTCTCGCCAGCCTGGAACAACCGCTATACCCTGAAGCTAGGCGCTGGGGTGAATAGGCTGTAGCCGCCCAGAGGAGTCTTCTTTCTTCATCTACCTCCATTCCCAACACACTCCAGAGTGAGTCTTCGGGATGAGAAAAATCGGAGTACCGGCCTTCTGGTGTGATGGCCACAATTTTCTCCTTATAGGTACTCCCGATGAATTTCCTGCCCGTGTTATGGTCTATGGCAATTCCCTCAAGAATCAAATCTCTTTCATCAATGACACAAGCTGTATCGGAGTTGATCCGGGGTATTTCCATTTCTCTGAGTCGCACTTCCAGCTTTGAGGTCAATATGGGTCTCCATTCCTTCTTACTATACAGTCCATGGACAACCATACTCCTTCTTTCAATCAGATGAGACAGCTGATTTCTGGCTTCAGTAAGCTCGCCATTGAGCATCAGTGCTCTCATATACTCGAAAGCAATCAGATCATGCTCCGGATTGTCCAGGCGAGCCTTTTTCATCAGGCGTAAATACTTTTCAGGGTTGTTATTTTGGTAAGCCTCAAGTCCACCTACATAATGGGGAGAGTGATGCTGTGCCATCAGAGGAGCTGTACACAACAGAAGAAAGCAAAGAACCTTAATGCTCATAGCAGGTAGTTGATTTTCAGGGTCAGAGAACGCTGTTTTTGACTGAATGTATCACTGGTGTGATTGGCAGCGTAAATCAGAAAAATATCCGATACAGGTTTAAATCGCCATTGCAGTCTCATATTCAGATTCACATTATTGAACTGCCGCGCATATTGACCAATCAGGTGAATGAAAAGACTCTTACTCAGTGAAGTTCTGATGCCAGGTGTGATCACGTTAAAGCTACCTGTACTGTAAGGGGCCGGTAAGGCCACCCGAACATGACTGATTCGCAGGTTGAGGTTTACATAAGGCTGGAATCTGTAGTTCAGTGAAACATTGGCTTCAACCCTTGAACCATTAAAATAGTCGCCCAAAGAAGCATCAAACTCATACCAAAAACTGGCCCTTCGGTTTGAAGTAAAAGCCAGCTCTGCATATTGATAGCTGAACTCACTTCCCGCATTCAGAAAGACTTCATTGATGCCGGCAGGATCAAAGTCATTTCTCAGGCGCGTATGTTCAAAGTTGTACTGGAACCTGATTCCGTTCCCGTTTTTGAAGAACGACTGGTAAAAGAGTCCGATTCGGTTATCCAGATTTCGGAAGCGCTCATCCTGAAAAATGGTACCTGCCAAACCTATTCTGCTTTCTGCAAACAGCGATTTAGGATAAAAACGTATGGCCGGATTGATATAAAACTCACTGACCCCTTTTCGCCTGACAAAACCGGTTTCGGCATTGTATTGCCGGCCAATGGTTCTTCCACTGAAAAGAACCCGCCATTTGCGCACATTGTACACCATGGAGCTGCCATAGGCCAGTCCATCACCACCGGCTTTTTCGCTCAGGCTCCCGGAACCAAAAGCCCAGCCATAAAACCTCCCTTTAGGGCTCGTAAAATTATACTGCAGACTGAGCGTGCGATTAAACTTATTGAGCTCAGGCCCTGATTCGGAAAGTTCCTTGTTAGAAAACAGGAACTTTATATTGGACCTGCCTTTAAACTGCTGCTGTAAAGACAACACACTGTAGTTGGTAGCCGGCAGGTCATAAAAGCCCCCTTCCTCATCTTCAAAAAAAGCCTCTTCTCTGGCTGTCTGAACTGACAACAGCCCCACTCTGAGCCGGTCGTTGAGTTTACCACTCAGGCGAAGCCCACCCAGGATGTTGGTATTTCTGAAGGTACCGGTACCGGGATCAAAAGCAAGGCCTATACGCCTTGAGAAAAATGGTCTCAAAGGGATAAACCCATAGCTCGAAAACAGGTCTTCATTCTCAATAAAGAATTGCCTCCGCTCCGGAAAGAAGAGTTCAAACCGGCCTATATTGATTTGCTGGCGATCTACCTCGGCCTGTGAAAAATCAGGGTTCAGGGTCAGGTCCAGATTGAGGGATTGCCCCAAGCCAATATTCAGGTCCAGGCTTGGCTTTAACGTACTTTTCTCTGTATCAGCCTCAAAGTCTTTGACCGAGCTACCGGTAATACTGGGGAGTACATTTGGTTTGACCTGCACCACCGGCAAGTCCTCTTCCCAGACCAGATCACCTGTAAAGTTAAGGTCCCAGACATCGAAGTTCTGTGGCACAGGGCACCAACTACTGTACTGATTGTTGGTCTTATCGATTCTCACAAAGTTCATCCGCCAGGTCCTTCCCCGGGCTCTGTATTTCAGAATGCGAAAGGGAATGGCAAATTCAGCGCTCCACCCTTCTTCAGTCCGTTGTGTTTTCACCGTCCAGGGCTTTTCCCAGGAAGTGTTCACTCCCTGAAAACGACCGGAGTTTGCTGCCAGTGATTCTCCTTTGTTGCCATAGGGGCTCACTTCAAAATAATAGCCATTGGTATAGTCTGCATAGGTGTCAATGACCAATAGCAGTGCTTCGTTGTCGAGCAGATCAAAATCTCTTTCTAAAGACTGCACATTGTATTGAGTGGCCCCGGGAGATCTCTTCATGAAAGCGCCTATGTACAGGTTATCATCATCGTAGGTCATGTATACCCGAGTGGGTGCCAGCAGAGTATCAGTGGTATTCGGAAAGTTGGGCATGAAGGCCTCCTGTAGTTCGTAACCCTGCCACTCAAAGTCATTGAGCACCCCATCCACTTCAATGGGATTTTCCGCCTTTCTCATGGTTGCCTTCGGAATCACATTCTGTGCACTGAGGCCATTCATTATCAATACAGCAACTAAAAACCAGCCGCAAACTTTGTACATGCCCTAAAAAAGAAGGCAGTTACCGGCTTCTCAATTTTATTAGACCAGCTGCCAGCTCGCCCCAACATCTGTACTATCCGCATAAATCATGAGCACGATGCAGTTGGTCATGAACTAGCTGCCGTTGTTCTAAGCAATGCCGGAATTAAACAGCATATCTTTTAATTTGTAAACTTAGTATGTCGTACTCATCCATCTCCAGGCCTGTCAGGCACCTTATCTTCTGGGTGCTCCTCTATGGGCTCAACCTGCTCTTCTGGGGTAGCTCGCTGGAGTACCTCACATTCGCATTGGTGGTAAACCTCTTCTTCCTCGTTTTCAGAATTCCCCTGGCCTACTTCAATATTTACTACCTCATTCCCCGGCTGCTGAAGCAGGGAAAACTATTGTCCTATGTGCTGATTATTCTCTCATCCCTGGCCATACTCAGTGTTTTCTTCCGCTATGCCGTAGCTGACTTCTGGATGGAAGTACTCTATCCGGGACCTGACCAGAGCTATGCGGACAACGTATCGATTTTCAGTCACCTCAAACAGTTTATGATAGAAGTGTACGTACAGGGCATTGTGCTCTCTGTGAAACTGGGACAGGACTGGCTGAGAGAATCGAAAAAGGCCACCGAGTTGGAGAGCAAACAGATAGAAACTGAGCTGAACCTGCTCAAAAATCAAATCCAGCCTCACTTTTTCTTCAATACGCTCAATAGTCTTTATGCCCTTTGCATAGATGAACCCCAAAAGGCCGGTCAGTCCATTCTCGGACTGGCTGACGTCATGGACTATATTCTGTACCGCTCTTCCCGTGCGCTGATTTCTTTAGAAGAGGAAATGAAGATTGTCAATAAATACATTGAGCTGGAGTCTCTGCGTTTTGATGACAGGCTCCGGCTACACATTGACATTGCAGAAGAAGCAAAAAGTGCCGTCATCCCTCCTGTCTCCATCCTGTCTCTGGTAGAAAACAGCTTCAAACACGGCCTGCACGAGGTGAATACTCAGGCTGTTCTTGAAATTAACATCAGACGGACAGACAAAGATCAGCTGGAGATTCAAGTGAACAATACTGCTCCGGACCCACCGGATAGCAGCCCTCAGAGCGATATCGGTATCGGTCTGAAAAACATTGAGAGAAGGTTAGAACTGATCTTTGATGAGTATCAGTTTGTGACTTCTCATAAAAACCACGTATTCAAAGTACTCCTCAAAATCCCAGTGAATGTCCATTAAATGCGCGATTATAGACGATGAACCATTGGCCCGGAAGGTCATACGCCAGTATCTGGACCAGGTAAGCTGGCTGGAGCTGGTCTTTGAAGAAGGCAATCCACTGGAAGCCATCAGCCGGTTAAAAAGAGAGCCGGTTGAATTGATATTTCTGGATGTAAAAATGCCCGGAATCACCGGACTGGAGTTTCTGAACATACTTCAAAACAGGCCAAAAATCATTCTGACCACCGCTTATCGCGATTATGCGCTGGATGGCTTTGAATACGAGGTAGCGGATTATCTGTTAAAACCCATCTCTCTGGAACGTTTTTTGAAAGCAGTTCATAAAATACATCAAACCGAACTACCCGTGTCGAATCAACTACCACCACAAAAACCTGCCCGCCCCTCTATTATCATTAAACAGGACAAGAAGCTTTACAAAGTGTTTTTAGACGAAATCAGTCATATAGAAGGACTGAAAGACTATGTCAAAGTGCATACAGCCGAGCGTATGTATATCACCTATCATACCATGCAGGGTATCCTACAGGATCTGGACTCAGCCGACTTTATGAGGGTGCATAAGTCCTTTATCATCAATCTTCAGCACTTTCGTTCGCTTGAGGGCAGCATTATATCCCTGGGCAACCAGACCGTTCCCCTCGGCCGAACGTATCGGGAGAGCTTCGTGCAAAGAATTACAAATGCTTAGCTGACAGGTTTATGCCCTGAGGTTCTGGAGATTTCGTGCGAAGGTCCTAAATTCATTGCCATGAAAAAGTTACTTCGCCTTCTGGGACTCGTACTCATTCTGCTAATAGCCGGCATCTTCACGCTTTATCTCGTAAAGAATGAGAGCCTGCCTGAAGGGCAAACCGGTCCGGAAGCAGATGCTATGGCACAGGCCATGCTCACCGCCATGAACCATACTGCCTGGGAAAACACGAAACAGGTTTCATGGACCTTCAGAGGCGCTCATCACTATGTCTGGGACAGAGAAGAGCACAGGGTCACAGTTACCTGGGGCGGTAATACCGTTACCCTGAGCCCCGAAACCATGGAAGGCGTAGCGGCCACGGAAGGCAAAGCCCTGATGCCTGAAGAGGAGGAGACCCTGATTAAAACAGCGTGGGACTACTTTAACAATGACAGCTTTTGGCTGGCAGCTCCCTTCAAGGTCTTTGACCCGGGGACAGAGCGCAGCATTGTCACCTGTGCGGATGGTCGAAAAGGGCTTAAGGTAACCTATACCTCTGGTGGTACCACTCCGGGTGATTCCTATGTATGGATTCTCGATGATAACAACCGACCCGTTGCCTGTAAAATGTGGGTGTCTATCATTCCCATTGGCGGTATAGAATTCAGCTGGGAAAACTTCCGGCAGCTGCCCTCAGGGGTACCTGTCGCTACAGAACACATTGCCCTGGGTCTGTTAAATGTAGAGTTGACTGATCTGGAATAGGCAAACCGCCTTATAACACATTGAGCATGTAGCCGCTGCCGTGAACATTCAGTATTTCTATTGATTTATCAGCAGCCAGATGTTTTCTGAGTTTGGTAATGTATACGTCCATACTCCGGGCTGTAAAATAGCTGTCTTCCTTCCATATTTTCAGAAGTGCCTCATCTCTGGGTGTGATTTTGTTCTGGTAATCACAGAGCAGGGTCAATAATTCTGACTCCTTGGGGCTGAGTCGTTTTTCAAAGTCTCTCAGTTTTAGCAACCTGTTATGCGGGGTAAACTGATAAGTACCTATCTGATAGACTCTGGCTCTGGTATCAGCATCGCGGGCTGTACGCCTGATCACCGCCCTGGCTTTGTGCAGTAACAGCTCTGAATCTACCGGCTTGGTTATATAATCGTCCGCTCCCAGCTGATAACCGATAATCTGATCTTCTCTCAGGGTTCTGGCTGTCAGAAAAATCAGAGGCATTTGCTTGTCGATCTTCTTAATCTCTCCTGCCAGCGTAAAGCCATCTTTATAGGGCATATTCACATCCAGAATGCATAGATCAAAAGGTCCCTTATTCACAAAATCACGTTTGGCCTGCCCTCCGTCTTTACTCAAAATCACCTCAAAATCATTCATCTCGAGGTAGCTCCTCAGGACGGCCCCAAAGTTGGTATCATCTTCTGCCAAAAGAATCTTGTAGTTACTATTCATACATCTGAGGTAATGAGATTGTGAATACAGAGCCTCCTTCAGGTCTTTCTTCCACGCTGATTTGAGCATGATGCAATGTCAGCACAGATTGCACATAGCTCAGCCCCAGGCCAGAGCCACTGATGTACTCACTGTTTTCTGAAGGAATACGGTAAAATTTTTCAAAAATCTTCCCATGATATTGGGAGGAGATACCAATGCCATTATCCGCCACACTCAATTTTACCTTATCATCCTGCTGAGCCAGCTCAATATCTATAAAGGGTGTTTTTTCGCAGTATTTAATGGCATTGTCCAGTAAATTCACCACTACTCCCTCGAGATATTTTCCTTCGCCTGACACGAAAACCGGATGGTTGCCTGGTTCAAACGAGATACTGCCGTCCTTCTCCTTCAAAGCCAGTTTCACGGTTTCTATAGCGTTTTTGATGAGCTGCCGCATATCCAGCCTGTCAATTTGCAGTCCGATCTCGTCCCGGTTGAGCTGAGCAACTTCCAATACTGACTCAACCTGCCTGTTCATACGCCTGCTTTCTTCCTTGATGATCTGGCTGTACATGGCAATTTGCTCAGGGTTGCTATTGACCTTGCTGTTATTCAGGGAATCAGCCGCCAGGGTAATCGTAGCGATGGGAGTCTTGAACTCATGGGTCATCTGGTTGATAAAGTCCGTTTTCACCTCCGAAAGTCGTTTTTGTTTCATCAGGTTTCTCAAGGTGATCCAGAAAATGAGAATAATTACCAGAATAAAAAGCCCCGACATGCCCAGAGTCAAAGCAGAAGAGGCATAGATATGCCGTTCTCTTCCAGGAAAGTACAGCCATAACATACCGTTTTCTCCCTTAAGATTTCCTCCTGAAAAGAGTGTGGATTTATACAGACCAGCCTTGTCAGCCTCTTCGTTCAGACTATCGCCCATTACCAGATTTCCAGTCAGATCCGTCACCCAAAACTGATGAGCCAACTCTATATCTTGTTGAGATAAGGCTTCTTCCAACAGGCTGTCAATGTTCATACTGTGAGCTCTGGTGTCCAGGTCGTAAACTATATTAAACCTGTTCACCAGGGTTCTGGTCAGAGCCGGGTTCATGTTGATTTTCCCATCGCTAAACGACATAGAAACATCCGGATTATCCTTCAGGTTAATCGTACGACCGGTGGTATCCGGCATAGAAGCCGGAACAGGTCCTGTAAAAAACCTGATTTGCTGTTCATTTGCCTCCAGTTGCACATCCATGGAATCATAATTAATATTAGCCCCCAATCTTCCCATCTGATTTCTGAACAGCCCAACAGACTGTGATTCCAAAAAGGCCGAAAGTAACATCATAATCTCCTGTTCTTCAATCTGATCAGTCACTCTTACGACCAGGTTGCGGGCCTGAGTATCCCATTCCTCTTCAGCGCTTTTCATAGCCTTTCTTACCAGTTTCACCTGAATCCAGGTTAACCCGACAAGGCAAAAAGCCATGATTATCACTACTCCTTTAACAAAGCGCCATCTCACAAATCAAAACTAATACTATTGAAAGGCCCCGCTAAAACTTTAACACTTCTTTAACAGGTCTTAACCAGGCTTTAACCAGCCACAGCCCCCCTGGAAAATAGATTTGTTCGGAACCATAAGGCATACATATGAAATCAGTAATCAACAGAACCTGCTTGATGCTTCTGATAAGCGGGACATTTTTACACCACTTTTCAAAGGGTCAGGACACCAGCGTGAATTCCGGGATCATTCAGTTTGAAACCAACAGAATTGCCAAAGTAGGAGCAGCAGGTCAGCAGTTTACCCAAAAACTGAAAATCAGCACCACCTATCATTTCCT
The DNA here is from genome assembly GCA_002427745.1 of Roseivirga sp. UBA6061. Taxonomy (GTDB): domain Bacteria; phylum Bacteroidota; class Bacteroidia; order Cytophagales; family Cyclobacteriaceae; genus Roseivirga. The sequence goes on along the minus strand of DIYF01000147.1, from coordinate 79,406 downwards.
CAGAAACAAAGCCAGATATGAGTCAGTGCTGATGGGCAATATCAGAAGTGAAGTCTATTTAGAAACTGAGGATAAGGAGCACTATCAGGCCCTGACACACCGGGGTAAAGATTACGCTGTCATCATTCCTACTAACGGAGAGGTGGTTAAGGTACTAGATGAGACGCGCGAAATACTCGGCTACACCTGTACCAAAGCACTGGTAAGGTATGATGACAAAGAAGCCACAGTTTACTTCACTCAGCTGATTCCATACAATCATTCTCCTGTAGGAAATTTCACTTTAGGCGGGGCCGTGCTGGCTTTTGAGTCCGAAGAAATTAATGCCATAGCCACCACCATTGATCCGGCCGGTATCTCAGACCAGGAGGTGACTCTTAGCCGGGACCGCAAGAAGATCAGTTTGGAAGAAAAAAAGGCCTTACTCGCCAGCCGATAAAAAACATCCATCATAAACAGTCAAAACCATGAAAACAACGCAAATTCTGATAGCCCTCTTACTTACTATATCGCTACAAGCACAAAGCCAGAAACCGACATCCATCGAGGGCAAAATGCTTACCGCCTCTGATCGCCCCGCGTATGGCATAGCCGTATCGCTATTCGATTCAGAAGGTAACATCATCACCAGTGACAGTACCGACCGGAAAGGAGGTTTTCGATTGAAAACGACTGAGCCCGGCCCCTACTGGCTGGATGTGAAAAGTCCCGACATCAGATTGTCAAGACACTTCATCCTCCAGGACAATGGGACCAGTTCTTCTCTGACAGCTACTATTTCAGAGGCTGCAGAAGGTCCTCTGGGGAAGTCGGTGACCTTATCGTTTAAAAACAGACGGCTTACTGAGTTTACCAGAATACACAAAGAGGCCAGTAATGTCATTAATCACTTCTACCAGGCCATAATGAAACACAGTAGTAGTGCAGGAAATCTGGATGACTTTGATCCGGTAGATTATACTGAGAAAATTGAAGAGATAGAGGGCCTGATCAGGGCGGAGACAGATACAGAGATAAAATCAGCACTCTATATACAATACCTGGCCCTTGAAGGGATGAAATCCATCATACAGATTTCTGATATTACCAAGGTGCTCACCATCAACCTTGACATCGGGTTTGTGAAAGAAGCTTATAAACGAATCTCCCCTACATCCCCTATTTGGGCAATTGATACAAATGCCCTTGAAGCAATACTCAGGATGGAGCCGGAAAGCTATCCACAGTACAAATCATACTTTGAGCAAGTGATCGAAAACAACCCTTATGAAGAGGTAAGGACCAATCTCCTCTTCAAACTGGCCAGGTTCAGTAAAGCCCAGGGACTGGAAGCAGATTTTGCCAACTACTTTGGAATTCTGATCAGTTCCTACCCCGAGTCGGGTGATGCCCTCAGAGCCAAGGCCACGTTTGAAATGGCCACAGCATTGACTGCCGGCAATTCTGCCCCTGATTTTGAGATCAACAGTCTGGACAATCCTGAAAAAATGATCACCAAAGAATCTCTTTTAGGAAAAGTCTACCTTCTGGAATTCTGGGGACTTGGCTGCCGAGGCTGCATTATGGAAATGCCCAAACTTCATAAGGCCTATAAGAAATATAAGGACCGGGGATTTGAAATTCTGAGCGTTTCTCTGGATGGTGAGAAGTATATAAATGCCACACAGAAATTCAGAAAGGACAAGTATCCTATGCCCTGGCTCAACGCCTTTGCCAAAGGGAAATTCGGAAGCCCCATGGCCAAAGATTATGAGGTATATGCTGTTCCCAGTCCTTACCTGATAGATGAGGAGGGAAATATTATAGCCCGTGGTGCTGCATTACGTGGTGAGGGACTCGTTACGATTCTCTCAGAGCATTTAAAAAAGAAGAGGTGAGTTACAGTAAATAAATGGCTTACTAAAACCGGGAGATAAAAAAAGCCCTGACGGTACCGTCAGGGCTTTCTAATATATGATTGTTAAATCTTATGCTTCACTCACAGACTCAGCCAGTACAATGATGTGGTTGTTCAGTACTTCTACTACACCACCATCCACGATCATCTCTTCGTTTTGTCCGGATGCCGCGATTCTAAGCGAACCTTTTCCGAGTGAACTGATTAGTGGTGCGTGATCATTCAGCACCTGAAACTCACCATTACTACCCGGGAAGGTAACTGCGTTAACTTCTCCTTCGAAAACTTTCTTATCTGGTGTTACAATTTCCAGTAACATAAATCTGGTTCTTAGTTAGCGGCTGCTTCAGCCAATAGTTTCTCACCTTTCTCGCGAGCCTCTTCGATAGTACCTACCAGGTTAAAGGCTGCTTCAGGAAGGTCATCGTGGTTACCATCCATGATTTCGTTGAAACCTTTGATAGTATCTTTGATATCAACCAGCACTCCTTTGAGACCAGTAAACTGCTCAGCTACGTGGAATGGTTGAGACAGGAATCTCTGTACCCTTCTGGCACGGTGTACAACTTGCTTATCTTCATCAGAAAGCTCGTCCATACCCAGAATAGCAATGATATCCTGAAGTTCTTTATATCTCTGAAGTGTTTCTTTCACACGCTGAGCACAGTTGTAGTGATCATCGCCAAGAATATCAGAAGTCAAAATTCTTGAAGTAGAATCAAGAGGATCCACCGCAGGGTAGATACCCAGCTCAGCGATCTTTCTTGAAAGTACAGTCGTTGCATCAAGGTGAGCAAACGTAGTTGCAGGAGCAGGGTCAGTCAAGTCATCCGCAGGTACATAAACCGCCTGTACCGATGTAATAGAACCGTTCTTGGTAGAAGTAATTCTTTCCTGCATGGCTCCCATCTCAGTAGCCAGTGTTGGCTGGTAACCTACCGCTGAAGGCATACGTCCCAGAAGGGCTGATACCTCAGAACCGGCCTGGGTGAAACGGAAGATGTTATCGATAAAGAACAGGATGTCTTTACCTTGTCCGTCACCATCACCATCACGGAAGTACTCTGCAATGGTCAGTCCTGAAAGGGCCACTCTTGCTCTCGCACCCGGAGGTTCGTTCATCTGACCGAATACGAAGGTTGCTTTAGAATCAGCAAGCTTTTCAGAGTTTACGCTGGTCAGATCCCAACCACCTTCTTCCATAGAGTGCATGAATTCTTCACCGTAAGTCACGATACCAGATTCAATCATCTCACGAAGCAGGTCATTTCCTTCTCTTGTTCTTTCACCTACACCGGCAAACACTGAAAGACCACCGTGACCTTTTGCAATGTTGTTGATAAGCTCCTGGATCAATACAGTTTTACCTACACCGGCACCACCGAACAATCCAATCTTACCACCTTTTGCATAAGGCTCGATCAGGTCAATTACTTTGATACCTGTGAAAAGTACCTCAGTAGAAGTAGACAGCTCTTCGAACTTAGGAGCTGGTCTGTGAATTGGCAATCTTCTGTCACCTTTAGGTTGGTCGATACCATCAATGGCCTCACCTACTACGTTGAACAGACGTCCTTTGATATCCTCACCAATTGGCATTGAGATAGCCATTCCGGTATCCAATACATCCATTCCTCTGGTAAGTCCTTCTGAACTGTCCATCGCAATGGTTCTAACTCTGTCTTCTCCAAGGTGTTGCTGGCACTCTAAAACGATTTTCTGACCATCAGGTCTTGTTACTTCAAGTGCATCCAGAATATTGGGCAGCTTAGCGCCTTCAGCGTCAAAGCTAACATCCACTACGGGACCAATAACCTGGGTGATTTTACCAATATTTGCCATTTCTTATTGTTTGTCTTAAATAGGAAAAATGCGGTTTATTTTTCTGGGGGCAAAGGTAAGCGTAATATCGATTATACCAAAGGGTTAGACTTAAAATACGGATGGATTTAAGTGCGTATTCTACCAGGCAAAACACTCTCTGAAACTTGACGGAAGACCGGTTTACGGAATGACTTTAAATTCACCTATTCGATGGGTCTGAATTTACTAAAGACCAAAACCGGATTTTCTGACTCATTGTGCTCCACCATTTCTTTCAGGAACAGGTATTCCCGGTAGTTGCCCAGTGAATCTCCCGGTACGTTCAATTCATAAAATCCCTTTCTGTCTTTGAGGCTTTCGAAGGGAACCTGGGAGATATGATAATCGCCAAAAACTCCTATTGGCAAAATATTAAAACGATACTGATCATTGCCCCAGAAGGTATAGGCAACAGCCACTGCTGTGCTTTTGTCATAGATTACCTTGTGATGACTTCCTTCAGTCATAAAACTGAAAGTGACATGGCTGGATGATTCAAAGAAATCATAGATATAAGATGCGTAACCAGAGTTTTGAAAATATTTACCATAATCATTGGGGTTCCGGTTGAAGTTGAGCACAAAATCCTCAGGTATGGTTTTCTCTCCAAAGTCCAGGTAATACTGTGGCTTCAAACGGTCATGCTCCACTCCGTAAATATGATTGTTATACATGGGCACAAGTAATACTCCACCTTCCCCTCTTTGATAAATGTTTTGCAGGGTCATCAGGTAAATTTTGTGAAGGCCAGATGCTTTATGGGGTAAGTTTACTCTGACAATGCGATTCAATGAATCGGTGATATATACTTCTGCCTGGGTACTATCCGGCTTAAAAGGTTCCTGCCTGACGTGTCCAATATGAAACAGACGAGAGCCTCCGGGCAAAGGAGCAAAAAACCTCGGCCAAAAGTCATAGGGCTTTGCGTCCACAAATTCGCCCGTTTCAATGTCATACTGTACTATCTGGCGCCTGACATTATCCAATATTTCAATTACTCCCTTATGGCTATTGATTCCTATATCTTTAAGCCTGGCATATTCTTCCGGACCATTACCCGACTGACTGATATGAAACAGCATGTCTCCTTCCATATCAAAGACAAAGATTCCGTCATGGGATCTATCGGCAATGATGATCTTATCACCTGTCACAAGAAGTTTGGAGATCTTGCCAATCAACAAACTATCAGTTTTCAGAAAAACGGTTTTATAATCTCCTAAAACTTCCGAAATATCGAGACGCTTGTGAATGTCAGGCACTCGAATCGTATCTACCCCTTGAAAATCATTCTCACCGGCAGTTATGTCCTGGTCCCCTCTGCCACTACAGCCAATAACCAGGCAAATAAGGGTAAACAGAAGTAAACCCGGGTAACCCAAAACCTTTCTGCAGATATGCAACAACAATAACATCTGCTTCATACTACTAATAGGGTACACAAATGCTATCCCCGGTCCATACTCTGGAGACAGAAGGAATACCTGACTCACCACAGAGGCTCCAGCCGTAACTACAGTAAGATCCTGTTATCGTCTCTGTTGTCAAATAGGAACATAGCCTGTCACCATGATCGATATCAACATAATAATCGGTACTTATGGAATAGTCTTCTCTTATACCAAAACTGCTCTGGAATGCCTGAGCAGTATGGGTTTGATTGAGTGAAAAGCTGACTGTCCCTCGGTTATAGTTGAGCGAAGGAATCAGGCCAAACATTAACAGTACAAACAAGACCCAACTCAGTATTTTAGACGTTTTCATGATTTAATGTTTTTACATAAACTTATTAAAAATATATTTTATTGATATAACACAATTTTAATATTTATATAAGCAACAAAATTCAATTAAACACTTTTCTATATTCAAAATTAGAAGGAAAGACTATAAGGCAGGTTTCATTGAGGAAATAGTCTGCAGAAGTGCCTCTCCTGCATCCCAAACAGCCCTATTGATTTAGTACAATTCTGAATACGGTGCCGACATCAGCCTGTGAGGATTTTACAAAAATACGCCCGGAATGATAGTTCTGAACAATTCGCTGAACCAGGGTAAGCCCCAGGCCCCAGCCTCTCTTTTTAGTGGTAAAGCCCGGCCTGAACACTTCCTTGACCTTTCCCTTGGCGATGCCCTTTCCATCATCGGCTATATCAATAAAAACGGTCTGCTCGCTGGCCTGACCCACAGTAATGGTAATATGACCTATCCCACTCATGGCATCTACCCCATTCTTAACAATATTCTCCACTACCCACTCGAAGAGAGGGCGATTCATCTGGGCTTTAAGATCAGGTGCCATGGCCTTTACCTCAAAAGCCACCTTGGAAGATACACGTGGCTTGAGATAGGCCACCGTATTATTGATTGCCTCTTCTACGAGTTCTTCCTTCAGGACAGGTTCGGAACCAATGTTTGAAAAACGCGAGGTGATCATTTCCAGCCGGTGCACGTCCTTTTGTAGTTCTGTGACAATATCTGTCCTCCCTTCCATCTCCGGGATAGTTTGCAAATACTCCACCCAGGCCATCAGGGAGGAAAGCGGAGTTCCCAGCTGATGCGCTGTTTCTTTGGCAAGCCCTACCCAAACCCTGTTCTGCTCAGAAGAACGTGAGTAGCTAAAGGCCAGATAAGCAATAAAGCCAAAAATACCAATTACTGTCAGCTGGATGTAGGGATAGGTACTTAGCTGCCTCAGCAATTTCGAATTGCGATAGTATACGTAGTTGATACTGGAAATACTCCCGCCCGGACCGTCCCGGGAGATGATTTTAAAGGGCCGGTTCTCGGCCTGCATTCTTCTGAGCATTTTTCGCAGGCGTGCCTCTTCGCGTTCAGGACTCTCGCCCTCCCTTTTGACGTTTCTGGAATCCCGTATTTCATTGGTAGCAGAGTCCAGCAGAATTACAGGAAGTGTGTTTTCCGGAGTAATGATATTGCCGGAGATAAAGGTCAGGGCCGAAATATCGACATCTTCGGTGGCCAGAAACTCAACCGCTTCTGCCCAGAGTCTGATTTTCTCCTGCTCTCCCTTTTTCAGCTCTGTTACAAGACTGTTGGTATAAATAATAGAGCCTACACCAATCACGGCAGCCACTACCAGTACAACCCATTTAATGGTTGACTGGCTGGTATTAAAATCAATACTCAAAGATCCTTTGAAAGGATTCTGCATGCCGAAAATTAGCGATTTTTAGTATTCGGATAACGAAAGACCGGCCCTAATGATTTCAGGGCATTGCCAAATTTCAAATTTGCTCAACTGCCAAGGCCCGACCCTACGCGTTTAGTTCAGCGTCCAGGTCATTCAGGAAGGCATCAATCGTCCCCTGTTTTACATGCTCCATCACAACAATTTTCCACCACTTCACATCATGGTCATGGGCATCGGGCACCAATAGGTATTTGTGGGCCAGCTGAGATGAAATATATTTTGCTCTGATGGTAATGATATTCATATCAGGATTCCGGAAGTACTCCACACCTCTTTCATCCAGGTTGCTGCAAAGCCTGCTGGTTTTAGCCAGTAACCTTTCGATCTTAGCCTTCCAGCCCTCAGAGCCGTAAGTGCGCATGATCATCCAGACGGCAATAGCATTGGCCCCTGACCTGCTACCCACCAGAGTGTAATCTTTGCCCTTTACATAATTAGCCTCCTCAGTCAGGGCATACTCCATAAAGCCCTTTCGGGTAATGTAGATGCCGGTACCATAAGGTGATTGTAGCATCTTATGACCATCCAGGGTAAATGAATTGATCTTTGGGTTCTGAAAAGTGTGCGAGAGACTTTTGGTGGAGAAAGGATAGATGTAACCACCAAAGGCCCCATCTATATGTACTTTGTAGTCCACTTTGAGTTCGTCCAGCCAGGCAGTGATCTCATCAATATCATCAACCGACCCAAACATGGTGGTAGACATGTTAATCACGAGAATAAAGTGCGCAACTCCTGCCTCTCGGGCATCACTAATACACTTTTCCAGGCTTTCACGGGTAACGCGCCTGGTGGCATCTTCGACCCTGGTAACGAATGACTGAAGCCCCAATAGCCGCGCTGCTTTTGGCATGGAGTAATGGGCATCTTCAGAATAGATCACTGCTACCTTGTCAGAATCAACATTGAACTCTGTTTCATAGTAGCGTTTCAGTATCCAGATCGCCTGAATGTTAGCCTCAGTTCCTCCGGAAGCCACATAGCCGTCAAAGGCTTCTTCACCACCTTCAAAAATCTGCTGTGCGCAAAGATCTATCAGCTCTTTTTCTATGTTATGCGTTCCTTCAAAGGCCGCTTCTGATTCGTTGAGTGTATGACAACCAATATGATTGGGGTTGGCAATTAAGGCTGACAGGAAGGGTGCATCCTTTAAAAAAGGAGCATCATCGTAAAACACCTCTGAGTCCAGGTAAGAAGCAGGAAGCCCCAATACCGGCTTCTCCCGGTAGTCAAGATTCTTTTCCAATGCCCCGAAAATGGTCTCTTTAATCTTCTTATGCGAATAGCTTTCCCAAAACATAGACAGTGTAATTCTCTGCTTTAATACCTTTTATCAAATCAGCCGGAAACAACCTTAAAAATAGTTTTGCCCGGTCACCTGGCAGCCGATCGGTGCATAGGTACAAAAATTAAATTATTTGTCATGACAAATAATTAAAAGTCTTTTCTGCGAGCCGTTCTTACTAAAAGTTTTACAGGCAATAATGACCAGAGGAACAGCATGCTCAGCGAGGTGAACATCCCCCATCCATTACCGAAAAAGTTTTGGAAGAGAGCTCCTGTGTAACCTAACAGGGCCGAAATATCGAGCTTAAGCAAAATGAGAATCCTGGAGAGGTCAACGGGGTTAAGAACACTGACCACAAGTGAGAACTTATCGAGTGGATAATCGTCAAACATAACCAGCGAGATCATGAAAAGACCATCGTAAATAACGGCCATAAAAAGCCAAAGCAAAATAGCATACCCAAAACCCTTCACCCTGTTTTCATTTCTCAGAGCAATGTTGACAGACAGTGCGACAAATATGAAAGTGAGAAATGCCCCGACCCCCAACAGGAGACCAAAGTCCCAGATTTCTGATGACCTGGCTACGCCATAGGCGAGAAATGGTATACCCAAACCCACAAGCAAGCTGAAAGACAGAGAAAGAGCAATGCCCAGGTATTGCCCTATAAAGATCGTGCTGCGCTTCAGAGGTTGTGCCAGCAATAACTCCGTGAACTCCCTGGCACTGTAGAAATACATGATCCCGAATATGGTTCCTATCATAGGAGTCAGTACGACAATAATGTTCATCAATGTGATGACTGCCTTGGAAAGGTCATTATTCAGGAAGAGCAAGACGAAGCCCAGAATGAGATAAAAGGCCAGGTAGACATAACTCCAGCGACTTCTTATCAGATCGGCAAAGGTATATTTCAGGATCTTAAGCATGGTTTTCCAGAATTTTAGCGATAGCATGTTCTAAATTGACCTGATGCGTTTGTTCAAGCAATTGACTAACTGTACCCTGGAAGTAAATTTTCCCTTCCAGCAAAAAGATGATCTCATCCGAAAGTTCTTCTACCAGACTCATGATATGAGTGGTAATGAGCAGTGTCTTTCCTTTCTCTTTCTGCTCCCGGATCAGTTCTTTTAGCCGAATGAGGGACACGGGGTCCAGTCCGGCAGTAGGCTCATCTAAAATCTGCAGAGGACTGTCAAACATAAAGGCGAGTACGATATTGACTTTTTGCCGGGTCCCTCCAGACAGGTTACTGAGTTTTTTGTCCAAAAAGCCCTTCAGTCCGAATCGTTGAATCAGTTGCTCTTCGCTAGCCTCTACACTCCGGATGTTCTTCACCATATCAATCAACTCCTGTACCGTGAGATTCTCCGGGAACCTGGCAATCTGAGGCAGATAACCTATTTCTTTTCGGTAATCCCATTGTTTCAGAATAGAATTACTCTGAAAAAAAGCTTCTCCTTTATCGGGCAGCACCATGCCCAGAATAGTCTTCAGAATAGTCGTCTTACCAGACCCATTGGGGCCCAGAACAGCCACTACACCACCGGACTCTACCTGAAAGGTGACTCCATCAAGTACCTTAAGTTTTCCAAATTGCTTGTGCAGGTTATCTATTCTGATCATAATCCAGGCGTTTCATGGCAGGCGTATTGTCAATAAGATCATCCGGGGTAAACACAGGAGATACCTTTTCAGAAAAGTTGATGATATCAACAAAGAGACTTCTGAGAAGAATGATATTCTCCGGGGTCTTGTTAACTATATAAGAGAATAACTTCACTGGCCTATAAGGCACATCTCCCACTCCATCTTTATCGATGTCATATCCGCTATATCCACTCCAATAGTTACCTTCGAAACGGTTGTCATTCATTTTGGTATTGTAGCTCACATCAAATGAGTTACTCAGGAAATTGTTGGCTGAAAAAATGTTCAGATAACAACCGCCACTAACCTTAATTGCCCAACCGTTGCGCTCCAGGTGGTTACCAGTATAGTTGATGCGTGTAGACCCTTCAATGAAAATTCCTATAGTATTCTCGTGGAAAGTGTTGCCTTCTACTTCAGCATCATAGATTTCTTTCAATAGCAAGCCATAGGAAGCCGTACCCCAGTTCTGCACAAAGCGGTTTTCTTTCATTTCGATAAACTTTGAGAACATCACTGCCACACCTGCTCCATTTTCTCTGAAAATATTCCTCAGGTATTTATCGTGATTGGAAAACATAAAATGCAAACCGTATCGAATGTTGTTATGGCTGTTATTGTCTTCAATGCTGCTTTGTTCAACAAACTCCAGGTAGATGCCATCACGGAGACCACTGAGTTCATTATTACGGATAGTCAGTCCGGAGCAGTGCCAGGCATGTACTCCGTTTCCGGAATCATCTTCTCTTATCCGATTGCTGGTAACCAGATTGCCTGATATGATTCCTTTATGTGATTTTTCTATAAGAATACCGAAGAAGGGGTCTCTGATAACATTATTGATGATGGAAAAGTGTTTCACCCTGGAAAGGTAGATGGCGGCATAATCCCTGGTATAGCTTCTGCCTGCATTGATAAGTGTCAACCCGGAAACATTCACGCTGTCACTGAGTATTCTGAGAATGTAACTTTGACTCTTTCCGTCCAGTATGGCTCCTTCCTTCCCCATCAGTGTAACAGGTTTCCTGATCTCAAGGGCTACACCTTCATAAGTACCCTTCTCAATGAGCACAGTATCGTGGGCCGAAGCTGCTTCAAGGCCCTGAGTAATGGTCCGGACCTCACAGTCTTTACATACCCGTATGGTAGCAACCGGTGAAGCCCGGACAAAAAATGGGAGTATTAAGAAATATAAGATTGCGAGATTTCTTAACCTCATCAGTGTGAATATCTTAGTCCTACCTGAAACAGGTAATTCTCATCCATTTGCATGCCCCGAACTTTGTTTATGATGGGAGTCCCCACTTCCAGGCCCAGCTTAAAGTTTTCGAGCCAGCCACTTTGAGCCATGGCAATATTGGCTCCTACATAAGAACGAAGTCTTTCAAAGCCGGAGTTATTAATACTGGCTGTTGGCACCATCATAGGGTTGAGTTCAACATCTATGCCTTGTATACCGTTTTGCTTTGTTCCCTCCAGCCTGAAAGAGAAACTCACATTTTGTAAAAGCCTGTATGCTACCCATGCATTGGCCCTGAACTCACTCCCCAGGCGATAGCCTTCGCTATTTCTGCCACTTCGGAGTGTGTTGATCTGCTGTATTCCCCAGGAATGCTTTGAAGCCTTTCCCTGGAAAGTAGCTCCGAGCATCATATCATAAGTACCACTACCCAACTGCATGGGGTAAGGCATTTTCATATTGTCCCCCATGGGAGTCGGGCCTCGTTCGACAACACTCCCCACCGGAAGGCTTATACCTGTATTTAAATGCAGACTCTTGTCCTTCCATTCACCCAGTCCGATCAGCGCACTCAGCTTCATGTCTCCAGGACCGGCACTCTTTGTGGAAAAATTCATACCCATACGCGTCACCAAGTCCATCTCGTTCTGCACGTAGTTCTGCATCAGCATCAGCGTCACGCGGTATGAAGGAGCGTACATCAGTCCGAACATGTACATATCCATGGTCATGTTTTGTGGCGCTACCATATAATTACTGAGTATTTGAGAAGACTCTATATTCTGGTTGCTCTGCAGGTAGCCGTCCATATCCATCCGCATGTAACGGAAACTTCCCATAATACCACCTTTGGGATGCAAGTGATCACCCATGACTCCTATGGGAGCCTGTCCGTCAGGACGGTGGTGATCATGTCTGTGATCTGAAAGGCCAAAGCGTGAATCCTTGAATTTCCGTTTGATCTCTTCCCAATTGTAGATGCCTCCTCCTTTTTTCTTCAATACCTTTTCTGCATCTGCTTTATCAGCAAAGACCGATAAAAAGGCTCCCATCGGGCTGGCGATCTTTTTTGAGATCAGGAAAGTGGAGGACTGAGCTTCAGCCCATGCTCCTTTGTGAGCGTAATCGGCAATCAACAACTGGTCGAAATCAGCCTCACTGTGTTCTTTAAGAAAATTGATCAGGCCTTCTACCGCATCAAATTTATAGGTAGTCCCTTCCTTATCTACTGCGAGTGCAGCGTGTAACGGATCTCTGATCGTCATGCCACAAAAAGCGCATTGATCTTTTCCGAAACGTATTTTCTCTTGTGCCTCTACTGATAGCGTTATCAGGGTGAGGCAGAGTATTAATAGCCTTTTCATAACTTATTTTTTTAAGTCAAATTTTTTGAGAAGGCTCTCCCATGAGTAGGTTTCGCCTCCTTTTTCTGTTCTGATCTTTACTATTTTCTGCTCATCTTCAAAAGCAGACAGGAAAGCCCCCATAGGGCTGGGAATGGATTCACTCACCAGGTAATGTGCCTTGGTAGCATCAATCAGTATTTTCGGATTATTATAATCCGCCACCAGATGGAATTTGATAGCCGTCTGATCCCAGTTGGCTTTGTGGTTGAGCATACACTCGATGGCATCATATTTAAAGGCTTTACCCTTCTCAGTCACCAATTGGGCCGCATGTCGGGTGTCCACAATGGTCATTTTACAATAGTGACAGGCATCGGCACCATAATGAATCTCCTGAGGGCTCACCTCACAGGATATCAGGATAAAGGTCAGACTACACCACAGCAGGCCTGCCTGCCGCATCAGGTTTCGGAGCTTTGTCATTTCCATTTTCTTTTTTGTGTTGAAAGGAGGCTGCCAAGGAGAGTCCCATTCCCAGAAACATCATATAGGCACCTATTCGAGGCATTGATATCGCTTTGAAATTGAGGATCATTTTACTTCCGATAAGTGGTGGCTGGTACGCCATCGGCTCACCGTCTGGTGTGGTAAACTTAATGGCAGCGGTTTCCTTCAGGTTATGTCCGTAGTCATACTCCCATTGATAGAAATCATACATGCCAATGGATCCGAGGATGATCATAATCACAAACCAGGTCGTGTACAGTTTCCTGCTTCCTATGAAGCCAAAGACTACCCCCAGTGCAACCATACCCAGTATCACTTTCGGAAAAATGGAGAACTCAGGAATGGTTTCCGGGATATCTTCCATACCCACATAGTGATTCATGATGTTAATATTCTTGATGTCGTTTGGGTTGGCATCTTCAAATCGGTCGATGTAGATATCCATGCCAATAGCGTCAGGATACTGGGGGGCTTCCAGCGTGATATTCCACAGAGGCAGGAAGAACAAGCCAAGGAGAAGCAATGCTCCTACGATCATCAATAGCTTAGATTTTTTCATGATTCAGGGTTTTTTAGGTGTTTGATGATTCAATCTGGCAGGCAGCCACTAGACAAAGCCGCCTGCCATTGATCAAGGTTATTCACCATCAAGTGTCCACTTCAAAGGCACGTTAGAACCCTTCGGTGAAACCCTCACATAACCTTGCATTTCCTGGTGAAGTGCAGAGCAGAAGTCGGTACAATAGAATGGCCAAACCCCTACCTTCTTAGGTTCCCAGATGAAAGTCTCTGTTTGTCCCGGCATGATCAGTAACTCAGAAGTCTGTGCTCCGATCATACTGATACCATGAGGCACATCATAGTCCTGCTCCAGATTGGTCACGTGGAAATACACCTTGTCTCCCACTTTGATGCCCTCGATATTATCCGGGGCAAAGTGGCTCCTGATTGTAGTCATGTAGATGTGCACCTCGTTACCTTCTCTGACCACCTTAGTCTCTTTCTCACTTCTGGCCACAAAGGGATGCTGGTTATCTTCCAGCTTATAGATTTTTGTCTGCCGTGGTTTGATCAGATCTGCCGGAATACCTGCTGCGTAGTGTGGCTCACCCACCGTAGGGAAGTCCAGTAACAGCTCCATTTTCTCTCCGGATATATCGTATAGCTGAGCTGATTGCGTCAGTTCAGGACCTGTAGGCAGATAACGGTCTTTGGTGATCTTGTTCATGGCCAGCACATACTTACCAAAAGGCTTTCTGGAATTACCACCCGGAATCATCAGGTGACCGACAGAGTAATAAGTAGGCTGACGGTCGAGTACTTCCCAGGTTCCTAACTTCCATTTCACCACTTCAGAACTAATGAAGAATGTAGTATACGCATTGCCCTTACCATCAAACTCTGTGTGCAACGGCCCGAGGCCGGCTTGCTGCACTACTCCTGCTACGATGTCATCATAGTTGAGAATAGGAATGCCGTAGGCTTCACCGTCAAACTTTTCATTCTTTATCGCATCCAGCATGTTGGTAAAAGAGTGAGCTGTCAATGCTGCGGCCAGCTTACCACTACCAATGATGTACTCACCTGTAGGATCTACATCACAACCATGTGGTGACTTGGGGGTAGGCAGGAAGTATACCAGCCCCGGATGTTTTGAAGGATCAATCACTCGTACCTCTTTCTTAATGGTAGAAGTAGCTGTATGGGTTGACTCATCATAAATATTATGAGCATATTCTGATGGCATGGTAGTGAATTCACCGGCAGCGATCAGTTCCTCTGCCTTTTTCCAGTTAATAGCTGCGATAAAGTCTTTGTCATTCTGGGAGGCGTTAACCTCAAGCAGCGAATTGGCTTCTTCTGTATTATAGGTTGAAAAGAACATCCAGCCATGAGACTTACCTCTGCCAGGGTGTGCCAGGTCATAGTTGAAGCCCGGCATCATAATCTGAAATGAAAGATCCATATGACCTGTTTCCTGGTCAACCTTGATAAAAGACATGGCGCCTTTAAACTTACCCTTGTACTCTTCGATAGAAATATCCTGCTGAGGTACGGGCACGGAGAAGCGGGTTCCTGCCACTACATATTCCGTGTTTTCGGTTACAAAAGATGAGCTGTGGTTACCTGCACTATTTGGTAACTCTATGATTTCTTCTGTTTCAAAGGTTGAGAGGCTGATTCTTGCAATACGGGGTGTGTTATTCCCGTTGATAAATACCCATCTGCCATCAAGCTCTCCGTTGGTTTGAGAGATATCCGGGTGGTGAGCATCATCCCATGGAATGAAGCCATGCGAAGTGTTCAGCATAGGCTTGGTTTCTTCATTAAAACCATAAGCTTTTTCTGCATCTACTGAGAACACAGGTACTACACGAAAAAGTCTCCCCGATGGAAGTCCGTACACGGCCAACTGACCGCTGAAGCCACCGGACACGAGAGCATAGAACTCGTCATGCTCACCGGGAGCTACATATACTTTCTGGGCTACATCGCCCCCCAGTGCACCTCCCTGGTTACTGCTTTGGCAGCGCACAAACGCAATCAATGAGATCACCAGGAGTACGCCCGTTATATATTTAAAATTCCTTTTCATTGGTCTGTAATTTGGTTGCTAGTTTGATGGTAAAATGACTTTGTCGACTACATTGATGATGCCGTTGGAGGTCTGGATTGTGCCAATCACTTTGGCCCCTGCCACCCAGATTTCGTCTCCCTCAACCTTTACTTCGAGGTAGTCACCGGTAGCCATATAAATCTTTCTTCCCTTTCTGGCCTCCCGCCTGAGTCCCTCTTCATCAAAGGAGCCGGGAGCTGCATGACGGGTGAGAATGACGGCCAGGTCGGCTTTGTTTTCCGGCTTAAGGAGATTCTCTACAGTACCGACAGGTAGTGCATCAAAAGCATCGTTAACAGGTGCAAAAACCGTCAAGGGCCCTGCGTTTACCAGCACGTGCTCAATCTCTGCTGCCTGAACCGCAGCTACCAGAGTCGTATGTATATCAGAACCTGCAGCTACCTGCAAAATGTTCTTATCCGAGACATCGTCTTCTACAGAAGCTTGTCCTTTGGGGTGAGAGGTGGCAGTTGTCGTTACCTCACCGCCTTGCGTTTCACTTCCGCTACTACAGGCACAGATGACTAGTGTACCCATCAGCAGCAGAAACAGAGTGTTCAAAATTCTTTTCATAGCCGTTAGTTTAATATCGATATCAGAGGGTTCTGAAATACTCCAGAATCTTCCTTGCTTGTTCTTCAGTAAGGCTTTGATTAGCCATCGGAGCCCCATTGGCCTCTATCAGAAGCTGTTTGGCAATCGGGTCTTTCTCGACCATCTCCTGTGGGTTCAGAATCATGTTCATCACCCATTCCGGTGATCTCCGGTCAAGTATGTCTTTGGGTGAGGGCCCGATAAACTTCTTATCAGTTTTATGACAGGCAGTACAAAGTGATTCAAAGAGTTCCCTGCCTTCCTCAGCCATAGCCTCGTCAATCGGCCCTAGCGTCAGTGATTTCACCGGACCAATCCCCTTATTCTGCATAGGGTCTTTGGAAGCGGCTATCTGCTCCTTGATCTTGTCTCTTTTCTCCTTTTCTTCAGCGGAGGGGCCACAGGCTACTACACTCAAAGTGATAGCCAATAGTAACAGTGACCTGAATACGTGTTTGATGTTTGATGTTTTCATGTCTATTAAAGATTTTCGGATCATTATATCCTTATTTATTCTAAATTTTTTACCTACCTGATTTAAAACTCCCTTTCAGGAGCGATGGATCGCTTACCGCTGTCGACATAAGTGTCTCCTTCAGTCGGGCTCTTATCCCTGTAAACTTCTCATGAACCGGACAGGGGTTTTCCCCAGAACACTCAGGCAACCCCAGGACACACTCTTCCATAAGTTGCCTGCCGTCTATCACCTGTACTACATCATAGATCAACACAGGTTTATTATCTCGTAGCACAAACCCTCCACTCGGACCTCGGTAAGATTCAAGTAAACCTCCTCTTACCAGCTGTTGCAATACCTTGGCCGTAAAGGCCTCAGGAGAACCCAGAGCTGCCACTATCTCTTTCAACCCTGTACGGTTTCCTTCTTTCTGATTTGAGGCTATAAATATCATAACCTTGATAGCATATTGACAGGCCTTAGAAAACATAATATCACGTTTTGTCGCCATGAAGGTAAGCAACAATAATTAAGGATAAAAACATCCTTAATTATCTCAAAATTCAACTTTAGCCATCCCCAGGTATCAAAAAAAGGAGGTCGCCCCGCTGTTACATCTGATATACCTTTGAACTTTTCCACATGACAAATGTAGCCCCGAAGTTGTCACTAAACGTTGACAGTGATCAATCAGCGTGATGATATAGCCACATAAAAAAAACTGACATTTGTCATAACAAGTGTAACCTGCTGATAGCCAGTCCTTGACCATTTAGCATGAAATCGGCTTTAACGACATTCTGAGACTGCTCTCACAAAAAACTGCCTTTCATAAGCTACCTCATCTGCCTTATTACCAAAGGAGGAAGAGCCTGAGAATTCTTCAAAGAATGACGAGAATGCCTCATGGTCTGCACAAAAAAAGCCCTGACGTTTCCACCAGAGCTTTTAGAATGAATAGTCTATTACTTATACTTTCATGGTAAACCAAATCTTCAGGGTTTTCCAGTTTACTTTCACTCCGTACATCAGAATACCAATTCGGTAGATTCTGCCTGCTACCCAGATAGTACCAATGAAACCTCCGATCAACAATACCATGGACACAATCAGTTGCCAGGTAGGTACACCGAATGGTAAACGTCCCATCATCACAATAGGAGATGTAAACGGAATCATTGACAGCCAGACAGCCATGTTACTGTGCGGGTCCTGAATTACCATCATAAGCGCAATGATAGAGATGATAATTGGCAGCATAATAGGCAACATAAACTGCTGAGCATCCTGAAGACTGTCTACAGCTGATCCTACAGCGGCATACAGGGCGCCATAGAGCAAATAGGCTCCGATGAAATAGAACAGGAAGGATATCACAATTTTAGTCACCGGAATGGTACCCAGCATATTCTTCACTTCCAGCACCTGTTCTTCTGTACCAGTGAGCTCCATCGCTTCAGGAGACATACCACTGGCCATCATTTCTGAAGAGGGCCCCAGCACATTAAACCCAACCGTGGTGAGTGTCACCATGAGGGCAACCCAGATCAGAAGTTGTGTAAAGCCTACCGAGCCTACCCCCAGTACTTTGCCCATCATCAGCTGAAACGGCCTGACAGATGATACAATTACCTCAACAATACGGCTTGTTTTTTCGTCCAGAACAGACTGCATGATCTGGCTACCGTAGATGAAAATGAACATGTAAATCAGGAAACCGAAGACATAACCCACAGCAAAGCTCAACCCTGAATCAGATTCCTTAGCCTCTCCGCTATCAGAGAAGTTAAAGGTATTGAGTGAGACACGCGCCTTCAGCGATTCTATCACCTGCGCATTAAGGCCTGACTTTTCCAGTTTCACATCTTCCAGCACCTTACGAATGGCCCCTTCAAACCTGCCCTGAACCTGAGGCCCCGGGTTGGTTTCTGAATAAAACCCGATGTTGTCATAGCGGGTAGTCGAGGTATCGGCCAGATCAAGCTCCGGAATATGGAGTAAGCCGTAAACACCTTCTTCCTGCACTCTGGCAATGGCTTCATCTTTGGTACCTTCTACAAACTTATAGGAGTAGCTGTCATCGGTAAACTTATCCGTGAAATAGCCACTTTCATCCAATACATGCAGCTCTTTTATATCTCCGGACTCCCTGCTTCCCAGATAGATGATACCGAAAATCAATGCCGGAAAAAGAAGAGGAATCAGCAGGGTTGCTATCAAAAATGACTTCTTCTTGACCCTGGTTAAATATTCTCTTTTGAGTACTAAAAATGTCTGTTTCATGATTTGCCCTCCTCTACGATAGTGATGAATATGTCATTGATTGATGGTATGATTTCCATAAACCCGTGAACTTCTGTTTTGGTAATAAGCTCACTGAGCAACTCATTGGGGTTCTGCCCTTTTTCTGTCTGAATCACTGCCTGAGCGTAATCGTCTTCAAGTGTAGTAGTATCCAGCACTGAAAACTGACTACTCAGAGGACCTAAAGCACCTTTATAATCTACCTGATACTTATGACTCTTATAGGCATTTTTGATTTCCTTCTTTGTGCCATCGAGAATCTTCTGTGATTTATTGATCATGGCAATATCATCACATAGCTGCTCTACTGACTCCATGCGGTGCGTAGAGAAGATCACCGTAGCTCCCTTTTCACGAAGCTCAAAAATCTCATCCTTGATAAGGTTGGCATTGACGGGGTCAAAACCAGAGAAGGGCTCATCCAGAATTAAGAGATCGGGTTCGTGCATTACCGTAGCAATGAACTGAATTTTCTGAGCCATACCTTTAGACAGGTCTTCTACTTTTTTACCGGCCCATTCGTAAAGTCCCAGCTTATTAAGCCAGTGTTTAATACGCTTTTTGGCCTCTGAGTTCGACAGCCCTTTTAGCTGAGCCAGGTACATCAACTGCTCACCTACCTTCATCTTTTTGTAGAGGCCACGCTCTTCAGGCAGGTAACCGATGATTTCAATGTGTCGGGGATTTAATTTCTCACCATTGATGAGAATCTCACCCTGATCAGCCATAATGATCTGATTGATGATTCTGATCAAAGTGGTCTTGCCGGCACCATTGGGTCCCAAAAGCCCGAAAATGGACTGTTTGGGTATAGTGATGCTGACATCATCAAGCGCCTTATGAGCCGCATAGCTCTTCGACACATGATTCGCTTCAAGTATATTCACGTTGGTCAAGTTTGATTGCAGTTTAAAAGTAACAGGTGTGTTTCACCTATGAAAGCAACCAAAGATGATAGTTGAGGGTTTACAAGCGGATTAATAAATGGTGAACGGATGTTACCCCGCTTTTACGGATTTTTTGAAAGGCGACCTTCTCTTAGTCTTCCGAGAAAACCACATTACCCATAGAGAGGTCTATATTGAAAGTGAGCAGGTTGGCTGCGTCCGGATCATAGGCCGAACTGACATATACATTCTCACGAATCTTCTCGAAGTGTTCAGGCATTTTCATTTTGCGGTACGAGGCATTCTTAACGCGTACCATCATAGGAATAGGGTATTCAGGAAGCTTCACTGATAGTGTACCGGCCCCTACACGTGCCCAGATTTCGCTACCGGACTCTGGTTCTTCTTCGAAATCAAGCACCAAAGTACCGATACCTACCTCTGCCATAATGACCCTGGCACGTGAAAGGTTAAGGCGATCTATCTCCACATCTCCCAGATCGACATTGACCAGGAAGGAGTCCATCTCAATACGGTTTCTCACTTTTGAGTGATATCCTACCTTCACATGAGCATTACCACTGGTGATACTCAGATGCTGTACCGCTATATCAGAAAGGTCTACATAAGACTTGCCCAGCCCATAGTTCAGGTCAAGATGATAGGGTTTGTAATCTGTGAAGTAAATATTCCAGTAGTTCTTATTATCGGTCTTCTTAGGACCGAAAATCTTCGACAGAATACTGCCGAAGTTTTCTTTTCCATTGTCTTTTAGATTAAGCCAGGCGTTCAGTATCTCACCAGAATAGTTCTGACCGAATTCAGGCTTGACATATTTAAGATCTGCCGTACCCAGGATACTAATGGGGTACTCACCGTTGCGAGTACGAATATTACACGTGGCCGTAGCCGATTTAAGGGCAAAATAGATGCTTTCACACGACTTCTCGTCCTTTACAGTAAAGTGGCTTTTTGTCTGGCCCAGCAAATCCAACCCCGCAACCCCTAGAATGGTTACCAGTAAAAGTACTTTTTGCATAGGGTCAGTTACGACTTGTTTAACCTCAAGGTTTCAAGTCTTTTATTTATATCGCGGAGTGTGTCTGTTCCTGAACTTGTCAGACGCATCATTATATCCGTTTACAGCAGCAGACCTTCCTTTATTGGTACTGGCCACTATACTATTATAGGTATCTATACCGGCATTGTATTTTTTAAGTGCATTGTTGTATCGGTCAACATCCTCCTGAGTTCTGTCAGATGAGCGCTTATTGTCATAGGCTTTCTTCACGTTCTCAAACTGCTCTTTGCTCAAAAAGAATTCCTGCAGCTTATCGACATCATTCATGGCATGAGACTCAAAAAAGCGCAGCGCTTTTCCACAGGCAATAATGAGCCCCTTATCCCCATCAAAACCACCAAGTTCCTGCAACTTCACCAGGCCTTCTTGTGAAAACTGCAGCATAGAGTTCTTTCTTTGCTCCATAGCGCTCAGGTCACCGGCCTTCACGGCTCTCCACAGATGCTTTTCTTCTATGCGACTTTTCCAATAGATAAGGTATACCTGATTGTTGTATTTATTCACCCGACCCGTCTTTTCCATGGCAATATCGAGTCTGTCCTTCTCACCGTCTACCAGCGTAATATTATTGTCAGAGGCAAATTGTCTCTGTCCTTCTTTGAACTCAAGAAAAGCGGCATCCAGTTTTTCATCTACCTTTTCCTTCATCAGCAGGTATGCTTCCATGCCATCGTACGACTCCTGAGCCAGCTCTTCCATATCTACAATCTGAGCGTAGTCTTCATTCATTACCCTATACCGTACTTCCAGATATTGCAATGCTGCATCTCTGTAAGAACCGTCACCCTGAAAATCAGGCATGCGCTTAACTTTTCGCGCAGCCTGGAAGATAGTACCCACTACCTCTTTACGTCTTTTCTCAATCTTCTTGGCTCTGCGGCTATGAGCGGCTGCACTGATGTAGCTCATCATATCCTGGCTTATCTGGTTAGTTTCATAACTGATAGCCTTCATATAATCAATTGCCTTGGTAAGGTCGAAGGTAGGCTCCTTTCCCCGCTGAGCACTCAGTGAAACGGTAAGGAAAGTAAAAAGCCCCATTAAGGTAAGTTGTAGTATTTTTCTTTTCATGGCATTAGTCGGTTGTTCTGATCAGGTCGGTAATGACCGCATAGGCATTTCTAATATATAAGTTGTTCTCTAAATTCTTTAAGGTCATCGCTTCGATGGCATTTTTTTTCGAGTCGATGCTGATCAGGGTTTTATCAAATTCATGGTTTTCTGCTTTGAAAAGCCTCAGATTCTCTGAGCGCAACTTTTCAAGGCCTTGTTCTTTCTGCTCCTGAAGCCTCCTGACTCTTAAAAAATCGCTGACATTGAACCCGGCCCCCAAAAGCTGTCTGCTGATACGAAGGCTATCGGAAATAAGCTTTAGTCGGGAAAAGCCGTTTGCTTCCAAACGAGTCTGATTGTCAGACCTGACCTGAGATAAAGAAATCTCAGGATAGGGCTTAAAATAGGTATCACGGTCGATCAGTTGACGGGTAACCGAGACAGGATCGAGGTCCTCCCGGTCATCTTCTCCATCGAGCAAATCGGGCACGTAGACATCCGGAACCACTCCGCGTCCCTGATAGCTATCTCCTTTGAGGCGATATAATCTGGTAGTAGTGATTTTCATCAGAGCCCGCTCCAGTTCGCTGGTCGGGTTATCCTGATCACCATCTCCGGTTTTCGAGCCTATTTTCTGGTATAGCTGCCCTACAGCTTTGCCATAGGTTGTATCTCCCACAATCAGGGCCCTGTTATAGTCTTTCAGCGTAGAAGCCACCAGTTCAGAAGCTGAAGCACTTTGCCCGTTTACCAGAATTACCAGGGGACCCAGGTAAATAGCTCCGCGGTTCTGATCACGCAACAGTCTTACCTGCTCATTGCGCTTTATCAATGTCAATGGTCCTTCTTCTATAAAAATCCCCAGCAGCTCCACTGCCTCCCACAGCGATCCGCCACCATTATTTCTCAAGTCAACAATCAGCCCCTCAATCTTCTCTCTCTTAAGTTTAATAAGCTCCCTGGCCACATCTCTCGCACAGCCTCTTTCATCTTCGTCCTCTCCATCATCGGTTGAATAAAAATCAGGCAGTGATATGTAGCCGATATTCTTGTCTCCTTTAAGCACATAGCCGCGTACCGCATTTTCATCTGAGGTCACCTTTTCTTTGGTAAGGTCAACCGTCTTCAACTCATTAGACGTAGTCAGGATGGTGAGCTTAGCTTTCTTCGCTGCTTTCTTGCTGATGGAACGCGATACTTCATACAGCGTGGTGCAATTGAAATCCAACTCGGTATCATCACTGAGGGTCATTTTGAGTAGCACATCCCCTACGTGGATTTGATTTGAGCGCCAGGCAGGCCCACCGGGTAAAAGCTTGCTTACGGCAATTTCGCCCTGCTCATTTTCTGTTAGTTTAAACCCATAGGACTCATCGCTTTCAGAGAAAAAAGCGCTCAGAATGTCTGTAAAATCAAAATGGTAGTAACGCGTATGCTGATCGTAGGCCATAGCCATGGCATTAAAAAAGGCCTTGGAGACAAAATTCGCATCCTCATCCAGGAGGGCTTGTTTTTTCTGAAGCTTGCAGTGTTCCTGCTCCAGCAATCGGGTAAACTCTGCTGGCTGATCTGCTTCATCTATCTGTACCGGCCCCAGGTAGATGTTTTCCATGAAAGTCATCCGGATATAGCTACCCCAGCGCTGTTTTAATTCTTCAGCTGAGCCGGCATATGTCTCCAGAGAAACCGGATTACGGATACCTTGCTCATAGCTGGCCAGACCTTCTACTGATTCGAAGGCATTCAATATTGAATCTATCTCTGACAGGCGATTGGTAAGGAAAACGTTGAAATTGCTCAGAAAACCACAGGCATCTTCCTGAATAACCGCCTCAAGTTCTTTGAGCTGAGAAAGTGGCCCGTTAAAATCCTCTTTTGTAAACAACAACCCTATGGGGTCGAGCCTGAGTACAAAGCTGGTAGCTACCGATTCAGACCATTGATCTGCCAGACTTTCGGGTTCTATATGACGCTTGTCCAGCACCTCTCTGAGGATTTGTGCTGTGGAACAGTCATGATCTGACTGCGCCTGAACCGTCAGGACAGATAGCCAACATCCGAATAAAAGGAGAAAACCGATAAATTTACGACACACACTCATATTGATAGCACCACCAAGACCTTGTGGTGATCAATTGTTAAAATTACACCTGGGAAAATAAAAAAGCAGCTCTTGAAATAAAAGCTGCTTTACAATTTTATATGATCTTTATCGTTTAGAAGAATTCTCTGATTTTCTCAAAGAAGCCTTTTTCTCCCTTACCAGGTTTAGGCATAAAGTTATCGGCACTTCGCAAACGCTCAAGCATGGCTTTTTCTTCAGAGCTCAGTTTTTTAGGTGTCCACACGTTAACGTGGATTAACTGATCGCCTTTACCATAGCCGTTAATATCTCTCACACCTTTGCCTCTCAGCCTCAGTATTTTACCACTCTGCGTACCTGCATCAATCTTGATACGTACCGCTCCGTCAATGGTAGGCACCTCCACACTGGACCCCAAAGCTGCATCGGCAAAATTTACATACAGATCGAAGACGATATTATTACCATCCCGCTTCAGCACTTCATGCTCTGCTTCTTCAATGACAATCAGCAGGTCACCCGGCACGCCACCTCCCGGGGCCATGTTTCCCTTGCCCGACATGGACAGCTGCATACCATCTGAAACACCTGCCGGTATTTTGATTGGAATCACCTCCTCCTGCATTTCCAGACCGGTGCTATCCACTCCGGGAGGTCGTTTGTCAATGACTTTACCAGAACCCTGACAGGTATGACAGGTACTGGCTGACACCATCTGACCCAACATGGTATTTACTACCTTTTTGGTCTGGCCTGAACCACCACAGGTAGGACAGGTTTTAAAGGTTACCCCTTCTGCATTGATCAGCCGCTTTACCTTGATTTTTTTCTCTACACCGTTGGCTATTTCATCCAGGGTCAGTTTGAGCTTGACCCGAAGGTTGGTTCCTTTGCGCTGGCGACTTCTGCCGCCTCCACCTCCGCCAAAGAAGCTTTCAAAGGGGCTGCCGCCTCCTCCGAATATATCTCCGAATTGCGAGAAGATATCATCCATGTTCATACCTCCGGCACCACCGCCACCAGCGCGCATGCCATCATGACCGAATCTGTCATAACGTGCCCGTTTGTCAGGGTTGGTCAGCACTTCGTAAGCCTCGGCTGCTTCCTTGAATTTCTCTTCTGCTTCCGGGTTGTCAGGGTTTTTATCAGGGTGATACTTAATGGCCAGCTTGCGATAAGCTTTTTTCATCTCATCATCGCTGGCGTTTTTACTCACACCTAAAACATCATAATAATCTCGCTTGGCCATATTAAGCTCCTATCACTACTTTGGCAAAGCGGATCACCTTATCTCCCAGGTAATATCCCTTCTCTACCGTGTCAATTATCTTTCCTTTTAAGCTGTCTTCTTCGGCAGGAAACTGAGTGATCGCTTCGTGTAAATCGGCATCGAAATCAGTACCTTTTTCCGTTTCCATCACTTTGAGCCCCTTGGCTTCGAGTGTCTTGAAAAGCTTATTATTGATCAACCCAAAGCCTTCTTTTATGGCCTCAATGTCTTCCTGAGACTTATTTGCCTCCTGTGCTCTTTCAAAGTCATCTACCACAGGCAACAGCTGTTCTACCAAACCGGCAGAAGCCGTTTTTACCATCTCGAGTTTCTCCTTGGCGTTTCGTCTTCTGAAGTTTTCAAACTCAGAGTAGAGTCTCAGGTACTTATCTTTTGCCTCAGCAAGCTCAATTTGAAGTTTTTCTTCAGGGGAAAGTTCAACCTCTTCTTCCTGTTCCTCAACCTGATCTTCGCTGTTTTCGGGTTGCTCTTCTATCACAGTTTCCGTGTTCTTCACTTCTTCCTGCTCCAATGTTTCTTTTTTATCCTTTGCTTTAGCCATTTCTCTATCAAAAAAACCGTCTGCCAGACAGCAATTATACTGCCAAGTAGAAATGAATGTCATTATGACATGATCGGATCTGTACCAAAGAATCCACTGCCACTACTCAAACCACTTATCACTTAAAAAGCAGATTAATCCCCCATCATTTACCGCCCATAAAGAGTCATGATTAGTTTGACATTGACATCGTTGTTAACCGATGACTTTAAAAAAGACGTCAAAGGATAGATTTTTTTAAAACCAAACTCAAACAAACCATGAAGAAACTAATACTAAACCGGCTGGCGCTGGTTGTGGCATTTGTGATGTTTGGAGCAACGTGCTATGCTCAAAACACCATTACCACACCCCGTGCCGCCAGCCCCGCAGCTGAGGTGAGTCAGACAATCGGCATTTCAAAAATCACCATTAACTACTCCAGGCCCGCAGTGAATAACCGTGAGGGAAGAATATGGGGACAGATTGTACCCTATGGCTACACCGTGCAGGGCTTTGGCAATGGCAAGGAGATTCCCTGGAGAGCCGGTGCCAATGAGAACACCATCATCACTTTCAGTCATGATGTAAAGGTGGAAGGTAAAGACCTGAAAGCCGGTTCATACGGTTTTCACGTAGCCTATTTCGAAAACGGAGAGGCTGATGTGATATTTTCAAATAACACCAGCTCATGGGGAAGCTTCTGGTATGAGGAGTCAGAAGATGCCCTGAGAGTGAAAGTACAGTCAGTAGATAACCCGATGACAGAGCGCCTGACTTTTGATTTTATAGACATCAATGCTACATCAGCAACGGTAGCCCTGGACTGGGAGAAGAAACGCATACCGTTCAAGGTAGAATATGCGGTCCATGACATCGTAGTGCAAAATGCGAAAGACATGCTCAGAGGACCTACCGGTTTTGGTTTTCAGGGACCTTTGAGCGCAGCGCAATATTGTGTGGCTAACAATGTATACCTGGATCAGGCGCTTATCTGGGCAGATCAGGCAGTCAATGGCACCAAAAATGCCAACACGCTGAACGTAAAAGGCAGTGTGCTTTTTGCTCTTGAGCGAAATGAAGAAGCCTATGCAGTAATGGCAGAAATGGTGGATCACCCGACTGTTCAACCCAACAATGTGTATGCCTACGGTAACCAGCTGATCACCCTTGAAGAGGATGAGAAAGCCCTGGAAGTATTCAAGAAAATGTACAAGAAGTGGGATACCAACATATTTGCACAGCATGGACTTGCCAGAGCTTATTCTGCCAATGGCGATTTCAAGAAGGCTGTGAAATATGAAAAGGAATGCCTGGCCAACCCCAATCTTCCTGCCAATAACAAGCCGGTACTTGAGGGATTTCTGAAAAGACTCGAAGCCGGAGAAGATATTACAGCACCTGCTGCCAACTAGTATTTTCTTAATTCAAAACAGACAGTTTCAGGGCTTGCCAATATGGCGGGCCCTAACTGTTTATAGCTTTCCAGATTTCGTCCTTGAGTTCTGTTACCCCCTGATTGGCCACAGAGGATATAAACATAGCGGATACTCCTTCAGGCAGCAGTTCCTTCATTTCCTCTATCATCTCTTCATCCAGCATATCACATTTAGAGATCGCCAGAAGTCTCTTTTTATCCAATAATTCGGGATTGTACCTGCCCAATTCGGCCAGAAGGATTTCGTATTCTTTCGCAATGTCATCTGCATCTGCGGGTACCAGAAACAACAGAATAGAGTTTCGTTCGATATGCCTGAGAAACCTCAGCCCAAGCCCTTTACCATCGGCAGCCCCCTCAATTATTCCGGGTATATCTGCCATAACAAAAGACTTATGATCCCGATAAGAAACCACCCCCAGGTTGGGCACCAGGGTAGTAAAGGGATAGTCGGCTATTTCGGGCTTGGCAGCGGATACTACCGAAAGTAATGTAGACTTACCAGCATTGGGAAAGCCCACAAGACCAACATCAGCCAGGAGTTTAAGCTCGAGGATATTCTGTTGTTCTACCCCGGGTTCTCCCGGTTGTGCATAACGGGGAGCCTGATTGGTAGAAGTAGCAAAGTTGGAATTGCCTAATCCACCCCGACCTCCCTTAGCCAGAATTCTCTCCTCATCATGTGCCGTAATTTCGAAAAGTACCTCTCCCGTCTCCGTGTCTTTCGCAACGGTACCCAGCGGCACCTCCAGCACAATATCTTTACCATCAGAGCCCGAGCTACCATGACCGGAACCATTCTGGCCATTTTCAGCAAAGATATGCTTACGGTAACGCAGGTGAAGCAGGGTCCACAATTGATTATTTCCTTTGAGGATTACATGCCCTCCGCGACCACCGTTACCTCCATCAGGGCCACCCAATGGTACGTGCTTTTCTCTGCGAAAACTCAGCCCTCCGGCCCCACCATTGCCCGAACGGCAATACAGCCTCACATGATCAATAAAATTCGAGTTTCCCATTTCCGGTAGATTTATCAGGTTTCAGGTCATTCTGTCTGCGTGTATCCTGTAAGCCTGATCTAATGTGCTTAAAACAAAAAAGATGACCGGAGTACCGATCATCTTCAAATTAATATTTTTTACGAAGGACTAATAGTGGGTATCCATCGCCTTTACGATGTCACCGAAGATTCCTTCAATAGAACCCACTCCATTGATCTTACAGTTTTTGTCCTGGCCGGCATAGAATTTTGCCACAGGTACGGTCTTATTAAGATACTCCTGGATCCGCACGTTGATTTTTTCTTCATTCTGGTCATCAGCTCTGCCTGAGGTTTTACCTCTTTCCAGTAACCTCTTCTTCAGCTCATCCTGCGGTACATCCAGTTCTATCATACAGGCAATGTCTGTATGATGACCTGCCAGCAGCTTGTCCAGTGCTTCTGCCTGAGCCACTGTTCTTGGGAAACCATCAAAGATGAAACCGGGAGCATCTTTATGCTCATTTATCGTCTCATCTACCATACCGATGACCACTTCATCGGGTACCAGTTTTCCATTATCCATATAAGATCTGGCTTCTTTACCCAGCTGAGTACCTTCTCCCAGGTGCTTCCTGAAAAGGTCACCGGTGGAGATGTGTTTCAAACCATATTTTTGGATTATATGCTCGCTTTGGGTTCCCTTACCAGCGCCCGGAGGGCCAAATAAAACGATGTTTACCATTTTCTTGATCGGATTTTTGAGGGGTCAAATATAGTGAAGGAATGTTTAGCCCTCCTTTAATTGATAAATATCTTTCAGATTACGTCCGTGCCCGTCATAATCCAGTCCATAGCCCACCACAAACTTCTCCGGAATCTCAAAACCTACATATTTAAGGCTCAGATCTTTTTCCAGGCTTTCAGGCTTTAAAAGCAAGGTGGCAATCTCTATAGATTTTGGGCCACGGTCCTCAAAAAACGCTACGGTCTGCTCCATGGTCAGTCCTGAGTCCACAATGTCTTCCAGCAAGACAATGTGTCTGCCAAAAACATTATCCTGCAGCCCCAGCACTTGTTTGACATTCCCCGTACTCTCCATACCTGCATAGCTTGAAAGCCGGATGAAGGCTATTTCACAGTCAATGGAGAGCTGTTTCATCAGGTCGGCTACAAACATAAAAGAGCCGTTGAGTACACCTATAAAAAGGGGATTTTTATCCTTGTAGTCTGTGGTAAGTTCTTCAGCCAGCTTAACAATACGCTGCTGAATCTGGTCCTCGGTGAGGTAGGAAACGAATTCCTTGTCACGAACGGTTATCGAATTCACTTGATTAAGTCTTGAGCGCCAAAGTTATGAAATCATCCCTTAGCCAAAAGCATTTTGTTAAATGTGGTATGCAATCGTTGTGCAGGTTCGGGCCTGAATCATGACATAACTTTTACCTGTTCAGGGTCCGCAGAAGAAAGCTGCAAATCGCTAAAGTTTTTCCATGAGCACCTTATACAGTGCAATCATACAGTCGATGTCATGTTTATGCACACGTTCATCAGGACTGTGTACGTGATCTTCCGGAGCTCCGACAAAACACCAGTCAAACGGATAGGGAGACAATTGAAGTTCTCTGCCATCGCTGGAGCCGGCTCCTTCTACTTCGAGCTGGAAATCAATTCCGGACTCCCGGGCAATGCCTATGATCTTTTGCACAAAGCTTCTGCGCGGCACATTGCGGTCACGCATAGAGATGGCCACGCCTTCTCCATGTAAAACGCCTTCAGTCACCCAGGTGATATCGGAAATCAGGGCCTGTTTCACCCCCCACTGTTCATACATGTGCTTGGCAAGGTAGGGCACAGAACCACCGCCATGCTCTTCCCAACATGAAAAGGCAATCACCCCGTCTTCCAGTGTTTCCGCCACCTTAAGTGCATTCAGCACTCCCAGACGGTTGTCCATATAGCAAGACTGAACATAATCTGCCGTTTCCCTAAAGTCACTTTTGAAAACAAGTTCTGTACCCCGGTCAATCCCTCTCGGGAATTTGTAAAACAGATTACCATCGTCATTGAACAACTCACATTCAACAGGCCCCATACTGTCCTCCCCCACAAGGCGATAGCCATTTTCCGCTTTAGGTCCCCCAATCGGCACCAGCTGGTCATTGTACCTTACAGTAAAGCCTATGCTGTCCATATGAGCAAAAATGGCCGTACGAGGCGTACCGAATCTGAGTAAAATGCTGTCCTGAAATTCTTCTCCTATGATTACCTCCGGCTTCACTTTCCACCGGGCGCTATGCTGGTCAACATAGTCCAGCAGAAATTCTTTCATCGCCACTTCATTTCCGGATGGAGCATGGATTTGGCAAAGGGTACGGAGGAGGTCGAAGTGCATACTTTAATTTTTTTCAAAAATAAGAGGAAGGGACAATTAGTCACCTGTGACCTCATAAATAACTTTTTGATTGCGTTTCGTATTACGGACTCGCTGAATCATGTAAATTTGGCGTCTCAAAAGACCTATATGTTTGCCTTAAATCAGGAAAACTCAGTAGCTAACAACTTTCTGGCCGAACTCCGTGATACCAGCATACAGCAGGACCGACTTCGTTTCAGAGCTAACCTCAGACGATTAGGCAGCCTGCTGGCCTATGAAATTTCAAAAACCTTCTCATTTGAAAAGAGGGTGATCACCACCCCGCTGGCTGACACAACCGTTCCCCTGATCCATGATGAGATTGTACTGATACCCATTATGCGGGCAGCATTACCCTTTTATGAAGGCTTTCTGGAGATATTTGACCAGGCCGGTGCCGGCTTTATCGGAGCCTGGCGTGTAGAAGAAGGTGCCGATGTGGAAGCAGTACTGAACTACCAGGCCGCCCCGGACCTCACCGGCAAAACCGTCATTGTGATTGACCCCATGTTAGCCACCGGAAAATCACTGGTAAAAACCATAGACTCTC
Source organism: Roseivirga sp. UBA6061 (assembly GCA_002427745.1). Lineage (GTDB taxonomy): Bacteria > Bacteroidota > Bacteroidia > Cytophagales > Cyclobacteriaceae > Roseivirga. Next base: position 48,128 of record DIYF01000147.1, on the reverse strand, counting down.
TGATGAGTCATGGCCAACCCGGGAGTCTTCACCTGGCATCTGTGATAGCGGCACCTGAAGGCATTGAACATGTTGAGAGTTCGCTTAGCATGGATTACCACCTCTGGACCTGCGCTGTAGACGAAAAATTGAATGACCAATCTTATATTGTACCCGGGCTGGGTGATGCCGGAGATCTTTCCTTCGGTTCCAAACTATAATTCATGGCGTTAGATATTGTCATTCTGCTTATTGGCCTGGCCACCCTTATCTTAGGGGGTGATGTACTGGTACGCGGGGCTTCCAGAATGGCATTGCGCTTTAACGTAAGCACCCTTGTAGTGGGGCTGACCATTGTGGCCTTCAGTACCTCGGCCCCCGAAATGCTGGTAAGCCTGAGTGCCGCCCTGAAAGGGGTACCGGACTTCGCCATGGGCAATGTGGTGGGCTCGAATATTTCAAACCTGGCCCTGGTGCTCGGGGTGGCCTCATTGCTCGGATCCATACCCATCAATAAGGTCACTGCCAGAAGAGACTGGCCGGTTACCTTTGCTGCCTCCATTTTGCTGTACCTCTTTATTCTGGATGGTGCCTTAGAACGCTGGGAAGGAATCGTACTTTTCTCTCTGCTCATCTCGTACATCACCTTCCTGATTATTTACACCAAAAAGGATCAGATCAAACTGGATGTGGAAATGCCCGATGGCAACGAGGACCGGTTTGAAAGGATAAAAGACCTCTTTCTCATTGCACTGGGTGGGGCATGTCTCTATTTTGGCAGCGACTGGTTTATAGACAGTGCTGAAAAACTGGCAACCAACCTGGGTGTATCGGAACGCATAATAGGACTGACGATACTGGCTTTAGGCACCAGCCTGCCCGAATTGATCACCTCGATCATAGCAGCCCGCAAAGGAGAGACAGACCTGGCACTGGGTAATCTGCTGGGCTCGAATATCTTCAATATCCTGTCTATTCTGGGGGTTACCAGCATGGTAAGAATGCTCCCCGTGAATGAAGCCATACTGAAAGGAGACATTATCTGGATGTTAGGGCTCACTTTTGGCATCCTTCCCCTTATGATTTTTCGTAAAAGACTGGGAACAGTCTCAGGTATCATCCTGTTGACTTTTTACGGAGTATATATGTTTGTCATTCTGAGTTGATGTTGGAAGAGGTTCTGAGTTACCTGGGTATTTTTCTGTTAGCTTGTATCAAATCGATTTTCCCGCCCATTCTGGGGCCGGCAGCCGGTATGAGTAAGCTCGAGATTATTATTGTCACGGTGGCAGGACTGATGACCAGTGTAACGCTCTTCACCTTTGTGGGGGAAAAGATCAAGAAAAACATCATCCCTTTCTTTATTAAAAAGCCTAAAAAATTCTCGAAGCGAAGCAGGCGTATGGTGACCACCTGGAAAAAGTACGGCATCATCGGCACCTGTTTTCTTACTCCCTTAATACTCTCCCCGGTAGGTGGCTCTTTATTGGTATCCTCAGTAGGCGCCCCCAGAAAGCAGGTTTTCTTTTATATGTTCGTCTTCGGTCTTTTCTGGGCAGTGATCTGGACTTTCTCAGTTGACTACCTGATCGAGATAGGTCTGGTGACGGTAAAGGATCGTTAAGACAATTCCATTCCAATTGGCGTTATTGCAGACATGGCTCCAACCATCTATATCATAGCAGGCTGTAATGGTGCGGGTAAAACCACCGCCTCTTTTACAATACTTCCTGAGATTCTGAACGTACACGAGTTTGTGAATGCTGATGAAATCGCCCGGGGGCTCTCGCCTTTTCAACCTGAAAAAGTGGCTTTTGAGGCCGGCAGAATTATGCTGCACCGCATGGATGAACTGATTGAAAAGAAAGTGGATTTTGCTTTTGAAACCACACTCGCCACCCGCAGCTACCTCAGCAAAATCAAACTTGCCAGAAAGCGGGGATACCGGGTAATTCTGGTCTTTTTCTGGCTTGACAGCTTGGACCTTGCCATTGAACGGGTTAAACTAAGAGTAAGCGAAGGAGGTCATAACATCAAAGAGCCGGTTATTAAAAGGCGTTACCTCCGTGGACTGGAGAATCTTTTCAGACTGTACCTGGACCAGGTAGATGAATGGATGGTGATTGACAACTCTCAGGAGAAGCACGAATTAATGGCTTCGGGAATCAAGGGAAGCGACCGGTATATATCAGATTGGGAAAAATGGACTAGCTTTGTAGCAGCTTATGGAACAGGAGAATAACAAATCAGAGTTCGTTAAAAAATTCGAGAAAGGTCTCGAGCTATCGCATGAGCGTCTTGTCAAAGCCAAGACTGCCAATGACGGCTACCTGGTATACCAGAAAGAAGGAAAGATTGTGAAGGTAAAGGCTTCTGATCTTTAATACCTATTCTTCATCAGGCAGCATTTCTATATCCTGAATCAGCACTTTTTTTGAAATAGCCTGCCCCATAGGCGTTGTAGCCAGACCACCCATGGCGGTTTCTTTGTAGCGGGTTTCCATGCTCTGACCTACTTCACCCATTGCCTCAACACACTCGTCTACGGGAATGACAGCACTGACATCTGCCAGGGCTATCTGGGCTGAGCTATTGGCAATGGCAGCAGCACTCGCATTGCGTACCACACAGGGCACCTCTACCAAACCGGCCACCGGATCACAAATAAGCCCCAGCATGCACTGGATGGTAATGGCCACAGCATTGAAGACCTGATCGATGTTCCCGCCCAGGCAATAAACCATGGCTCCGGCTCCCATAGCTGCTGCACTACCGGTTTCGGCCTGACAGCCTCCGACTGCTCCGGCAATGGAGGCTCTCTTTTCCATAATCAGGGCAATGCCGGCTCCTATCAACAGCCCCTCCATGATCTTTTTATCAGACAGGCCGTGGAGCTCCTGAAGGGTCACCATTACTCCGGGCAAAATACCTGAAGCTCCAGCCGTTGGAGCGGCTACCACCCTTCCCATACAGGAGTTGACTTCTTTAGCAGCCAGGGCTCTGGAAATCAGCACCTGGAATTCTTTTGAAAGAACTGTAAGAGAATGATTGTAGACTTTTTTGGCTCCGTTATTCACCATGCCGGACCGGGAGGTCATATCTTCTGTAAGTCCGGTTTTCACAGCTTCTTTCATTACCTGATAGGCCCTGTCGAGTCCATCCCAGATAGCGCTTTCATCAGCTTCTTTCTGAACCACTTCGTATTCTATCACCGGCTCGTAAAGCTGCAGATCACGGGCCTCACAATAGGCCTTCCAACCCTTAAAATCATCAAACAGAAAGCTCATTCTCTTACATTTTGTGCAAAGCTAATGCATTTGTGCAAACGTTTGAAAACGATTGGATTGAATAATTGGTATCAGCGTTTGTACCGGGACAAAAAGGCTTTAAAAGACTGCTTATAGCTCTGACTGACACTCAGCCACTCATCCGCCACTTTTACCTGGTCACCGGAAGCAGATTGAATCTTAAGAGTATTTATGATGAAGGACTGATGGATTCTCAAAAACTTCTCCTGAGGTAAATCTCTTTCCAGATCTTTCATATTCATGAGGCTAAGTAGCTTTTTCGACTGAGTTTTAAAAAGCACATAGTCTTTCTGACCCTGGATATAGTCGATTTCATCAAAGTAGACTTTGACCAGCTCCCGACCATCTTTTACAAACAGGAAATCATCTTCCTGCCGATCTGTTTTTACTCTCGATTGGTTCTTCAAGAGCTGAAGTTCCATCACTTTATTTACTGCTTTTAAAAAACGGGGAAAGTCAAAAGGCTTCAACAGATAATCTACCGCATCGAGATTAAAGCCTTCCACAGCATACTCGGCATAGGCGGTTGTGAAAATCACCCCGGGCGGAGACGATAAAGTGCGTAGTAACTCAAGCCCGGTTATGTCCGGCATCTGAATGTCCAAAAACACCAGGTCAACCTCGTGCTGCTGAAGATATTGCAGCGCCTCCACCCCATTGGAAAAAGCACCTGATATTTCCAGGAAAGACACTTTCCCGGCAAAATCCTTCAGCAGATTTCTGGCCAGTGGCTCATCATCTATGATGATCGATTTCAGGGTCATGACAGTTCCATACTTAGCAGCACTTTAAACTCGTTGGTTTCTGACTGAATATCAAGCGAATGTTTTTGTGGGTAGCTCAGCTTCAGACGCTGCTCTACATTGCTCAAACCAAAGCCTGAAGGCTCCGTTTCAGACCGGTTCTTTTCAAAAACACTGTTGCTCAGCTCCATATGAAGGGTCCCCTCTTCGGACCTCAGCTTCATGCTCACCCAGCTGTCGGGATATTTATCGCTGACACCATGTTTAAAAGCATTTTCCAGAAAGGGAATCAAAATCAGAGGCTCAATTTCAAGCTGGTCATCCACCTCCTCAGTGTCCACTACTATGCTGAATTGATTGTTAAGCCTGATTTTCTCGAGATCCAGATAATCACGCATGTAGTCAATCTCCTTGCTCAATACTACTTTTTTCTTTCTGGACTCATAAATCATATAGCGCATGATATTGGAGAGCTTTACGATCACTTCACTGGCCTCATCTTTTTTTGCCAGAGCCAGATAATTAAGATTATGGAGGGTATTGAATAAAAAGTGGGGATTGATCTGAGCTTTCAGATAGTTCAGCTCAGCATTCAGTTTCTGATTTTCCAGTTCCTTTTTCTTGTTTTCCAGATCAAACCAGTCGGCAGCGAACTTGATCATGCCGGTAAAAATCATAAAGCTCATCTGGTCCCACAGCGTACTGACAAAGCGCACCCAGCCGAAATGCTCATAGTAATCTGAACTGCTGTACTGGCTCAGCACCTGATTTTCTGCCAGGACCTGGAAAAACATCACGACCGCAATGGCGGGCACCAGGCGGCTTAAGTACTGAAGCAGCCTTTTGGTCCTTAACAAGGGGGGCAGTATGAAAAAGTAATGGACATAGCTGAGGATGATGTGAAAAAACATGGGAAGCCCTATTCTGGCAAAGGCCACCTCAGCCGTCATAAAAACGGTAAAATCATAGAATTTGTAGCTGAAGAAAAGGAGCCAGAAGGCGAAATTCAGCCAGAAAATCCTATTGCTTAAAAACTTGAATCTCATGGGTTAACCTGTAATGATACGGTATTCTGGTCAATTGGATAAGGCTTCATTCCTTCAGTCGACAATCGCTGGGTTTGCATCGACAATCAGGGTTTTTCGCCCAAAATTGTCCATACAGCGATTTACTAGGCATTCCTGTATATCATACCGAACGGGCGTTACTTTATTCCGGATGTTTGTTGCCAATGAAAAAGGTCTTACTGCTCATAATCTCTGTTTTTATAAGCTTCAGCCCGATGGTCAGGGCACAAAGCGCAACTGAAATCTTATTCTCCACCCTGGAAGCCATGGGCGGACAGGATACCTGGAAAAACATCTCCCAGGTGACCATGAACTATGCCGGACATCAGTACTGGCTGGAACAATCGGAAAACCCGGATGGCCCCTACCTGGTGTCTTATCTGGTTTCAAAAGAAGTCCACGGTGTCTGGAAACCTTTGCTCTATAAAAAGGACTCCACCCGGCATTTCCAGGTAAAAAGGCCCTCCGTGACGGAAAACATGATCAACGGAGATGATGGCCTCATGAGTTTCCGGGGAAGATCTTTTCCTATGCCATATCAAATAAAAGACCCGCTCCTTCAGTGGATGAAGCTAGCTCCTGAACGCCTGATCCTTACCGCCAGAATCAACGATGCGAAAAGACAGAAAGACGTTACCGTAGACGGTACCCCTCACCAGGTCATTTCCTTTGACGAAGGTCCCCTGGAGAGAAGACTCTATATCAATAAGAACACGGGGCTACTCAGTAAAGCAGACCTGGAAACTCACCAGCCCAACAACCTGTTTGACAATCCCTGGGGTAAGTACACTATTACGGTCAAATACAATCTGCAATGGCTGCATACCGGGGGGATTCGTTACCCTGCCCAATGGGACGTTTACAAGCTCGGCAAACCCTATCAATCCATCACCATATTTGATATCTCTTTTCAATCAGAACTGGATGAAGCGCTCTTTAAAATTCCGGAAGACCTGCCTCCGGCCAGAGTTGCTGTCTCGGCTGATAAAACCCCGCTTAACCCTGAAGGAATGGTGGAAGTGGCTCCAAACATTTATACTATTCCGGGCTCCTGGCACCTGGGACACGTAGTGCAAGCCGATGGCATTGTGGTGATAGAAGGAGCGATCACATCCGGCTATAGTCAGCAGCACCTGGAATTCCTGCGAAAGCGCTATCCGGATAAACCTATCAAAGCCGTCATGGCTACTTCAGATGCCTGGCCACATATTGGCGGTATCCGGGAATATGTGGCTCATGAGATACCCGTTTACACCCATCAGCTTAATCAGAAAATCATTTCAGATCTGGCCCAGGCCGATCGATCACTCAATCCCGATACCCAGGCCAGTTCACTCAGACAGCCCAATCTCAACCTTATTGCCAATAAACAGGTTTTGAGCGACCCTGAAACTCCTATTGAAATCTATCCTGTCAATGGTGAGGCCGGTGAAAGGATGATCGCCCTCTACTTCCCCAGGCAGAAAGCCCTCTATGCCAGTGATCTGATTCAGATGACAGGGCGCAACAGAGATCGTTTTTTTGCCCCCCAGTATCTATCTGAAGTAAAGGCGCTTATAGATCGTCATGGCCTCAAGGTAGAGACCGTTTTTGCCATGCACCTTTCTCCAATTCCGTGGTCACGCGTGACAGAGGCACTTAAAGCTTACCAGAAATGAAGAAGATACTATTCGCTATATGTCTGCTCCCCCATTTGATGGCCGCACAAGACACCATTCGTGTGGGGCATACGTTCCGGAATTTCGATCAGCTTGAACTGGGCACTAAAAGAGATGCTGTATATAGCTCGTACAAGGGTCGGATTATCAGCCTGACTATGAAGACCCGCACGACCGAAATGGTGACAATCGATGGGGAGACCTATGTTTCTATCAAACATACCTGGGTATCTCCCGGCAAGGATATTAAAGGAGATTTCGCATACTTATGTGAACCTGAAACGATGAGACCGGTACAGCATATCCGGAATACCCAGAGGGCTGGTACGGAAGCCTTTTATTTTTCTAAAAGGCACATTACCGGGCTGGATTCTGTCAGCGACAATTCACAGAAAGATTTTGAACTGGAGCTCACTGAGCCCACCTATAACTGGGAAGTGGACCTGGAAACCTATTCGCTCCTTCCCATGCGCAAGGGATATCATGCAGTAATGAACTTCTATCACCCCGGAGGCAGCACTCCTCCCGGCTTCTATCATCTGAAAGTTACCGGCTCAGAAAAGCTCAGATTACCCAACGGAAAGCTCATGGATTGCTGGGTGGTTTTCACGGACTACGGAGGCTCTCAACCAACCCGCTTCTGGTATACTAAAAAGGGTCAGAACTTTGTAAAAATGGAAGGTCAATACAATCAAATGACAATTCGCAAGGAGCGCATTTTTTAGAAGCAACAATGCTTATCTTTGCCGCATGGAATTGAAGAATGACCTGATCATCCGTGCTGCAAAAGGCGAACAGACTGAAAGAACTCCTGTATGGCTTATGCGTCAGGCCGGAAGAATCCTGCCTGAATATCGCGCTGTCAGAGCAAGCCTCAGCGGCTTTATCGAGTTGGTAAAAACCCCGGACCTGGCAGCGGAAGTCACTATCCAGCCGGTAGATATCCTTGGGGTGGATGCTGCAATCATCTTCTCGGATATTCTGGTGATTCCTGAAGCCATGGGTCTGCCTTATGAAATGGTAGAAAAGAAGGGGCCTCTTTTTCCGGAGACTATCAACTCGGCCAGTGATCTGGAAAAACTAAAAATAGCTGATGCAGATTCAGATCTGGGCTATGTGCTGGATGCCATTAAAGTCACCAAAAGAGAATTAAACGGCCGTGTGCCCTTGATTGGGTTTGCCGGGGCACCCTGGACGATTTTCTGCTATATGATAGAAGGCCACGGCAGCAAAACTTTCTCCAAGGCCAGAAAGATGCTCTATAATGAGCCGGTACTGGCAGATGAGCTATTGCAAATGATCACAGACAGCACCATAGCTTACCTCAAAGCACAGGTGGCTGCCGGGGCAGATATCATCCAGGTCTTTGACTCATGGGCCGGCATATTACCTGCCAACCTCTACGAAAGATTCTCTCTGAAATATATCAGTCAAATCTGTAATGCCATTGAAGAAGTTCCTGTAACAGTTTTTGCCAAAGGAGCCTACTTTGCCCGCAGAGCTATGGGACAACTCAACTGCCAGACCATCGGACTAGACTGGAACATGGGTATCCGGGAGTCCCGAGGACTTATCGGGCCAGAGAAAGTACTACAGGGTAATCTTGACCCCTGCGCCCTCTATGGCTCAGAAAGAGAAGTACAAATTGCCACGCAAACCATGCTGGATGCCTTTGGGCCTTATAAACACATCGCTAACCTGGGACACGGGGTATATCCGGATGTTAACCCTGAAAAAGTAAAAGTCTTTGTCAAGACGGTTAAGGAGTACAGTGCGGCTCAACGCTGATAACCGCTACTTCTCTGTTTACAGTCAGTAAGACGACAAGTACCCCGCATAGCCGGGAGGTCCATCCCTTTCCGTAAGTAGCCTGACGCATCTCAGATCATGTTTTTGGTAGCTTCACAGGTAACCAGTCTGAAAAGAAATGCGGCACCTCCTTTATTGCATGGTAATGGCCCTGCTGATACTGAACAGCACCCGAATTTCCGGGCAAACCTGCTGTACAGGAGGGGTTCCACTTACCGGAGCTATTAATCTGGATGCAAACTCCGGAGGCATTCGTTTTGGGCTGACCTATGACATCAACCAGTTAAGCGATTTTATCCAGGGCGATCGCACACTCGAAAACACTTTTCTGAAAAGGGAAACTCATTCGGTTATCGGCCAGCTTGATCTCAGAATTACCGACAGTTTATCTGTATCTGTCCTTATTCCTTATAGCAGACTGACTGAACGAAATACGCTGACCGGGGAAGCTTTCAAAGCCAATGGGCTCTCCGATATTTCCATTTGGACCAGTTACCTGCTGTACAACCAGGGACAAACCACCCTCTCTCTTTCTGCAGGTATCAAACTTCCTACAGGAGCCACCAATATCAAGGGCGACCAGGGCATTTTCGACCTGCCTCTGTCCCTGCAACCCGGAACCGGTTCTGTCGACTTTATGATTGCCTCAGCCGTAAAATCCGCCTTTCGCTCCCGCCCTTCCCTCATCTATTCTTTTTCAGGTATTTATAAGATCAATACCACAGGTAGACGCTATGCGGCACATTCGGAATATAAATACAGCAATGAACTGGACCTGTATGCCGGGTTATCGGAGGAGATGCTGTTCCTCAATCAGCTCATCACTCCTCAGCTGCAGCTACGCATCAACCACTTCGGAGAACATCAGATCAGCGGTAACCCTAACCCAAACACAGGAGGCACCTGGATATTTCTGGGCTCAGGCTTTGCCTGGTCGCTCTCACCACAGCTCAGTATTAACCTCAGGGGTCAGTGGCCGCTTAGCCGAAAAGTAGAGGGTTTTCAACTCACTACCACGAATCGCTATCTGATCTCGGCATTTTTCAGCCTGAGCAAACCTTAAGCCCTGCTCCTGACCTGTGAGATAACTCCCTTTTTTGCATTTGCGCATAAAGCAGTATTTTCGATAAACTCCCTGACTATGAAGAGAACAAAACTATTTCCCATTCTGGCCTTATTGTTACTGATAAGTGCCGCTTTCGGCTTTAAGTCTGACCCGAAACCCTCACTCAAAGAAAAAGTACTTGAGCTTTCGGCAGAAGTCGAGAGTAAGGTGATTCAATGGAGACACCATATCCATGAAAATCCGGAGCTTTCCAATCGTGAATTCAAGACTGCGGCCTATGTGGCAGCGCACCTGAAAAGCCTGGGCATAGAGGTGCAGGAAAATGTAGCAAAAACCGGAGTGGTGGGCACACTGAAAGGGGGAAAGCCGGGTCCGACTATAGGACTAAGAGCCGATATGGATGCTCTTCCGGTAAAAGAACGCGTTGACCTGCCCTGGGCCTCCAAGGCCAAAGGTATGTACCTGGGTGAAGAGGTTCCGGTGATGCACGCCTGTGGTCATGATACGCATGTATCAATTCTGATGGGTGTAGCAGAGGTGCTCTCCCAGGTTAAAAAAGACTTGCGGGGTACGGTGAAGTTTATTTTCCAGCCTGCCGAAGAAGGAGCCCCTCCTGGCGAAGAGGGTGGCGCTGCCCTGATGGTAAAAGAGGGTGTGATCGAAAACATGGATGTGATCTTTGGCCTCCATATCACATCTGACATTGAAGTTAACAACATTGCCTATCGCACGGGAGGTATAATGGCCAGTGCGAATAGTTTTACCGTAAAGATTTATGGTAAGCAGTCTCATGGTTCAAAACCCTGGGCCGGGGTTGATCCTATTGTGACAGCCGCACAAATCATTAATAATGCACAAACGGTTATCAGTCGTAATTCTGAGCTCACCAAGCAGGCTGCCGTACTGACTTTCGGCAAAATGACAGGCGGAGTCAGAAGCAACATCATTCCGGAATATGCCGAACTGGTAGGTACGATCCGGACCCTGGATACCGATATGCAAAAAGTAATTTTCGAGCGATTTAAGACGGTAGTGGAGAACACCGGTGAGAGCAATGGTGCCAAAGCAGAACTGATTATTGATGAAGGCTATCCGATTACCTACAATGATCCCGAGCTCACAAAACTGATGACCCCTACCTTTATTGAAGTGGGAGGCGCAGAGAATGTGAACACTGAAATTGAAGCAACTACCGGAGCGGAAGACTTCTCATTTTTCGCCAATGAGATTCCGGGACTGTACTTCAGGCTGGGAGGCATGCCGGAAGGCACTAAGAAAGAAGATGCGGCTCCTCACCATACGCCAGACTTTTATGTAGATGATGCAGGCCTCCTGCTGGGCATCAAAACCATGAGCCGACTCGTGGTAGACTATGCTGAGCTGAAGAAGTGATTTTTGAGGTGTTAGATTTTAGATGTTAGACATTAGACCTGGAGTACAAAGCATCTGAAGTCTATCATCTATTATCTAACCTCTGTAGTCCTCTCTTACCGGACTGAATACATCCAGCACCTGACAATCGGTAACAGCCCTGCCGCTATGTACAGCATTGGAAGGAATGACGGCAACATCTCCCGCCTTCATGACTCTGGTTTCTCCTTCCAGTGTCAGTTCCAGCTCTCCACTGATGACATGAGCAGCCACTTGTTCGTGTACGTGATGGTGTTCAGGTAAAACGGCACCGGCCTTAATGTCCCAGTAAGCCAGGGTCATGGTTTCTGTATGGATCATTCTACCGGCAAAACCAGGCAACAGCTCTTTTGAAGGCACATCTTTCAGGTTGATGAAGGGCATATTGGTTCTTTATTGATATCTGTTAAAGTTAGCAACTGAGCTTATAAAATAAGCAGGATACCTTTTACAGTATCCTGCCCTCAAACTAAAACACCATGAAATATTTAGTTTGGTCAGGTTATTTTACCAGCCTCCGGAACCAGCAGGTGCGATACCCTTAATTCTCACATAAGTAATTGCCTTTCCATGTTCCCTTTGCAGGTGGGATGTAAGAATGAGAATAGCCCTGAGACGACTTGTGGAATTTCCAAATACCTCTACCTGTTCATCCAGATCAGCCTGTGTCATTTCATTGATACCGTCTTTGATATATTTAAAAGAGGCCTCCATGGTCTTTACCACATCGTCTTTTACCTCATCATCCCAGACAGGTGAGCTGGCAGGTTTCTCCAGGCCAAAAATTGCCGGAGCAAAACCGTAGTTTGCCTGAATCTGGTGGCTCACCAATTTGCCAAAGTAGGCTATACCCTCTGCGGGGGTCCTAGCTGTAGTGCTCGGCCGGCATGGCTTTGGCTGTGCCCACCACCATAGCTGTCATATCATCCCATGCTTTAGACAGTTGTGCTTTTGTCACCTGCTGCGCATTGGCCTTAACTACCGTGGCGAACATCAATAGGACCGCAACGGCTGCGATTTTCTTTAATCTCTTCATTGTAAAAAAGTTGGTTTGCATTGATTGTACCTGAAGGTACGGCAGTCCGAAGGGGGTGAAACCAAAGATGGGGTTGCTGTCAAATAATGGGCTGAAAGAGATCCGATTCTGTCCCGAACCTATCTGGCAGCCTAGAAATGAAGATCAAGAAAGCGGGTGATATTCTCTTTGTAAGACTTGGCAGAAGACAGGGATTTACCATTTTTCATCTCAAAGGAAAACTCATTTCCACCGGTATAGCGCTGACTTCTGACAAAGCGCTTGTTGATCAGGAAAGAACGGTGAATACGGAGAAATTCATCCGGGTTCAGTACAGCTTCCAGATCATTCATAGTAGACCTGTACAAATGCTGTTTTTCCATGGTTTGAAGTACCACATAGTTACCAGCAGTTTCCAGATATAGTAAATCATCAACTTTCACATAGACCTCACGGCCTTTCTCTTTCAGTCTGATAGTAGTCCAGTACTGCTCGTCTGCCTGTTGATAACTGTTGAGCAGATGCATCATTTGCTCATTCAATTGGGCAGAACGCTTCATCCTGAGCTGTTCTTTTGCCAGATTCACCGCTTCGTCAAAGCGACCCTGCTCAAAGGGCTTCAGCAAGTAATCAATGGCATGTACCTTAAAAGCATCCAGGGCATACTGGTCAAAAGCCGTGGTGAAGATGATGACAGGTGGTTTCCTCATCTGAATCCGCTCTAATACAGAAAAACCATTGGCTCCGGGCATTTGTACATCCAGAAAAACCAAATCCGGAGCCCTTTCCTTTATCACTTCAACGGCCTGGTCTGCGTTCTTTGCCTCTCCTACCACACTGACATTATCATGCTCTTCCAGAAGCTTGATGATACGCTGACGGGCCAAAAATTCATCGTCTACAATAACTGCTTTTATATTCATGCCTTCTTAAATTCCTGATAGGGAAATTCCATGCTTACTGCAAAGCCCTGAGGTTCCCTGCTCCCAAAATCAAACCTGAAGTCTTCAGCATAAAAGGCTGAAAGACGATTGAGCACGTTCTCCAGCCCAAGCCCTTTTCCATGTTTGGCCTTTACCTGCCCCAGACCATTGTCCTCTACAGTCACCACCACCCTGTTGGCCGATTTCATGGCCGCTGATATCCGGATAGCTCCTGACTCCTGAACGTCCTGCATACCATGCTTGATAGCATTTTCAATCAGCGGCTGCAGAATTAAATAGGGCAGTGTGGCATTGGATACTGCCTCTTCTATATCATAGGTAATCTCAAGACGATCCTGAAAACGGACGTGTTCAATGTCAAGGTAGTTTTTTATGTAGCTGATTTCTTCATTCAGACTGGCGCTGCTCTTTTCTTCCTGTTCCAGGGTATTCCGCATCAGGCCTCCCAGTTGAGAAACCATTTTCTGCGCTGCCTTAGGTTCAATATCAATCAAGGCTGCAATGGAATGCAGCGTATTGAAAAGGAAATGAGGATGCAATTGCATTTTCAGCGCCCTCAGCTGTGCCACATTAAGCTCTTTCTGCTTTTGGAGATAGCCCTGATAATATACAACTGCCAGAAAAATGAGCAGTATGATCGTATACTGGATAATACTGGTGATCCAGCCCGTAAGCAAAAGGGCCTGGTTTTTCTCACTGAGCAGAGCCGGCAGAAAACCTGACTTCAAAAAATACACATAGTCAAATAATCTGACCGCCAGTGCACGATGTACTAAGGACACAACCAACCCTGCCAAAACGGCCAGGAGTATCGTCTGCCATCGGTTTTCTGCCTTCATACGGATCAGTCGCTGTGCCTGACGATCAATAAGAGGCGCCAGCAATGCCCAAATGCCATAATTGGAAAGTGCTTTGGCCGGCACCGTGTACCAACTGTAGGGGTATTGGAACTGATTGATGAGGTAGCTCGTATAATCCTCCAAAACAACCAACAGGCTCATCACTACCGCTGCACTCAGCACCCAGTGATACCTGATAGACATTTTTTTAAAAGGATTTAAAAACATAGTTTCAGCCAATTGCCTTTTATACGGCCCGACTCATCAAAAGTAACAGAGTGCTTAGAAAATCGGGCTATTGAATTGACAAATAGCATTTTATGTGATAATTCTGTCGCCATAAATCTGAACATACAGACCATGAAACACGGATCGAAGTACTTTCTCATTGCACTAAGCTTCACACTAATAACCGCCTGTGGCGGAAAAAAAGAACAGAAGGAAGAAGTAACTGAACTCAGCTACCGTGAGTTTTATGAACTGATGTTTGAGGACTACAAGAACCGTGTAGAATGGCATGAAGACGATTACAATCAGGAAGGAAAGGCCGCCATTACCATCACCAACAGAGAGCAGTGCAAGAATAGAGACTGCGGTGAAAAAACCTACGTAAAGAACACCAGCTCTGACCGCTCCATTCGAGTAGTGGTCAAAACCGCCTTCTCTATCCCCAATACCCTGCCATATATCGCCAACCAGTTTATGATGGCTCCTGGAGATGAGGTATACCTGACCTGCACCAGCTTTTGCTTTAACGACAACACCTACGACCTTGATCATGAGATCGTGGTAGCTGAGTATATTGAAGATTAGTGGAGGATGGCCGGGATTCTCTGATCAGATGAGGAAAGCGCTTATTATCGGCCCGGTTACGGCCCTGCTTTGTGCCTGCTGTCTGTATTTTCTTAAGGAAGAATCTCCTAAAAGACTAATTATCCCGCTTGGCCACATTGACGCCAGCGAAGTTATAACTATCCCGATTGACCTCAGTGTTGCTCCGGTTTCCCGTTTTTCAGATCTGGTAGAAGATGTATTCTACCTGCCTTTGCAGGAGACCAAACATTCGAGAATCATACGCATGAGCGACCTCTTTATGGATGATGAGCATATCGTGATTGTGGATGAGGAAGGACAAAAGCTGATCGGTTTCGATTTTGACGGCAATTACCTTTTTGATGTTTACAAGAAGGGCAATGCCAACTACGAGTACACATTCATGGAGGCTGCCGCTTATGACCGTGAAAAAAACGAGATACTGGTGGCAGACACCAAAAAGTACATCTGGTACGATACCGAAGGAAATATGGTCCGGTCATATAGATCCGTATATGATTACCCCCACAGCTTAGCCATACTGGAGAATTCAGGCCTGGCTATATACACTGAGTACAGGAATAATGAGAACAGTCTGAACCCGGCCAGTCTGAATGTACTGGACCAGCATGGGGAACTTCAGCATCGCTTCCTACCCGCAAGAACTGACACCCGAAGTGCTCTAAGTCTCGGGAACTATAGCCGGTTCAATGGGAGACTGCCTCATATCCTATTCTCCAGATCCTACTCAAACGATATCTACGAATTATCATCCGCTTCACAGGTCAACCTCAAATACAAGGTGGATTTTGGTACGCATAACTTCCCGGCAGACTACGCTGAAACTGTTTTAACCAACCCGGAGCTCAGCAGGAAAGAAGTACGAAAATTTGAGTATGACAATCAATGGGCACGCCTGTTTGCCTCAGGACTGGAAACTGAGGACTTCCTTTTTATTCCCTTTCATTTTCAAAAAGAGACTTTCTATGCTTACTACCATAAAAAAAGCGGAAACCTAAAGTACTATCACGCAAAAGAAGGTCATGATATCGGAGGCATGGTTGCCTATCCAATGGATGTGAAGAACGGATATTTCGTTTCGTTCGTCAGCCCGGAAGAATTGAGAGAATCTGTCAGACAGGGCCTTGTGAAGAGTCCCGAAAACATCACCAGAATCAACCAGATTGAGAACACTCACAATCCAGTGCTCCGCTTCGTCAAACTGAGGGAGTTCTAGCCCAGAAGGCCCATTTCCTCAATCTCTTTTCCCAGTGCTTCCCGGTCAATCGGTACGACACCTACATGCTCACAAACCAAACCACCAGCCAGGTTGGCAACGGCAGCAGTGGTTTTAGCTTCCAGTTCGGCTGCAAGTCCACAGGCTACCACACTGATGACGGTATCTCCGGCACCAGACACATCCGAAATCTGTCTTACATGTGCGGGAATCAGATGGGTATCGCCATTATCTTTTATAAATACCCCATATTCCGATAGGGTTACCATCACCATCTTGGCATCCAGGGCCTCCTGCAATGCAGCCGATGCAGCTTTTATGGAGTCCATATCAGCCGGGTCAACCTCCACCTTCAGTCCCTCGCGCAGCTCTTTCAGGTTGGGTTTAAAGAGAGTAGCTCCCTTATAATCCATGAAGTTTCGTTTCTTGGGATCAACCACAGTCGGGATTCCTAATCGGTTTGCCTCATCTATCGTTTCAGCGATAATGGTTTTGTTGATTACCCCTTTATCGTAGTCCTCGAAAACCACCACATCACATTCAGGCAGCAGGTTCTTGATGTGCTGAAGCATGGTTTTCTGCTCCAGTTCTGTGAGCTCTTTGTCTGTTTCAGAATCAATACGCAACATCTGGTTAGAGCCCGAAAGAACACGTTCTTTCACCGTGGTCTCCCTCTCGAGACTGGTGACTACCCCTTTGCTGGGAATACCACGTTCTTTCAGTCTGTTAAGAAAAAACTCTCCATCTACATCATCCCCTACAATGGCACAGGGAATGGGGGTGGCACCCAGCGCCTGCACATTGAGGGCTACGTTGGCAGCCCCTCCCAGTCGCTTCTCTTTTTTCTCGGCCAGCACTACAGGCACCGGAGCTTCAGGAGAAATTCTTGTGACAGAGCCCCAGATATAGGAGTCCACCATTACATCACCAATTACCAGTACTTTGAGCTTACTGAAAGCCTCAAAAAGATCCGTTGTGCCGGAGTATTGCATTATGCTAGTTTTGAAAGTGCTTCTTTAATTCTTCTGACAGCCTCTCTCAGGTCAGCTTCTGAAGCGGCATAAGAGAGTCGTACACAAGAGGGATCACCAAAGGCCTCACCCGTCACCAGTGATACATGAGCGTTATCAAGCAAATACATGCAGAGATCACTGGCATTGTTAATAGTTGTTTCACCATCAGACTTACCAAAGTAGGCACTTACATCCGGAAAGAAGTAGAATGCTCCGGTAGGCAGATTCGTTTTCACTCCGGGAATAGAATCCAGTAACTCTTTGACCAGGCCTCTTCTTCTGAGGTACTCTTTAGCCATTTCATGAGATGGCCCCAGGTCTGATGTCAAAGCTGTCAGAGCTGCACGCTGAGCAATTCCACAGTTTGCGGAAGTGAACTGCCCCTGAATTTTACTGCAGGCTTTGGCCAGCCAAAGCGGAGCCCCGATGTAACCAACCCGCCAGCCCGTCATGGCAAAGCCTTTGGCCATTCCGTTGACTGTCACGGTTCTTTCCAGCATGCCGTCAATGGCACCCATACTGGCATGCGCCCCGGTAAAGTTGATCAGCTCATAAATCTCATCTGCAATGACAATGATATCGTCATGCTTTTTAATGACCTCAGCCAGAGCACTCAACTCATCCTTTGTAAAAACCGATCCGGTCGGGTTACAGGGAGAAGAATAAATAATAGCCTTGGTTTTATCCGTAATAGCCGCCTCAAGCTGATCAGGCGTTACTTTAAAATCAGATTCGATACCTCCTTTGATCAAAACAGGTGTTCCTCCTGCAATACCAATCAGAGCTGTATAGCTCACCCAGAATGGTGAGAATACAATGACCTCATCTCCCTCATTGAGCAAAGCCATCATAACATTGGCAATAGACTGCTTTGCTCCGTTGGAAATCACAATCTGATCCGCTGCATAATCAAGAGAGTTATCGCGTTTAAACTTGTCCGAAATGGCCTGTCTCACATCAGCGTAGCCATTAACCGGAGGATAAGCGAAGTATTTCTGCTCATCAATGGCAGCCTTGGCTCCCTCCTGAATGTGTTTCGGGGTTTTGAAGTCCGGTTCACCCAGACTCAGGCTGATTACTTCAATGCCTTTCGCTTTGTATTCACGCGCTTTGGCGGCCATAGCCAGTGTGGCTGACTCAGCCATATTCTTGATTCGGTCAGATACAATATTCATGGATGTATCAAAAAATTATTGTTCGTAAGTCGTTCTTGTCATGATACTCCTGCCAAGGGTTACCTCATCGGCATATTCAAGCTCCCCTCCTATAGGAATACCACGTGCAATTGAGGTGATTTTCACCCCAAACTCCTTCAGTTTACGGGTGATATAAAATGCTGTCGTATCGCCCTCCATTGTCGGATTGAGCGCCAAAATTACCTCTTCTATTTTAGGCTCACTACTTTTTACACGATTAATTAGGGAATCGATGTTTACATCAGCCGGGCCTATGCCTTCGATAGGAGAAATGACTCCTCCCAGCACATGATAAAGCCCCCGGTACTGGGCCGTATTTTCTATCGCCAGGACATCCGGTGTGTCTTCCACCACGCAAATCGTAGTGAGTTGGCGTTTGACGGTGCGGCAGGTACAATCAGAAGTATCGGAAATTATATGGCAGGTATCGCAGTACTTAACACCTGTTCTCAGGTCTTTAAGTGCATTTGTAAGATTATCAGTGGAAGACTCTTCCTGACGCAACAAATGAAGTACGAGTCTGAGCGCGGTCTTCTTGCCTATACCCGGTAGTTTGGCAATTTCTTCTATTGCGTTTTCAACGAGTTTGGGAGGAAAATTCAAAGATTTTAAGACTTTAGACAGTCAGCAAATCACATGATGGTAGCTGTGATACCGGCATCAAGAATACCTTCACACATAGGGCGGAGTTCAGGGAAACTACCATGCTTCACGATGCACTTACCTTTGTAGTGGATCAGCATAGCGCATTGCTCGGCCTGCTCAGCGTTATGATTACAAATTTTCATGAGCGTATGGATCACGTGCTCAAATGTGTTTACGTCATCGTTGAAAACTACCAGATCACATACGTCTTCTTCAACAACATTTTCCTGTACCTCTAAAAGCTGTTCTTCCTCGTAACTGAGTCTCATAACACATCAATTTTGACAAAAATACAAAAGTTTGATCAGTTAGCCGAAAATCGGGGCTGATTAGAAGCGAAACTCTAAGAACTTTTACGCCTTACGAGCGACTATGGCAAGCTTTCTATAGAGATCTGCTAGCCGTGATAGTGATCCATCTCTTCCCAGAGTTTCTCAAATTCTCTGAGGTATTGTTTTACTACATCCTTTTCTGATGTCAAAAGCAGATTTTCGTGATTGTAATTAGCTGCACTTCGGGTCCAGTTATAGCTCCCGGTGATCAGGTACTCTTTGTCTATTACGGCAAATTTATGGTGCATGTGGTTTCTGGTATAGTCCATCTTTACCTCCACACCTGCATTGGCCAGTTCCTCAATGTCCGAGCCCAAATCGAGAGATTTATCGTTATCAGTAAGCACCCGCACCGAAACGCCACGTCTGTGAGCAGATTTGATTTCATGGGCTATGCGGTCATCGCTGATCGTAAATACGCAAATGCGAATGGTGGATACGGCCGAGCGGAGCTGTTGGCGGATAGCGTTCAGGCAGTCATCTCCGGGACTGAAATAGACCTGCTCGGTACTGTCAGCCTTAGCCGGAAGTACCAGGGTTTTATTGATTTCTTCAAGCCAGGTAATGACATGGCTATAATTCTGAGCATTCGCACGAGACATGGCCATATCGAAAACCTTACTTCTGAGAAAGTCAAAATCTCTTTTTTGGAGGTTGTGTTCTTTGAGTAGTTCTTTAAACCCTCGCTTGTCTCCCCTTGAAAAAGCATTGTCTGCTATACTCTCTTCCAGGTAACCGATTAACTCCTCCATATTCATTCACTCTCAAGTTTGGCAAGTCGCTCTACAATTCCCTGCACCTTCTTTTCCAGTCTCATAACTTTCTCTCCCAACAGCTTGGGGGGATTGAGATATGTGCTATACACTCCTTTCACTTTCCACACCTCCAGCAGGTCGTCATTGATCATTACTTCAATATCATTGTAGTTAGGGTCATCGCTGATCATGCTCATTTTTTTGGCATTGGCCTCTTTCAAACGCCTCACAATCACCTGATCTTTCGTCACAACCACATATACTTTACCGCTTTTGAGCGGATTTTCAGCGGTAACCTCTTCTTTGCGACACAGCAGAATATCTCCATGATGAATACCGCTATGGCTATAGTCCATTTCAGGCCCGTACATTTCAAAGGCCCTCACCTCTCCTTTAAAGCTCAGGGGAAGGTCGATGGGCGGCAGAGCATTGATAAAATCCTTATTCTGATAGTTTACAATGTATTCGAGGAAGTTGGCTGAACGCACAAAACCAATAGCATCGGTTTTCACAATCTGCCTCTGAGCGGACTTACCGCCATGTACCTGGTCAAATTTCTCATTGACCATATCCAGTTTATAGAGGTCGTTTACTGTCAATTCCTTAGTCAGTAACACGTCCACGGATAAGCCAAACTTTTGAGCAATGTCAAGCAAAGTTTGAATTTTCGGCTCTGATCTGCCCTCTTCATAAGCCCCGACACTGGGTCTAGCCAGATTAAATAATTTAGCAAAATCGGCCTGACTGAGCTTCCTGACGGTCCTTATGCGCTTTATGTTCTTCCCTACGTATGACATCGAAAAATATTTTGCTACTTTTTTGAGCTACTCTAAAACTTTTAGTAATATTGTTACGTAAACATAGTCAGACAGCGGCAAAAAACAAAAGCTGAAAACAAAGAGAAAAGCTGCCGCAGAATGAACCAACTGAATTAACTTAGGGCTAAATTTAAATCTTTACATTTGATATAACCCGATTAAGTTAATCACTACAAACCTTAACAGATTATGAATAATTACTTTGACAAAGTCAAAAGCTACCTACTCGAACTGAACTACAGCATTCTACTTGAGGACGAAGCCGATGGGGTCATAGTGGTATCCAGTGAAGAAGACGGTATTAACAATCTCGTCATTGGCATTGCCGACCCGCTACTGATTATAGAGCAGTTCTTAGTGGAACTGAAGAATCCGAGCGCTGATGATTACAAGCATTTGCTTCAGAAAAACAGAGACATCGTTCACGGAGCTTTCGTCATAGACGATTCAGGTAGTAAGGTAATTTTCAGAGACACTTTACAACTTGAAAATCTGGACTTAAACGAAATCGAGGCTTCTTTCAACTCACTATCGTTGCTGTTGAATGAGTACTCAGAGGAATTGATAAAATTATCGGGAAATTAATAAGGAAAAAACAATGAACATATTTAAACGAATCTTCAAGATGGGAGAGGCCGAGGCGCACTCCGCAATTGACAAATTGGAGAATCCTATCAAATTAACAGAACAAGGTATCAGAGACTTAAAGAAGGACCTGGACAAGAGCCTTCACGCCCTGGCCGAAGTAAAAGCCATGGCGATAAGATCTAAGAATGACGTTCAGACCTATACCAACAAAGCCAAGGACTATGAGCAGAAGGCAATGCTATTGCTGAAAAAAGCTCAGGGCGGTAATATGGATGCTGCTGAAGCAGAAAGACTTGCCAGCGAAGCCCTTGTAAAGAAAGGTGAAAACGTGGAGCAGGCCTCACGCGCCAAGGCAGATCAGGATAAGTTTGATGCCAACGTGGCACAGCTTGACGGTAACGTGAAGAAAATCAGAAGTACTATCAGTAAGTATGAAAATGAGCTGAAGACACTGAAAGCCCGCGTAAAAGTGAGCACCGCTACTAAAAACCTGAACAAGCAGATGGCACAGATCGACTCTTCGAGCACCGTATCTATGCTGGAAAGAATGAAGGAGAAAGTAGCTCAGGACGAAGCTTTGGCCGAGTCTTACGGTGAAATCGCGAATGAGAGCAAGTCGGTTGATGATGAAATCGATAAAGCTCTGGAAGGTGGTGCTGTAGAAGCACAGGCTTCTGATGACCTGGCGGCTTTGAAAGCCAAGCTGGGTATGTAAGGGAGATCCCTGATACGTATCAGTCAATTATATAAAGCCCGGGCACAGGCCGGCCACTGCCCGGACGCAGATTACCCAAAGCTGATTTCAAAGAGTGTCGCAAATCAGCTTTACTTTTGCCTAAATCTATTTTAGGACTATTGTAACATTATATTATCTCTAACCAGAACCAGATGCAAGAACTACTGGAACTCTCTTTTCAAGGGGCCAATATTATTCCATCAGCCCTGTTCATCTTCGTGCTCATTTATTGGGTCGTTGTTATGTTGGGAGCAATAGATTTGGATGCCCTTGATATTGATGTTGATGTAGACGTAGATCTTGACGGGCCTGGTGTAGATGCCGATGCAGATATCTCGGTGAGTTGGTTGAACTCCGTCCTGGCTTTCTTCAACCTATCTCATATCCCACTTATGGTTTTTATCAGCTTTCTGATTTTACCTATGTGGTTTATATCTGTCCAGCTTAATGATATCCTTGGAAATACAAGCTTCCTGCTAGGCCTTGTATTCCTGATACCTAATCTGCTGGTAAGCTTATTTATAGCCAAGTTTTTGACAATGCCTTTTGTGAAACTGTTTTCAAAAATGAATTCAGAAGGCCTGACTACCACCAATATGATAGGCAAAATATGCCGGGTAGTGCTGACACTGAAAAGTGACAGCGTTGGTCAGGTAGAAGTGAATGTTGAAGGGTCAAACTATCGCATTTCTGCCAAAACCACAGAAGATAAAGTCATACAAAAAGGAGAGGAAGGACTGGTTATTGAATACCATGAAGATGGTAAGTATTATGTTGTTGAACCCTATGAAAATTAAACCATAACTATGCTAGAAAATCAAATCTTTTCTATTCTCACCCAAAGTACAGCAGGCAGCCAAATGCTCATAATTGTAATCGCTGCATCTGTCTTTGTCCTTGCTTTTGCTGCATTGCTTGCTCGCATGTGGAGAAAGGCACTACAAGGTGAAGCCCTCGTACGAACAGGCCAGGGAGGCACAAAAGTGGCCTTTTCGGGAATGTTTGTATTCCCCGTGCTCCACAAACTTGAAGTAATGGACATAACACTCAAGACCATTGTTATTTCCAGAACCGCCACAGACGGTCTTGTTTGTAAAGATAATATGCGAGCTGATATTAAGGTGACGTTCTTTGTGCGTGTTAACCAAACGCATGAAGATGTAAAACAGGTCGCCCAATCCATCGGCTGCGCCCGCGCTTCTAATCAGGAAGCCCTGGAAATACTTTTTGATGCCAAATTCTCAGAAGCCCTGAAAACTGTTGGTAAGCAATTCGATTTTGTTGAATTATATAACTCCAGAGATGATTTCAAGAGGGAGATCCTGAATATTATCGGCACAGACCTTAATGGTTATGTGCTCGATGACTGTGCTATTGACTACCTGGAACAAACCCCTCTGGAGAACATGAATGAGAACAACATTCTGGATTCAGAAGGTATCAAGAAAATTATTGAACTCACATCTGATCAGAAAATCAAGTCTAACTATATCGAAAGAGAGAAGGAAAAGACCATTAAGAAACAGGATGTAGAGGCTCGCGAGACGGTACTTGAGCTTGAAAAACAGCTGGAAGAAACTGAGGCCAGACAGAAACGGGAGATAGAAAGCATCCGGGCCAGAGAAGAAGCTGAAACCAATAAGGTAAAAGAAGAAGAGCGCCTGAAAGCAGGAAATGCCTCTATCGCCACGGACCAGGAGCTGCTCGTAGCCCAGGAAAATAAACTCAGAGAAATCGTAGTGGCTCAAAAGAATAAAGAGCGCACGGAAGCAGTTGAGCAGGAACGCGTAGATCAGGCAAGACTGCTGGAAGCCACAGAAAAAGAAAGACTGGTCGAGCTGGCTCGCATTGCTAAGGAAAAAGCCATAGAAGAGGAGAAGAAGAACATCCAGGATATCATCAGGGAGCGTGTAGCGGTGGAGAAAACAGTAGTAGAAGAAGAAGAGAAAATCAAAGATACACGTGCCATTGCTGAGGCAGACAGAGCGAAAACCGTAGCCATCACCAATGCAGAGCGTGATGCAGAAGAATCTCTCGTGAAGGAGATTAAGAGTGCGGAAGCGAAGAAGCAGGCCGCTGAGCACCACGCCAAGCAGGTGATGATTGACTCACAGGCAGCTGAAAGTGCGGCAGTACACCAGGCTCAGGCCACGAAGACCCTGGCGGAAGCACAGGCTGCTGAAGCCGCTGCGATCGGACTGTCAGAAGCTCAGGTAATGGAAGCCAAAGCTGCTGCCAGAGAGAAACAAGGCGAGGCAGAGGCTGCCGTGATCGAAGCTCAGTCTGAAGCAGAAGCCAAGGGCATCAAGATGAAAGGTCTGGCACAAGCCGAAGCCGATCAGAAGATAGGACTGGCACAGGCGACAGTAAGCAAGGAACAAGGCGAATCGAATGCTTATGTGATCGAGAAAACTGCCGAAGCCGAAGAGAAAAAAGGCCTGGTAGAAGCCAAAGTAATGGCCGAGAAATTTGCTGCCGATGCCAAAGGTATCAAAGAGAAAGCCGATGCCATGAAGGACTTCGATGGACCAGGCAGATACCACGAGGAATTCAAGATCCGACTGGCCAAAGAGAAAGAAATCGAGCTGGCTCAGATCAATATCCAGAAGGAAATTGCCCAGGCTCAGGCACAGGTTATCTCCGATGCGCTTAAGGCGGCCAACATCGAGATTGTGGGCGGAGAAACCATGTTCTTTGAGCAAATCATGGGGGCCATCTCCAAGGGCCGATCTGCTGACAGACTGGTAAACAACAGTGATGTACTCACAGATATTAAAGACAGCTTCCTTGGCGGGGAAACGGGCGGGAACTTTAAGGAAAGTCTCCGTGGCTTTCTGGACAGGTTCGGCCTGGGATCTGAAGATGTCAAAAACATGAGCATCGCAGCACTTATGCTGAAACTGACTGCGGAAGCAGGTGACGAAGACACCAAAGGCGTCATCAAACAGCTGAAGGCAGTAGCAGACTCACTGGGCATCTCGAACAATGCCGTGAGCACTTTAGGACTCTAGATATAAGACCCTCCCAGCCTCGTATCTCACTACGGGGCTGGGTTCAGGAAAACTTCATTCCCCCACCTGTGGCAGTGGCGGGCCGGGATGAGTCTGCCTGACACTAGCCGGTCTTAATCTAAAAACCATTTTCAACTCAAACGATAACACAGATGAAAACTTCTGGCGGAAGAATATTGCTCAGATATTTCGGTACGGTCATCATACTTTTCAGTCTTATGAGCTTTTCGATATACGCTTCACTGCGAAGAAACCGAATCAGCACACGGGCTATTACTACCTGTATGACCACCACAGCCGTTATAGCCACCTCCATAAATAAACTGGCCGTATTTCTGGCAAATCCGGCCATCAGCGATGTTCAGGAAAAAATAAGTGTCATCCCTTAGATGACCTCCGCGGACTTAAGCGCACTAAAGGAGAGGATAATTCAATTCAACATGCAACACAAGGCAATTTTAACTCAAAAGAAAGCCCCGACTACCTCTCAAAGCTTGGCTAAAACCGCTAAATTAAAACTCGCTGAAGCTGTAAGATACAGTTGGCAACATGAGCTGAGAAGCAGAATCATTTCAGGGCTTCTAACCATGTCACTAGGCGCCATTTGTTATCTTTTTCTAAAAATACTTGAGACTTAAAATCGCTTAGCATCTAAAGCATGGCAGAAGACAAAAACAGTGAAAATACAGATAACATTACCTTAGAAGGCGGTACCTACGAAATACTCAGAAATCGCCTTCTGAAAAGCGGAGGGGAACTTCGCACCCGGCTTGATAAGCTGAACCACGAGCGTAAGGAAGTCTTTGGTTCTATCGAGACACAATTACTTGCCACCGAGCGCGTCACTACAGACAACAACTGCACTCCCTGGGATATGCTCCCCATCGGGGACAAATTTCTCTTTGGCTACAATGTGCATATTGGCTTAAAAACGGAAACCGACCTTTCCGATGTCTTTAGCATTTACGAATACAAAGACCATAACTTTCACAGGCTGGACCTTAGCCTGATTTCTGACAAGCCCTTTGAGGCCGATTTTCACAAGCTCTATAAATACTATAAGAAAACCCGCTTTATCAAGTTTGCCCTGATGGGCCCCTTTCTCCACATGGTATTTCGTGTGGGTAAAGAAGTGTCTGATATCAAAACATTTAAGTGGGAGATCAAAGGGCAGCAGCTCAACTATGTAGACAACAGAAGCGACCATGAGTTCAGGTACCCTTCACAACATGAGTTTGAATGGAAACGGACCACACGCGATGACTACAGAAACGGCACTTTTCCCCATATTTCCATAGAAGACAAAGTCTTTGTCGAGACCATTAAAGGCACGCTTACCATCAAGGTAGAAGACAATACGGATATCGGCAAGGGTATTTTCGAGGAGGCCGTAGATGAGGCAGATCAGACCCTGGATGATGCAGAGGTACACTATGCTGTGCTCGGCAATATCATCATCCTACGCATCAGACCTTACAAGGAGAATTACCGCTATATCGTTTATAACTCCAAAATCCAGGAGGCACTGCGCATTGATGAAATCAGAGATTCCTGTATTCTGTTACCTGACGACCATGGCATTATTTTCACCAACGGCTACTATCTGCAGACAGGTGAATTCAAAAAATTTGACAATGATCTGAAGAGCATGGTCTTCGAAAAGCGGGTAGCTTCACCCAATGGAGAGGACTATCTGTACATTTTCTACAACCGGCTCTCCGGCACCTACCTGCTACTCCATTATAACCTGATAGAGCAAAAGGCTGAAAACCCTACAATTTGTCATGGCTACTCCATTTTTGAGAACGGGGAAATGTGCCTGTTCAAGGCTGATGACGAGCCTAAAAAACACCATGCGGTACAAATCTGGCAGACACCCTATACCGGACCGGACTTCCTGATAGATGGTAAACATGACTCTTACCTGGACAAGGTGGGCAATAAAGATATTGTGAGAGCCATGGCGGAGTGCCATGAAATACTGACACTGATTGAAAAAGAAGACACCTATGCCAACCTGTATGTAGACCTGATCAAGAGCTCTACTGATGTGCTGGACTCCTACCACTGGATTACGCGTAAAGAGACCTTTAGCCTGTCTGATCCGCTGAAGGAGATCAGAGAAACGGCTACTGCAGCAGTTGACGAATACGAGAAGGTGGTCAGTATCAAAGCCAACACCAGGGCAACCGTTAGCGAAGTCACAGGTATTGCGGATGAGTTGATTAAAAAGATCAGGAAGACGACAGCCAGAAGTATTGATGAATTCGTTGGGTTCCTCTCTCAGTTGCGCAAAGTCCGCGGTGAGGTCATCGGGCTGAAAGAGCTCCGCTATATCGATAGCGCCATGGTGGAGTCTTATGAGCAGACGCTCTCTGAATTCTCAGACAGCACCTCGCAGAACTGCGTCAAGTTCCTGCTGAAAGACAAGGCCCTGGCCCCATATGAAAAAAGGGTGACAGAGCTGTCAGACGATATTGAGGCGGTGGAAAAGGTAGTAGATGCCAATGAGCTGGAAAATACGATCAATCAGGTTTCGACAGACCTGGAAATGCTTATTGATATTGTAAGCAACCTGAAGATTGAGGATGCTACCCAAACCACACGTATCATTGACAATATTTCGGGAATCTACGCTCAATTCAATAAGATCAAGGCCTCACTTAAGAAGAAGCGGAAAGAGCTGCTCAATGTAGAGGGCAAAGCCGAATTCAATGCCCAGTTAAAGCTTATCGATCAGGGTGTCGTGAACTTCCTTGATATATGTGACACCCCTGAAAAGTGTGACGAATATCTGACCAAGCTCATGGTGCAGCTGGAAGAGCTGGAGGGTAAATTCTCCGAATTTGATGAGTTTATAGAGAAAATCACCATCAAGCGTGAGGAGGTTTACGATGCTTTCGAGACACGTAAGGTCAATCTGGTAGAGTCGCGCAACAAACGGGCATCTACTCTCTACCAGGCGGCTGAGAGAATCCTTAAAGCTGTACAAAGTCGCATTGTACGCTTTAAGGAGGTAACCGAGATCAATGGCTACTTTGCTTCGGATGTTATGATTGATAAGATCAGAGGCATTGTAAAAGAGTTGATAGAAATTGAAGACTCTGTCAAAGCAGATGATATACAGAGTAAGCTCAAGACTATCCGGGAAGATGCCGTCAGGCAGCTCAAGGATAAATCAGAGCTGTATGCCGAGGGAGAAAACATTATCAAGTTCGGTAAGAACCTTTTCTCTGTAAATACACAGCCTCTGGACCTCAGCATTGTCAATCGCCATGAGGCTATGTATTATCATCTGGCCGGCACCAATTTCTTCGAGGAGATTCTGGATGCTACTTTTAATGAGAGCAAAGGCGTATGGGAGCAATCGCTGGTATCTGAAAACAGAGATGTCTACCGAGGAGAGTATCTCGCTTACCAGATACTGAAGGCCGGACAGAATCCTGACGCTGTTTCCAACGGAGATTTTGACATCATGGCTCTTCCTGATATGTACCTGGCTTCAGAGACGGAGCTCCTCTCCTATATTCAGAAGTTCATGTCGGTACGCTATAACGAGGGCTATACCAAAGGGGTGCACGATGCTGATGCCATGCTGCTGTTGTCAGCACTGCTAAACCTCACCCAGGCAGCAGACCTGCTTCGGTTCCCTTCTGTTTCCAGAGCCGCAGCAGCGCTCTATTGGAAAGTACATCTGGATGAGGATCGCAAATCTGTACTGAATAATCAACTCAAAGGAGCCGGCCTGATTCTACAGGTATTTCCGGAAACTCATGAATTTGATGCCCTGATAGAAGATTTGCAGGAAGATATTCTGGCCTTTATAGGGGAAACAGAGCTCTTTGATCCTGAAGCTATTACAGATGCGGGCACCTACCTCTTTTATGAGATTTCTCGTGGAGACCAGTTCGTAATCGATAAGGAAACTGCAGAGCTCCACCAGAGCTTCCTGGCCCATCTCAAAGAAAAGAAGGCTCTGAAAACTTACCAGGAATCGGTAAAAACTCTCCAGCTACAGCCCTACCTGGCTTACAGGCAGATCAGAAACTGGCTGAGAGCCTTTGTCAATGCGCAAAGCCAAACCGGCTGGGAGGAATACATTGATGAGGCAACGGTAGTACTGCTTAAGAACGACTTCAACCCTGGTCGTGTGGTACAGGTAAGTCTGAAGATGCAGGTAGACGGACTATCGGGGAGTCATATCAGCCTGGAAGAGGGGGCATACCACCTCAACTACAATCAGTACATGCTGAAGCTTCAGCGCTATGAGAATACGATCGTTCCACAGTTCAACCGGTTTACAGAACTCAAAAAGGAATTGATTGAGCGTTTCGAGGAGGAGTTGCGACTGAATGAGTTCAAACCCCGTGTAATGTCTTCATTTGTGAGGAATAAGCTTATTGACGAAGTCTATTTGCCTCTTATCGGAGCGAACCTGGCCAAACAAATCGGTACAGCGGGTGAAAATAAGCGTACTGACCTGATGGGCTTATTGCTATTGATTTCACCTCCCGGCTATGGTAAAACCACACTGATGGAGTATATCGCCAACCGGCTTGGTATCATCTTTATGAAAATCAATGGCCCGGCATTGGGCCACCATGTCACCTCCCTTGATCCGGCTGAAGCAGAAAATGCAGGGGCCCGGGAAGAGCTGGAAAAGCTGAACCTGGCTTTTGAGATGGGAGACAACGTGATGATTTACGTAGATGACATCCAGCACTGTAATCCTGAGTTTCTGCAGAAATTCATCTCACTTTGTGATGCCCAAAGAAAGATTGAGGGTATCTACAAAGGCAGAAGCAAGACTTATGACTTCAGAGGCAAAAAAGTCTGCGTGGTCATGGCGGGCAACCCATATACGGAGAGTGGAGACAAATTCCAGATACCCGATATGCTTGCCAACCGGGCTGACATCTACAACCTCGGAGATATTCTGGGGGATACGGAGAAACCATTCAAGCTTAGCTATATAGAAAACTGCCTTACTTCTAACCCTGTACTCGCCAAACTGGCAGGTCGCAGTCATAAAGATGTGCATGCCATCATCAAGATGGCCGAAACCAATTCCAGCGAGGGGATAGACTTTGAAGCGAATCATTCACCCGAAGAAATCAGTGAGTATGTAGCCGTGATGAAGAAACTCCTGGAGATCCGGGATGTTATTTTGACGGTAAATACAGAATACATCCGCTCTGCCGCCCAGTCAGACGAGTATAGAACCGAACCTCCTTTTAAGCTCCAGGGATCTTACCGTGACATGAATAAAATCGTAGAAAAGGTAGTGCCTATCATGAACGATCAGGAGCTGGAAACACTCATCTTTTCGCACTATGAAAGTGAGTCTCAGACCCTGACCAGCGGAGCTGAAGCCAACCTGCTTAAGTTTAAAGCTTTGATCAATAAAATGACCAAAGAGGAAGAGCAGCGATGGGGCGAGATTCTGGAGAAGTTCATGGAAATGCAGAAGCGTGCCGGCTTTGGAGACAACAACCAGACAGCCGAAGTGATTGTGCAGATGGAGACCATTTCTCAATACCTGAGAGGCATTAAGGGAGAAATGTCATTAATGAACACAAGAAGATTGCCGGAGGTAAAACCTACTGCCGGCTCGAAGAAAGGAAAGAAGAATGAGTGATTTAATTAAGTTGATTTTAGGCGTGATCATAGCTGCCTTTGTGCTGGGCTTTGTATTCAGTTTTTTATTCAAAGTAGGTATTCTGCTGTTGCTGGGCCTGGGTATATTATATTTGTTTAGAAGAGTGTTTGTGGATAGATAAAAGCGACATGGGATTATTCGATTTTATTAAAAAGAAAAAAGAACCGGAATACGATGTCACCAATATGAAGGTGACCGATCTGGCCGAGGGATTTATATTTGAGTACAACCTTAAAAGCTGGGTCGTCAAAGAGGTTTATCAGTATGACTGGGGTAAAAACAACTTCAGCAAAGAATATATGATCGATGCAGGTGATGAAGTGGCTTATCTCACCGTGGCTGAAGAAGGTGAGCTTAGCATGAGTGTCACCAAAAACATCAAGATTCAGAAGCTGGGTGAGGGTATTCGGGAGAACATCAAGCGTACACATAAAGCTCCGGAGACGGTCATTTATGAAGGCGTAATGTACTATCTGGATGAAGACTCAGCAGGACATTTTAATGATATCACCAAGGGCACGGATGACTGGGAAGAACTCATCTCCTTTGATTATCTGGATGAGGATGAGACCAGGTGCCTGTCCATTACCCAATGGGATGACCATAACTTTGATGCCTCTGCCGGGGTAATTGTGAAAGAATATGAAATCTCCAATATTGTACCGGGTACCTGAAAGGGTAATCCGGTTTTGTTTTTACAGACTTAACCAGACACTGACCTTCCTGCCTGCATGGCAGAAGTAAAATGAATAAAAAATGAAACGTACATCACTTATCGTTCTGTCTCTTACCCTTGCGCTTTTTCTGGCCTGTGGCGGAGGAAACAGAAGGACCCGGTTCATTAAGAACCCCACCGACACTATTATCAGAGATATGCCTGATGGCAGAGTCTTTACCATTCTGCTCTATGATATGAATGTGGAAGGCAACTTTGTTGAAAACTTCTATCATCAGTATCGCATCATTCAGGAAAAAGAGCCCGGTGTACCTACTGACAGTATCACTGACTGGATGGAAGTAAGCGAGAGTTACTTCAAGCAGCATCAGGACGATATGGGTATGGAGCTGGCCTCTCGTGGAGAGGACGGTCAGCTTAACAAAACTGTAGGCCCTCCGGGATACAGCAACTATGTCGGTAATGAGAAATACGGTTCATGGCAGCAAGACAGCAACGGCAACAGTTTTTGGGCCTTCTACGGTAAGTTCGCCTTTATGAACGCGATGTTCAATATGATGACCTACCCTGCCAGAAGGTCTTATTATGACGACTATCGCGGCAACTACTATGGCCGTGGCAGAGCCTATTACGGGCCAAGGGTTTCGGGACGAAGGTACTACGGCACGAACAGTGATTACAATCGCAGCACGCGCAGTAGCTCTACCTGGAGTCAGAATCGCTCGAATTTCAAAAACCGCGTAAACAGCAGGGCTCAGCGCTCCTCCACCAGTTCATCGCGAACATCACGTTCTTCTTCGAGATATCGGGGCTCCAGCTCAAGATCACGAGGCGGAGGGTACGGTAAATAAATTCAGCATCAACCTTAGACTAACATCATTATGGATACTTTGACTTTTGACTATGTGCTTGATGGCGTACTGACCACACTCTCCTATCTGGCCGCTTCTTTTATATTATTCTATATAGGCAAAATCGCCTATCAGCTTTTTCACCCTAAAACCAAAGTGGCTGTAGAGCTGGTAGAAAAGGATAATTTTGCCTTTTCTGTCGCCTATGTTGGTTATTACATAGGTCTTTTACTCGCCATTGGTGCTGCTGCCATGGGCGAGTCCAACGGGCTTTTTGTAGACCTGATGGATATTGGCGTATATGGTATTCTCACCATTATCTTACTCAATATTTCCATCATCATCAATGATAAGCTTATCCTGAGCAAGTTCAGTGTAAGCAAAGAAATTCTGGAAGATCGCAACGTAGGCACCGGTGTAATTGAAGGTGCCAATGCTGTGGCCACAGGATTGATCGTACTGGGGGCTGTTCATGGCGATGGCTATGATTACAGCGTGGGTGGTCCTATTGTTACCGCTATTATTTACTGGCTGATCGGACAGGCCCTGATGTACGTTACTTCGAGGGTATACAATGCCATGGTACCCTATGATGTACATGCCGAGATTGAAAAAGACAACGTGGCAGCAGGTATTGGTATGGCAGGAGCCATCATTGCCATAGCCAATCTTATCCGTTATGCCCTGATGCATGATTTCGACAGCTGGATCGTGACCCTGGAGGATGTCGGGCTGGACGTAGGTATTGGCTTACTGTTTCTGCCACTGGCGAGGTTCCTTACTGACAAGATCTTATTGCCGGGTCAAAAGCTTACTGATGAGATCATCAATCAGGAGCACCCTAATAAAGGTGCTGCCCTGGTAGAGGCTTTTGCCTATATCGGAGGGTCTGTATTGATTACCTGGGCACTTTAAACCCACCCCTAGCCCCTCCAAAGGAGGGGAATTTCTCATTTCATAGAGACTAAAGCATGTTATTCTATCTCAGGCAATTGCACGCACAAATCACTCCCCTCCAGGGAGGGGATGGGGGTGGATCTTGAAGCGCAGAATACTCCCTTACAACCCGAAACTCAAAGAGCTAGCAAGAAAACTCAGGAGAAATATGACTCTGGGAGAAGTGATGGTTTGGAATATTCTAAAACAAAAGCGAATGCTGGGTTATGACTTTGACAGGCAGAGACCTATTCTCAACTACATAGTGGATTTTTACTGTAAAGACTTAATGTTAGCTGTCGAGATTGATGGATCCAGTCATGACCATGATGAGGCTATTGCCCGTGATGAAATAAGACAATCAAAGCTCGAAAAACTCGGTATATCGTTTATTCGAATAAGAGACGAAGTGGTCAGAGAAGATGTGAACTCAGCCTTCCATATGATCCACGACTGGATTAAGACATTCGAAGCAAAGAACGAAGGCAAACCACTACCCGGCCGTCTAGCATAATGTCAAAATCAAACATACTCAAGCTGGCGCTTTTTGCCACGGGACTTTCAGGTATCGTGGCAGAATATGTGCTGTCTACGCTGGCCACTTACTTTCTGGGAGACTCTGTGTTTCAATGGACCATGATTGTGTCTATTATGCTCTTCTCCATGGGCTTTGGTAGCCGTATCAGCCGGTACATTAATACAAAACTCCTTCAGAAGTTTATCTACATAGAGTTCACGCTCTCATTGCTCACTGCTTTTGTGTCGGTCATTACCTATATCAGCTCTGCTTACTATGGTGATAACAGCTTTATCATCTATGGACTGAGTATTCTGGTAGGCCTGCTGATCGGTATGGAAATACCCATTGTGATGCGGTTGAACGATGAATTTGAAGAGCTCAAGGTGAATGTCTCTTCCGTTATGGAGAAAGACTATTACGGCAGTCTGCTGGGAGGCGTGTTCTTTGCTTTTGTGGGCCTGCCCTACCTGGGACTTACTTATACGCCCTTTATCCTCGGGGCTATCAACTTTATGGTAGCCTGCCTGCTGATTTACATTCTCTGGAGCTCGCTGGAGCAAAGTATCAAGCGGCAGCTTATCGGACTCATTTCAGTCGTCATCATCATCCTGGCAGCTGGGGTGACTTACGCCAAGTCAATCATCGACTACGGAGAAGAGATTCGCTACAAAGACAGGGTAGTATATTCTGAGCAAACAAAGTATCAGCGTATTGTTATCACACAATCACAGGAAGACTTCTGGCTCTTTATCAATGGAAATCAGCAGCTGAGCTCAATAGATGAGGTTATGTACCACGAACCTCTCGTGCACCCGGTTATGAGTTTGCTCAAAGAGCCGAAACATATCCTGGTTTTAGGTGGAGGAGATGGCGGAGCAGTGCGCGAAATCCTGAAATACAGCTCGGTAGAAAAGATTACGTTGGTAGACCTGGACCCTAAAATGACCGAACTGGGGCAGACCCATGACTGGCTGGTTACCATGAATCAAAATGCCCTTAACCATGAGAAGGTAGAGATTGTGAATGCCGATGGCTATACCTGGATGGAAAATCAAAGACAGTTCTTTGATGCGATCATCATTGACCTGCCAGACCCCAAAACGGTGGAGCTCGGCAGGTTATATTCTTACGAGTTTTACAAGTTATGTTACAACCGACTCAGGCCGCATGGCATCATCACTACACAGGCCGGCAGTCCTTATTATGCAGCCAGGGCCTTTAATTGTATTGATGTGACGCTGGAGGAAGCCGGCTTTACTACGGCACCATTGCACAATCAGGTGGTCACGCTGGGAGAATGGGGCTGGGTACTGGGCGCCAAAGCGGGTGATAAAGAAGTACTCAAAAAGGCACTACAGGCACTTACCTTTGATGGAATAGAAACCCAATGGATCAATCATGAATCGATGACCCTGATCACCTCTTTTGGAAAAAAGGTATTTCCAGACGATGACAAACCTGTAGAGGTGAACAAGATTCACAACCCGGTGCTCTATAAATACTACCTCAATGGTAAGTGGGATTTGTACTAGCCTGCCTTATTTCTTCGAGACAAAAAAGCCTAGTCCCCTCCACAACTACTACAGCTGGAACAACTGGAGCAGCTACTGCATGACGAGCTGCTATCTCCTCCCCAGTCACCTCCGGTGAAGTCACTGAACCAGCTACTACCCGAATCGGATGAAACGGAGTCCATTTCTACCGTACTCGATTCGAAGTCAGAGATACGATCGTCATAACTGGCAGAGTCATTGAACAGGGTTGCCTCTCCGGCATCCATCCCCCCTTCATCAATACTCCCTATAACGTCTCCTTCTTCACTCATCAGGGTAGATTCAGGCACATGGATATGGTGGTCGTGCGCCATGGCAGACCAAAGGAGTCCGTAGAAAATCACATCGTCAAAGCCATGATAACCATCGTAGATGGGGCCACCACCAGCACCACCTCTGACCTTGCGCCTGATTGATTTCGGACGCTCGGCTTTCTCTTTGGGTACAATCATGCGCAGATTAGTATCTACCTTAATATCATCAATCTTGATGTGCTTGCGAATATCCATTTCCACCTGACTGATAAAGCCATCAAAGGCTACCCTCTTTTCAGTTAAAAAGCCCTCATAAACCTCCTGATTCAGGAATTTATCCTTCATCCTTGCTTTTAGCCCATCGGCATTTTCTCCAGGCTTTGCTTTAAATTCCTTAAGCATGGCGTTCACCGCCAGCTCTATGGGATATTCCCCTACATCATGGCTTCTGTTAATGTCAATTTCGATCAGGTAGATGAAGTTTGCGTCCTCATGCTCCAGTACCAGGTGAATGGTTTTGAAAAGCTCAGACATGGCATCATTCACTGTGAGCTCATACTTATCAAGGGCTTCCTTCAGGTCTCCTTTCCTGCCTTCCAGGTCTTCATAAATATCAATATCATCGTGGGACAGCCTCACAATGTTATCGATGTTCAGCGACCAGAAAAGGCGGTTAAACTGCTGAAGGACAGAAACGGCAGCAAAGGTTTCGTGCTCTACTTTGTCGGCCACTGCTCCGCCCGTCATAAAGTGAAGAAGTCTTTTAAAAGCCTTGGTAGGTTCTACTTTTTCTATCCTGGTAAGTTGCGAAGGATCAACAGTCAGTCGTGAACTAAAATACATTTATAGGGTCAGGTTAAATGGCTTCACACACTCCGCAGCTGCTTTGAACATCGGAAAGAGGATTCTTACCCCAAAACTGTTCAGGCGGCTCGCCAATAAAGTCTCTGTAAAGCTTATGTGTTAATTGAAATTGTTGTTGATTACTTTCCTCCTTGCCCCCCGGATGATGATGAATGTACCGATTGAAATACTTCTCACATAAGGCATGATAGAGCCTTGTACACAAAATCAGTTCATGCCAGGCCATATCGACTACCAGTGATGGGGTCAGTTTTTGACGGCAGGCGCCAATCAGGAACAGGAAACGTAAAACCTCTTCCAGTAGTGGTTTCGCCTGCGGCTCATCTACCCCTGCTCCTTTGACAATTTTACCGGTCAAAACAGGCACTTCCTCCAGTATTTCTGATGCCAGCTGATCAAAATCAAAGGCCATCAGGTCGTTGGAAGAAACCGGGAGAGATTGCGTAATCATTGCGATGAAATTAATAAGAAAGATGAGAAGAAGAGCTCATTTGGTCATCAGAATAAACCCTTTATCCTTTTTTGAGGGCAACCCGCTCCGGATCAGAATTTCAGGGCTTCCAGACCTGAATCCACGGCTTCAAAAAGCAAGGGTAAACGGCCATTATCTACCCCGGCAAAAGTGAGATGTTTGTGCTTTCTTTTATCGTTCTTATCATCGAAAAGATAGCCTGGCCCTGGCACAGGCATGGCATGTCCCATCACCTTTATGTAAACATGCTCCACCAAAGGACCAATGTCTCTCTTAAAGTATTGATTGAGATAACCCAGTGTCTTTTCGGCAATCACTTCCTTATTCGCCTCTACATTGCGTAAATCTTCGCGCGATGAAGGAGGAAGGCAGTAGTATGCAGTCAGCACACGTTTACCCTCTTCAGAGGTATGCTGCAGATCAGAGTCGACAAAGCCCATAAAGGTTTCATCTTCTGTGAGCATCTCATTTTGCCAGTAGCCCGGGCCAGGAAGCTCATCTTTCAGAATAAAGTTCAACACCAGCCAGGGAGCATATTCGTTGGATGCAAAGAGCGCATACTGATCAGGCATGATATATTTCAGGGCATGCTTTTGACCTGCATACACCACATTATTGGCTTGTATTTTCCTGATAACCTTATTGGTAATATCTATCACCTCTGCCTCAAAGCCCTTATCTTTTTCAGTAATGGACTTCACCAAATGACGCGTCAGGAGTTCTTGATTATGCACTGCTGCCATCTTCTCGATAAAATAGCCATTCCCTTTAGGAGGTGAGAAAAGGTCAACCACCTGAGTGTAGTAAGGTCGGCAGGCGAAATAGTGAACCCCGGCCAGGGCAGAAACCTGATGGGCCTTTCCTCCCCAGTCGTCCAGCATGTGATAATCCAGACCGCGTATGAATTCTGGGGTCAGCTGTATTCTGTCTTTGAGAAAATCAATAAAGCTTAGCTGATTCAACTCTCGGTAAGCGGGGTCAATCAACCTGGTAGGCATTCTCATAGCCCCATCGTACTCCGATATCAGCTTATAGAAAGAAGCACTGAGCTCACCTTTGGGTAGCACCTCTTCTCTGAAAGCCCCTTTGTCAAAGCACTGACTCTTTCTACGATGCGTGATGATATACTGACTGTCTTTAAAGGACCAGGCATCTTTCCAACCCTGATATTCAATAATATCAAGAGATTCCAGCAGACCTAACACTTCTTCTCCATAGTTGGCAGGATAAGCCAGGTCATAATGTGCTCCCTGGGCAAAGGTGATGTCGCCATGCTGATGCCAGGACGAAGTGCCTCCCAGGTTATCAGAGAGCTCACATAGTAAGAAGTCTTTCCCCTTCAGTTGACAGGCAGCACTTAAGCCAGCAATGCCTCCCCCCACGACTAAGGTTTCGGTTTTCTCCGTCCTGCCTGAAGGGTAGTTTTGACTTTCAAAGAGAAGATGCCCTGTATGGATGTCAGTAAAAACAGTCACTTCAAAGTCAGTACTGCCCCCGATCCAGTCACAGGACTTTAGTAACACCGGCAGGGTAGCCAGAGATGAAAGCTGTATAAATCTTCTTCTTTTCATGAGTTTAACGCTGCGTAACTACCCGATGTCTTCGTCAGTTCTCTCTTCACTATTGCAACTGATAATTCCCCTGGTTATAGTATTTATAAATCACAGGTTCTTTAATGGTATTGATTTTCACATCCCCGGTCACCACATAAGCTTTGCCAAAGCTGAGCATCATCTGCATGGCTTCGTTATTGATCCATTGCGTCTGAACACTATCAAAAGTCAATGCTTTCAATGCCATGTTTAAGTCAGATTTTTGTTCTGTCTTGGCACCAATCGTCCAGGCCCACTCTCCTAACGTCAATATCTGGTTATGATAGGCCTGTACCTGAAAGTTTGCGGCTTCCATTGTTTTTTGAATGGACCTGAAAGCTGTGGTAGCAAAATAAGGGCTTCCGGACTGCGTAACGATCAGCCCGTTTTCTTTCAGTCCATCGTGGCACAGCTCATAAAACTCCTTGGTGAAATAGCGATTTAACTCAATGTCAATCGGATCAGGGACATCGACAAAAATTGCATCATAGCCTCCATTGGCATCAACGATCGTTTTGATAACCGAGGCATGAATTACTGAAAAGCGGTCTTCTTCAAAGACGTCTCCCCGTAATGCTGTCAAATAGGACAAGTCCCTTGATAAAGTCAGATACTCACGATCTACTGCCACCAGGTCCACCAGCACATCCTCATATTTCAGCAACTCCCTGGCGAGCATTCCGTTCTCCCCGCCTATTATTAACACTCTGGCCCCGGGTTCTGTCAGTTGCATGACCGGATGTGCAAAAGGCTCGAAGTACAACCATGAATCAATAGAACTGAATTGGTTAATCCCATCCTGATAAAACCAGTAATTGCCCTTCCATTCTGTAATGTCAAGCTTCTGAAAACGTGTGACACGAGAGTAAACCACCTTATCATGAAACTTTTCCTGGCTCTTAAAAAAGCGCGGAATGGGTAATATCCAGGAAATCAGAAACACAAAGACAGCCATCACCCCGCCCAGTGGGTACGATATAATTCCCTTGCTTAACTTCAGAGTTACCGAATAGCCGGATAAACCAAGGACAAAAATGATCGAAATAGCTACAATGAAGATATAGAACCAGCTGACAAAGCCCAGGAGCAAACCACCAATCAGGCTCACAGCAGGCAATACCGATGCTCCGGATTTCACCTCCTTTTTTCTAGGTAATCGCCAGGCAGCAGCAAAACCAATTCCCCAAAGTGCGATAAAGAGGTAAGAAAAGATTGAAAAAATCTCGCCCCTGGAAAACAGCATGTACTCCACCCTCATCCAACTGAGTGCCAGAACAGGAATGAGTACTGCGAGCCCTCTGCCCTTTTCACCCAGCCACTTTAACGCCAGTACCGCGGCAGCGACTACAAGCACTCCGTCTATTAACAAATCCCAGAAGGGTTTGGCATAAAAGTAAAAGCTAAGTCTTACAGGTCCCGCCAGTGCATAGCCAAGTAACAGGAAAGCTGTAAAGCGGAGCCATACACCTGCTCTGGAAGAACTATTCATTCTGTTGCTTCTTCTTTTTCTTACGTACTGACAGCTCGGATTCAAAACCAGCCGCTATGATACCAGCTGGTAAAGCGAAGAGCCCGACCCCGAGAATAGCAATAACAGCCCCCAGTAGCTTACCCAAAGGCGTAATGGGGTATACATCACCATAGCCCACGGTAGTCAGCGTAGCTACACCCCACCACATGGTTTCGGGGATACTTTCAAAACCCTCCCGGCCCGGTTTATTTTCAATGTAGTACATGAGGGTAGAGGCAAAAATCAGCAGGATCACGAGCAGGGTCAGGGTTACCACGAGCTCTTCCTTTCGTTTTCTGATCACATCCGTCACCAAACCGAAAGCCATGGAGTAACGCCCCAGTTTGAATAGCCTGAAGAGCCGGAGTAGTCTCAGGATTCTGATCATACGACCATCGGCATTGCTTAGAACGATAGGCAGGTAAAAAGGAATAATCGCCAACAGGTCTATGATAGCCTCAATAGACATCATGTATTTCAGTCTGCCCCAAACGGGGTGCCTGTACTTTTCTATAGCCGTACAGGCCCAGACCCTGATCAGGTATTCGATACTGAAAACGATCACAGAGAAAATTTCAAAGTAATCGAAAAAGTCGCCATAGCGCAGATGGATAGACTCTACTGTTTCCAGGATGACGGCAGCCACATTGAGCAGGATCAACGCCATGATGAAGGTGTCGAACCCTTTGCTCAGTTTATCATTTTCATCCCCCTTGTTAAGGGTCTTCAGTACCTTTTGCTTGGCTTTGTTTCCCATACCGGAAAGATAATTATTAATCGCCTCTTTGGAGTGTGTTTAAATTTGATTGATATTGAAAGCTAAGCAAATACTTTATTCAGATGGACCCAGGATTGGTGATCGGTATTATAGCCGGATATTTTGCGCTATTGGTGGTTATAGCAAAGCTGACTTCTCGCGGAGCCACAACAAACACCTTTTTTACCGGTAACAAACAGTCTCCCTGGTACCTGGTGGCCTTTGGTATGATAGGGGCCTCCCTGTCGGGAGTCACTTTTATTTCAGTACCCGGAGCAGTCGGGGGAGGTGCCTTTTCCTATTTCCAGATTGTGCTGGGCTATATGCTGGGCTACTTTGTAATTGCCACAGTGCTTATGCCTCTATACTATAAGCTCAACCTGATATCTATCTATCATTACCTGGGTGAAAGGTTTGGCAAGCGATCGCATAAAACCGGTTCATTCTTCTTCCTGCTTTCGCGTACTATCCAGGCTTCCTTCCGGCTGTTTTTAGTAGCGGGTGTTTTACAGTTTGCCCTCTTTGATAATTTTGGTGTGCCCTTTTGGGTATCTGTATTGGTCACCATCGCCCTGATATGGATTTATACTTTTCAGGGTGGGATCAAAACCATTGTCTGGACGGATACGCTTCAGACTTTCTTTATGCTGACAGCTGTAATAGTAACTATCTACCTGATTACCCAAGAGATGGGACTCAGCATAGGAGGTGCCATTGCCGAAATCCGGTCAACCGATTATTCCAGGATTTTTTATCTGGAATGGGACAGCTCCCGTTTCTTTGTGAAGCAGTTTATTTCAGGAGCGCTCATCGCCATTGTCATGACGGGACTGGATCAGGATATGATGCAGAAAAATCTGACTTGCCGATCGCTGGGAGAGGCTAAAAAGAATGTATTCTGGTTCAGTCTGGTGCTTATTCCAGTCAATCTCCTCTTCCTGGGTCTCGGAGCACTACTTTATATCTATGCTGCTCAGAACGGTATTGAGATACCGGCCAAAGCTGATGATCTCTATCCTATGATTGCCCTGAATCACCTGAGTATTTTTGCCGGAGTTGTATTCCTGCTTGGTATCATTGCAGCCGCCTACTCCAGTGCAGACTCTGCTCTTACAGCACTTACCACGGCCTTTTGTGTTGATTTTTTAAACTTCGACAAACGAGAGGAAGCCGATCGCAGGCGAACCAGGCTTAAGGTACACGTTGGTTTTTCAGTGCTGCTTTTTATCATTATACTCATCTTTAAGGCCATCAGTGATGATAGTGTCATCATACTGATTTTCAGAGCAGCAGGCTATACCTATGGTCCTATACTGGGACTATTTGCTTTTGGTATGCTTACTAAATACAAAATAAAGGACGAGCTTGTACTTGCCGTGTGTATTGCGGCTCCGGTACTTTCATTTATTATAGATATGAATACCGGCAGCTGGTTTGGCTTCTTCATTCTGGCATTGAATGGTGCGCTGACCTTCCTGGGCTTACTACTTATTTCCGATGGTAAAAAAGAGACAGCACTAACTGCTTAATCCATCATCAATTCAGGAAATTTGATCTGCAAAATAGACCTTCGGGGCAATGGAGGCACCGCCCATTCAGGATACTCATGTGGCTACCTGAAATTGAGTAATTTCGGTAAACCTTAACAGCAAGCTTATGACTAAAGTACTCACCCGCTCGCTCCTCCCCTTTGTTCTTCTGGCCCTTGCAGTAATTACTGCCACCTGGTTTGTCATCAACTCGGCAGCCTTTGCAGAAAGGCCCGACCTGATGTCGATGGCTTCGACCATTGACCTGACGCTGCTTATTCCTGTGATCTACTTCTTGTGCATTCGTAAATCGCGCATACCCAACATCACAGTGGTTCCGGTGTTTGTGCTCAGCATGGTACTGGCCAGTCAGCTGATTCCGAGTGATTACCATCAGACACTGGATTACGTCAAATACCTGATCCCGGTGGTAGAACTTTCTGTCATTAGTTTTATTCTCTTCAACCTGTACAAGACCTTCAGGGCCTATGACCATGAGAAAAGGGAGCAGAAAAAGAGACAGGGATTTCTTGAAACCGTAACGGAAGCTACCACCAAAGCCTATGGTCAGGGAGCTTTTGCCAATGCATTTGCTACGGAAATTTCCGTTTTCCACTATGCCGTGATTGGCTGGAACCCTCAGATAGAAGCCCCCAGGGGAGATCGCTATACATACCATAAAGAGAGTGGCTACTTTGCCTTTCTGGGTGTGGTACTCTTTGCCCTTGTCGCAGAAACCGCTGTGTTTCACCTTCTTCTCATGCAGTGGAGTAATGTAGCAGCCTGGATTCTGACAGCGCTCAGTATTTACTCTCTTTTCTTTGTATTGGGAGATTTTAACGCCATTCGCAAGCGGCCCATCTATTTCACAGAAGAGGGAATCAAGGTAAGAATCGGGTTGCGCTGGAGAGTGTTTATTCCTTTCGAAGAAATTGAGTCGGTTGAGCTCAGAATACCAGACAAAGAGAAAGAGGAATTCGCCAACTTTATCGTGGCAGGTGAAGCCAATACGGTGATCAACCTTAAATCAGAAGTAACAGCCAAGGGACTCTATGGGTTTAAGAAGACGTTTACCATGCTGGCACTGGGCATGGATAACCGACATGATTTTGAGGCAAAGCTGAATGAAAGGATAAAATCTACGCCTGAGACCTAAACGTTACGGAACCAAAAAGCTGAAAAAGAAAAAGCCCTGACATAGTCCGGGCTTTTTTAATTCTTCAAAGTAGGAATTACTTATTCCCTACTATACGCTTTCTTAGTTTCACCGCCATAGCGTTCTTTCTTCTTCGCATATTCAGGCCCTCTACCGATAGTGAGAAGAACACTGCAAAATAGATATAGCCTTTAGGTATCTCAATGTGGAAGGCTTCCAGGCCTAACATAAAACCAATCAGAATCAGGAAAGACATAGCCAGCATCTGCAGCGAAGGGTGCTTATTGATAAAGGCACTGATCCTACCTGCAAAGGCCATCATGGTGAACATAGCTATGATCACGGCTATTATCATAATGGTCACCTCCGGGGTAAGGCCTACGGCTGTAAGAATAGAATCAAAGGAGAATACGAGGTCGAGGGCTACAATCTGCAGAATGATACCGCTGAAGCTTGCCTTCTTTTGCTCTTTTTCTTCGTGCTCATCACCTTCCAGTGTATGGTGAATTTCAGTAGTACTTTTACCAATAAGGAACAGACCTCCTATCAGAAGTATAATGTCTTTTGCACTGAAGGGATGATCTAAAACTGTGAGTATCGGCTCTGTTGAATCAATGATCCAGGTGATCCCCAATAATAAACCGATACGCATAATCAGGGCCAGCAATAACCCGAGGTTTCTGGCCTTTTTTTGCTGATTCTTCGGAAGTCTGCCCGAAATGATGGAGATAAAAATGATGTTGTCAACACCCAGCACTATCTCCAGAAAGGTGAGGGTAAGTAAGGCTATCCAAGCCTCGGAGGTTAAGAAAATATCCATAGAATTAGTAATAAACGATCGTTCACGCCCTGAGACGCAATCTCTTACAGTTGTGCCTGAAGGTAATAACTATAGGGATAATTCTTTCATAGGGTCCCAAAAAACCTCTTTGAAATT
Organism: Roseivirga sp. UBA6061; assembly: GCA_002427745.1. Taxonomy (GTDB): domain Bacteria; phylum Bacteroidota; class Bacteroidia; order Cytophagales; family Cyclobacteriaceae; genus Roseivirga. The sequence goes on along the minus strand of DIYF01000147.1, from coordinate 3,880 downwards.
CTGAACCTGATCGTCCTTTATAGTTACGCCCTCTGCCTCAAGGCGTTCCTGCATAATGGTAGGCGTACTAAAGAAATGGCGACCGGTCAAAACGCCTATCCGATTGACGACCCGATGGGCAGGTACATCATCCTGACCATGGGCCGCATTCATGGCCCAGCCTACCATACGGGCACTGCTCTTCGCCCCTAAATAGGCTCCGATGGCTCCATAATTGGTGACCCTGCCCGGAGGAATAAGTTTTACCACCTCATAGACATCATTGAAGAAATTGGAATGGTCTTTTGCCATCTTTGAAATCAGTTTCGGGTTAAAATGCCAGTATCACCTTGCTTTGATACAAATCGCTGATACCTGCAAAAGAAGAAATTATTGATCGAAATTAAAGAAAGATGCCATCCCTCTTGGCAATAGCGAAGACAGATGGCATCCCTTGATCGTCTAGTCTGGAGATCAGCCTCCCCCGGCAAAGATGCCGAAGACGCCCATCATATTGAGCAGTACCGCCAGAATTACCAGCGGACATACAAACTTGATAAAGAAAACAAAGCCTTTGGCTTTCAGGGTACCGGCTGTGAAGTTTTCAGAACCCTGCTCCAATTCGCCTACGATCTTTTCAGCACCGATTTTCCAGGCCACATAAATACAGGTCACCAGCGCTACCACTACGATAAAGAAGGTTCCGAAGAAATAGTCGAGGATATCCTGAAAACCTACTGCGGGAGCATCCATCCAGGGCAGCTGCACACTCATTTCTGAGAAAAAGGCATTACCTCCTTTAGACAACGCGGATGGAACCCCAACAACGAATAGCAGAATGCCGACCGTCCAGGCTGCTTTCTTTCTACTCCATTTCTTCTCATCCATGAAATAAGAGGCAGGCACTTCCAGCATAGAAACAGAGGAGGTAAGCGCGGCTACGAGCAAGAGCAGGAAGAAGAACCCTCCGATGATAGCTCCACCCGGCATGGCGTTAAATACATCAGGTAATACCTCGAAAACCAGTGCAGGCCCTGAGGCAGGATCTTTTCCAAAGGCAAAAACAGCAGGGAAAATCATAAATCCGGCCAGTAAGGCAACAGCTGCATCCATAAAGCCCACCCAGACACCTGAGCTTACAATATTTGAATTCTTTGGCAGATAGGAGCCATAGGTAATCATGATACCCCAACCTATACTCATAGAGAAAAAGGCCTGTCCCAGAGCTACCAGAAATGTATTAGCGTTGATTTTACTAAAGTCAGGGTTCATGTAGAAATCTACTCCCTTCATAGCTCCTTCGAGTGTGAGCCCTCGAACGGCTACCACCGCGATAAGCACAAAGAGCAATGGCATTAAAAATTTAGCAGCCTTCTCGATTCCACCGGAGACGCCTCCCAGTACAATCAGTACCGTAGCGACTACAAATACACCCATAAGGGGTATGGTGTAAGTAGGGTTTGCTGCAAATTCAGTAAATGTTCCTTCAGACCCGGAGAGCATTTTGAAGATATAGCCGATGGTCCAGCCGGCTATGTTTCCATAGTAAGACAGTACGAAAAAACTCACTCCAAGCGCCAGGATAGCACCGGCTCCCATATACACAGAGTTGGCACCGGTATCTTTAAAGGCACCAATGGTGCTCTTCTTGGTCATACGACCCAGTCCCATTTCTGTAAAGAGCAGGGGAACACCGATAAGAATCACACAAAGCAGGTAAACCAGTACAAAAGCACCACCACCGTTTTCACCGGTGATGTAGGGAAAACGCCATATGTTTCCCAACCCGACAGCAGAACCGGCAGCAGCCATGATGAATCCGAATTTGGATCCCCACTGCCCCCGATTGTCGGAGCTAACATTAACAGCCATATTTTTGATTTTAAGGTTAATATGCGCCTGATAAAAAATTGCGCACGTTAAATATATTCAAATTCTAACGGCTTTTGCAATCGTTATCACTTAAGGGTTAGCCCCTGTGATTTGATCGGCAACTATGGCAATTCCCTCATCAAAACTATGGGGCTGATATCCCAGTTGGGTCGTTGCTTTTTCGATGAGTAAACCGGTTCGCGGTGGTCTTTTGGCAGTTTGTTGAAAGGTAGATGCATCTGCTCTTTCCATGGTATCGGTACTGAGCTTAAAAAAGTCAGCGGTTTTGATAGCCATGTCATATGGGGTCAGCAAATCTTTGCCACAAATATTGAAAACTCCCTGGGCCTTTTGGCGGGCAATCAGGTAACAGCCCATGGCGAGGTCTTCGGCCAGTGTGGGACTTCTCAGCTGATCGTCCACCACTTTAATATGCTTGCCCTGCTCCAGTGAGCCCTTTACCCACAGGATGATGTTAGAGCGGCTCATATCGTGAGCAATGCCATACACCAGAACGGTGCGCACTATGGCCCACTCTGCCTTACCTGCCTTCACCAGTTCTTCTGATTTCAGCTTGCTCTCACCGTAATAGCTGATCGGGTTGGCAGCAGCTTCTTCGTCATAAGGGCCATCCTCTCCATCAAAGATGAAATCAGTAGAGAGATGTAAAAAGAAAGCCCCGTTTGCTTCACAGGCACTGATGAGGTACTGGGTAGCATTTACATTCAATTCCTGACAGGCTTCTCTTTCCGTCTCACACTGATCTACATTGGTCATGGCAGCTGTGTGAATCACAACATCCGGGCGGGCCTGTTCAATCACCTCAGCTACGCTGGATTGGTCAGTAATATCCAGGCTGATATAGGTGTACAGACTGGCATCATAGGGCAAACGATTAGCTCCACGGGCAGTCGCCACCAGTTCATCCTGATTCTTATCCAGAATTAACTTTACCAGTTTTTGTCCGAGCAGGCCATTAGCGCCAGTGATCAGTATTTTCATGTTATTTTCTGATATACTTCCCGTACTTATCTTCGTATTCCGAGGCAGGTATTGACTCCACCCTGACTCTCAGTCTGATTTCTTCCAGGGGTCTGTCCCTGTCGTCAGTAGCCTGAGCAGCCACTTTGTCAATTACCTCCAGTCCTTCCACTACTTTGCCAAAAACGGTATACTCTCCGTCCAGGTGCGGTGCTCCACCAATGGTAGCGTATACCTCTTTTTGTAAATCGCTGTAGCCGGGATCATCCAGCGGACCAAACAGTTTTTCCAGGGCGGATTGAGAATTTAAGATAAGCCCTTCCTGAGCACTGGCAAAATCATAAGTTGTATCTTCCTGGTATTTGTTGGTATGATAGGCCCATTTTTCCGTGAGCTCCACTGCTCTGTCGGTTTTAATGGCCCTTTGAAAAAGCGGGTACAACTTCAGAAATTGTCTTCTTTTTGCCCGAAGCTTGAGGCCTTCGTCATTATACTTCTCGCCCTGTACAATGTAAAACTGAGACCCACTTGATTTCTTTTCGGGGTTGGTCTCATCCCCTCTGCGTGCCGCAGCCAGGGCGCCTTTTTCGTGAAAGTATCTGGCTGACATGAACTCGGCATCTAAACGATAATCAGCATCTTTCTCAGAAGCACCGGTAGACAAATCTCCGGTCTGAATCATAAAGTTCTCTATCACCCGGTGAAAAAGCACGTCATTGTATTTTCCGGATTTGGCAAGCCTGAGGAAGTTCTCCTTGTGTAGCTCCGTCTCGTCATACAGAATGGCCGTCATCTCACCATAAGGGGTTTCGAAAATGATCACCTCCTTTTTTTCTGCACAACCGAGTGTCAGCAAGGCCAGTAACAGAAGCACAAACCCTTGTTGAAACGCATGCCTGAAATTACTCATAGCTATATCCGTATAGTTTGGTGATCTTTTTCTTCTTGAGCCTTTCTGCTGTAATATGCATCCAGACAGGCTCTGAAGGCCTGTCGCCTCTGCCTGTTTCTACCTCCGCGATTTTATCTACTACCTCCAGCCCCACAA
>DIYF01000023.1 GCA_002427745.1 Roseivirga sp. UBA6061 | reverse complement strand
TTCACTACTATTTCAAACAGCGTTATATCCGTAATATCCAATATCCAATCACCATTGCCATCGGTCTGAGTCTTTCTGATCGGACCATACTGGGTCGAAACCTCTATGGTTGTATTAGGCTCTGCCGTACCCATGATGCTGATATTCTTGTCATTGGTGATGCCATCGCTGTCACTGCTACCCGTATCGTCAGTGATTCCGGTGATTACCGGTTTAACCGGTGCGGTGAAGTCTGGCATTAACTTAAATGCATCACTCGATGGACTACGGTTACCTGCTAAATCAACAGCTTCTGCCGTCAGGTCTACCATAAGCTCTATCAGCGTAACATCAGTAATATCGAGTACCCAATCTCCATTGGCATCTGCCTGGGTATTTCTTAAGGGACCATATTGAGTAGATACTTCAATGATAGTATTAGGCTCTGCAGTACCGTTGATCAGGATATTCTTATCGTTGGTAATACCATCACTATCACTTGCCCCCGTGTCATCACTGATTCCTGTAATAACTGGTTTTTCAGGAGCAGTAAAGTCAGGTGTTAATACGAATATATCACTGATCTCACTGCTATTACCTGCTGCATCTACTGCCTGTGCAGTGAGATTTACTATAATCTCTACCAGGGTAATATCTGTGATATCCAAGACCCAGTCTCCGTTTCCATCGGCCTGAGTCTTCCTGATGGGGCCAAACTGTGTGAATACTTCCACACTTGCATTGGCTTCTGCTGTTCCGCTGATTATAATATTTTTATCACTGGTGATGCCATCACTGTCGCTTGCTCCGGTATCATCGCTGATTCCGGTGATCACAGGCTTGCCCGGAGGCGTGATATCCTCCTGAACATCAGTCACTGTGATGGTCACCACAAAGGCATCACTGCTGTTCTGTGCATCGTCACTGGCGTGTATTTCAACATCGTAATTATTGTCCTGGTCATCGTCCATCGGGTTTTCAAAATCCGGTGGGTTCAGGAAGGTCAAAATACCTGTAGTCGGATCGATGCTAAAGAACTGAGAGTCCATACTTTGTCCCAGACTATAAGTGATCACTGCCTTGCTATTGGTATCTGTTGCCATGGCCGTGTAAACCGTACCCGTGCCATTCTCTGCAAAACTGGCCGCTGTGCCTGATTCAAATTCAGGGGCTGTATTGTCAAACACGGTCACGGTGAAAGACTGCTGTGCTGTACCTCCGTTGCCATCATCGGCATCCAGTACAACCGGGTGGTCTCCTACCTGATCGATAGGGTCTCCCGTTAGCACATTCCCTTCAAAGGCTACTCTGATACCGCCTGTGAAGGTTTCACCTATAAACAGGTTGCCAAAGTTGTCGATATCAATTGCAAAAGGCTGTGCGAAAACAGCATCAGTGCCTATGCCATTTTCAATACCTGACTCCACTCCTCCCAGCACGGTCTCAACCACACTCTGGGCATCGACCCTCACTATAGCTGCGGCACCAAACACCTGAGTGAAATAGATATTGCCGTTACCATCCAGTTTTATGCCTATGGGGATACCAAAGAACACAGCATCGGTACCTGTGCCTGAAGATAGCGGTATAAAGGGACCTGATCCATCATCGGCAACCTCTCTGTCATTCTCAGGCTCATCGAAAAACGGAAGACCTGATCCTGCCACGGTCGTTACAACTCCGGCCGGAGTAATTTTACGGATTCTGCCATTCACTCCATCGGCCACATACAGATTGCCCTGTGCATCGATATCTATACCGAAAGGTGAGTTGAAAGATGCCTCTGTCCCTGTTCCGTCAGCAAAGGTGCCATCTCCAAGGTTTCCTTCAAATGGTCCCCCTCCTGATTTAAATCCGGATCCGGCAAACACATTCGAAGTTCCTCCGGATGTTACTTTAAATATTACATGTTCTGATGGTGAAGTCACATACAGGTTACCCGCAGGGTCTATCGCGATACCAAAAATCCTCCCAAAGAATTCATCATCCGTACCGGTGCCTGAACTGCTACCTGTTGGTAAAACGGCCAATGTGCTCACTACTCCTTCCGGAGTGATTTTACGAATGGCATCATTACTGGCATCCACTACATAAAGGTTGTCATTGCTGTCTACTGTCAGGCCGGTGGGGCCATCAAAGCTTGCTTCTGTTCCTGTACCATCTGCCGAACCTGATGAGCCTGAACCTGCAAAGACAGAAACAAAGCCTTCAGGGCTTACCTTCATGATTTGGCCTCTTGCCGGATCGCCTACAAACAAGTCTCCATTGGAGTCAAATACCATACCGTAAGGAGCCGCTAATACTTCAGCCTCCGGCCCCTGAGGGTCATCTTCAATCACTGCAGCCCCTACAGGAATAGCTGCAAACTCTGATTCTACGAAGAATTCAGTCGCAAACACTTCTTCCTGAATGGTCAGCCAGGAAGGTAGCGTGGTTCCGGTCAGGTTTACTGCATGACCGTCAAAATCTGAGGTCTCAATAAAGTAATTGTAAATCTCATCGTCTCCTACCTCGGTAACAGGTTCAGATTCGAATTCAGGATCACTGTTGGGTGGCTGGTTCACCGTTGTGCTCTCGCTGGTCGTACAACCATTGGCATCGGTCACGGTAACTGTATAAGTACCAGCCTGCAGGAAGGTCTGACTGGCTGTAGTACCTCCGTTGCTCCATACATAATTATAGGGTTGTGTACCTCCCGTTGGAGTCGAACTGATCTCTCCGTCAAAACCATTGAAATCAGTTACATTCTGATCGGTATTGGCATTGGCCATCAAGGCATCAGGCTCTGTTACCGTACCCTGAGCTGTAGTGGTACAACCATTGGCATCCGTTACGGTGACTGTATAAGTACCGGCTCCAATGCCTACAATACTGGAGGTGGTAGCTCCAATACTCCAGGTATAGGTATAAGGCCCAGTACCTCCTGTCGGAGAGGCTGTCAAACCTCCGTCCGTAAAGCCATTACAACTGATCGTTTCATCAAAAATGGTCCCAAAGCCATCGTCAATCGTAGACCCGGCTACACTGGCAGTCAGTTCAGTGGGTTGTGTTACTGTATTACTGGCTGTCGCGGTATTTCCATCGTTATCGGAAACCGTTACGGTGTATGTACCAGCAGGGAGATTGTTGATATTGGCATTGGTAGATCCGTTGCTCCAGACATAGCTGTAGGGACTGATACCTCCCGTAGCATTTGCCATAAGATCTCCATCGGCAGCACCATTACAGCTTATATTGCTGTTCAGGTCTGCTGAGACTTCCAGAGGTGCGATTACATTGATGGTAAAGCTTTGCTGTCCGGTTCCGGTATTTCCATCGGAAGCATCCAGTACTATGGCATGTGGCCCCACCTGACCGCTCGGATCTCCACTGAGGCAATAGCCTCCGGAAATCTTACGGACAGTATTAAAATCAATGAAGTATACGGAACCATCGCTGTCAACCGACATGCCCAGGCTCCTGCCTATTGCAGCATCAGTACCTGTTCCATCCATGATAGCCGAGCTGGCCTTGCCGATCACTTTTGAGGCAACTCCCGCTTGTGTGATCTTAATAAGCAGTCTCTCCTGATCTCCATCACCTCCAAAGAAGTCTCCTGCCATAAGGTAGAGATTGTCCTGACTATCAATGTCCAGGCCTGCCTGGGAAGTGGGGAAGAGCACATTGGTACCAGTAGCCTCTTCAAAAGTAAAAGCGGAACCATTCTCTTCGATCAGACTGGCAGATCCGACAAATGTAGACACGACCCCTTCGGGAGTAATCTTTCGAATATGGTTAGAAAAGAGAGCTCCCACGTAAAGGTTGCCATTGGAGTCTATCGCCAGGCCACTGGGAGCAGCAAAAATCGCTGAGGTACCCGTTCCATCCAATATGGCTGTTCCGAAGGGTTCTCCACCACCTCCGGCAAAAATGGACGCGGGATCTCCGTTCAATGGAACCTTTATCACACTCGCACCAGTGAGATTTGTCATATACAGGTTCTCGTTGGCATGGTCTACGACCATTTCCACAAACAGACCTCCTTCACCCTGGTCTCCCTGGCCAACACTATTTGCCAGGGTGGTAACTACTCCTGCAGGAGTAATTTTTCGGATGCGCGAAGTCTCCCCTCCCATATAAACATAAAGGTTGTTATTGCCGTCAATCGTCATTCTGGAGTTTCTGATGAACTGAGCATTGGTACCGGTACCGTCTGCGGTACCCTCTGTGCCACCGGCAAAAGTGCTGACGACACCCTCGGTATCTACTTTCCTGATGCTGGTATTACTAAAATCGGATACATATATGTTCCCCAGGTTATCTACTGCTACTCCCATAGGAAAGTTAAACAGCGCATTGGTGCCGGTACCATCTGTAGTACCTGTTCCACCGGTAGCATCTCCAGCTATGGTGGTAATGCTGTTCAGACCCTGCGACAAGCTTAGCCAGCCTGGCAATGCATTGGAGGTGACCGTTACATCATGTCCATCGGCATCTGAGGTGCTGATAATATACTTATAGGTTTCACTTTCAAAAACAGAGGTAACCGGTGATGAAGTAAAAGCAGGGTTGCTGTTTGCCGGCTGTGTCACCGTAGTGCTTTCGCTGGCAGTACAGCCATTGGCATCTGTCACCGTCACCGTGTAGGTTCCTGCCTGCAGGAAGGTCTGACTGGCTGTAGTACCTCCGTTGCTCCAAATGTAATTGTATGGCTGGGTCCCCCCTGTAGGTGTTGAACTGATCTCTCCGTCAAAGCCATTGAACATGGAAATATTCATATCTGTATTTGCGTTTGCCATCAAGGCATCAGGCTCAGTAATCGTGCCCTGGGATGTGGCAGTACAGCCATTGGCATCTGTGACTGTGACAGTATAAGTGCCTGCTCCGACACCCACAATAGAACCCGTAGTAGCTCCGATACTCCATAAATAGGTATAGGGGGCTGTTCCTCCCGCGGGGTTTGCCGCCAGGCCTCCGTCTAAAAACCCATTACAGCTGACTGTCTCATCATAGAATTCATCATCCACATCATCTCCGTCAAAATCAATTCCGAAATTGGCGCTACCCACATTAGCAGTCAACAGGGTTGGTTCAGTAATAGAAGAACTGGCAGTGGCTGTGGTGCCCTGAGCATCAGAAACTGTTACAGTATAAGTGCCTGCCGGTAAGGTGCTCAGCGTAGCCTGAGTGGATCCATTGCTCCAAATGTAGGTATAGGGGCTCACTCCTCCTAAGGCAGCGGCTGTCAAACCTCCATCGGCAAAACCATTACAGTTTATATTATTGTCAATAGTAGATGATGCAAAAAGCACTGTTCCATTCAGAGGGCTTCCCATATCACCATCGGTATTTGTAAAAGCAAGCGGATCGGCTGTGGCGCTGTTCTTCTCATAGCCCGTAGGTGACCCCGCTACATTGTCGGTTCCATCTCTGTCTATTCCCGGAGAAGCTTTTGAACCCCATACCGTGGGAGTATTGGTAGAAGTAGATATCCAGGTGGCTTTTCCTTCAGTGTCATCATCGGCATAGGCCAATGACCAGATCACATTGTCACTGGCATCGGTCAATATCAGTTCATCAGAGGAGTTGGCCAGGGTGATACCACTCATTTGTAATACCTGGCTTACCACATTACCTCCGAACCAAATGCTCTCAAAGTTGGATTTGTTATTGGTCAGAATAAGATACCCTCCTGCAGGTATAATGGTAGAAGTGCTGACAATCACATCATCATCAGAATCTTCATCTTTCAGTTTAAAGCCATTGATATCTATCGGAGCACTACCATAGTTGTATAATTCAACCCATTCAGAAATATTCTCTGTACCAAAAGGGTTGGCTATGAACTCAGAAATCATCAGAGCTATCACATCCGAAATGGTAGTCGAGCCTGTAGCCAGGTAATTACCACCAAAGTCCGATATCTCGTTGTTATTGTTGGTATAGGTAACAGTAAGATCGCCTGTTGCTCCTGATAAATCTGCTACCGTTAAGACAATATCGGTATCCCCGGCCGTGCCATCCGTCTGGGCACTTACCACAAAAGGTGTGTTATCTTCGTCTACCACGGTAAAATCGGTAGGATTGGTACCATTGGTTTGAACGGCTTCACTCATAGTAACCGTAATCTGTGTGTCACTGTCTTTTGTAGCACTTACTATAGTAGGCGCTGCATCATCCAGATCAATGGTCACTCCCGTGTTATCCGTTCTTACAAAATCCTGATCTTCACCACTATCCGTATCACTGACCTCATCGTTGTTATTGGTATAAGTGACGATAAGATCACCCACTGCCGAGGATAAGTCGGCTACAGTAAGCACAATTTTGTCATCTCCGGGTGTACCATCTGCCTGAGCGCTTACTGTGAAGGCAGTACCTGTCCCGTCTTTGACCGTGAAATCAGTCGGGTTGCCACCATTGGTGACTACGTTATCGCTAAAGGTGATCGTGATCTGAGTATCTGAATCCTTGGTGGCACTGACCATAACAGGCGCCAGAAAAACAGTTTCTGTGTTCACCTTAAAAACACCGCTATTTCCACTACCAGCACCATCACGATACGCGACATAAGCGTTGGCGTTTCCATCCAGAGCCACCCCTGTAGGTAGTCTTCCTACCCCCTCTTCCGCTAAAAAAGTATAGTTCTGAATTTCTCCGTCATAGTTGGTGCTAAGAAGCAATGAGCTTGGCTGGCCTCCATTGAAAGAGTCTGTATAAAGCCCCAGAACAATTTCCTGCCGGGCCTGGTCAATAGCCACCGCACTGGACTGCCAGGGCACTTCATTACCCGCAGCACCATATAGTTTACTCCATTGGTGGTTACCATCCTTATCAAACTTATTCGCCAACATATTCAGACCTCCACCAGTCAAAAGGTAGAGTTGATCCCAGGTATAGAGATATACATTGTTGTTTTCATCAGCCACAAGTCCTCCAGCGTTGCCGTTGTCCTGCCTCCAATAGTATCCCCACTCGGCCATATAGTTATCCGTCTTATTCTGTTTTACAATGGCTTGTTGAGAATTGTCATTAAGAGTGAAGGTCATATATACATACAAGCCTTCGGAGGTTTCCACCACAGCCCTGTGGGTTATGTTCGAGGCACCTGCCCAAGGGGTGGTACCACTTGTGATCGGCAAGGGGACAGGTGAACCATCACCCAGATCAATAGGAGTAACACCAAATTCAAATGGCGTTGAAGCGGGAAAGGTGAAGTTATCGGCATCCGTGGGATCCGGTGTATTATCCAAAGGTGAGCCCGTATAGAAGGGCATCTCGGCTGCGGTGGGGTTCGTTTCGGAACCGAAGAAATCCGGAGAAACCGTGGTTCCCCCTGTATAACCAGAAATATCAGTAACGACAAATGGAATAGCAGGATCTACTCCGTTCTGCCACTGCTGTTGTATGCTCAGGTCAGCCATATCTATATTCAACAGTACATCCTCTGCCAACAGTAGCAGTTTGCCATCTCCTACCCTAAAATCACTAACAGGATGAGCCGTACCATCGTCAACATAAGACACCCCCTGCACCAGTGCTCCGGTAGCAGGGTTGTATTCGTAAATACCGGGTTGTTGATACCCTGAACTAGCCGTCTGTGAATCAAAGCCTACAAAGAGTCTTTCGGTACCATTGTCATTCACAACATGTACTCCCCGAACTTTCATGGCCTGGGTGCCGTTCTCAAGGTCAAAACCATCTGATGTTACTCCTCCCAGCGTATCGGCCCATATAATGTCGCCTTGAGGGTTAATTTTCGCAACAAACAGGATACCGAAAGCCGCATACTGAGTAGCGACATAGGCATTTCCGGCAGCATCAGTTCCAATAGCATTAGATTCGGGTGCAGTCTCAGTGATACCATCATTTACCCATTGTGGTGTTTGTGCCAGCAGGCTGGTCAGGCACATGGTTAAGATAAGGCAGACCGTAAGCCAACGCCTTAAAACAGAACTTTTCATTTTAGATACTATATGTTTTGGTGTGAAAATGGTCTTTCTCTAATCCAGGTCTTATACCTGAAAAATGATCATCCAGTCTCGTTTACATTATGCAAGCCGCATGATCAGAAATATTCTCTTAATTCATTAATAACTCTTGTAAAGAAAAAATTAAGCTTGTCTGGTTTGCAGGAAGCAAAACGATGGGTTATTAAAAATGACTGAGGTAAAAAATAGTCTCTGAAAATGCGTCTTTTCGGGCAAAATCAAAACCAAATTCTGATAAATGGATTTTTTCAAATGTCAATTGCACCCGTCCCTTGCTATCTGCCGCTCATATCAACTGAGCTGGCAACTTTTGTCCGAAGACTTTGTACGCCTCCTGATCTTTACAGCGCGTTGTTATTTAGTCTGGTATCGATCAGTTGGTAAATACATCCCTATACAATAAAAGAGCCTTTCCGACTTGAAAAGGCTCTTTTGATTATCGTAAATATCGGTCGTTACTACCACACAGGTAGTGGGCTTTCTCCTCTACTTCTTCACCATAACTTTCTTTCTGATCACCTGTTGACCATCATACACCTGAACGATATACATGCCACTTGTATAAGTGGATACATCCAGTTTCAGAGTCTTCTGGTCGTATGCCTGTCTGGTAAATACCGGAGAACCTGCCGCATCGTACAGGAAGATATCTACCTCTTCAGCACTCAGCTCTGACAGATCAATCGTCAACACTTTACTGGCCGGGTTAGGATACAGACTGATCTCTTCTGCCTTAGCCAGACTTGGTAGATTGTTGAAGTCTTCTCCGGCCCCGTTGTTGGGTGAGTTTAAGCTCAGCAGATTAGAAACCGTGTTGTCATTACCGGCCACATCCTGTGCTGAACCTGCGGTGATCTGAACATTGGCCGTACTTCCTGACAGGCTGACAATGAATGAGTAACTCATCGGATCATCCTGAACCAGGTTACTGGCGCTTCCTCCGGTCACCGATATCTCACCCAGGGTAAGACCGCTCACCGGCTCATCAAACAGCGCTATGATAGTATAACCTGCGGCTGAAATATTGGCGATATCAATAGTAACACCCGGTGCGGTGAAATCAGGTGTCAGTACAAACACATCACTGGCAGGACTCACATTGCCCGCTGCATCGGCCGCTTCTGCAGTAAGGTTCACTACTATTTCAAACAGCGTTATATCTGTAATATCCAATACCCAGTTGCCTCCGGCATTAGCCTGAGTCTTCCGCACTGGTCCGAATTGTGTAGACACCTCTACAATGGCACCGGGTTCAGCTGTACCGCTGATCGTGATGTTCTTATCCTTCGTAATTCCATCACTACTGCTACTTCCGGTATCATCTGTGATTCCGGTGATCACAGGCTTCGCTGGCGCTGTAAAGTCAGGGGTCAGTTTAAACACATCACTCTTAGCACTCACATTACCGGCTGCATCTTCTGCTTCTGCGGTCAGGTCTACCATGATCTCCACAAGCGTAATATCTGTGATATCCAGTACCCAGTCTCCGTTTCCATCGGCCTGAGTTTTTCTGATAGGTCCAAACTGAGTAGATACTTCCACACTTGCATTTGGCTCGGCAGTACCCATGATGCTGATGTTCTTATCACTGGTGATACCATCACTGTCACTTGCTCCGGTGTCATCTGTGATTCCGGTGATTACCGGCTTGGCAGGTGCAGTGAAATCCGGTGTTAAGGTGAATACATCACTCTTAGCACTCACATTACCGGCCAGGTCTTCTGCTTCTGCTGT
>DIYF01000079.1 GCA_002427745.1 Roseivirga sp. UBA6061 | reverse complement strand
AAAATAAAACTAATTATATAACAGGCTGCCAAAGTCAAGCGCCAACTTGCTGCACTAAGATGGTAAACGAGAACTTAGACACCCGCGAGTCCTTCGCGGTTAACATAATATCATTATATAACAGGCGCTGACGCGCCACAGATTCAACCATAGGCTAATGTGGCCTTAAACAGCCCTACAGCCGTAAATGCTGGAGCATTGTTATATAATTTATATTATGTTAAGTAAAGTTCTGTCAAACACCACGACCCCTTAATCCTCACTCCCTACACAAAACATCAGACACAAAAAAAGCAAGGCTGTTCACCTTGCTCTTTATTCTGTTGAAATCGTTATCCTTACTCTCCGCCTTCTAGCTTAGCAAGTCTGTCCAGAATCTCATCTCTCTTAGCATCCATATCCAACTGGTCATAGATAGTACTCAGTGGGTTCAGAGAGTATGTGTCTTCGGGACGCTGAACAATAGCCTTCTCAAAGTATGGCATTGCATCTCTAAACTTGGCAATAGCATCCTTCTTCAGCTTCTGATACTCTGCATCATCATCAGTATTGTTGGCAGCTTTCAAAAGCTCAGCAGCCTGGTTGTAGTGAACAGAACCTGCCACGTACAGTGCGTCATAATACTCACCATCCAAACCAAGTGCGAGATCTGCAGCCTTCAGGGCTTCATCGAAGTTCTCGTTGTTCCAGTAAAGGAATGCCATGGTATAGTACGTGTTTTTAGTAGCGTTACCAGAAGCAGCTACATCTTTAAGCCCTTGAATGGCCTCCTCCATCTTCTCTGACTTAATCAGTACATCGATCTCATAGTCTTTGTACAGCTTTTCATCAGGGTAAGCCTCTTTGGCCATTTGGATATACTTGAGTGCATTGTCGTAATCAACCTTTCTTGCAAAGTAGATATCGATCAGGCCGTTGTATGCAAACTGTGTGTTAGCAAACTTCGACTCTTCAGGTAAAGCCTCGTTCAGCTCGATTACCTTCAGGTATTTCTCCAGGGCTGCGTCATCCTTCTCAGATCCGTAAGCACTGTAGCCTACATAGAAAGTCATGACAATGTCATCAGGAACAATGTTTGAAGAGATCAGGAAGTACTCGTAAGACTTGTCATACTCCTGTGCTTCAAAATGCACATTTCCCTGGCGGTTGAGCATGTTTTGCAGGTACATCAAGCCTTCTCCACCACCAAGTCTCTCGTTCTCAGCATTCAGCACTACATCTTCCATCAGGTCATCCTTAACCTTGTCACCACCTTTTTCAATGGCAGTCTGGAAGTTGTCAAATGCCGCCTGAGCATGTGAAATGCTGGTCAGATCACTGTTAAACAGGTACATATTGGCCTGTCCCAAAATCACGTATACATCAGGGTTATCCTGTGTTTCTGAGTTGGTAGATGCCTGGGTAGCCAAATCGATAGCTGTGGCATAATCCTTTTTATTCAGGGCCTTTTTTGCAGCCTTATAAGTCTTTTTCTGTGCGTGCACCCCTATCACCATAAGCGATAACAATGCCGTAAAAAATAGCTTTTTCATGATATTAATATTGTAGTCTCTATAGTTTAATTCTGGTTGTCTTCACTAACCTCATCAGAGGCATTTCCCTGTTCTTCGGAATTCTCAGCTTCTTCTGAAGCCATTTCTTCCTCGTCAGAGTCCATTTTCTGAATTTTTTCCACTGATGATATCTCATCGGAGTCGCTGAGCTTGATCAGCCTCACTCCTTGTGTGGCACGTCCCATTACCCTCAGATTCTCTACAGAAATTCTGATAGTGATGCCCGACTTGTTAATAATCATAAGGTCATCGGTATCGATTACCTCCTTGATTGCTACTAAGTTACCGGTTTTTTCAGTAATGTTAATGGTTTTCACACCCTTACCGCCACGCTTGGTAATGCGGTAATCATCTATTGGAGAGCGCTTGCCGTAACCTTTATCAGATACAACTAAAAGGTTGGCCTCTTCCCTATTTACACATACCATGCCAACTACGCGGTCATCTTCAGTTTCAAGGGTGACACCTCGCACTCCGGCAGCTGTTCTGCCCATAGGACGTACATCGCTTTCATGAAAGTGTACCACTTTACCAGAACGCTTACCAATGATGATATGATTATCTCCATTCGTCAGTCTGATATCCAATAATCTGTCTCCTTCATTAATGGTAATCGCATTGATGCCATTCGTTCGGGGGCGCGAATAAGCCTCAAGCGATGTCTTTTTGATCGTACCGCGCTCTGTACACATCACCAGGAAGTTATTATTGATGTAATCTTCATCCTTGAGATCATGTACATCTATAATAGCGCGAACTTTGTCTCCCGGCTCAATATTGATGAGGTTTTGTACCGGACGTCCTTTTGAGGTTTTACTACCTTCCGGTAACTGCCATACTTTCTTCCAGAAAACCTTACCATATTCTGTGAATATCAGCAGATAATCATGGGTCATCCCCACGAACAGGTGCTCAGTAAAGTCATCATCTTTGGTAGCAGCTCCTTTGGCTCCTACACCACCTCTGCCCTGAGTTCGATACTCAGAAAGTGAGGTTCTTTTCACATAACCCTGATGAGAAAAGGTAATAACCATCTCCTCATTCGGAATCATATCTTCAGCACTGAAGTCTTCTGCAGAATGAACTATGTCAGTTCTTCTTTCATCGCCATATCGCTCCTGAATCTCCATCAACTCTTCCTTGATGATGCCCATTCTAAGTTCCTCTTTTTCAAGGATTTCCTTCAGTTTGGCGATAAGCTCCATTATCTCATCATATTCCTTCTGAATCTTCTCTCTCTCCAGACCGGTAAGACGCTGAAGTCGCATCTCCAGAATAGCTTTTGCCTGAATTTCGGAAAGGTCAAAGTTCTCCATCAAGCCGGCTTTGGCTATGTCAGGGTCACGTGAGCTTCTGATCAGATTGATTACCTCATCAAGGTTATCCAGGGCTATAAGATAACCCTGTAAAATGTGAGCTCGCTTCTCAGCCTCATTAAGCTCATACTGGGTTCTGCGTGTAACTACCTCATGTCTATGATCAACATAGTGTTTGATCATATCCTTTAGGTTGAGCGTATACGGCCTTCCCTTGACAAGCGCCACGTTGTTTACTCCAAATGATGATTGAAGCTGAGTGTATTTATAGAGGTTATTGAGGACGACATTGCCTATGGCGTCTTTTTTGAGCTCATAAACAATCCTCATCCCGTTTCTGTCAGACTCATCACGCATGTCAGAGATGCCCTCAATGCGTTTTTCGTTGATCAGGCCAGCCGTTTTTTCAATCATGCTGGCTTTATTAACCATGTAAGGAATTTCCGTCACGATGATCTGCTCTCTGCCGGTCTTGGTTGTCTCAATGTCAGCCTTAGCCCTGAGCACAACGCGTCCGCGACCTGTTTCGAAAGCCGATTTCACCCCAGTATAGCCATAAATGGTGCCTCCGGTAGGAAAATCAGGAGCCGTGATATGCTTCATCAACTCCTCAATGGTAATATCATTGTTATCGATATAGGCTACAATTCCACCAACTACCTCAGTAAGGTTGTGAGGGGCCATATTCGTAGCCATACCTACGGCAATACCTGAGCTACCGTTAAGCAGCAGGTTGGGCAGTTTACCGGGAAGTACGGAAGGTTCTTTGAGAGAGTCGTCAAAGTTGAGCTGGAAATCGACCGTATCCTTGTTGATATCGGTGAGTAGTTCATCCGCTATACGTCTCAGCCGTGCTTCGGTGTAACGCATGGCTGCAGGCGAATCACCATCTACAGATCCAAAGTTACCCTGGCCGTCTACAAGTGGGTAGCGTAAGGACCACTCCTGTGCCATTCGCACCATCGTGTCGTAGACTGAGGAGTCACCGTGAGGGTGATACTTACCCAGCACCTCTCCTACGATTCTCGCTGACTTTTTATAGGGTTTGTTCCAGTTAACTCCGAGGTCAAGCATTCCGTATAAAACCCTTCTGTGAACAGGTTTTAGTCCATCCCGGACATCTGGTAACGCTCTTGAAATGATCACCGACATTGAGTAGTCGATGTAGGCTCCCCTCATCTCATCTTCTATGTTGATGGGGATGATAGTTTCCTTATCTCCTTCTGCCATAAATTGCTAAAAAGTACATGATAATTTAAGGCAGCAATATACGTAATTTTATCCGATGAAAGGCCGGAAAAAAGACAGGAAAACGCAGTTAATTTCCACCAATTCTGACCTTCTCTTTTCGCGATTTACCGAACTGTCCGGTGCGGGGATTCTGACGTTGAAAAATTGAGCGGCCACGATAGATTTTGCCATTGAAAATATGCTCCATTTTTACCCTGTGTGCCTTGTATTTGTTTCTCGGGTAGGTAGGATATTTGATAAGCGCACCTATATCTATAGAGAAAACGGAGAACTTATGAGGGACCGAAATAAGGTCATTGGAAATGTTGTACTGCCGAATCTCGAAAGACGGACGAAGATAGACCTTGAAGTATTTGGAAATCTTTTGTTCGAAGATCACTCCCAGGTTGAAAAACGGGTCGTATTTGACAATGGATTGATTCAGGGCCGAGCTTTTGGTTTTCCACACGCCACCGGATAAATCTACTAAGAGTGACAAGTCTCCATAACGATAGGCATTATAGGTAACAGAGCCAAAAATCTTGGTGGTTGAGATTTCCTGAACAGGCAGGATAAATGATCTGAGCCTGGCATTGATATCCTGTGTGTTCCGATCGTTGCGGAACTTGAACTTACCGAAGCTGATGCCCCCTCCTATACGCAAAAGCTCATCATCGGTCATTATACGCTCTCCTGTGCGCTTTAAATGCTTCTTATCTACCTTCCTTATAGAAAAGGACAAACGAAGCGTAAAAGGGTTAATACGGCCGTTATTTTTATATACAAAGTTGGTGGTATCTGTACCGACCACTTCAGCATCATCATCTATGCGGGTAATATCCAGTGGAGTCAGGTCATTAAACCAGTTATTATAGGCATTAAACGGTCCCTGTCCGGAACTCTCACCTGTCGGAACTATAAATAACTGATCGCCACGAGGGTTACGCACAACCGACACCCCCGTGAGTTCATTTTGATAAGAAAAGTAGCCATAGCCTTTCTCAATACTGAAATTGAACATGTTCAGTATTTTCCTTACCTGGCTAACCTGCTGTTTGGCTCTTTGCTCTGGTGTGAGCGGTGCCTGACCTGGCGAAAAACCCTGATAGGCCTGGTCCTTTTTCTTTTTCGACTTCTTAGTCTTCTTTTCTTTAGGCGGCTTGTCCTTCTTCTTGAAAAGTTGAGCATGCGCATTCTCCTGGCTTAAGGTAAACGCGGCAATCAGGAATGTAAAGAATAAGAGCTTTTTCAATTAAGGGTGGTCCTTTTATAATTAATGGCAAACTATCCAGATTATTACTTCTGACCAACAAAAAAAGCCCTGAGTTGTCAGGGCTTCTTTTAGTATGTTAAGGTTGATTAGGGTCATGCAGTCATAGAGGCCATTATAGCGTCTACTTTGGCTTTTACATCGCCACCTGATTTGTAGGCTTTTTTAATAGCGGTGTATTTCTTTGCTCCCAGAGAGTATTTAGCCAGTGTTTTAACAACAGTGCCGGCTCCTTTTTCTCTGTCCTTCTTTCTTTTCATCAAAGTAGCATAGAAGGTCTGCTGGAATTTTTCAGCATCAGTACTTGAAGGCAGTTTGCTGGCATCACCTTTAGCAATTGCATTCAGCTCATTGTACATATTACCGTCAAACCCATCCTGCTTTTCTATCAAACTGTTGATATATGGGTTGATCTTATCCGTGATAGACTTCTGGGCCATAAGGATTACAGCATAGTCTTTGATATCCTGATCTGTAAAATCCTGTGCCTGAACGTTTATAGAAACAAATGCCAACAACATTGCTGCTAATACAGCTTTTGATAATTTTCTCATTGTGTTTTCTCCTCTTTTGTAGTTTAGCGGTTAAAATTGAGCATACAAAAAAAGTGATTAGCCAAAGATATACAAGCGATTCTGAGCCAAATATTACGAATGGTAGCCTTTTTTGTATGCATTTACCTCTGTATTACAAATGATATACCAAAAATGAACAAAATCTATCACCTCTCTTCTTGCAGCACCTGTAAACGTATTATGTCTGAGCTGCCCATGGAGTCTTTTGAGAAGCAAGACATTAAGACAGAAGCCATTACAGAAAATCAGCTGGACGAAATGAAAAACCTGGCCGGTTCTTATGAGGCACTTTTCAGCCGGGTAGCCATGAAGTATCGCTCCATGGGACTTAATGAAATGGACCTTAAAGAAGATGACTACCGGAAATATATACTCCAGGAATACACCTTTCTGAAAAGACCTGTTTTCCTGATTGACGGACAAATCTTTATCGGTAACAGTAAGAAGAATGTAGCTGCTGTGAAAGCTGCTTTGGGTGTGGAAGGCTAAATGGCTTTGAGCTCACCAATAGTCCCGGCCGGATCAGCAGACTTAAATACGAAGCTTCCGGCCACCAACACATCTGCTCCGGCTTCCATCAACTTAGGTGCATTTTGAGCATTAACTCCTCCGTCTATCTCGATCAGCGTATCTGCACCGGTAGCATTGATCATTTCTTTTAAGTCCTTTACCTTATTGTAAGTGTTTTCAATAAAGGATTGTCCTCCAAAGCCCGGGTTGACAGACATCAGACAAACCAGATCGATATCGGCAAGTGTGTCCTTCAATAACTGTACGTTGGTGTGAGGATTCAGAGCCACCCCTGCTTTACATCCGAGTGATTTGATGAACTGTAATGTTCGGTGAAGATGGGTACAAGCCTCGTAATGTACTGTAAGTACTTCTGCGCCTGCCTCCTTAAAAGCTTCCAGGTAACGGTCTGGTTGTTCAATCATTAAGTGAACATCCAATGGCTTTTGTGCATGCTTATCAATAGCCTGGCAAACGGGTATGCCAAAAGAGATATTGGGCACAAAAATGCCGTCCATAATGTCCACGTGAATCCAGTCGGCCTGGCTGTTGTTCAACATTTCTACATCTCGCTGAAGGTTGGCAAAATCAGCGGCTAATACGGAGGGGGCGATTATGGGTGCACTCATGGCGCAAATATAGATTCAATGGGATAAATTCTCATGTCAGGCAGGGATTAATTGAAGATGAAGTCTATCAGAAGCGGATCACCTTCTTCGTGAAGGTGCCTCCTGCTCCCACGACCTTCATCAGGTACAGCCCTGCCGGATGTGTCCCCAGACCTACCTGTATGCGGTTATCCCTTTGTGTAGGCGTGAATCTGTAATGATTAATTACCTGACCATTCGTCCTCACCAGTTGCACCAGCACAGCCTGATCAAAAAAGGAGGTATCAAAGGCAATGTTCACAAAGGAAGCACTGGTAGGGTTTGGGTAAACGGTAAGGTCTTCGGCAGTAGGCAGATCTATTTCTTCGGCAATGCGGCTAATCGTTACAAAGTTGGGAATGCCATAACCAAGCTCATTGTCTGGTGCATCATACTGGCTGCCGCTTAACCTGATTAAGCCTAACAGCTCATCGGCTGTCAGCTCCGGGTAGGCCTGCCATACACCCGCCATAAGTCCTGCCACCAAAGGTGAAGCAAAGGAAGTTCCGTCACTGAATGTGACGCTGCCATCTGTGCCGGACACGGCAGTAGAAACCCCCAGCGCAGCTACATCAGGCTTAATTCTGTTATCTGCTGTTGGTCCGAAGCTACTGATACGGGCCTTTTGAAGTGCCGCATTGACAGATCCGACTGCGAGGATGGATGGGCTGTCCCCGGGAGCTGTAATGATAGGCCATAGAACATTTTGACCGGTATTTCCTGCACTGGTAACCAGGGCAATTCCCTTGGATGCGGCCAGGTTAGTCGCTCGCGTAATCACTGTAGTTTGCCCGTCCATCTGGTCCAGGCCATAGTTCATAGAAGGATCCTGGAAGAGGTTGTAGCCCAGGGAAGTATTAATGATATCTACACCGGCACTGTCAGCTCTCTCTGCAGCGAAAAGCCAGTTGTACTCTTCTACCCGGTATTCGCCCTGTGCTTCAGTCACAGACAGGATGTACGAAGCTCCAGGCGCAGTGCCTGTCAGCTCGTCTGAACGTGCAGCGAGAACGGATAAGACCCTTCTGCCATGACTGAACTCATTTTCTACGCTAGTGCGATTGGTGGTGAAATCATGCGTGTATAAAATGCGGTTGTCCTGAAACAGGTGATCAAAAGCTGCAATGCCACTCAGGTTACTAAAGCCTCCGTCAAATACGCCAATAAGAAGGCCCTCTCCCTGGTAGCCGGCAGCATGCATCTCTCCTATGCCAAGCATATCGTTCTGAAAATCGCTCCGACTGGCTTCTTCACCATTGGTACTTTCAAAGCCATCGGCATCACTTTCCCCGGCTGTGAGCAATACCCCCGGGGCTACGTATTCGGTATGGCTTACGAAAGGCAGCGCCTCTATATCATCTATAAGACTGGCTTCTGACTGAATAAGCAGACCATTCATCCACTTTGTAGCAAAGTAGGTCTCTGCCCCCAGTGCTTTGACAGCATCGATATACGTTTGGTTCACAGGCAGATCATTTGCTACAATCCCTATTTGTTGCTTCTGTCTGCGCTGCAGGGCTCTTTGTGATAAAAACTGTTCGGGTTGGTTAACGGAGAAGCTTGTTCCGTTTTTGTCAGTAAAAAAGACCATATACCGGTCTTGTGAAGATAACTGACCTAATGTGAGGCAATATAGTATGAGACCAATACTAGCCGCCCTCATCCTCAATTTTTCCCTGACTTGTTAGCAACTCTCTGTAAAAGCGACCGGACTCTACGATCTCCTGCCCCAGGCACTCCACGCGAGAGCAAATCTTGACGACATCGTATTGCTTAAAGACCAGACCAATACTGTCTTTGTATACCTCGACACGGTTGTCCCTGAAAGTGATCATGTCTTCGTCCTGGTTTTGTTCCACTACCATCACCTCAGAGAAGCTAATCGCACGCCCTGGAATGGGCACCTGATAGCTGGTATTGTTGTCTTCGTCCTGGGCCGGGTCAAAAGTGGTGATGATGAACTCATCTTCATCTTTGGTATTAAAGGCATTCCCATTCCATTTGCGCCCTTCCAGAGATGGAAATAACATTTTGACAATAGGGATATTGTTCTCAACTGAAACAGCCCTGTCCGTGTCCACTCTGGCAGACCACACCGAGTCGAGCAACCATTCCTGGCTGGCGTCTTCTCTTCTGAACCTGTGTATGATATTTGAGGTCACGCCATTGTTTACAAATTCTTCTTTAACCTCTTCCCGCAGTTGATAACGAAAGGTATCGCTGATGTCTACTGCGAGGTATCGGATTTCAAATACCTCATACTCCCGAAACTGACCTTCTTTCAGAAAGAAATACGATTTACCGGTATCGGGGTCTATTGCCGGGGTGGTATCCGTAGCGTTGCTGTTACAGGCAGAAGCCACAAATGCCAGACACAGCAAAGAGAGAATTGTATTGTTAAATGCTTTTACAGACATCAATTAATCGTCTAATCATCATCATCATTCAGGGAGCCATGAGAAGTCAATATCTCCCGGTAATATCTGCCTGATACTACAAATTCGCCAGGCATAGTCGGATCATAGTCGCACACGCTGGCAGAAGTACAATACTTGAGCGTTTCATACTCTTTATAAACGAGCCCCACACTGTCCTTATATACTTCCATGCGAACATCTTTGTCGATCAAATCTTCAAAGTTATGATGTTCAATCACCAATACCTCTGTGAAACTGGCAGCACTGCCTGCGACAGGTACACTAAAGCTGGTCTGGTTCTCTACACTCTGATCCGGGTCGAAAGTAATGACTTTAAACTCATCTTCCAGTCTGGTATTGAACAAATTTCCATCCCAGGTACGTTCCTGAAGGGCCGGAAAGACCATTTTAACGATCGGTATGTTGTTTTCCATAGATATCGCTCTGTCTCTTTCTACTCTGGCCGACCAGGTAGAGTCCAGTGACCATTCCTGATTTTCATCGGGGCGGCTATATCTGTAGATAACATTAGAGGTGCTGCCGTTTCTCACAAAAGACTCCCCCACCTCTTCTCGGAGCTGGTAGGTCAGTGTATCGCTGATTCCAACGGCCAGGTAACGAATTTCATAAACATCATACTCCCTGTATTTACCTTCTTTGAGAAAGAAATAAGACTTGCCGGCTTCTACATCTATGGCAGGAATAGACTCTCCGTTTTCTGAAGTACCACAGGAAGAAAGGACTAAGCAAAGAAGAATGACAGAGAAGAATTGTTTGACCATGGTATGATGAAATACTAATAACGGACCGAAAACACCATTCTCTGCTAATGACCAGTGTAAATATAACGCAAGCCGCCTGTAATTTCGTTTTACAGACGGCTTTTTTATATGCTGATATCTTCCGGAGTATAGTCCGTCAGCTTATTGAAGTCCGTACTTTTTGGGTATACGCCCGTAGTGCCTGTTTGAATTCAAGCCCTTCATTGGCCATTTGTTCCAGAATATAAATAGCCGCAAAAATATGAGTAAGCTGCTCGCCCTCATCATCTCCACCTACCTCAATTTGCAGTGGTCTTTCTTCCAGAAGGTCTTCTTCTGCCTGGCGAAGTGCTTCCAGTGATGTTGTCTCCACCAGCCCTTTAATGACAGGAATCTTCATGCTTAATTCAATCGGTTAATAAGTGCCACTACCTGGTCTTCTTTGTTGGAGGCTAAAGATTCTACCAACTCACCGTTTTGAAAGATAGCGAAGGTAGGAAGGTTCTTAACCTCTCCTGCTTTTCTCGCCTCAGGGCTTTGTTCAGCATTTACATCCAGAAAAGTGACACCCTCGAAACGCTCGTCATTGGAAAGCCTCTTGTATTTAGGGGCAAAAAGACGACAACTGCCGCACCATCCGGCAAAATATTTAACTACTACTTTCTGATTATCAGCAAGTTCCTGCTTGAAGTTTGAGTCGTCTGCAATTGTAACAGCCATATCCTTAATTATCCTATTATATGTTTAATTGTATTCTGAAGTAAGGTAACTCTCTTTTGCACATTATCGTTTCCAAAAACCTCCTTATCTGTCAGCCAGGTATGAAAATGCCCGGCATAGGTCATATCCATATAGTCGGCTGTCTGTTGAAAAGGGAGATCAAATCCCTCTCCTGAAACCTCCCAGCTACCACAGCTGACCAGCAACAAACGTTTACCTTTCAGCTTTCGCCCCAGGTCTTTACGAATAGTGAGTAAATCAGACCAGCGATCCAGAAAGGTTTTCATCTGTGCAGACATGGTATACCAGTATACCGGGGTGCCTAAAACAATGACCGATGACTGTGTCATTTTTTCTGCCAATGGCATAAAATCGTCATGCTCGTTTTCATGATCATAGTCATAGTAACTAATATCCAACGCTGCGAGATCTACCAGCTCTGAGCCAAAAAGTTCGCTTAGGTGGCTCATGACCTGATGGGTATTACCATCTCTGCGGGAAGACCCACTGATAAATAATATTCTTTGATCGTTGACAGACATGAAATGTGCTTTGCTGTGCAAAACAGGTTGAATTGATTTACATTTGCCAGCGACTCAAATAGAATTTATTTATAGCCAATAGCATAGATCAATATGGCACTAAAAACCTTTGTGAAAGTAAGTGGAATTAACAACCTGAGCGATGCCAGGTACTGCAGTGGTATGGAAGTGGATCAGCTTGGATTCTCCATTCAGGAAGGCAGTCCTAACTACACTGACCCAGAGAAGTTTAAGGAAATAAAGGGTTGGTTATCAGGAGTAGCTTACGTGGGTGAAGTTGAAGCTGACAATACGAATGAGATCGCAGACCTTGTGAAAAACTATGAACTGGATGCCTTGCAGGTGGCCAGCGGTGAGCAGGTATTGGAAGCTCAGGCTACGGGGCTTCCTGTGATTCTGAGGACAGATGTGTCGATGATCACCATGGACATACTGGCAGGACTGAAAGACAAAGTCTCTTACTTCCTTATCGAGTCGGTTTATGAAGGACAGGTAAGCCCTGATATTCTTGGACTGACCAACGAGTACCCTCTGGTGCTTGGTTATGGCTTTGATGCCGGGAACGTGGAAACACTGGCAAAATCAGGAATCAAAGGAATAGCTCTTAAAGGTGGTGATGAAATCAGTCCCGGGCTGAGAGACTTTGATGAGATGATGGATATCCTGGAAGCCCTCGAGATAGATGATACAATAGAATAAGCTATAGGAACATAAAAAAAGCCTTTATCAGATGCTGATAAAGGCTTTTTTTATGATTGCCAGCCGGCTATTTCGTCTTGATAATGAATTTGATCTCTCCTACTGATATCGGTGCAGCCTGTGCACTCAGGGTTCTTTTAAAGGAGAGCTTCTGAACTTCTTTTTTATAGAAATCAACCACCGTATTGTCGCTGATTGTGGTACCAGGCATCTTGGTGACTTCTCGTACAATACCACGATCGTCCACTTTAATCTGGAACAGGATTACGCCATCGATCTCAGAGTCATCCTTACCAGATGGGGCTCTGTCCCAGGCCCATCCGTCCAGGCTTAAGCTGACACCCAGGTTACCTCCATCCTCTGCCTGACCATTTGTATTTGCCTGACCATCCTTTTTACCCATCTGCCCACGCGTATCTACTTTATCTCCCTGATTGCTGGAAGCAGGATCTTTTGATTTTGTATCACTCCTTTTGGAGCCTAACAGGGCAC
Source organism: Roseivirga sp. UBA6061 (assembly GCA_002427745.1). GTDB lineage: Bacteria > Bacteroidota > Bacteroidia > Cytophagales > Cyclobacteriaceae > Roseivirga. The sequence goes on along the minus strand of DIYF01000079.1, from coordinate 35,859 downwards.
GGCCTTCTATTGGTTTGGGCTTGGGCTCTTCTTTCTTAGGTTCTTCTTTTTTCTCTTCTACAGGAGGTGTCTCTTCCTTTGTTTCTTCTTTTACCGGAGAAGTTACTTCTTCGGTTTTCTCTTCCTCTTTCTTTTCTACCTCTTCTGTTTTTTCTTCCACCTTCACATCACTCTCAGTTTCCTGAGTTTCAGTGGCTTCAACAGTCTCTTCAACCACAGGGTCAACGGTTTTTTCCGGTGTTTCTACTGGTTTCGTCTCTTCTACGGGCTCAGTAACGGGAGGAGTTTCCTCTACAGGCTCCTCAGTGACCTCTTCCGTAACTTCTTCGGTTTGCTCAACCTCCTGAGTTTCTTCAGTGTCAGTTTCTGATTCCGGTGGTGTTGTATTGTCTGTTTCCTCAGTAGGGCTGTCTATTTCGCTCTCTGTATCACCAAAACCTTCGTCCTGAACACCCAGATTGAAAGTGAGTCCGCTTAGCGTATTTGGCGGATCGGGCTGTCTCCAGGCAACCAAAATAAGAAACAGTGCCAATAGCGTACCATGCACAATAGCCGACATGATAAGACTAAAGCGCCTGTTCTTTTTTTCTTCTTCCTGATTACCTGGTCTTTCCATTATTCTGGTTTTGTGACGATGGTAAGTTTCTGTTTTAGCTTCATAGCAATACCAGCTACTTTAACTAAATGCTTAGTATCTACACTTTCATCAACGTGAATTGCCACAGAACCGTTTACTTCTGTCGCAACTTTTCTCAATTCGCGCTCAAGATTGTTGATAGATACCTCATTATCATTCAGATAATACCTGAGGTCAGCCGTAATCGTTACCGAATTACTTTGTGATACGATATTACCCACTGCCGCGCTCGGAAGGTTTACAGGTAAACCAGAAGGTGTAATAAATGACGAAGTCAGCATAAAGAATATCAACAACAAGAATACGATGTCAGTCATGGACGACATGCTGAAATTCGCATCTACCTTATGTTTTGATTTGATATCCATTATTGCGGCTCTTGTAACAGATCAATAAAGTCGATAGATGTGTACTCCATATAATGGATGGCTTTCTGCACTCTGGCTACCAGGTAGTTATAGCCCAGATAGGCTACAATACCTACCACCAGCCCTGCAGCTGTAGTAATCATGGCTTCGTAAATACCGGTGGAGAGCAGTTTAGGGCTTACAGCACCTTCTTCCTGCGCAATGGCAATAAAAGCCTGGATCATACCGGATACGGTACCCAGGAAACCAATCATGGGAGCAGCACCTGCAATAGTCGCCAGCATGGAGAGGTTCTTCTCCAGGCGATAGACTTCAATTTTACCAACATTCTCAATAGATGCTTCAATTGTTTTCAGCGGACTGCCAATTCTATGGATACCTTTCTCGATCATTTTGGCTATAGGAGATTCCGTTTGAGAGCAAAGCAGTTTGGCTCCGTTGATATCTCCGTTCAGTACCAGGTTTTTGATTTTATCCATAAACTCAAAAGGAGTTTTAGACGCCCGGTTTACAGTTTTATACCTTTCAAAAAAGATAAAGATGGCTACAATCCACAGGATGGCAATCGGTACTAACCAGAAGCCTCCTTTGAGTAACAGATCAATAAAGGACAGCACACCATCCCCGCTATCAGCTACGCTTGTCGTATCTGATGGATTCAATTGTTGTAATAAGATCATTTTAGTTTTTCAATACCCAGATGTTGTCTCCGTAAGTAGATTTTAAGCTTTCGATAGAACTTTCGGCTGTAGCATAATCATCAGCCGGGTTGATACCCACTCTGTAAAATTGACCTCCCGCTTCGGGTTCCAGAATGTAGGCATCGGTGCCGGTGGCTACAATTTCTTTCGCCTTGTCTTCAGCACCATCTATACCATAAAAACTACCTACCACGACATAGAAACGTGTTCCTTTTTCAGAAATTGTAATGACTTGCGCCTCCTTTGGTGGCTCAGGCTCCGGATCGGGCTCTGCCACCGGAGTTGGCTCAGGCTCAGGTTGTTTTTTCTCAGGAACTTTAACTTCCTCAGTCTTTTCAGGCTCTTTTTCCTGCTGTCCGGGTTTGATAACCAGGAAATAAACAGCTACTGCACCCAAAAGCAACAGTATGATCACAATCCATACCACTCCCCGGTTTTTCTTTTCTTCTTCTCTTCCGGCAGGCTTCTGTGCCACTCTGGTTGGTTCGGGTTTAGCAGGTTCTTCAGCCACTACAGGCTCAGGCTCAGGAGTTACAACGGGAGCTATTACTATTTCTTCCTCTTCTTCCTTATCTGGCTCCGGCTCCGGAGTCACTTCTTCTTCAGTCGGAGTATCATCTTCAAGCACAGGCTCATCAACCGGTTCCAGGTCTATGTCGTCAAGACCGAAATCGTCATCAGTCAGCATAGGCTCTTCGATAGGAGCTTCTTCCTCTTTTTTAGGCTTTGGAGAGCTCTTAGCTGTGCTCTTTTTGGTTCCTTTAGACGATTTAGTGTTAGTTTTCTTTTTCTTATTATCTGAAGAGTCACTCTTCTTTTTAGCCGCCATAGACTTTTTGGGTTGGTTGATTATTTCTCAAATTAACAAAATATCAAAGCCATATTAAAAGGTTGTTGATATGAAGTTAACCCAGACTTAAAAGGAAACAGCGATACCCGCAAGAAACTGAATGCCCCGGTTAGGGTAGTTCAGATAGCGCTCGTATTCCTTGCCAAAAATGTTTCTTATCTGTAAAAACACTCCGACCTGATCAGTGAGGTCATATTTACCCTCCAGATTCAGATCAATAATATCATCCAGTTCGGTTCTGACATTGCTTTCTCTATTGAGTCCTACCAGGCCACCTATGTAGTACAAATCGCCTGAAACGGTTAATCCTTCAATAGGAAACATGGTGCCATTCAGAATTGCCTGGTATTGTGGCTTATGGTAAGCATCTGCCAACGTTACCAGCTTGTAATCAAAAAAGTCGAAACGTAAAGAACTTCGGAAAGTACCCGGAGACTCATAGGCGAGCTCACTGTAAATATTGGTACGATCTACGGCATCAGTATCATACAGGGCTTCAAAACGTGTAGAATCGGTAATGGCATTGGTAAAGAAAGGCAGGCGCTGTAATGAAGCAATGGAAACGCCCGCATTCAGCCTCACTCCTTCTGCCAGGTCAATGTTCAGTCCCCCGAAAATATCACTTTCCTTCTCAGTATTAAACAGCGCAAAGTCTGCCTGAAGAAAAGGGTTGATATCGGCAAAAGATCTGAAAGTATTCATCTCCAGATCGCCTTCATAGCCTGCATAGAAGTTCAATCCCTTACTTGGGTTAACATCTACGCGGATATGAGGAAAAATCTTAAACCCATCTTCCGCTCCTGCAAAAGTGCTCAGATCATCATTGTCAGTAGCGAAATTACCGCCAACCGACAGCTTAAAAGAGCTACCATAGTAGAACAGTCTGGGCCTGAGATTCACAAAGCTTCTGTTGGTTTTCTCAGTATCCTCTCTGTTAGAGAAAGTAGCCAGGCCCTGCAGATTGATCTCCAGATCATCATTAGGTCTGAAACTAAAACCCAGATCGAAATTGAACTGACTCTCCCTGGCGTTGAAAGCATCTTTAAAGAAACTCCAGTCGGTCAGAAAGTGATAATCGCTGGCTTCGTCCTTGTTGGTTTTCTCTACCCCAATCTTGGCAGAAAACCCGGTAAACTTCTGTTCGATATCGCCAGGTGTCAGGTCCAGGGCAGGATTATAGCCATAGAAATGCCTTTTTCTGCTCAGGTAATCCAAAGAGCCAGAAATGGTATTACTTCCATTGAAGTACTTGCCTCCCACTCCCACTTCAGTATCAGCACTACCGGAGTTATCGTCAAATACAGGGCCTTTCTTGGATGAAAGATGTCTGCCATAAAGGTTAAAGACATAGTTTTCGTTTCTCAAAGACCCGAGATAGGCCTCCAGATAAGGTGTACCGAAGTTGCCATAGCCGGCCTTAATATAGTTGCCGGTAATATCCACCTTAGCGTCCGTAATGGGGAGTCTTACCGCTCTGAATGTCGGTTGTAAAGGGCTTAATGAATAATTGTAGCTCTTAAAGGTATAGCGCTGATCAGTAGTAGCCGGGTTCACTGGAAGCTGAGGGATTTTTTCGAAATTCCTGTTGGCAGCCGGCAGCGTAATCTTCCTGGTTTTATCAATGATGATTTCCGGATCACCTTCAAGTTTTCCTTCTCCTCCCTGACCATAAACCTGTGTAATGGCCACTGTTGCTAATAATATGAAAGTCAGTCTCAGTCGTCTCATCTTAGTTGTTGCCATTATTGTTGGTGGTATCTGCCGCAGCACCATTCTGAGCGGCTTCGAGCTTTTCAATTTCAATAAGTTTTGCGCGGGCTTCATTCACTACAGCATCAACAGGCGAATTTTCTATGATTGAATTTACCGTGGCTTTTGCCTGAAATAGCTCCTTCAGTGCAATGTAGTTATCCGCAATGAGTAGGAATGATTTGCCTACCCAGTCGTCATAATCCAGAAAGTTATTGATATCAAACAGGGTATTCAGTGATTGCTGATACTGTTTCTGCTGGTAGAAAATCAATCCAAGTGTATACTGAGCCTGAGCACCAAACTGATCTTTGGCTGTATTGATAGTGCTCAGAAACTCATCGATGGCCGTATCGAAATCTCCTTCAGCATAGGCCGCCAGTCCCAGGTACAGCTGAGATCTATTGGAGGCTGTAGGAGATACATTGCCCCGCTCAATGATCTTCTGCGCATACTCACGCATTTTATCATACTGAGCCAGCTTGTAGTAAGACTCCAGCAGACCTGACCAGGCTGTATTTTCCTGTCGGTCGTTCTTCTTCACTTCTTCCAGCTTGGTATAGAAATTAGCAGCTTCCTGGAAGTCGCCCTGCTTCAATTGCAGTTCCCCTATGCGCTCATATACCAGGTCCATATCTCTGATCTTACGTTCCTGGAAAACCTCGTAGTATAGCTCCAGGGCCTGATCTACATTCTGAAGCCTGTAGTAGCTTTCAGCCCGGTAAAATTTGGACTCATATACCTTACCACTTTCGGGATAGTTCTTCTCATAATTGGCAAATGCGCTGAGAGAGGCATCGTAACTGCCGGCAAAATACAGACTCTTGGCAGCCTCAAACTCAATGTTTTCTATCTGATCGTCCTCAGGATATGCATTTTGATATTTGTTGAGCCACTGAGCAAACTCTATTACATTATCCTGAAGCTTCAGCGTGTTTTGCAGTCCCAGCAGGGCACTGTTGGCCACTCTGGCACTTGACATATAATCGGTAAGGATAGTGATGTAATCAGCTTTTACCTTATCGTAATCTCTCAGATTAAAATAAGCCTGTGCCCTGCCCTCATAAGCATAAGGCATAAAGGGGCTTTGTTTCAGGTTATCAATGATGCGTGTAAAAGTCTGGATGGCCAGCCTGTATTCTTTGGTTTCCAGCTGAATCTGTGCCTTTTTGAAAATGGCATCATCGTAGTATCGTGAGCTTGAATAGCGATTGATGACGGTTTCCAGTTCTGAAATGGCCTGGTCACTCTTATCCTGAAAGTCTCTCACTACCCCTTTCTGAAAATAGGCATAGTCTTTTTGAGGATTATCATTGTTAATGGCCCTATCATAGTAAGAAATGGCACTGGCATACTCTTTCTCTACATAGTAGCAGTCGGCCAGTCTCAGAATGGCATCATTGTAGTTTTGCTTATCGGCAGCTCTTTCCAGGGCATCTACATATTGTTTGAAATAGAGTCTGGCATTTCTATAATCCTTACTGTTATAATAGGCATAAGCCAGGCCATAGTTGGCTTTTTGATAGTATTCAGAGTTTCGGTTACGCCTCTGTATAACAGCCTGATAGGCCCTGATAGCCTGAGGATAACTTCTACTGGTAGAATAAGCCTCAGCCCTCCAGAAGTTGGCAGCTACACTCAGGTCTCTGTCAACAGGGAATTTCAATGATTTATCGAATAGCTGAACGGCTTGTAGGTATTTGGCTGAATTGTAAAATTGTGTTCCCTTATAGAAAGTCACTTTCTGATAAGCCTCCTTGATACGATCACTCTTATTGGGTATTTTCTCAATAAAGGCAATAGCCCGGGCATAGTCATTTGTGTTAAGGAAAGCTTCACTGATCAGGTTATTGGCTTCCGGTACGTAGTCACTCGTTGGGTACTGTTTCATAAAGCGATCGAGTGAAACGATGGCCTGAGAAAACTTACCTGACTGAAAGCTTACCTTGGTCAGGTTAAAGGCGGATTCCTCCTGGATTTCCTTATTGAAATCAAGCTTGGCAGCCTTATCAAACGCTGAGGTAGCGAAAATAAAGTTCTTATCCTGTACGTATAGCTGGCCGAGATAGTAAGACGCATACTGAGCCAGCGTATCACTATTGAGAGCCACTTTCTTGAAGTTATTGACCGCTTCGGGGTTATTGCCTGCTCTGAAGTTAGCGTACCCCATTCTGTAGAGTGTTTGCTGATCGGCACTCTGGGCAGCCAACTGCTCATATAACTTAAAGAACTCTACACTTTCGGCCCACTGCTCTTCCTGGTAATAAGACTCGGCAGCGAGCTGGTAAATCTGGTACAGGTAATCGGTGGTTCGGATGAACTTCTGAATGTCTTTGAAACCGGAAGCATATTGTGTGAGCTCCCCATATCTCTTTTGCTTGTAGTAGCAGCTGATAATCAATACCGGCACCCTGTTTTTGTACTGAGGTGTGCCCTCGGCTCTTTTGAAATCAACCAGGGCCTTGTCATAATCGCCTTTTTGATAGGCCAAATGACCTGAGTAGTAGTTGGCGTGCGGGTAGTAAGGGCTCTGGTTTCTTTTAGCCAGGTCAAGGTACTTGGCGGCATCGTCATAACGTCTGAGACCATATGAGGCATAACCGATTTTAAAGTTTACCTCTAACCTCTCTTCTGCAGTCAATAAGCTTGTATTTACCAGTTTGAGGTATTTGACTGTGTTCTGATAGTCGTTGTTCTTAAAGCTTACCATCCCCAGGTTGTAGTAGGCTTTGGCAGCCTTAGGGTGGTTGGGGTGTCTCTTTACAAAATCTGCAATCAGCTGTGCTCCGTCAGCATTATCCAGATTTAAGGCGCAGAAAGCCACATAGTATTCGGCATCTACCCTCTTTATTTCATCCTTACCTTCCTTCAGATATCTCTCGAACTGTTTCCGGGCCGCTCCATACTTATCTTTGTCCAACAACTCAATACCGGCATCGTAATACCGGCTTTCATCGTTTTGATAGAGTGTATTCTGAGCTTTTAATGACCCTAAGGAAACAAACAGGATGGTGATTAAAAAGTATTTCCTGTACATCAACTTACGTTTGTTCACTTGTTAACTTAACTAACTGTTTACCTTTTCTAATATTGCAGCAGCACTGCCATAATAATCCGGATGAAGCTTTTTCACCCTACCGGAAACCCGTTTATCACATGCTTAATGCATCAGCATAAAAACGAGCTCCTTCAATATCTCCCCGTCTGCCGAGGCACCGCTGTCCACCCCTTTTGACCTGAGGTCAGCTTTTCTCAAAAATGAGATATTCTGCATCACTTTACCTAACGGATAATTGCGAGCGGCAGCTTTATATTCTTTCAGGGCAAAGGGCCTTACTCCCATAGCACTGGCCAGCGACTGATCTGATTTATCCTTGGTTCCATGAAAAATCAGCAGCTTGCTATAAAATGAGTACAGCAAAGCGATCATGGGTATGATAGGATTAGCCTTGGCATTGGCGGCAAAGTAGCGTACAATGCGATTGGCCTTGACCGGGTCTCTGAAAGAGATGGCCCGTTGCAACTCAAATACATTATAGTCCTTGCTGATACCTACATACTTCTGTATCAGGTCCTCATTTATCGTGTCTCCTTCATTAAGGTTGATCAGCATTTTGCCGATCTCATTAGTGAGCCTTTCCAGATTGGTCCCTACATATTCACTTAGCATCATAATCGATCGATCATTGATGCTATAACCTTTTTGCCTGATGTAGTTTTCTATCCACTGAGGTAACTCATAGTCCCTTAACTGAGCCGTAGCCACAAAAACCGCCTTTGCCTTTGCTGCTTTAGCCAGTGGTTTACGGCCATCCAGGTTCTTATGCTTATGAGCAAATACTAATACTGTAGAAGGCACAGGCTGATCCAGGTAATGCATCAGCAGCTTCTGCCCTTCCTCTTTATTAATGTCCTGAATGTCCTTGGCTTCTTTTACAATGACCACCTGCCTTTCAGCCATCATGGGAAAGCGCTTGGCATTGGTCAGCACCTGGGCCATGGTGACATCTTTACCATACATTACGGTCTGATTAAAGCCTTTTTCCGCATCGGAAAGGCAATGATCTTCAATGTAATCGACAATATGGTCTATGTAGTAAGGCTCATCGCCCTGTAGGAAGTAAACCGGTGCATACTTGCCGGCTTTGAGGTCAGCTAAAACTTTATCGGGGGTGTTGCTCATGGCTTTGCTGACACGAATATAAGGAGTCAAACCAAGATAAAACAGACAATGGGAACAAAGAGTTTTTACACCTGTTTATATTTGCAAAAAAGTGGTTTTGATGGTCGAACAATTGATTGAGCAAGGGGTACAAAGTTGTAGTAATGCAAAGTTTGATGAGGGGGTGAAATTCTTTGATAAAGCACTGGCTGAATCACCAGATCATCTGCTGGCACTTTCCAACAGAGCAAGAGCACTATCCAGAGTGGGAAGACTGGCAGATGCCTTGGCTGACTTCAAAAGACTGATTGAACTCCAGCCTTTGAACCCTCAGTTTATTGGAGACTATGCAGTAGCCCTTCATTTGAATGAAAAGGATGATGAAGCCGGGCATATGTTTGACAAAGCACTGGCGCTGGAGCCGAAAAACCCCTATCGCTACTCAAGCAGGGCCTTCTTTAAAGACCGCATCGGAGATAGTGAGGGCGCTCTGAAGGATTATGATCAATGCATAGCCCTGGACCCGGAAGATGCTATTGCTTTGAACAATCGCGGGCTGGTAGAAGAAAAACTCGGATATAAGGAAAAGGCCAAAAAGAGCTTTGACCAGTCGAACAAGCTGGTGGGATATGAGCCAAATGAAGCTTCAGAACCCGGTGAGCAAAGTCCAGATTCCAAAGCTCCGGCTATGGTTGATGGTACAGCCTCAAAACCGCCAACTACCCGCTGGGAAGTCGTGAAGTCGGTATTCACCAAAGAGGGTTTCAAAGACTTTGTCAGTTTTTCCAAAGGATTGATAAAGAAGTAACTCCAGGGCGCAGTGCTTTGAAGTGTTATGGACTCTACGGGCTCCATAAACCCACCTCGTTTGTAGCTCCGATAGGCTCAATGACTGAATTATAAATCAGTCAGACTGGATGCTGATTCTTACAGAAAGCGGTCCTGATAACCGGTATCATGGTGTTTTTATTTAAAACTGAACACCGCATGCTAAACCCTAAAAATTACTATCTCGAGTTTAAAAGCTTTCTGGCCTTTGTGATGGCCCCAGTCTATTCCTCAGGCAATACATTAAGCCGGGCCGAAAAAGCAAAGAGGACCTGGATGATGTTTGTGATTAAAATGATTCTGGCACTTATTGTCGGGGTAGCGATTGGGGTAATCTATGACCCGGTCAATAAGACCACTATCAGCATGACAAGTCGCTTTTCTCCCCTCACCTTGTTTATCCTTACCGTTTTTATACTGTCATTTCTGGAAGAAATCGCCTTCAGATTATCCATGAAGTTCAAACCGATATACCTTGCGTCCACACTGGCCGTAATCGCTTATTACATAAGTACCAAGGCCGTCTATCATACAAAACTCACGGATACTCAAGAGCATTTTGAAATCAGGCTACTTGTTACTCTTACTATTCTGATGATGAGCTATCCCCTGTTTTCCATCTCCAAAGTAAAAAGGGCTCTGGGGCAATTCTGGAGCCATAATTTCAAGTGGATATTTTATGTTTTCTATTTTGGGTTCGCCTGGGTGCATATTTTTAACTATGAACTGACGCTTGAACACCTGCTCCTCATGCCTCTGATTACTTTGCCCAAATTAGTCAATGCATTCTGCTATGGCTATGTAAGGATCACCTATGGCTTTTTATACTCTTTCGCAATTCATGCACTTACTAATACTCTGGGCTTTGTAGTAAACGTGCTATGAGTTATGGATAATATCTCAAACTGGTAGTTTAAAACAACTTTTTATTGAATATTAATACTAATCAATGCCAAATAAATTCTTTAATGATTATTAATTATTCTATTGTTCAGTGGATAATCACTATTTTAAGATAGTCAACCGAAACACTGACATGAGAACTTCCACTTTATTTAACTCTGTATTGGCAGTAGTGCTTATTGCTGCAACTGCCTGTATTACCAATCAGGAAAATTCCAAGCCTGCCGCTAGCGACAAATTTCTCGGACTTTCCGATATCCATTTCAACCCGTTTTATGATCCTTCGCTTATCCGGGACCTGATTAAAACAGATGCCGCCTCCTGGGATACCGTTTTTGCCAAATCCAGTATCAAGGATGACTACGGTTATTACGGCTGGAGTGGTCAGTTCTGGGATACCGGTTACCCTTTGTTCAGCAGCACATTAGCAGCTGTTAAGGCAGCTAACCCCAACCCGGAATTCATCACAATTAACGGAGACTTTCTGGCCCATAATTTTGAACCTACCTTTCAGAGTACAGCCGGGACTACCGACCTGAAAGCATTACAGGACTTTACTGTTAAGACGATGGATTACATTGTCGGAGCCATATCCAAAACCTTTCCGGGTACTCCCATCTTTCCTACACTGGGCAATAATGATGCATTCTGTGGTGATTATGAGATCAGAACTCCCGGTTCCTTTCTTAGCCGTACGGCCCCTCTTTTTCTAAAGAATCTACACGGAAATGTTGATAAGACTGCCTTTAATAAAACTTACAACGATGGTGGCTATTTTGTAGCCAGTAACCCGAAGAACCCGAATCACAAGATTATTTCACTCAATACTGTAATGCTTTCTCCCAAGCATTATCGCAGGACGGACTTCTGTGGCAGTGTGCCCGATAGCACTATAAGCCGGGCAAATGCCGATGCTCAATTCACATGGCTGGAAAATCAGTTGAAATCGGCAAAGACAAATAACCACAAAGTCTGGCTGATGTATCACATACCACCGGGCTTTGATAGTTGGTCTACCAACAGTCATAATAAGGGCCTGCCTACCTCGCAATGCCAAAACACGGTACCTTCATCATTTTATGACCTTGATTACAATGCGAAATATCTGAAGTTGGTTAAACGGTACAGTTCTGTTATTGCTGCACAACTCGGTGGGCATACCCATATGGATAATTTTATGGTGATTAACGGTGATAGCAACCCTGAGTCATTTGTTCATATTCAGCCGTCTATTACTCCCATTAATGGCAATAATCCTGGATTTATAGAGTATACTTTTGATAATAGCGCTGTCCTCAAAAACTATGAGGTGCACGGTTTTAACAATGTGGAAACGGTTACTTCTCCTGATTGGAAGGCAGAGTATACTTTCTCCAAAGTCTATGGTGAAAATGAACTGACTGCCGGGAGTCTTACCAGAATTTATAAGAACTTTCTCACCGATACACTGGCCCGCGAAAGGTACATTGAATACTATGTAGTAGAAGACTCAGCGAATGTGGCCATCGACCCGGCTGACTGGAAGTACTATTACTGCGCATTTGGTAACCAGACCGTAAAACAGTACAACAAATGTGTTTGTAACATGAGTAATTAATAAAAAAGCCCTGACGATTTCGTCAGGGCTTAACGAACTAATAAATCACCCTTCACATCAGTTGCCAGAACTGGCAACCACCCTCTCATTATGTTTTGATCTCCTCTCCAGTGTTATCGTTGTATAGAGCCTTTGTGCAGAAATACTGGCAGGCTCTTCTAACAATACCAATGATCGTTTGGCCGAGGTCTTAAACTGTCCGGCCACAAATACTCTTCCTCCTTCACCATTCAAGTATTCAAAAGTAAAAGAGAGACCGTCTGTCGAATCAAATCGCTCGATAGAACGTTCCATACCATTTACCTTCAAGGCCACCGCCTTGTCTTCTCTGTAAAACTCGTATAATTCCTGCCCCACAATTTCCCCTTCCATTTTCATAATCCTCCAGCTTCCTATCAGGGATTCCTTCAATTCCTTATGCCCATCTTCAAAGATGCCGTTTTGACTTACAAATCCGCCTGAACAGCTCATCAACGTAAGTTGAACAATTAGGATAATACCTATCGAGTTTAATACTTTCTTCACACACATAATTAGTTCGTTTGGAAAGTATGGAACAATCGATACGCCAGCGTGCCAGAAAACGCGTTTATGCCTTTTTAGTTTCGATAACTGGTACCTGGTTAAAACTCAAGAGATTGATATTCAGGTCATTAGGTTTTTCGGGGTTGCCTTCAGTTTCGATGAATGGAATGAAAACTGAGGTAATTAATGGAACCGCTTTAGCAGGTTTTTTCCCGTAATGGGAAAAAGAGTGTCATTATGGAATTGAATCTACTCTGTATTCCTGACTATTCACTGCCAAATTCCTGAAACAGTGTGAGAACATCATCATGCTTATTGATTTTCGCCCAGTCTGAGGCAGACTTTCCTTCTGAATTCTTGAGCTGAGGGTCAGCTCCCTTTTCCAATAGAAAACGAGCGATCTCCTTACGCCCGTCATGAGCAGCCATGCGTAATAGCACTCCTCTCTGCCCCTCACCGATGGCCATATCAGGGTCTTGGTCCCCGAAGAGTTCTCTGAACCGGTCCGCTTTATCAAATTCCAGGGCATCAAACAGGTTGAAATAGCTATCGTTTTGATTGAACCATTCAAACACTTCTGTCCGGCCACAGTAATGCGCCCAGCCAATGGCGGTCGAATTATGCTCCGGATCATGCAGCATAGTACTGGCTCCGTTTTCTATCAGGAGCTGTGTCGCTTCCACCCAACCTGCCCAGGCAGCTCCGTGTAGGGGTGTAACAGACCATGGCCCCCATTTTCGCCAGGCATTGATATCCAGGTCAAGGGTCAGGAGAAACTCAATGACATGGAGTTGATTATTCACAGATGCTGCCAAAAGGCAGTCCTGTAATATCTCGAGATCACTGGCGGTTTGATTGTCATCTCTCCTGTGCTGGCTGAAATACCGATCTGCCCCTTCTTTCAGGTAGCCATCAGGATGAATGTAGCCTTTGACAGAATGCAGTAAGCCCAGACCGGCAGCAAACACCATATCAATGTCGTGCCCCAGGTTATATAGAATTTCTGCAGCTTCCTTTTGTCTCTTGTTCTCAACAGTGTGATATAAGGCTCCAAACAGGTTCACACCACTTTCGCCATACTCCACTTCTGCACCGTACTTCACCAAAGTCTCTACCAGAGGTTGGGCCAGGCCGGTATTGATCGGTTGAGAACCACTGATAATAAGCCCTATTACCGTGCCATGGTCAGTGCCGGGTTGAGTCGGTCCCCCACCGCAGATAGCATTAGGGTCTGCTCCTGACTGCAGCAAGTACTCCGCTATTTCCACGATATTGGCTGGTATCTGTTGGTCCCGATGGGGATTGAAGGCTACATGATGCAATAAGGTAGCTCCATGAAAATAGCCGGCATAGGGCTCTTCTTTTGACTCATTCCGGACCTTTATCAGGTCTGGTTTGGCTTCAATGATCTGCTTAAGCAGATCCAGGTCACCCAGGTCTATCGCATTGACTGCTTTTTCAAATTCTGTTGGCATGTACGGCTCTTAGGTCTGCCCGAAGATACAGCTTAGTTACTTTATTCGATAGACCAATACGGTTGTTGGTCGTGTCCGGTTGGCATTCCCGGGTTATTTGACCTGCCAAACAATGAGTTGGCATAAAATCACGAACCTCAAAACCAAGCCATCGTTCCGTTCTTTATCATTTAAAATAGAAGAACTGTTTACTATATTCACAGAACACTAAGACTACTACCATGAAGACTATCACACTCTCCCTGCTTTTCAGTTTACTGGCCAGCCCTCTTTTCGGACAATACAGCAAAGAAGATCAGATCAATATGGCCGTTCAGGCTGCTCCTGAAAATGTAAGGGCCGGTGCACATGTCTATGGTTTTGACAAGGATGGAAAGTTTGTGACCCTGAGAGAAGGTACCAATGACTGGATTGTCAGGTCTGATGACCCCAACAGGCCAGGCTTTGAAGTTGTTTGCTATAAAAAAGATGTAGAGCCCTTTATGGCGCGTGGAAGGCAGCTTCGGGCCGAAGGCAAGTCCCGTGCAGAACTCTTCGATATTCGTGAAAAAGAAATGCATGATGGCAGCCTGCAGAAACCCAATCAGGGCTCAACCCTGCACATTTATTACGGCAGGGAGGCAAAGTATAACCCTGAAACAAAAGAAATTGAAGGTGCCAGCTACCGCTATGTGGTATATATGCCATTGGCTACTCAGGAGAGTACGGGCCTTCCTCTGAAGCCCAATGGTGCCGGTCATCCCTGGTTGATGTTCCCGGGCCTGTACAGAGCGCATATTATGATTACTCCTCCGGCAGGTAAGTAACTTCTTTGCCCTGTTGGTGGAAACATCGTGATTTCGACAGACTGTTAGGAGAAATCAAAAAAGGCATGCAACCATTCATGCCTTATATCACGTCATTAGGTCAATTCCTGTCAACAATACCTTATGTCGTTTTATTATCGAATTTCTTACATAGTCTTAGTGTGCGTTGTTTTAAGTTGCCAACCCACTACTCCTGAAAAAAACTTATCTCCTGAGGGTGCCCGGATAGAGCAACTGGCCATAAAACAAAAGGATTCATTTGACGCCCCTGGCCTGGCAGTAGGAATCATTAAAAATGGTGAGATTTTATATACCGGGGCTCATGGTTTTCAGGATATGAATTCTAAAGAGCCTTTGACAGTTCATTCACTGTTTCATATGGCTTCTGTCTCAAAACCTTTCGTGGCTACTGCCATGATAAAACTGCTGGAGGAGGGGAAAATCCGATTGGACGATAAGCTAACAGACCATCTGCCCTATTTCACTATGGCAGACAGCAGGTATAAAGATATTACTCTCAATCATATGCTCAACCACTCTTCCGGCATACCTGACGTGGAAGATTATGAATGGGATAACCCTCAATACGATGATGGCGCTGTGGAAAGATTTGCCAGAAGTCACTCGACTATCAAGCTGGATTTTGCACCAGGAGAACGATTTAGCTATAGCAATGCTGCTTTTGATATTCTTTGTGATGTGATTGCCAGGGTTTCAGGATTGACATTCGAGGCCTACGTAGAACAGAACATTTTTGAGCCTGCCGGTATGACCGAAAGTACGTTTCTCAAACCCGAAGTACCAGCTAAACTAGCCACTGAGCCTCACATATTAGGAGACAGCCTTCAGAGAGTGGTGAGCAAAGTTTATCCCTATAACCGAAGGCATGCGGGCAGTTCTACCTTACACTCTAATGTCGAAGATATGATGCTATGGGCACAAGTAAACTTGAATAAAGGCATTATCAATGGAAAGAGAATATACCAGGAAAGCTCATATGAGTTGCTCACTACCAGTCAAATCAGGATTAACAAAAACAGGAGTATGGGCCTCAGTTGGTTTCAGAGGAACCTGAAGGGGGCAACAATGATATATCACTCTGGTGGAGATTTAGGTTATAGTACCTTTTTCGGGTTTCTTCCTGAGCAACAGGCAGCCATTGTTATAATGACTAACATCGATGGCTTTTGGTCTGTGGATGCCGCTTCTACCATTTTAGCCAATGCTGTTTTCAATGATTCAATAAACTGGAAAGCTCCAATTCACTTTGAATTAAAGGACCACATTCTCACAGAAGGTATTGAAAAGACCAGAAAGGTTTACTTTGATGAATTGAATAAATCTCCCCAAAACTACTTGTTCAATGGGGATTACATTGATAATCTCGGTTACTGGCTGATCGACCGTGGGCATGCTCAAAAAGCCCTGGAGGTGTTTTTGTTCAATGTGGAACTGGAACCAGAAGAAGCCGGCTGGCCCGATAGTGTAGCTGATGCCTATGTGGCCATGGATAGCACAGATGCTGCTATCAGGTGGTATAAAAAAGCGTTGGAAATAAAGCCGACACAAAAATTCACCATTAGGAAATTGAATAGGCTTCTCAAGGATTAACCCCGGCAACCTATCTCATCATCCGACAAAACCAGCACTTAAAGCCAATTCGTACTATGATGGTTGTGGTAAGGAAACATCCCGATGGGCTTAGATCATTCTACCATTGAAATAAACCGACATTCGGTACTAAGGTTGATTTTGTATTTTCAAATTCAACCTTAATCTGACCGAATGAAAAACTACCCATCTCCCCTTTTCCTATTGCTGCTGAGCTATGCCTTAATATTTGATTTAGCTTCTGCCCGGGCACAAACCACTAAGCCAGACTTACCAGTAGATCCTTCCTTTTACCAGGGGTATTCCTGGCGTAATATAGGCCCCCAGCGTGGTGGTCGTTCCCTGGGTAGTTCGGGTAGCCCCGGCCGACCCAATGAATACTATTTCGGAGCTACAGGCGGTGGTTTATGGAAAACCATCGATGGGGGCAATGAGTGGTTTCCGGTCACCGATGGTCAGATCACCTCTTCCAGTATTGGGGCGGTAGCTGTGGCAGAAACCAATCCTGATATTGTGTATATCGGTGGTGGAGAAACACAGCTCAGGGGCAGTATTACCCAGGGAGATGGTGTGTATAAAACCACCGATGGTGGAAAAACCTGGAGACACCTGGGGCTTAAGGAAACACAGGCCATTTCGCGTATCAGGGTCCACCCTACCAATCCAAATATCGTTTATGTAGCCGCGCTGGGGCACGTCTATGGAGACAATGAAGAGCGCGGTGTATTTCGCTCTAAAGATGGTGGCAATACCTGGGAAAAAGTACTGTATGTCAGCGACAAGGCCGGTGCTGCCGACCTGATCATAGATCGGACGAATCCCGATATTCTCTATGCCTCTACCTGGCAGGTATATCGCAAAGCCTGGAAAATGTGGGGAGGTGGCCCTGATTGTGGCCTCTGGAAATCGCTGGATGGCGGAGATACCTGGGTCAACCTGAC
This sequence comes from Roseivirga sp. UBA6061, assembly GCA_002427745.1. Lineage (GTDB taxonomy): Bacteria > Bacteroidota > Bacteroidia > Cytophagales > Cyclobacteriaceae > Roseivirga. The sequence continues at coordinate 18,706 of DIYF01000079.1, read as the reverse complement.
TAAAAACCCGGGAATGCCCGATGGTCCGATTGGTAAAATCGGGGTGACTGTTTCTCCTGTAGATAACAACCGGGTCTGGGCCATTGTAGAAGCCAATGAAGGCGGTGTGTTCAGGTCTGATGACGGAGGCTGGACCTGGGAAAGAGTAAATGCTGAAAGAAAACTCCGTCAGCGGGCTTTTTACTACTCAAGAATATATGCCGATCCGCAGGATAAGGATGTGGTCTATTGTCTCAATGTGAATTTCTGGAAATCTACGGACGGTGGTAAGACCTTTGATATTCGTATCAGGCCTCCCCATGGCGATCATCACGATCTCTGGATTGACCCCAATGACCCAATGCGTATGATCAGTTCGAATGATGGTGGAGGAGTTGTCAGTATCAACGGAGGTCGTACCTGGACTGAGCAGGACTATACCACCACCCAGTTCTATCATGTGATGACTACCAGTGATGTACCCTATCATGTGGCCGGTGCCCAGCAGGACAATAGTACATTGGCCATGCCCAGTGATGGCTGGAACCATATGCTCGGTCGTGGCCCGGGTCACGGCTGGCATTACCCTGTGGGTGGCGGTGAGAGTGGCTGGATCACGCAAAGCCCTACCAACCCAGATGTGTTTTATGCCGGTAGCCAGGGAGCGCTGTTGACACGCTACAACCGCAAAACAGGGCAAAGAAGAGATATTCAGGTATACCCCAGGTTCTTTTCCGGTGAGCCTTCCAGCGCACTGCCGGAGCGCTGGCAGTGGACCTTCCCTATTATGTTTTCTCCTCTCGACCCCACTACCATGTACACTACTTCCCAGCATGTGTGGAAGACCACCAATGATGGTCAGACCTGGGAGAAGATCAGTCCTGACCTTACCTATGCCGATCCGGAAACACTGGGGGTTACCGGTGGTATCATTACCAAAGACATGAACGGTCCGGAAATCTACGCTACGGTATTTGCCCTGGCTCCTTCCAATCATGATGTGAATACCATTTGGGCAGGCTCCGATGATGGAAAGGTGCATATCACCCGAAACGGAGGTAAACGCTGGACAGATATTACCCCCGAAGACCTTCCGAAATACTCTCGCATCAGCATTATCGATGAAAGCAAATTCAATCCCGGTACGCTTTACCTGGCAGCCAACCGCTATCAGGTAGACGATCGGGAGCCTTACGTATTTAAGACGACTGACTATGGTAAAACCTGGACTAAGATCATCACAGGTATCCAATCAGGGCACTTTGCCCGGGCCATCAGGGAAGATCTGAAAAAGCCGGGCTTGCTCTATCTGGCTACAGAACATGGTGTGTATGTCTCTTTCAATGATGGGGCTCTGTGGCAGTCTTTACAGCTCAATCTACCTGATACTCCCATCAGGGATCTAGTATTGAGAGATGATGATGTGGTGCTCGGGTCCCATGGCAGAGGCTTCTGGATTCTTGATGATATTCGTCCATTCAGAGAGGCGGCCAGTATCAACAAAACCAATCAGGTAACCCTATTTAAGCCTGCCAACCCAATCCGGGGTATTTATAATGCTACTATCCAATACTACCTTCCTGAACAGGTTGATAGTGTAACCATTGAGTTACTCGATAGTCAGGGTGCTTTGATCAGATCATTTACCGGCACGAGGGCTAAAAGAGACAGAAGCGGAAACCCTACTACAGCTAAGGGGCTGAACTCATTTCGCTGGGACCTGCGCTATCCCGGTGCCACCACTTTTGACGGCATGATCATCTGGAGTGCCCGGCCTCAAAGAGGTCCTCTCGCACCTATTGGCAAGTATCAGGTTAGACTAAAGCATAGAGACCAAACCCTCAGTACAGATTTTGAGATTGAGATGAATCCAAACCTGCAGGGTATTACAGCAGAGCATTTACAGGAGCAGTTTGACCTGGCAATAGCCATCCGGGACAAAACGACTGAGGCCAATGAAGCCGTCATTCAGATCAGAAAGATTCGCAGCCAGACCACTGCTTACCAGGACACTGAAGACAGTGGCTTACAGAATGCTCTGTCCTCCATGCTGGCAAAACTCAAGGCTATAGAAGAAGACTTATATCAGGTACAGAATCAAAGCCCTCAGGACCCTCTGAATTTCCCTATTAAACTTAATAACAGACTGGCCTCTCTACGAAGAAGTATCGAAAATGGCCAGGCAAGGCCCACCGATGCTGCTTATGTAGTGTTTGATGAATTAAAGAAGGAATTGACGGGACACTTGACCAAGCTGGAAAGTGTACTCGGCAATGACCTGACACAGGTGAATACTCAGCTAAAGTCTAAGGGACTGAAAGAGATTAAAGCCAATTGATCGCATAAACCCCATGCTCAGAGTCCTCTTCGAGAGACCACTGAGCGTGTTTTTTATCAAGCATCACTCGGTAGAACCGAGCGATTGGTAAAAGAAGAAACCTAGGACATCAATGGGTACTAATCGTCAGACCACTTTAAGTGGTCTGACGATTAAGCCTTGCCTTAGTACAGAGTCCTATTGGCAAAGCTTTGATTTTAACTCCGTCATCGCGAATAAAATGAAGCGATCTCTTATTCGAGATGATCTGACCGTTTTTACGACCTCATGTAAGAACGGGTCATGAGGTAAAACACTACGCTTAGGGTCCTGCAAGAGACCACTGAGTGTGGCTTATCTAAAGCTTCTATTCCAGACCTTTAAGTATTGATTATTGCCTATACATTAACCAATTTAGCCTCAAAGAGCTATTTGTCTGAAGCCCTATGGATATTTATACCCTGCCTGATTACCTGAACCCGGAGACTTCGGAAGCTATTCAGCTTTTTGATTATCAAAGCTCAAGTGATCTGGCCAGAAGTAAGATTAACCTGAAGCAGAATACCATCAGTTTTTTGCAGGAAGGCACCAAGGAGGTAGTGACTCACGATGTTCCGGTGATAATCGAGCCGAGCCATTTCCTTATCATGAAATCAGGTCACTGCCTGATGACCGAGAAGATATCTCCTGCCAGACAACAATACCACAGTCTGCTCTTGTTCTTCAGTGATGAACTCTTGTTGACACTGATCAGAAAGCACGGCCTGGTGCCAGGGCAGCCATCTATGGCCAGACCAGTCAGGGCCTGCCGGTATGACGACTTTATCCGGTCATTTATTCAAAGCCTGCAAGACCTTTCGAAACTCAGTATGGAGGCTCAGAACAAGCTCCTGACTCTGAAACTGGAAGAAATTGTGATATACCTGGCAGAGACTCAGGGTGCTGATTTTCTTCATTTTCTCACTGCCAACACGGACGATCATGCTAAACAGTTTATCAGGGTGGTAGAAAGTAATAGCCTGAATAAACTCACCCTCAAAGAACTCGCCTTTCTGTCTAATATGAGTGTTTCTACTTTTAAGCGGGAGTTTGAAAAACACTTTAAAGAGTCACCCAGTCGCTGGTTTCAGCAGAAAAGGCTGGAACACTCTGCTCAGCTCTTACAGGATAAGTCTGTACGCCCTACCGAGATATATGAAAAGATTGGCTATGAATCCCTTTCCAACTTTATACAGGCTTTCAAATCTCGTTTCGGTGTCACCCCTAAGCAATATCAGCTTCAGAGTGGCATTGAAGCCGTTTAGTGAAGCAATTAGAAATCAAAAACCCAATTCTGCCTCAACTCTGAAGTTTGCCGCTCGGGCCAGCCGTTAGGCCGAGAGCTATTTATCCTTCGCACTCTTCACTCCGCCAGGGCTAATCCAGGCGGAGGGTGATATTAACTTACTAGTGTCTGTCCATAGAGTAGTTGTTCATTGAAAATCAGTTTTACCCCATCCCTGAAGGGAGTCCTGATTTTCAATGACTTACCCCTTTAGGGTATGGGCAAAAAAGTCATTGAATTCAAAAAAGATAATATTATGGACAGACACTTGTTAATAGTACCCGTTACAAAGTTGAGCTTTTAGCCACACTTTTTGAACCACAACCGATACAGCTAAGCCTCTGACCAGCCCTAGTTTTGTGCTATAACAAAAACACAGAACTCATGAAAAAGATGATCATAATGGCTTTGGCCTTATTGGTTTCACAAGCCGTAACAGCACAGGGTACTTTCACTCTTTCCAGCAAAGATCTGGGTGGGCAAGCTACCAAAACTCAGGAATTCAGTGGCTTTGGCTGCACAGGTAAAAATGAATCTCCGCAACTCTCATGGGCCAATGCTCCGGAGGGCACTCAGAGTTTTGCTGTCACCATGTACGATCCGGATGCACCCACGGGTAGCGGCTGGTGGCACTGGCTGGTTTTTGATATTCCTGCCAATGTAAATGAACTGGTAACCAATGCGGGAAATATTGAACTGAACCTTGCGCCTAAAGGAGCTATACAGAGTGTGACCAATTACGGAGCGGCTGGCTATGGTGGCCCCTGTCCTCCTGAAGGCCATGGCCTGCACCAATATATCATTACGGTGTATGCTCTTAAAACAGACAAGCTGGGTCTGGATGCTCAAACAAATCCCGCCATTGTTGGCTATTACCTGAACAACAACACCCTGGCCAAAGCGAGTATTGTGAGTTATTACCAGCGATAAGATACAGGGCAAGTATGAATAAAGCCGTTTAGGCATTAGTCGTGTAGTTTCTGCACGACTTTTTCAGTTTGCAGTAGCCGACCCCATACCCCAAAAGGGGTACTACCACAATACAGGGTATAAGGTATAATGATATATAGCTCTGTGCAGACCTTTGGAAGGTAGTCAATCACAAAACACCTGAACCTACTGGAAGAGCTTAAAAGCCCCGGTTTCTCAGGCATAAGGTAAGACTGCCAAGAATCATTTTAAACCGCTGCATAGCAGCCATAAACAACCAAAATACAATGACACTTCCAACAATCTTCCAGAGACCTGCAGCCGAAACCAGCGCATTGCACAGTTCATTATTGGAAATCGCCCAAAGTGGCACACCTTATCAGCACCCGATCGGGGAAGCCGAGCCTTTGATTGCATTCAATGGCTATTATTCCTTAAACAGCACCGGATCATTTCTGAGCATAGACACCAATTTAATGGTGAACAACACTGATCCGAACAACCCGCAGATTACTCCCCACTTAGTGCTGGTATATTCAGAAAATGGCACAGAATCTACGATATTCGATCTTACAGGAGCAAACCGTGCCTTCAAGTCAGTTGCCTGGGATGCCGCTACGAACACCTTAACAGCCACGGGTGGCGGTACCATTACGGTTAATAATGTGCAGGTACCCGTACCAACATTTAGCCTGACTTTTTCTCGCAAAGATGGCGATGATTTTGTCACTTCCACTTTTACCGGTTATGTGGAAAATAGTAGTGGTAACCAAACACAACTCAATGGTACCACCTACAATAACCCTATCCCTATGGATATGTATCATGGCACTTACTACATGAATAAAGGTGAGGGCGAAGCGATTATGGTAATAGGTACAGACAACACCCTGCAATACAATTATTCAGAGAGTGCTGTTGATCCGGGGGCACTTCAGCAGGTAGATGTCTTTATTTATAACCTGAATATGTATGTATTCTCTTTTCCTGCGGCAGGTGGCAAGGATAAGGTCAGCATCATTATGGGCACCTCTTCCAAAGCCGGTATGGTGTGTAATGACCTGACCACGGTGGTTGCTGCCAAAAAAGCTATTCCGCGTAATTTGCAAACTGTGAAGCAAAACACCGTTGTGGCACCCTCAGGCGCTAACAATGCACAAAGTAAACTTCTGGCCGCTTATGCCGGGTTTTATCGTTTTTCTGGTTCAAACGGATACCTTTCTCTGGAAGGCACCTACAAAACAGACAAAACCGGAACGAAGACTTACACGGTGACCATCGGGGTATCGGAAGATGGAGTTAACAGTACGGTATACACCTTTGATGAATCTATGCAAATCGTACAAAATGAGGGCATGCTGGTACTTACAATCCCTAACTCCAGTGCAGATGGAGATATTCTCAACCTGACATTTAACCGCATGTATACACCAGCTTACAAAAGTGTAGGCCCCTACTACGGCTATGTAATTAATGTGACCGGATCAGTAAACGGAACAATGGTGACAGGTGGCACATTGCTCAATGTAGTACCAATAATGGGTTTTTCAGGGTCACCTCTCCTGGTAGAAGAAAAGGATCAACTGGGTTTACAGAAGAGTGTCCAGATTATAAGTGATGTATGTGTTGAATATTTTGGTCAGGAATATACAGAGTTGACCGTAGTACCCTTAATGTACATCGTAGCCTTCCATATTAGTCCAACACAGGCAGTTCTGCTCTCGCTGGGAACTGATGGTGGCAAGGGAGTTTGCTGTCTGACAACCGAATTTGAAGTTCTTGGCCCAATTTCTATTCCGGCAAGTGCTCCGGAGCTCTACTCAGCTATTCCTACTGCACATTCAGGTGCCCATCAGGATTGATTCTGATAAAGTAAATACATTGATTCACCTTAAAAAGCCTGTTCATTGAACGGGCTTTTTTCTTTTAGGAGGCCTCAGTTCTTTCTGGCTCTACTCCACCCTGTTCTACATTCTCCCCCTGCAGAGGTTTTTCCACATTTAGGGTCTCTCTTTCTCGCCCTTAGGGTCTCTCGAAGAGGACCCTAAGCATAAGAGCAGATCAATGCTGTGGTTTTAGTAACCAGCATTGAAAATTGATGCAACGGAGACTTCTCCTCGCCAATGTCATGAATCAGGCTTTCTCTAATAATCACCCTACTCAGGGGCTCTCTATCCCCGCTCAGGGTCTCTCAAAGAGGACCCTGAGTATATGTACTCAAAGCCCATTTCTCTTGATTGCCTCTCCCCTCTAATCTCTCAAAGAAGCCCCTGAGTAATTGATCAGTTGTAAGCTTCAGCCTGAAGATTGCAGGGTTCAGGTAATTCAATTCCTTATAAAGCCTCTCTGATTATTGATTTGTGCCAACATCAAACAACAAACATGAAATCAATAATCACACTGATTCTATTATGTGTCACATATGGTCTGGTGGCACAGGAAAAAGTAACACTGAGTGGTTACATAAAAGATGGCAGCTCGGGTGAGGACCTCTTCGGGGCTACCATTTATGTACTCGAAACAAAATCCGGTACCGTAGCCAATGCCTATGGTTTCTACTCCATTACCCTACCCGCAGGAAAGTATACGGTCAGGCTCAGCTTTATCGGCTTTGAGACACAGGAAAAGAGTATTGAGCTTAAGGCCAATACCAGCCTGAACTTTGACATGGTACCAGAGGTCAGGCAAATGGAGGTAACTGTTTTTTCAGAGAGAGAAAATGCCAATGTCTCCAATAATGAAATGAGCGTGGCCAAAATCTCCTCCGGTACGGTCAAGAAGGTTCCGGCTGTGCTGGGTGAGCCCGATGTAGTAAGGTCTATCCAGCTGCTTCCCGGCATTACATCAGTAGCTGAAGGAGCCTCCGGATTCAACGTACGGGGTGGTTCCGGAGATCAGAACCTCATATTGCTGGATGAGGGAATCATCTATAACTCGGCCCACCTGCTGGGCTTCTACTCGGTGATTAACCCGGATGCCATCAAGGACATCAAGATTTTTAAAGGAGGTATTCCATCACGCTATGGAGGGCGACTGAGCTCCGTGCTCGATATCAGGCAAAAGGAAGGTAACCTTAAAGAATTTCAGGGAGAAGCCGGTATTGGTCTGATTTCGGGCCGATTGCTGGCAGAAGGCCCGATAGTAAAAGATAAGGGCTCATTTATGGTGGCGGCCCGAAGGTCCTGGGGCGATGTATTGTTACAGCTACTCGATAATAATAATACGGCTTACTTCTATGACATGAACCTGAAGTCGAACTATACCCTGAACAAGAACAACCGTATCTTTCTCAGCGGCTATTTCGGCAGAGACAAGCTGGCCATCGGGAACATCTTCAGCAATAATTATGGCAATGCTACGGGGACACTCAGGTGGAATTCTGTGATCAGCCCTAAGCTTTTTCTGAATCTTTCTGCCATCTACAGCAACTACGATTACTCATTGGACAACCTGGCCAGTGGTGCTGAATACCGCTGGAAGTCCAATATTCTGACCAACAATCTGAAGGCCGATTTCAATTACTATGCCGGTGAAAAGGCTACCATAGAGTTTGGCGCAGATCAGAAGTGGTATACTTTCAAACCCGGCTCGGTCTCTCCTCTCAAAGGCTCCAACATCAACCCGACCGCTCTTGATAACAAAAAGGCCGAAGAGCTGGGTATTTACGGATCCTACGAATACACACTGGGGAAACTGGCACTGAATGCCGGTATCAGGTACTCTCGTTTCAGGCGTGTCGGCAGGCAGGAAATTAACTCTTATGAAAACAATCAACCGGTAATCTATAATACTGCACTTGACAGGTATGAGGATGGCGTGATAACAGGAAGTCGCCTTTATGATAAAAACAAAGCCATTGCCACCTTTGACAACTGGGAACCCCGGGTGGGTCTTACCTATGTAATTGACGACAACAACTCAGTTAAAGCCAGCTACAACCGGATGAATCAGTATATCCACCTGATATCCAACACTACGGCTACCACTCCCCTTGATGTCTGGGCCCCCAGTGGTTCATTTATTGAGCCTCAGCAGGCCGATCAGTTTGCCCTGGGCTATTTCCGTAACCTCAAACAAAATGCCTATGAAGCCTCAGTAGAAGTGTATTACAAAGACCTGTCAAATATGGTCGACTACATAGATGGTGCCGACCTGCTGACCAATAACAACATCGAAACTGAGCTTCTGAGCGGAGATGGTCGCTCCTATGGCCTGGAGCTCTACATCAAGAAGAATACCGGGAGACTAACCGGCTGGTTGAGCTATACACTTTCTAAAAGTGAGCGTAAGGTCACCGGTATTGGTCCTGAAGACCCCGGTATTAATGGTGGCCGCTACTACCCCACCAACTTCGATAAGAGACACGACCTGTCAATCACGGGTGTTTATCAGCTCAATAAGCGAATTGACCTGTCGGCCAACTTTATCTATGCCTCTGGAATACCGGGGAACTTCCCTCAGGGCAGATATAAGTATTCCGGGCTGGTTGTGCCTCATTTTGAAACGAGAAACCAGCATCGACTTCCTGCCAATCACAGGCTGGATGTATCAATGACGCTCAAACGAAAAGCAAAAAACGGGGTGGCACGCAATGGAGAATGGGTTTTTGGTTTTTACAACCTGTATAACCGGGCTAACGCTTCCACCATTTACTTTCAGGAATCAGAGGACAACCCGGGCGAGACCAAAGCATACAAGAGCTTCCTTTTCGGCATTACTCCCAGCATCACCTACAACTTCAAATTCTAATCCACATGAAACACAAAAGATATAAAACAAGAATGCTCCTACTGGGAGTCATCACGGCCCTTTTTGCCTGTACTAAAGAAGTAACACTGGACTTGGGCGAAGTACCTGAGAAACTTGTCATAGAGGGAAATCTACAGGTGATAGACGGGAGCCTTCCGGAGGTACAAAGACTAAAGCTGAGCCTGCTTGGAGACTTTTTTAAAAATGAAGAACCAAGCCCTGCTACCGGTGCAGAGGTTTGGGTGGAAGATGAGCTGGGAAACCGCTATACCTACACAGAAACCCCTGGTGGCATATACGAATGTAATACGCTGACTGCCCTTACTTCAGATAACTACGACCTGCACATCATCTGGCAGGCACAGGAATACCTGGCTTCGGAGGTAATGAGCCCTGTATCTGAAATTGAGGGTATCTATCAGATTTTTGAAGAAGAAAGCCTGTTCGAAGACGGAGGAATTAAAGTAGCTATTGACTTCACAGACCCTGAGGGCCAGGAAAACTATTACTATTGGGAAACCTGGATAGATGGTGAACAATTTATGCTGCCAGACCCTGGTAACAACCAAAGCCTGATCGCCAGTGATGAGTTCTTTGACGGAAACCAGATTGTCGGGTACCTGCCCAATTCAGAGTCTGTAGTGACTCCGGGACAGGAAGTGTTGATCAGGCAAATAGGTATTTCCAAAAACGCTTTTGACTATTATTTCCTGCTGTTTGACCAAACCGGCAGGACAGGCCAGTTGGTGGATACCCCTCCTGCTCCTGTGCGGGGAAACATTCGTAACTTGAGCGACCCTGAGAATCATCCCCTGGGATATTTCAGTGTCAACCAGGTATCGGAAAAAAGAATTGTTATCACTGAAAACTAAAACTCCGCCAGGAGTCGTTTCAGCCATTGATTGTGAAATCCAGTAAAATGCTCAAAGACAAACGTCACCTCCTTTATTACCTGTTCACTGCGAGTGTTGTAGCGGTTTTTCTGGCCATTGAAGACTTCTTTGATGTGGATTCTCCCGGGATCGCCTTTATCCTGGGAGAACTCCTCTTCGATATCCCCAAGCTGTTTCTGGTGTGTATCGTAATGAGTTTTCTAAGCTCATGGGTGGTAAAAGGGCTCAACAGGCGGTTTCCCTGGCAGGAGGCGCTGTTGAAAAGGTTCATTTTGGAGGTGTCTATCATCCTGGGGCTGGTAGCCTTTCTTACCATTGCCACCTCTTTTGTGATAAACTACTTTGATTGGCAGGGAGTCAAACCAGAGTCTGATGGAGATTATGACTTTGAATTACTCACTTCCATCATGTCCTTTATTACCCTTTTCATGTTGTTCACTTTTCATGAAATCATGCGGATCAGTGATGAGAACATAGAGCTGTCAGCAAAGGCCAAAAACCTGGAGCAGGAGAACTATATCGCGAGGTTTGAAGTGCTGAAACACCAGATCAATCCACATTTTCTTTTCAATTCTCTGAACGTTCTTTCAAGCCTGATCTATAAGGACACCAAGCTCGCAGATCGTTTTATCGCAAGGTTTTCTGATGTGTTTCGGTATATTCTGGAGCTCAATCAGGAACAACTCGTTCCTTTGAAAAAAGAATTGAAGGTGCTGGATTCCTATGTCTTTCTTCAGAAAATCAGGTATACCGATAGCCTGGTGGTAAATCAGCGCATTGAAGCACAGGCCCTGGATTACCTTCTGCCACCGATGACACTGCAGGTTACCATTGAAAACAGCATAAAGCATAACATTATCTCAAGGGAGTATCCGCTTCACATAGATATTTTTGTTGAGGCAGATACCCTGGTAATTAATAATAGCTATCAGCCACGGGAAACCACGGAGGCCTCTACACAAATCGGACAGAACAACCTGAGCCAGCGATATAAGCTGCTGAATATGAGAGTACCTGAATTCTATATTGAAAATGGCCAGTATGTAGCCAGGCTACCACTTTTAAAAGAAAAACATGCGGGTACTGATTCTTGAGGACGAACAACTGGCAGCAGAGAAGCTTATCATGCTGCTGGAAGAGGCAATGCCCGAACTGGAAGTAGTGGCCGTGATAGAGTCGGTCAAAAACGCCATAGCCTGGCTTGCCGGAAATGAGGCAGACCTGATCTTCATGGACATCCACCTTTCAGATGATCTGAGCTTTAAGATTTTTGACAGCCTACAGGTGACAACGCCCATCATTTTTACTACCGCTTATGATGAGTACGCCATCAGGGCCTTTGATCAGAACAGTCTGGCCTATCTGCTAAAACCCATAGATAGTGAGGCCCTTACCAGAGCACTGGATAAATACGACAGGTATTCCCGACCTCAGAAAGAAGTAAATGACTCATTGAGGCTTCTGCTTGATAACTACACCGCTAAAAGTAATAGCGCGGGTGCAAGTGGCTTCAAAAAAAGAGTCATGGTGAGCTATGGTGGTAAAATGCAGACAGTGCTTATACAGGATGTGGCCTGTTTTTATGCGCACGAAAGAGCAGTTTATCTGGTAACCAGGCAAGGTAAACGCTATGTGATTGATGAAAGCATGGAGAAGATTGAATCCTGGACCAGTCCCGATGAGTTCTTCAGAGTAAACCGACAATACCTGATTCATATTGAGGCGGTCCGGGAGGTGGTACAGTACTCAGCCAGGAAACTGAAAGTGAACCTGAGTGTAGAAACACCCGACCTGGTACTGGTGCCAACCGACAAAATCACGCGTTTCAAACGTTGGCTTAACACATAAAGGAACTTCTTCTTTCTCAGAACGTTATCAATCCAGAAGGTTGTGTAAAAGTACTTTAAGCGAAATGGCCTACGTGTTTTTTTAATACAGATCGTCATAGAAGAAAGGTCAGACAACTCAACGAACCCGAATTATGAATTACCCCGAAATAAAACGCCTGAAACGCCTTCAGGAAGATTATACCCTAAGAGTATCCCCAATTGACACCCCGAGAGTAGATCAACCCTTTAGAGTCGAGTTACGACTGAAAGGTCAAAGCTGGTTGCTTTATATTGAAGATGAGTATGGAGACTTTTCTATCCATAACCAACTCGCCTGTCTCTTTTTGGTACTCCGCAGCCTGGAGGACTATGCGGAGTCTGAAGACTATCTCAGCTGGTGCCTCCAATACGGCCTGAATGCCTCAGAGCCCCGGTGGCTCGATTACTTTCTGGGCCTGGAGTGGCTTCACAGAGAGATCAAAGAGGCGATTGGCAAGATTGAGCCCGGTATTTCGTCATGGGACTACCAAATGCGTTCAGGAGCCTATCAGGCACTGATGCAAAGTGCCTGATTGACTAAGCCTGTATGAGGCATCCGATAACTTGATTACCGGGAAGGCTGAATTTCCTGATTAATCAGTACTCAGTTCTTTGATCAGCTTGTTATTTAACCTGATAAAATCTGCACTTCTGACCTTCTTTGACAGGCTCAGCCCCCTTTTAGCACTTTTCAGGGCCTCTCCTTTTTGACCGAGATCTCTCAGGATCATGGCCTCTCTGGTTACCTCAAAGAAGAGTGCATTTTCATAGGCCGTTACCTTGCGAATATATTCCAGGGCCTTATTCAGGTCTCCTCCTGATTCGTGCAGATACAAGGCTGCCTGGAAGTATTCTGCCTTACCGGGGCCATTTAAAGTGCGCTCGATAGAGCTCAGAATTTTTCGGTCCTCATAGAGTTTTAGAGGAATAACCAGCCTTGTACGTTCCCATTCCAATACCATACTGGCACTGTTCATGGTAATGTCTTCTATGCGAATGCCAAAGGTCTCCACATGATGACTGATGGCTGTAACAGGTACTTCCAGTACAAAGAGCGCAGGCTTCGATACATAACTGGTCCAGTTGCTGCTTTCATACTTAAACCAACTGATTTGCCATTCTGTGGCTCCCGGCTTGCTGAGCAGGGTATATTCCCCTCGTGGAAGCGCATGCCCGCCTACTGATATGCTGTCAGAAAAAGAGATTTTAGTGGCTGTATTAGCCCCCGTTCTCCAGAACTCACCATAAGGCAATAAACCTGATTTTGCATCGAAAATAGCCCTGCCTCTCGCGCCTGGACGCGAGTATTCGATGGAGATATCTACAAGACCTACCTTTTGGGTGACCATGGCGTCAGGGCTTAGATGAGGCGTTGTAATTTGGGCGTTGACACTGATGGCCATACAAAGCATCAGCACAGTAAGCGTTTCTTTCATTTTCAGTTTTGTTGTTTGAAATAAGCCGAAGGGGAACTCCCCATCAGGTTTTTGAATGATTTGTTGAAGGTGGTTTTAGAGTTGAAGCCTGCCTCCTGTGCCAGTCCGTAGAAAGTGAGCTGTCTGGCTTTTTCTGTCTTTGCGAGAGATACAAACTCCTTGATCCGGTAGTAATTCACATATTCAAAAAAGTTCATGCCAATATTCTCATTGAGCAGTCGCGAGAGCTCCGCCTCGTTGATGCCCAACATCCTGGAGAGATCGGCTTTCATCAGTTTTCTGTTCAGATAAGGCTTTTTCTCAAGCATGAGCTGGTCAAGCTTCATTTTCAAAGTGTTAAGATCGGCCTCCGTCAATCGGGATTGCGCATATTTTTTAACCTGAATCTTTTCTGATACCCTGAACAGCTCAGGTTCCCGAAGTGTGTAGAAGGAGATGAAGAGAATGATAAGGGCGATGCTGGTCCAGATATAATGCCTGGCCAGGGGCTCTACAAAGTCATAACCCAAGGCACTCACCAGGTAGAAACTGATCCATACCAGCAGGCACAGGCCTATAGCCACCAGGAAATTTCTGAAGAAGGCAGACTTGACCACATAGCTCAGCTCTTCTTTCATATTCCGTCTGAACTTTATGAAAATGCGAAAGCTGGCAAACCAATAGGCCACATTGACAACCAAAGCGATGCCTATGAACAAAAGAATGTGATTTTGCATGGCATTGCCCTGAAAGCGCGCTCGTACTGCATCAGCAGACGGGATAACAAACAGAATCACAATAAAAGAGCTATAGATGAGAGCCGGCACATAGTGCAACAGATCTCTTCTGGTAAAAGGCTTTTTGAGCAGAGATGAGCGCGTAAACAGAAAGACCGTTGAACCGAACAGCAGGTTGGCAAATTCTGACAGGGCCATATACCTGGTAGATGTACCAAATATGGCAGTGGTATTGAGGATTTTGCCGGAAAGCCCGAGCAGAAGTACAGCAATTAAAACAGTCAGGTAACCACTGATATTCCTTCTTCTTTCAGAAGAAAAGGCATAAATGGCCAGCAGCAGGATGCTTTGAAAAAAGCCGAAAAAGACAAACTGGTTAAGTAGTGTTTCCATGGGCAGATATCCGTTTCCTCAGCCTCAGGCATTTGGCAGAAGTACTGGCTCCAAAGGAATGATGATTTTGCTTAATCACATAATTTACCACCTCTAAAGAGGTACGCATAAGGTAAACGTACCAGGGAATGCCTCATTTACAGAGGTTAAACCGCTTTTTGTTACACTAAATGAATGCGGTGTACTCTGCCTAGTCCAGTATAGAACTGTCGTTGTTAAGAATATCGAGTACCTGATTCTTGTAGTTACGGCCAATGGGTAGCTCCTTACCTCCCACTTCCACGGCATGATTAGAAAAGGCCTCAATTTTCTTAATAGGCACAATAAAGGATCTGTGAATACGCATAAAGAGATCTTCCGGTAGTTTTTGCTCCAGGTAACTGATCTTCTGTAATGACACGATCTCTTTTTCAGGGGTTTTGATTCTCACATAATCTTTAAGGCTTTCGATATACAGGATATCCTTGAGATACACCTTGACCATTTTACGGTCTGCCTTAAGAAAGATGTATGGGTGATCATTTTTGAGTAAGCTGGCTTCTTCAGCAGACTCCTCATATTCCACTGTACCATCCATGGCTTTATTTACTGCCATCATAAAGCGATTGAAGGCAATAGGTTTCAGCAGGTAGTCTACCACGTTAAGCTCATAGCTTTCCAGGGCATATTCTCTGTAGGCTGTAGTGAAAATTACTTTAGGGGCTGGGTTCAGCACTTTAAGGAAGTCGATGCCCGTGAGCTTAGGCATTTGAATATCGAGAAAGATCAGGTCTACCTGTAGTTTTTTGAGGGCATCAAATGCTTTTACCGCATTTTCACATTTCGCCACCAGTTCAAGCCCTTCTATTCTTTCTATATACGCTTCCAGAACCTCCAGTGCAAGAGGCTCATCATCAACAATAATACATTTCAAACTCATGATTGACCTTTGAGATTGAGTTTTAACACGACCAAAAACGACTCTTCTGAGTCAAGGATGTTCAGATCAAACCGATCTGCATAAAGCAAATCTAACCTTCTTTTGACGTTTTTCAACCCAATTCCCTGCTTATAGTCAAACCGGTCCTCATTCTCCCCGTTTTTACTTTTACTGTTTTCTACCTTCAGGGTTAAGCTTTCTCCTTTAACGGTAAGGTCAATACTCACCCATGACTGATCCAGCTCGCCACTTACTCCGTGCTTAAAACTGTTTTCCACAAAAGGCAAAATCATCATGGGAGCAATCATCGTCTCATCCACCTCTCCCCTTATGTTAAAGGAAACCTCCAGGCGCTGGCCGTAGCGTATTTTTTCCAGCGATATATAATCTTCTACCAGCTTAATCTCCTTCTTCAGGGGCACCCAGTCGGCATTACACTCATAGAGCATATAGTCAAGCAGGTCTGACAGCTTAAGCACCACCTCAGAGGCATCCTTGCTTTGCTTCAATGTGAGCGCATAGAGGTTGTTGAGTGTATTGAAGAGGAAATGTGGATGTACCTGAGCTTTCAGAAACTTCAATTCTGCCTGGAGCCTTTCCTGCTCCAGCTGCTGTGTTCGCTTCTGATCCTGATACCAGTACTTAAACCATTTGATCACAATAGCCAGTACTACTACAGGATATACCTTACCTGTGGTCTTAAAGATCTTGGCCCAGGTCCAGAGTTTAGGTACGTAGCTGTCATGCGCCCAAAAAGACGGGTGCTGAATGTATACATACACCGCCCAGGAAGCGATACTGAAGAGGAATACCAGTACTATCAATGATACAGAGAAAGCCACATAGCGCTCTTTAAAGAGCAGTTTGGGCATCAGGTAATAGAGCGTGATATATACCAGGGGTATTTGTACAATGGCGTCTGACAGTTGAATCAAAAACTGTCGGGCATATCTTTCCTCAAAGCTTCCATACACAATCGCGAAAAAAGAAATGAACACAATCCAGAACACCAGATGCCATAGAATGCGTGGTGTTTTAAAGATCAATCGTTCGAAACTTATCGTGGGCATATGGTAGTCAGTGCAGTGTTAAGACCCCAAACTTATCCATTAAGTTGCAAATAATCCCCTTCTTAGACCAAAAGGCTGGATATCCCCATCAGTAACACTATTTACCTCCTGAAGCGGTTCGCATATTATTTTGCCGGTTCCATCAGCAGAACGTCCTGTTCGGTCTAAAAAGCGTCTTTCGCAGCAACTAAAGCATTCGGTATGGGTATAAACGACCGAAGCCACCGCTGGTGGTAAACTCAAATCAACAACATAATGAAGGCATTTTTTAGCTTAATCGTGGTAATTATTTGCCAGGGATTGATGGCGCAACAGCAGGCCGATACACGCGAGACCTATCACTACAGTATGCAAAAGACCTCCGGTCAGATCATGATTGACGGGCAGCAGAATGAAGCGGAGTGGCAGGATATACCCAGTATCAAGGCACTGAGAAATCACTGGCCGCTTGATACGGGCTTTGCCGATGCCCTGACTGAGGTAAAAATGACCTATGACAGTGATTTTGTCTATGTAACGGCCATATGCTATGACGATGGGGAGCGGGTAATCCAGACCTTAAGAAGAGACAATGAAGATGCTCACTGGAGTAGTGATAATTTCACCTTTGTGCTTGACCCGATGAATGGCAAGCAAAATGGCTTTCTGTTTGGTGTAAATGCCGGAGGCGCGCAGATAGAGGCGCTGCTGAGCATAGATGGTGTAGACTCTGAAGCAGACCCCAACTGGGACAACAAATGGTACTCCAGTGTTCAGCAGTATCCTGACCGTTGGGTGGTGGAAATGGCCATTCCGTTTAAAACACTGCGTTACAGCAGTGATAACGGCCAGTGGGGTATCAATTTTATTCGCGGAGATATGCAACGGAACAGTTACTCTACCTGGACTCAGTTTCCTTTAAACTATGGTGGTATCAACCTCAATTTTATGGGCACACTCGACTGGGATGCCAAGCCTAAACAAGCAGAGGGCAAGGTAGTGCTGATCCCCTATCTGGCTGGTGGCACCAACCGTGACTTTGAAAACGACGAAGGTAATACCAATTACAATCAGGACTTTGATGGCGGGCTGGATGCTAAAATTGCCATTACCGGCTCTATGAACCTGGACCTGACTCTGAACCCTGACTTCTCTAATGTGGACGTTGATCAGCAGGTAACCAACCTGTCACGCTTCAGTATATTCTTCCCGGAAAGACGAAACTTCTTTCTGGAAAATGGAGACATCTTCTCCAACTTCGGAGCCTGGCAGGTACAACCCTTCTTTTCCAGGCGCATAGGCCTCAATGGTGGTCAGCAAGTACCAATACTCTATGGAGCCAGACTCACGGGAAATGTGAATGAGAATCTACGTGCGGGCTTTATGAATGTACAGACCCGTCAGCAGGGAGAAACAGAAGCCAATAACTATACAGTAGCGGCTGTTCATCAACGGGTTTTGAAAAGATCTATACTGAAAGCAATAGTTCTCAACAGACAGACAACCGGCACTGAGACAACGGATTATGCCCGCAATGCAGGAGTTGAGTTTCAGTATGTGCACCCCGGAGGAAAATGGAATAATACTTTCAGATTTCATGGCGCCATGACAGAAGAAAAGCTGAACAAAAACTTCTATTATGGCTTTGGCGGAAGATACCGTGGCAGACACCTGCGCATGGGCTGGACCCTGGATGTGATCGGGCAAAACTTCATTACTGAACTGGGCTTTAACCCGCGTATCAATAATTTCAATGCCATTACCGAAGAGACTACAAGACAGGGATATACGCGCATTAACCCCTGGACCTTATATCGCTTTATTCCTAAAAAGAGCGATAGCCGATTGAACCAGCACGGGCCCCGCACCTGGCACAATGCCTGGCTGAATCCTGATGGCAGCCTTAACGAGAGAAGACACGGCATAGCCTATGATTTCATTTTTAAGAATACCAGTGAGATCAGGCTCAATCGTGTTTTCAGTGAAACCAATCTGCCGGTACCCACCAACCTGATCGGTGCAGATACGCCACTTCCGGTAGAAAACTATAAGTACACTCAGTATTTTGTAGAGTATAACAGCGATAACCGTAAGGTAATCAACACCACCTGGCGGGCTGGTTATGGTGATTTC